>NZ_JAOWGM010000027.1:0-67769 GCF_030333125.1 Citrobacter sp. CK206
GCACCAGGGAGGATAACGTTGCTTCAGCAACGGCCCGTAGGGCGAGGCGCAGCCGAGTAATCCTCCCGGATGCACCATCTTCTCCTGAATACCTCCATTACCTCTCTACCCTGAACAATCCTCATTTCTCTGTCAGCGACAAAATCAGTCAATTACGATAAAGTAACATCTGGTCATTTGGTTTGTGAGAACACGATGTACGAACGTTATGCGGGTTTGATTTTTGATATGGATGGCACCATCCTGGATACCGAGCCGACGCACCGTAAGGCGTGGGACGAGGTATTAGGGCGCTATGGTCTTCGCTTTGATCTGCAAGCGATGGTGGCGCTTAACGGTTCTCCAACCTGGCGTATCGCGCAGTCGATTATCGAACTGAATCACGCCGATCTTGACCCTCATGTGCTGGCGCAAGAAAAAACTGATGCAGTGAAAAGCATGTTGCTGGATAGCGTAGAGCCTCTGCCGCTGGTTGAGGTGGTCAAAGCCTGGTATGGCCGTCGACCTCTGTCGGTGGGAACGGGCAGCGAAAGCGCAATTGCCGAAGCGCTATTGACCCATCTGGGGCTGCGTCGTTATTTTGATGCAGTTGTCGCTGCGGATCATGTTCTGCACCACAAACCCGCGCCGGACACGTTCCTGCTGTGTGCGGAGCGTATGGGCGTTGTGCCGACGCAATGCGTCGTGTTTGAGGATGCGGATTTCGGCTTGCAGGCAGCACGCGCGGCGGGAATGGATGCCGTGGACGTTCGACTATTGTGAGTGACGGGCTGTCGCTCCTGTCACTGTTTGCCAGCAGTTTTCTCAGCGCCACGCTGTTGCCCGGTAATTCCGAAGTTGTTTTAGTTGCCATGTTAGTCTCCGGGGTAAGTCATCCCTGGGTCTTAGTCTTAACAGCAACAATGGGTAATAGCCTTGGAGGGTTAACTAACGTTATCCTTGGGCGTTTTTTTCCGTTGCGCAAAACATCGCGCTGGCAGGAAAAAGCCACTGGCTGGCTTAAGCGCTACGGTGCAGTCACACTATTATTAAGCTGGGCGCCGGTTATCGGTGATTTGCTGTGCCTATTAGCGGGATGGATGCGCATCTCGTGGGGGCCAGTGCTCTTTTTTTTATGCCTTGGTAAAGCGTTGCGTTACGTTATCGTCGCAGCCGCTACGGTTCAGGGCATTATGTGGTGGCACTAATTGTGGGATAGACATTTACCGTCACCATTACAATTATGCTAATTAAAACGATTTTGACAGGCGGGAGGTCAATTTGATCCCGGACGTATCACAGGCTCTGACCTGGCTGGAAAGGCATCCTCAGGCACTAAAGGGGATTCAACGCGGGCTGGAGCGCGAAACGCTGCGTGTTAACGCTGATGGCACGCTGGCAACCACGGGTCATCCTGACGCGTTAGGCTCGGCGCTGACGCACAAATGGGTCACGACAGATTTTGCTGAAGCCCTGCTGGAGTTTATTACCCCGGTAGACGGCGATATTCAGCATATGCTCACATTGATGCGTGACCTGCATCGCTATACGGCCAGAAATTTGGGTGATGAGCGAATGTGGCCGCTGAGTATGCCTTGCTATATTGCTGAAGGGCAGGATATTGAGCTGGCGCAGTACGGTACGTCAAATATTGGTCGTTTGAAAACGCTTTATCGGGAAGGGTTGAAAAACCGTTACGGCGCGTTGATGCAAACTATCTCCGGCGTACACTACAATTTTTCGCTGCCGATGGCATTCTGGCAGGCGAAGTGTGGCGTCGTGGACGGGGAAGATGCGAAAGAGAAAATTTCCGCAGGTTATTTCCGCCTGATCCGTAACTATTACCGTTTTGGGTGGGTCATTCCGTATCTGTTTGGCGCCTCTCCGGCTATTTGTTCCTCATTCTTGCAGGGCAAACCCACCACGCTGCCGTTTGAAAAAACGGACTGCGGTATGTACTACCTGCCGTATGCTACGTCGCTGCGTTTGAGCGACCTGGGTTATACCAATAAGTCGCAAAGCAATCTTGGAATTACGTTTAACGATCTGCATGAATATGTGGCAGGATTGAAGCGCGCGATCAAAACGCCGTCCACGGAGTATGCGGAGATCGGTCTGGAGAAGGACGGTAAACGCCTGCAAATCAACAGCAACGTGCTACAGATTGAGAACGAGCTGTATGCGCCGATCCGCCCTAAACGCGTGACGCGTAGCGGAGAAACGCCGTCAGATGCGCTTCTGCGCGGCGGGATTGAATATATCGAAGTGCGTTCGCTGGATATTAACCCGTTCTCGCCTATTGGCGTGGACGAGCAGCAGGTGCGTTTCCTGGATCTGTTTATGGTCTGGTGCGTACTGGCCGATGCGCCGGAAATGAGCAGCGACGAGCTGCTGTGTACGCGCACGAACTGGAATCGGGTGATTCTGGAAGGGCGTAAACCGGGGCTGACGTTAGGGATTGGCTGTGAAACCGCGCAGTTCCCGCTGCCGAAAGTGGGTAAAGATCTGTTCCGCGACCTGAAACGTGTGGCGCAAACGCTGGACAGCATCCACGGGGGAGAGGATTATCAGAAGGTATGTGATGAACTGGTTGCCTGTTTCGACAACCCGGAACTGACGTTCTCAGCGCGTATTCTGCGCTCGATGATTGATACCGGGATTGGCGGCACCGGCAAAGCGCTGGGCGAGGCTTATCGCAATCTGCTGCGCGAAGAACCGCTGGAAATTTTGCGTGAAGAGGACTTCATTGCTGAGCGTGAGGCGTCAACGCGTCGTCAGCTTGAGATTGAAGCGGCGGATACTGAACCGTTTGATGCGTGGCTGGAAAAGCACGCCTGACAGAAAACCTGACAGAAAAGAAAAAGGCCACTCGTGAGTGGCCAAAATTTCATCTCTGAAAACAGGGATGATGATAACAAATGCGCGTCTTTCACATACTCAGACTCGCCCCGGAACGAAGAGTTCAGTTTATTTTAAAAAATATTATCGGAGGTGGCTAAATGCCGTTGTTAGATAGCTTCACAGTCGATCATACCCGGATGGAAGCACCAGCAGTCCGGGTCGCGAAAACGATGAACACCCCGCATGGCGATACCATTACCGTGTTTGACCTGCGTTTCTGCATCCCGAATAAAGAAGTGATGCCTGAGAAGGGTATCCACACGCTGGAGCACCTGTTCGCTGGTTTTATGCGTAATCATCTGAACGGCAACGGTGTTGAGATTATCGATATCTCCCCGATGGGCTGCCGTACCGGTTTCTACATGAGCCTGATCGGTACGCCTGACGAACAACGTGTGGCAGACGCCTGGAAAGCCGCGATGGCTGACGTGCTGAAAGTGAAGGAGCAGAATCAGATCCCGGAGCTGAACGTTTATCAGTGCGGTACGTATCAGATGCACTCTCTGAGCGAAGCGCAGGATATTGCACGTCATATTCTGGAACACGACGTTCGCATCAACAGCAACGAAGAGCTGGCCCTGCCGAAAGATAAATTGCAGGAACTGCATATCTAGTCGAATGCAATACCCGGTGGCGCGATGCTTACCGGGCCTACAACGTGTGTTCTGTAGGCCGGATAAGGCGCCGCCGCCATCCGGCATTATGCCCGGTGGCGCGATGCTTACCGGGCATACAACGTGTATGTTCTGTAGGCCGGATAAGGCGAAGCCGCCATCCGGCGTTATGCCCGGTGGCGCGATGCTTACCGGGCCTACAACGTGCGCGTTCTGTAGGCCGGATAAGGCGCAGCCGCCATCCGGCGTTATGCCCGGTGGCGCGATGCTTACCGGGCCTACAATGTGCGCGTTCTGTAGGCCGGATAAGGCGTAGCCGCCATCCGGCAAAAAAAAAGCCAGTTCATGATGAACTGGCTTTTTTATTAATGCGCGCCTCCACCGCCGCCGCCCGCGCCGAAAGGTGGTTTGGCGAACCAGACCAGCCCAAGCAGCACGAGGAAGATCCCGGCCGACATCCAGAAGATCTCATTGGCGGAAATAATCAGCCCCTGATTGGTAATCTGCTGGGCGATCCAGCCTGACGCCTGCTGCTGCGTCATCCCCAGCCCCTGTAGCTGATCGTACATCGCCTGGGCATTGGGGTTGTACGGATTCACCGACTCGGTCAATTGCGAATGGTGCATCGCTTCACGGTTGGTCCACATGGTGGTAGTGATTGATGTGCCAATTGACCCCGCCAGCGTTCGCGTAAAGTTAGACAGACTCGACGCCGCCGCCAGACGCTCAGGCGGCAAGCCGGAGAGCGTGATGGTGGTGAGCGGCATAAAGAAGCAGGCTACGGCGAAGCCCTGAATAAACTGCGGCCAGGCCGATGCGCCGAAATCCATACCCGGCTCAAACGTCCACGCACGCCAGTAAAAGCAGACGGCATACATGATAAAGCTGAACGTGACCAGCCTGCGCATATCCAGCTTGTGGGCGAAACGTCCGATAATCGGCGACAGGATCACCGGGATTACCCCGACCGGCGCTGAGGCCAGGCCGGCCCACGTCGCGGTATAGCCGTATACCTCCTGCAACAGCTGCGGTAACAACACAATCGCGCCGAAATAGAGCATATAGGCGAGACTGATACACAAACAGCCAATCGTGAAGTTACGCGACTTGAACAAAGAGAGGTCAACGATTGGGTTATCGTCGGTCAGCTCCCAGACAATCAGGAAACTGATGGCAATGACGGCGACCACGGTCAGGATGATAATCTCTTGCGAGGCGAACCAGTCCAGCTCTTTCCCGCGGTCAAGCATGATCTGTAGACTGCCGATACCAATCACCAGCAGCGCCAGGCCGATAGCGTCGATACGTCGCTGCTCGGTGCGGGTCTCGCGACCGCGCAGGGTTTGCAGCGTCATCAGCACGACCGCAACCCCAATCGGCACGTTGATGAAGAAAATCCAGCCCCAGTGATAGTTATCGCTGATGTAGCCGCCCAGTATCGGGCCGCAGATCGGCGCGACAATCACCGTCATCGACCATAGCGCCAGCGCGATAGAACGTTTTGCGGGAGGATAGTTATTCAGCAACAGGCTCTGTGAGAGCGGGATTAACGGCCCTGCGACGACACCCTGAACCACGCGGAAGAAGATCAGCATGTTCAGACTGTTGGAGACCCCGCACGCCCATGACGCAATGGCAAAGGCGACGGTTGACCACATGAACAGCTTCACTTCCCCGACGCGTTTCGCCAGCCAGCCGGTAATCGGGATGGAGATCGCGTTCGCCACCCCGAATGAGGTGATAACCCATGTCCCCTGGCTCAACGATGAGCCAAGGTTCCCGGCGATGGTGGGGATCGCCACGTTAGCAATGGTGGAGTCCAGCACCTGCATGAATGTCGCCAGCGACAGCGCAATCGTCATAATGACCAGCTGCGCGCCTTCCAGCGGTTTTTGCTGTTGCATTACACGCACCTCAGGATTATCCCGCGTTGGCCTGCACAATCTCTTCGATCAGCTTATTGACCGGAGCGAGATTAATTTCTCGTGCGTTACTCTCAGAAACCGGGGTACTACGAACCTGGCTTGCCAGCACCTGTCCGTCGCGATTCGACGTATCCACGGTGACGAGGGTTGATAAGCCGATACGCAGCGGATGCTGCGCCAGTTGCTGCGCATCCAGTTCAATACGTACAGGCAAGCGCTGCACGACCTTGATCCAGTTGCCGGTCGCGTTTTGCGCCGGAAGCAGGGAGAAGGCGCTGCCTGTCCCCATATCCAGGCCGACAACCTTACCGGTGTATTTCACGTCATCGCCGTAAATATCGCTGATGACCGTTGCCGGTTGGCCGATACGCATATGGGCGAGCTGCGTCTCTTTGAAGTTCGCGTCCACCCACAGGTTGGTGGCAGGCACGACCGCCATCAGCGGCGTGGTCGGGCTAATCTGCGCGCCAGGCTGTACGGCTCGGCGGGAGACGTAGCCGGTCATCGGGCTGACGATTTTGGTACGTTCCAGCGCCAGCCAGGCGTTGCGCACTTCCGTGGCCGCCTGTTGCACGGCAGGCTGATCTTCCAGCTTGCTGCCGAGGATCATCGCCTGGTTTGCGTTATATTGTTGAATTGCCACATCCAGCTGCGCCTGCGCGCTGGCGACGGCATCACGCGCGTGTTGCAGCTCTTCGCGACCAATCAGGTTCGCATTGCCCAGCGGCACGCGACGATTAAAGTCGCTTTGCGCCTGTGCCAGTGCGGTTTTCTGCACTTCAATGCTGGCCTGGAGCTGCTTGCTATTGATCATCAACTGGTGCGTCTGGCGAACGCTGGAGGCCAGCGCCGTTTTCGCTTTTTCGAATGCCTGTCTGGCATCCGTCTGGTCGAGCGTGACCAGCACGTCGCCCTGTTTTACAAAGTCAGTGTTATCAGCCCAGACTTTCGTCACGCTGCCTGATACCTGCGCCATGATTTGAACCTGGTTCCCTGCCACGTACGCATCATCCGTCTCTTCGATATGACGCAGTACTAAAAACCAATAAATCCCATATGCCACGGCAATTGCGATAAAGAGCAAGGTTAAAAGGATTAGCGCGCTTTTACGTTTGCCATTCTTCTTAACCGGTTGCTGCGGGGTTTGAGTCTCCGCATTTGCGCTCATGTTGTTCTCCACGATCTTATTTTTCATATCGGCTGGGCCGACGTTTTTGTCAGAAAGGCCAGCAGTATGACGTGCTGGCCTGTCAGTTTTTTCTTTTATAAATCTGGATGATTGAGCGTGTCGACGCGTTAGCGTAGCGCCTCAAGAACGGCGCCATCCTGATCCATCTGATCGAGACGCGTCAGGAGCTTACGAGTGATGTGCTCAAGTTGATCTTTTTCGGCGGTGCTGAGAGAGGACCATAGCTGGTGCAGGCAGTGATGCTGAGGCGGTAACACCTCGCGCAAAAACGCGTGACCTTTCTCAGTCAGTTGCAGATGCAGGCAGCGACGGTCGTTATCGCTTTCACGACGTTCGATCCAGCCGCGTTTCTCTAACTCATCTGCGATACGTGTTGCGTTGGTACGGGACGAACCCAGCGCGCAACTCAGTTCAGATGGCTGAATACTGTGGTTTTCCTGAGACTCCAGCGTAATCAACGCCATAAACAACGTCTCGTTAATCCCTTGAGCTTTCAGCATCTTATTGCGGTTTTCCAGCAGTTTGCCTTGCATATGCATGCAAAGGCGGGTCAGAAGGATCTCCTGGTAAGGAAACTCTTCGTGGCGGCTGGCGCGAAATTTTAGCATTTGTTCAATGGGCGTAAACGAACTATCCATTTGGGCATGACCTCATTAATTTCAGCCGATATAGTAACGACAGTGACAAATAAAGTAAATGTATTATTAATTTAAAATGATTCTTTTGGGTTATAAAATGACCCCTATCTTCCAGGCGAGTCCATAGCCCAGAGCGCTCAGTAGCGTTGGGATGATGATGCTGCGCGTCTTGTAGAAACTGACGCCCAGGACGGCAAACCCGACCAGCGTCGGAATGAACCGGCTGGCGTCGTGCATCACTTCGGGAGCCGTAGACACCACCAGCAGGGCGCAGATGGATGCGATGCCAATGGTGTCGAGCAACACGCCCGTTGCGCCGCGCCTGGCGGGACGGGTGTTTCCCATTCGCAGACGAAGCGGTAAATAACGAAAACAATAATTGGCGCAGCCAACCAGCAGCCCCAGCAGCAAAACCTCATAACTCATCGGGCGCTCCTTGCCAGAACGACTGGATCAAGGCGGTCAGACACCCGCTGGCGATACCCGCCAGGATAGCCGCAGGAATGGAAAACAGCGTGACGCCTGCCAGCGCGCCGATTAACGCCGCCGTGACGCACAGCGTTTGTTTACGTTGAAAAGAGGCGAGCAAAAAGCTCATAAACAGGGCTGGCAGCATAAAACCTAATGCCGCCTCAACGGCGGGGAAGCCTTTCAGCAATCCGCTCCCGGAAAATGCGCCAATGACCGTGCCGAGCACCCAGGAGGCCCAGGAGCAGAACGCGATGCCGATCATCCAGTTTTCACTCCAGCGGCGGTTATCCCGCACCAGTTTGGCCGTGGCGGCAGCAAACACTTCATCGGTGAGACCAAATGCCCACAGGGCGGTTTTAGGTTTACTGAGCCGTTGACTGATGCGACTACGCAGGGAAGGGCCGTACAGCACATGGCGCACGTCCATCGCCATCACGGTCAGCGCGGCGACCCATAATGTGCTGCCCGCCGCGAGCATGGTGGTGATGACGAACTGGCTGGCGCCTGCGTAAATAATGCAGGAGAAAAAAACGCTTTCGAGGGGAGTAAAGCCCAGACGGGTGGCGTTAAGGCCAAACGCAAACGCCACCGGAATATAACTTATGACTATCGGTAAACTGTCTTTGAATCCTTCCGTTAATGTTGCCGGACGGGGCTCAGACTGGGGTGCAGGGCTTTCCATAAGATTATCTGATTCGTCACCGATGTTAAAATAACCAGCATAAATGAATCATATAACCTTAACAGAGTGGGGGACGCCTTAACACCCTGGGGAGCTCAATCAAAGGTAAACGCTTGCCATCTGCTTAATTTGCGGCTTCTTGTCGGTGAAAACCTCGCCACCAGACCAGCAGATTGAGCGCGGCGACGGTGGTACCGGCCAGACAAACGCCGGCCCAGCCGGCATGCTGCCAGGCCGATGCCGAAATCAACGAACCGGCGGCGCCGCCGATAAAGTAGCTGGTCATATACCCGGCGGTGAGCCGGTTACGCGCATCCGGGTGGACGCGGTAAATCACCGTCTGATTGGTGATGTGTACGCCCTGCACGGTGAGATCCAGCACCAGGATGCCAATAATCAGCGCCAGCACGGAGCTGTGTCCGTACCAGATAGCCAGCCAGGAGAGCAACAGCAACAGCAGGCCGAAAGTCGTGGTGAGATGAGACTTCCCTTTATCGGCAAAACCGCCCGCTGGACGTGCGCCCAGCGCGCCAGCGGCTCCCGCCAGACCAAACAGCCCAATCATCCCTTCGGAATAGTTAAACGGCGGCGCGGCCAGTAAAAAGGCCATTGATGTCCAGAGAATGCTGAAGTTGGCGAACGTCAGGCAGCCTAACAACGCGCGGGTGCGCAGGAGGCCGTCGTGGATAAACAGGCTGAACACGGAACCCAATAGCTGCGGATAGTTAAGATGCGTTTCTGATTTCACCTTTGGTAAACCGCGCCACAGCGCGACGGCCATCAGCGCCATCAGCACAGAAGCGACCCAGAAGACGGTGCGCCAGCCGCCAAGATTCGCCAGCAATCCGGCAACGGTACGCGCCAGTAAAATCCCCAGCAGCAGGCCGCTCATGATGGTGCCGACCACTTTGCCGCGCTTATCCGGCGTGGCGAGCGTCGCAGCCAGCGGCACCAGGATTTGCGCCACGACGGAGAACAGCCCGGTGAGCGCCGTGCCGAGAATCATCATACCGAGCGACTGACTGCAGGCGGTTATCAGCATGCCGCCTGCGGCCAGCAGCGTCATGGAGACGATGAGCGTCCGGCGCTCGAACATATCGCCCAGCGGCACCAGAAAGAGCAATCCGGCGGCATAGCCCAACTGAGCGGCGGTAACGATAAAGCCCGCCGAGCTGGCGGAAAGCGAGAAATTGTTTGCGATAGTATCGAGCAGCGGCTGGGCGTAATAGTTACTGGCGACGGCCAGGCCGGTTGCCACGGACATTAAAACAATCAGCGCCGGGCTAAGCCCGTGAGTGGATTTGGTCATTATTTTGAGTCAGATATGATTTCCTGGGGTATCAATCATAGCGGATGTTTATGAATGTGAGTGGTTTGTTGAGTGATGGATTGTGCGGTTGAGGTAGGGCGTATAGGCCGGATAAGGCGCATCGCGCCACCATCCGGCATTGGTGTGGTTACTGCGCCTGATGGCGCGCAGCTTTAAGGCCGACGAGTGGGTTATTTCTGCGCGGCCAGCGCTTCTTTTACCCAGCCGTCAAACTGCTGCTGGTGGGCTTTGATCCAGCCGTCAACGTGACCCTGAACATCGGCCTCGGACGATTTGCCTTCATGCATCATCGCGTTCTGCGCGTTGATATCCGCCAGCGGTACCTTCATGATGGCGAACAGCTTCGCCGCCGCCGGGTTTTTCTCTGCCCAGGCTTTGTTGGCGACAATGTGCATGGTGTTCACCGGGAAGCCATAGTTCGCGCCGTTCGGCAGTTTAGTATCAATGTCTTTCTGCTCGCCCGGCAGGGAAGAGAACGGCACCTGCAACCAGACAACATCTTTACCCGGCTTCATCACGTCGCTCACCCAGTACGGCGTCCAGGTGTAGTACAGAATCGGCTTGCCTTCTTTGAAGCGGGTGATGGTGTCGGCCATCATCGCGGCATAGTTACCGTGGCTGACGTCGACGGTTTTTTCCAGATCGAACGCTTTGTTCTGGTGGTTAATCACCGCTTCACAACCCCAGCCTGGCGAACAACCCATCATGTCAGCTTTGCCGTCGCCGTTGGTGTCAAAGATTTTGGCGATTTTCGGGTCTTTCAACTGGGCGAGGTTAGTGATCTTGTACTGCTCAGCGGTTTTCTTGTCGATCAGATAACCCTGCGCGGCGCCCGTCACGAATACCCCCTCGCGATAGAACTTTTTGTCTCCGCCCGCAGCGGCGTACATATCATCATGCAGCGGCTGCCAGTTCACGGCGGTAAAAGTTGCATCGCCAGAGGCAATGGAGGTGTAACCGACGTTGTAATCAACTTCGCTTGGCTTATTAACGGTATAACCCAGTTTCTCCAGCGCGCGGCTGACCAGCAGCGTCTGGAAGGTTTCTTCGGTGATGGTGCTCTGCACCGGCTGTACGGTAACGCCTTTGCCCGGCAGGTCGGCAGCGAATGCGCTGGTAGAGACAAGGGTGGCAAACGCTGTGGCAAATAGAATGTTATGTCGCATCGTTGTTCCTTATTACACTTCATCTTCCAAGCTGCCTCTTTGTTAGCTGCACTCATGCACCCCGGTCACGTACTGCGTGTACGCTCCTGGGGATACATTCGTTTGCCGCCGCGATGCAACTTGAACGATTTTGTGTAAGCTAATGAATTGTAGACCCGGTAAGCAATGCGCCACCGGGCAACGGGTGAATTACTTAACGAAAGGGCGAGTGATAAGCCCAACGGGACCGGTGGTATACCAGCGGCGGTTGCCACGGCTGCGCGAGTCGCGACCAACGGCCTGGGTCAGGCGGTCCAGAATGATAGCGAGGATCACAATACCGACCCCGCCGACGGTCGCCAGCCCCATGTCGAGGCGGCCAATGCCACGCAGCACCATCTGACCAAGCCCGCCGACGGCAATCATAGAGGCGATCACTACCATGGAGAGGGCAAGCATGAGCGTCTGGTTAACACCCGCCATAATGGTGGGCATGGCCAGCGGTAGCTGTACTTTAAACAGCATCTGACGCGGACTGGCGCCAAATGAGCGTGAGGCTTCGATCAAATCCGCCGGAACCTGGTTAATCCCCAGAATGGTCAGACGCACAATCGGCGGCAGGGCAAAGATAATGGTCACTACCACCCCCGGCACGTTACCGATACCGAACAGCATCACGATCGGCACCAGATAGACGAACGCAGGCGTTGTTTGCATCGCATCCAGCAGCGGGCGGACAATTTTCGCCGCACGCGGACTGCGCGCCAGCCATATCCCCAGTGGCAAACCGATGACCACGCAGAACAGCAGGGCGGTCAGCACCAGCGCCAGGGTAATCATCGCCTGTGACCAGGCGCCAATCGCGCCGATGGCAATCAGGGACACCAGCGTGGCGGCCCCCATCCCCAGGCCGGAGATCTGCCAGGCGATCAGTGCGAAAATGATAATCGCCACCGGAGCTGGCATACCCAGCAACAGCTGCTGGAAGCCATTGAGAATGTAATCCACCGGTACACGGATGCCCTGGAAAACGGGGCGGAAATGCGTAACGACCCAGTCGATCCCTTCAGTGACCCAGCTGTCCAGCGGGATCAGCGTCTTATGGAACGGGTCCATAATATTAAAATGTTCTGGCGCAGGCGCAGGCGCGCTGGTCAGCCAGTCTGCGCCGCCGCCATCGGCAGGCGCGCCCGAAGGCGTTCCCCAGGCGTCGGCGGATTGCGCGGCGCTATCCGCCGCTGGCGCGGTATCCCACGGATTAGTTTGTTCAGCCATTGTTTGCCCCCTCGCGATCTAAAGCCTGTAGCAGCATGCGTTTTGAAATAATGCCGACATACTGTTGTTCCTCGTCGACAACCGGCACCGCACAAGGCGCCTGGCCAACATGAGAGAGCAACTCGCTAAGAGGTGTTTGCGCATCCACCGCCAGTGACTCGTCAATAAGCGCTGCTTCAATACCTTGCGCCTGGCTTAATGCCGCTTTTAATGAGTCGATGGAAACAATGCCGACAAACTTATTACCGCGTTCAATCACATAACCAAATTCACGGTCTTCATCCTGCAATAATTTCAGTGCGGAACGCGGACCAAAACCTGGCGTTTTACGAATTAATCCCACCGGGCTGCGGCGGGCAATATCTTTGGCGCTGAACACCTGGCTAATATCGACCCCACGGAAGAAGGTGCGGACATAATCATTCGCCGGGTTATTCAGAATTTCATCTGGCGTTCCCACCTGAACGACTTCGCCGTTTTGCATAATGGCAATACGATCGCCAATACGCATCGCTTCATCGAGATCGTGGGAAATAAAAACGACGGTACGCTGATGTTTTGCCTGTAGTTTTACCAGCTCATCCTGCATCTCGGTACGAATTAAGGGATCGAGCGCCGAGAAGGCCTCATCCATTAACAGAATGTCAGGGTTGATCGCTAATGCGCGGGCCAGACCGACACGCTGGCGCATACCGCCGGAGAGTTCATCCGGGTAGCCGTGCGCATAATTCTCCAGCCCCACCTGGCGTAAGGCATCCAGCGCTTTTTCACGGCGCTCTTCAGCGGCAACGCCGGCTAATTCCATGCCGAATGCCGTATTATCCAGTACGGTCATGTGCGGCATTAATGCAAATGACTGGAAAACCATCGCAATTTTCTTTCTGCGCACCTCGCGAAGCTCGGCGTCAGATATTTTTGCAATATCAACGCCGTCGATCAGCACTTGCCCGCGGGTGGGTTCAATCAGGCGATTGAGAAGGCGTACCATTGTGGATTTACCCGAACCGGATAATCCCATGATGACAAAAATCTCGCCTTCTTCAATGGCCAGACTGGCGTCTTTAACGCCAAGCGATAGCCCTGTTTTATCCAGAATTTGCTCTTTCGAAAGTCCTTTTTCAATATATTTGAAAGCTCGCTGCGGATGCTCACCAAATATCTTATAGAGATTCTTAACTTCTAATTTAATTGCCATGCAATAGAAAGATTCCTGTTATTTATTATGTCGATACGATACCTGATAGAAATAGTCACCTTTTTCTACCCTAACATACTGAGAATCTGAGACAACCCTGAATTTTCCTCAGGCACAAATATTGCCGGAGGCCATTTGCCGGGATTTCCCATGATATAAGGGCTGAGCGGGAGTGGGGGGAGAGCGATATTTTTTGTAACGACCACCGAAAACGCGCCTGAATTGCTGAAATTCAGGCGAATAATGTGGCAGATATTGAGTGTAGATCACACAGAAATAATTGTGTGATAAAAACGTGATCCCGTTAAAATATTATCGCGGAAGTGTGATCGATATTTACCGCGATAATCGCCGTCAAAAATTCCAGTCTTCGTCTTCGGTTTCGATGGCTTTTCCCATCACATAGGAGGAGCCTGAACCGGAGAAGAAATCATGGTTTTCATCCGCATTCGGTGACAGCGCAGCAAGTATGGCAGGATTGACCTCCGCCATTTCTGCGGGGAATAACGCTTCGTAGCCCAGGTTCATCAACGCTTTATTGGCGTTGTAACAGAGAAAGGCGTTAACGTCTGCCACCCAACCGGTTTCGGCATACAGTTCTTCCGTATAGCGAGACTCGTTGTCATACAGCTCCATCAGCAAATCAAGGGCGAAATGCTTCAATTCGTCGCGTTCGGATTCCGACAGTTTCTCCAGCCCTTTTTGGTATTTATAGCCGATGTAATACCCATGTACCGCTTCGTCACGAATAATCAGACGAATCAGGTCGGCGGTGTTGGTCAGCTTGCCCCGGCTGGAAAAATACATTGGCAGCCAGAAGCCGGAATAGAACAGGAAAGATTCCAGGAATACGCTGGCGATTTTCTTTTTCAGCGGATTGTCGGCGGTGTAATGTTGCAGGATAATCTGCGCCTTGCGTTGCAGCGGCGCATTTTCCTCACTCCAGGCATAGGCCGCGTCTACGTCTTTCGTCTGGCAAAGCGTAGAGAAAATCGAGCTGTACGAGCGGGCATGTACCGCTTCCATAAAGCTGATGTTTGACAGCACCGCCTCTTCATGCGGCGTCAGCGCGTCCTGCATCAACGCGGGGGCCCCGGCGATATTCTGAATGGTGTCGAGCAGCGTTAATCCGGTAAACACGCGGATGGTAAGCTGCTGCTCGGCGGCGCTTAGCGTCTGCCAGGCGGGGATATCATTGGAAAGCGGCACCTTTTCCGGCAGCCAGAAGTTGCTGGTCAGGCGGTTCCACACTTCCAGGTCTTTATCATCCTGAATCTTGTTCCAGTTGATGGCGCTCACGCGTGATAGTTTCATCCTGCTCTCCTTATAGCGCGCATGATACGCAGCCTTCTATTTCAGTACCTTCCAGCGCCAGCTGACGCAGACGGATGTAATACAGCGTTTTGATCCCTTTTCGCCACGCGTAAATCTGGGCTTTGTTGATATCGCGGGTTGTCGCGGTATCCGGGAAGAACAGCGTCAGCGACAGTCCCTGATCAACGTGGCGTGTGGCTTCGGCATAGGTATCAATGATTTTTTCCGGGCCGATTTCATAGGCGTCCTGGTACATGTCCAGGTTCTCATTGGTCATAAACGGGGCCGGGTAGTAAACGCGCCCGGTTTTTCCTTCTTTGCGGATCTCTATCTTCGACACGATCGGGTGAATGCTTGACGTCGCGTGGTTGATATAGGAAATGGAACCGGTCGGCGGCACCGCCTGTAAATTCTGGTTATAGATACCGTAGCGCATCACCTCATCCCGCAGCCGCGCCCACATTTCGCGGCCCGGAAGCATAATGCCGCTACGGGCAAAGAGCGCACGAACCGTGTCGGTTTTCGGCTGCCAGTCGCCCTGCAAATATTGTTCGAAATACTCGCCGCTGGCATAGCGCGATTGTTTGAATCCGGCGAAGGTTTTACCGCGTTCACGCGCCATCATCATTGAGGTATTCAGCGCGTGCCAGGTCACGGTGTAGAAATAGAGGTTGGTGAAATCCAGCGCCTCCGGGCTGCCGTAGGCAATGCCTTCTCGCGCCAGATAACCGTGCAGGTTCATCTGCCCCAGGCCAATCGCGTGTGACGCGGCGTTTCCGGCTTCAATTGACGGTACGCTGCGGATATGGCTCATATCCGACACCGCCGTCAGGCCGCGAATCGCCGTTTCCACCGTGCGGCCAAAATTCGGGGAGTCCATCGTATGGGCGATGTTCAGCGAACCGAGGTTGCAGGAGATATCATGCCCGACCTGCGCATAATCCAGATTTTCATCATAGGTGGAGGCGCTGTTGACCTGCAAAATCTCCGAGCACAGGTTGCTCATGTTGATGCGACCGGCAATCGGGTTTGCGCGGTTTACCGTATCCTCATACATGATGTAGGGATAGCCTGACTCAAACTGGATTTCCGCGAGCCGCTGGAAAAATTCGCGCGCGTTGATGTACTGCTTGCGTACGCGTTCGTCGGCGAGCAGCTCATCGTACCGTTCGCTAATGGCGATATCTCCGAACGGTTTGCCGTAAATGCGTTCGACATCGTAAGGCGAGAACAGCGCCATCTGCGCGTTTTCTTTCGCCAGACGGAACGTTACGTCCGGGATCACCACGCCCAGCGACAGCGTTTTAATACGGATTTTTTCATCGGCGTTTTCGCGTTTCGTGTCGAGAAAACGCAGGATATCCGGGTGGTGCGCATGCAGATACACGGCGCCCGCCCCCTGACGCGCCCCTAACTGATTAGCGTAAGAAAAGGCGTCTTCCAGCATCTTCATTACCGGGATCACGCCTGAGGACTGGTTCTCAATACGCTTGATCGGCGCGCCCGCTTCACGAAGATTCGAGAGCAAAAATGCCACGCCGCCGCCGCGCTTGGAAAGCTGTAGCGCCGAGTTAACCGCCCGACCAATGGACTCCATATTGTCTTCAATGCGTAACAGGAAGCAGGAGACCAGCTCGCCGCGCTGTTGTTTGCCGCAGTTTAAGAAGGTCGGCGTGGCCGGCTGAAAGCGCCCGGAGAGGATTTCATCGGTAAGCTGCATCGCCAGCGCTTCATTGCCCTGCGCCAGCGTCAGCGCCACCATTGTCACCCGGTCTTCAAAGTCTTCAAGGTAGCGTTTGCCGTCGAACGTTTTCAGCGTATAGCTGGTGTAATATTTCCACGCGCCAAGGAACGTCTGGAAGCGAAAACCGCTGGCGTGGGCGTGAGCAAACAGCTTCACCACGAAAGCGCGATCGTAGCGGGTTAAAACGCTTTCGTCGTAATAGCCTTCGCGAAGCAGATACTCCAGGCGCTCGTCCTGGCTGGCAAAGGAGACGGAATTGGGGCGGACATGGGTGGCAAAGAACACCTCCACCGCCTGCCGATCCTTGTCGAACTGAATATGGCCTGCTTTATCGTACAGATTCAGCATGGCATTCAGCGCGTGATAATCCATCGTTTCTTGCTTCACACGTTCTGCGGTTGTCGTTGCCAAAATTCGCTCACTCCTTTTCGGACGTTGTCGATGTCGCTTTGCGTTCCCATCAGTTCAAAGCGGTACAGCCAGGGGACGCCGCATTTTTGTGAAATGACCTCGCCAGCGCGACCGTAAGCCTCGCCAAAGTTACGGTTGCCGGAGGCGATCACGCCGCGAATTAACGCCCGGTTATGTTCATCATTTAAAAAGCGGATCACCTGTCGTGGAACCGCGCCTGCCGTACCGCCGCCGCCGTAAGAGGGGACGACCAGAATGTAAGGTTCGTCTACCCTGATTCGCTCGCGTTCATTAAGCGGAATGCGAATAGCGGGCAGCCCCAGACGCTGCATAAAGCGGTGCGTATTTTCGGAGCTGCTGGAAAAGTAGACGAGTTGGCTCATGCGCTGGCCACGCGCGCATCAGGATGCAGACGGTTGATCATATCCGGGCGGAAGCCTGACCAACTGGTATCGCCCGCGATGACCACCGGCAGCTGGCGAAAACCTTTTTCCCGCAGGGTGTCTGCCGCGTCGGGAACCAGATCGACGTTCACCATCTCAAAGTCAAATCCACGGCTTTCCATCGCCCGTTTGGTGGCGTGGCACTGAACACAGTCGTTACGAGTGTAAATAGTAATGCGCATGATTCGTATTTCCATTTAAAATGAGAGAACGGCGCGATGATATGCGTCGGGTTGTGTGTGTCTTGATAGAGGGAATACTAGATGTAGATGAATAAAGTTTCAACCACACAAGATATGGGAAATATCGATTAATTTGCTTCTGCTGATTAGCTCAGCGGGAATGGGGGGGTATGGTTAAACGTCGCCCGATGGTGCTTACGCTAATCGGGCCTACGGTGTAGGCCGGATAAGGCGTTTACGCCGCCATCCGGCAATAGCGGGTTTACATCCGCATCCCAACAGCCAGACGGTTGAAGCAGTTCATCAGACTGATAGCAAAAGTCAGATCGCTGATTTCACGGGCGCTGAAACTTTCGAGTAGCGGCAGATACGCGTCATCTTCGGCATGCGTTCTTGCGATATCCGTGACGGATTCCGCCCAGGCCAGCGCCGCACGCTCCTGTTCGTTGAAGTGATGGCTTACCCGCCACCCGGCCAGTGCATCCAGTTTGCTTTGCGCCACGCCGGATTTACGCAGGGCTTTGCTGTGCATCTCCAGACAAAATGCGCAACCGTTGATCTGTGAGATACGCAGATAAATCAGTTCCATCAGCGTGGTGTCCAGCGCGCTGTTTTCCAACGCTTTTTTGGCCTGGCCCAGCGCACTATAGACTTCAGGGCTAAGTTCATAATAGGGCTGACGTAATGTCGTCATCATACTTCTCCTCGTTTAGACGTCAGCAATGTAGCACTATAATGGACTGCTAAAGAGAGCCATATTTTTATGAAAAAAGCAGACCATAAAGGATCGTTCACCTGTGCCACGCTACCAGCAAATCGCCCGTCAGTTAAAAAACGCCATTGAGCAAGGCGAACTCAAGGCCGGGGCGCGTTTGCCGTCCAGCCGGACATGGTCGCAAGAGTTAGGCGTTTCACGCTCGACGGTTGAAAACGCGTACGGCGAGCTGGTGGCGCAAGGCTGGCTGGAGCGGCGCGGGCAGGCCGGTACGTTTGTCAGCGGGCATGTACGTCCAGAAAAAACGGTCGCTACGCCTGCCGTTTTCGCCGGAGAAAGCCAGACGCCCGATCCATTTCAAATGGGATTGCCTGCGCTGGATCTTTTCCCGCGTGAGATTTGGGCGCGGGTGATGGGGCGTCGCCTGCGTACGCAGACCCGTTTTGATCTCGCGTTGGGCGACGTCTGCGGCGAAGCGGTTTTGCGCGAGGCCATTGTCGATTATCTGCGGGTGTCGCGCAGTATTGAATGCCTGCCGGAACAGGTGTTTATCACTTCCGGCTATGCGTCCTCAATGACCCTTATCCTGCGCGCGCTGGCGAAACCAGGAGAAGGCATGTGGGTTGAAGATCCCGGGTTTCCCCTTATTCGCCCGGTGATTGCCCAGGAAAATATCGGGCTGATGCCGGTTCCGGTCGATGATCATGGACTGAATGTGGCGGCAGGCATTCACGATTACCCGCAGGCGCGTTTTGTGTTGTTAACGCCGGCCCACCAAAGCCCGCTCGGCGTGGCGCTCTCTTTAACCCGTCGCCGCCAGTTACTTGAATGGGCGGCGAGCGCGCAGGCATGGATTATCGAAGATGATTATGACAGTGAATTTCGTTACCACGGCAAGCCGCTTCCGCCGCTGAAAAGCCTCGATGCGCCGCAGCGGGTGATCTATGCCGGAACGTTCAGCAAGTCGCTGTTTCCGGCGCTGCGTACCGCATGGCTGGTGGTTCCGCTTAATCAGGTGGCGCGTTTTCGTCAACTGGCGGGGCTGATGGCCTGTAGCGTGCCGGTGCTGTGGCAGCAGACGCTGGCGGATTTTATCCGCGATGGTCATTTCTGGCGGCATTTGAAAAAGATGCGCCAGCATTACGCCAGGCGACGGCTTTGGATGGAAGAAGCGCTGCGTGAGCAGGGATTCGCCGTTGTCCCGCAGGAAGGCGGCATTCAGCTGGTTGTTGCGGTGGATGCTGATGACCGGTTGCTGACGGCGAAAGCCAATCAGGCCGGATTAGCGGTGCAGGCATTGAGCCGCTGGCGGCTTCAGTCAGAAGGAAGGGGAGGACTGCTGCTGTCGTTTACCAACATCACTTCAGCGGAAATGGCAAAACAGGTCGCACGTCAGCTTCGGGAAGCCATAACCGACACGCCGTCGGCCGGATAAGACGCTCTGCGTCGCATCCGGCAAGATTCCCCGTTAACGGCGTAAACTTAACAGCGCCCCGACAACAATGCCGACAGCGGCGGCTGTCCCCATGCTGCACCAGGGTTTTTCTCGCACAAAGGTATCCGCGCATCCTACGGCATCACGCGCCGCCTGTTCTACTCGCGTGCGGCCATGCATACGGGCACGGGTTTCTTTCAGCAATGCCTGCGCTTTGCGCCGCGCGGTTTCCGCTTCATCTTTGGCATCACTTCCCCATGATTTCAGCACGTCTTCAAGGGTATCGGCTAATTGACTGACATCGTTCTGAATATCCTGAACATTTTCATCGGCGTCTTTTCGGCTCGGTCGGTTAAACATATGATCCTCCATTGATTTCGATGTGAACTTCAGTGTAGTCCATATTTTTTATCTTCTGAGGCGCGTCACGGTATATTCGCGAGTTTATGGATTTTTCTGAAAGCGTTGCTAATGCTGGATCGGGTAAGGTAAGCCCGCAGTAAAGGATAACGAGGATAAAATATGTATTTACGACCCGATGAGGTGGCGCGCGTACTTGAAAAAGTGGGTTTTACCGTAGATGTGGTAACACAGAAAGCATACGGTTATCGACGTGGCGAAAATTATGTGTACGTTAATCGTGAAGCGCGTATGGGGCGTACCGCATTAGTGATTCATCCGACGCTAAAAGAACGCAGTTCTTCACTGGCTGAACCCGCTTCGGAAATTAAAACCTGCGATCATTATCATCAGTTCCCGCTTTATTTAGGCGGAGAAATTCACGAACATTACGGCATACCGCACGGCTTTAGTTCACGGATTGCGCTTGAGCGCTATTTGCATGGACTGTTTGGCGAAGCAAAACCAAATTCAAACTAATGAAGCGACTGGCCTTGCCAGTCGCGAAGAAAGCGGGTCTCAGGCTTTGGCCTGGTGGTAGCTGCTGACTTTGAACAGGCGGCGGCAATAATCAAGGAAGTAGCCGTAAACCGCGCCCATCAGCATGGATATCACGATATTCGAACTGACTGCCGCTGTAATCTGGTGCCAGTCTGCGCCGACCGTCAACAAAATTGCGACATAAACCGGAGACTGGAAGGTGACGTAAGCCAGTACATCCGCCAGATTCTTCACCCAACTCGCCGGGCTCGCCTTACGCGCGACGCGCATAATTGCATCACGATACATTCCATAGGGCCACGCGATCAGAATATTGACCGGAATGGCGACCAGACGGGAAGACAGCGACTGTTCAAAAGTCATTCCAGAGAGGAATATCTCGATCAACATGTTCACGACAGAACAATAAACAACCATCGCGAACGTGTCTGCGACTGCATGACGCAAGCGTGACTGCGGTGAGAACATGTTAATGCTCCTTGTAAAAGGGTAAAAATCGCCATTGAACGTGTGGTTGTAGTGATTTAGCGTAGTGCTTTCGCTAATGCATAGCGTATATCTCTATATAATAACTATCAACTAGTGTAAAATTTTTATTTATTGCCTTTTTGTCGATAAAATACTCTGCCGGTGTCTGTTTTTTGTTCGTTTCGGGATTTTCGTTGTCCGCCGTGACTAATGTTTTCCAAATCAATGGTTTAACTTTTATTGTTTTTTTCGGCGTTTTGCGCAAGCGAGGCGGGAGCGAAAGGGCATCGACGGCTGCTGCTGTGTACGCCGGGGAGGGGCCGCTTTTTTAATTTCGCAGGCGTGCGTTATTCTGGCTGATATATAACGGCGAAGGCGAATAAATATAAGCGGCGGTGTGCAGGCCGGATATTACTGTATATCCCACTCTCTGGAAATATAATCAATAATCGAATATACTTTCTGGCGTAATACTTGTTTTCCCCTGCGTTAAAAGGTTTTTATTGTTATGACTTTGATGTTACAGAATTTAAATAATATCCGTACACTGCGCGCAATGGCCCGCGAATTCTCCATTGACGTTCTTGAAGAAATGCTCGAAAAATTCAGGGTTGTCACTAAAGAAAGACGCGAAGAAGAAGAAGAGCAACAGCGTCTGCGCGCTGAACAGCAAGAGAAAATTAATACCTTTCTGGAGATGATGAAAGCCGACGGCATCAATCCAGAAGATTTATTAAATATGGGGGCGGCAACGCCGCGTTCAGGTAAAAAACGTCAGCCGCGCCCGGCGAAATATCGTTTTACCGATTTTGATGGTGAGACGAAAACATGGACTGGTCAGGGGCGTACGCCTAAGCCGATTGCCCAGGCGCTGGCGGCGGGGAAATCTCTGGATGATTTTCTGATCTAATTTCGCGGTATTTTGCCGGATGAGACGGTGCTTATCCGGCTGATATCAACCTGGTCAGTACAAACCACCCGGCCCGCCGGGGACTGCGGCGATTCTGGCGCTACCGCTTAATGCGTTCGCCGGTTCCAGGGCATCTTTTCGAGCAGTCGCGCCATGCCGCAGAAACCCGTGAATCCCGCTAGCATTAACCCGGCGCCAACAAAGCCGCTGATCAGGAAGAAACCGCTACTGACGGTGTAACCCAGCGCAACGCCCAGTAAAACCAGTCCTCCGGCGGCAATTTGCACCTGACGCATCAGCGGCAGCGGCTGAGACTTATCTTCCGCCACGGGCAGGCCCGCAGCTTTCCAGCCTTCGATTCCCCCCTCCAGCAGCCAGACTTCTGCGGGGGCGGCGACCGCCTGGAGCGTTGCGGCATTGCCGCTGGTACGCCTGCCTGACTGACAGTGAAAGATGATGCGTTCAGCCCGTAACGCCGCCGGAAAAGCGCCGTGCTCAAGCGTGGAGAGCGGCGCCAGCTGCGCGTCGGGAATATGTTCGCGCAGGTATTCATCGGCGTCACGGATATCAATCAGCGTTGCCCCTTGTGCTATCAGCGCCTGTGCTTCGCGCGGGGAAATCGTCCCGGTTGTCATGGTTTCTCCTGGTGGACAATACGGTGTATTTAGCAGCGTAAATCAGCTTCCTGGCAGCGTAAAGGGTGTAAATGCGGAATGTCTTGTTCGCCTTACAGTTTGCGCCAGCAATATGTCATGCCGCTTCCCTCTGCTACACTCTCTGGGTGTCTATTGTGTACAACCGAGGTAAATATGGGTCTCTTCAATTTTGTGAAAGATGCGGGCGAAAAGCTCTGGGATGCCGTAACCGGAAATCATGATAAAGATGATCTGGCGAAAAAGGTGCAGGAACACTTAAACAAAACCGGTATTCCTGACGCCGATAAAGTCAATGTGCAGGTGACGGACGGTAAAGCGACGGTAACGGGCGACGGTTTAAGTCAGGAAGCGAAAGAAAAAATCCTCATTGCGATCGGGAATATTTCCGGGATCGGCAGTGTGGAAGATCAGGTTAAAACGTCAGCGCCTGCGGCGGAGAGTCAATTTTATACGGTGAAATCAGGCGACACGTTGAGCGCTATTTCAAAACAGGTTTACGGTAATGCCAACCTGTACAACAAAATCTTTGAAGCGAATAAGCCGATGCTGAAAAGCCCGGATAAAATATATCCCGGGCAGGTTTTACGTATCCCGGAAGAGTAACCGGACTCAGCTCTGTTCCTGCTGAAGTTTACCGACCATCGCCTGTTGAATAATCGGAATTGGCGTCAGTAAATGCTGGCGCATTAATTCGCTGGCGCGTGCGGCATCGCGCGCCAGAATAGCCTCCATAAGCGCCCGATGCTGAATATGTTTATCTTCGAGCATTTCAACGGACAGAACCGTTTTGCGCAGCCAGATAAAACGGTAGCGTGCCGCCAGATCGAAAAGTCGCTCGCGCATTTGCAGCAGATAATGTGAGCCGCAACCGGCAACAATGGCCGTATGAAATGCCTGATGGCGCTGATCCCACTCATCCAGCATACGTTCGCTGGCATCGCTCGATTCCAGTTTGTTGAGCATATGCGCCCTGGCGAGAATATCGGCTTCCCACTCATCGCCGCCACGCGCAATAGCCAGTTGCACCAGCATGGCTTCCATATTGGCGCGGGCATCGAAAATATCGAGCAGTTCCTGCTCCGACATCGACGCCACGCGATAGCCTTTTTGGTTCACCACCGTGACCAGCCGTTCCGCCACCAGTTGAGAAAGCGCCTCCCGCAACGGCCCCACGCCTAACTCATAGCGTGATGTTAACAGACTCATGCGCAGCTTCTCATCGGGCTGATAAACGCCGCGAATAATATCGTTTTTGAGCCATCGGTATCCATCTATGGCCGTCGGTTGGGCAGAGGCGGTCATGGTACAACTCCTGAATAGCATTGGGCTGATATCCCGGCGCGCGCCGGGACACAGGTCTAACGCGTATTTTGCAACGGCGTTTTTTGCCACAATACCAGTTTTTTCCAGCGGGACATAATCGGCACGGTACAAATGATCCCCAGTCCTAACAGCCCGGTAGAAATCACCTCCAGCTGTTGCGCCGGTCGGAATAGCATCACCACCAGCACAAAGCAGATAAAAGCGATAACCAGCCAGGTCAGCCACGGATAGAGCCACATTTTCAGCTTAATTTCACTCCCTTCCGCCAGCAGGATTTTCCGCATTCTGAGCTGGGAAACCGCAATCACCAGGTAGACGAGCAGGGCGATCGCGCCGGAGCTGTCGATCAGGAATTTAAACACTTTCGCCGGGGCGTAATAATTTACCACCACCGTGAGAAATGCCGCCCCCGTGGATAACAGCACCGCCACATACGGCGTCCTGCTGCGGTTGAGTTTGCCCATAACGGCGGGCGCATCGCCACGACGGCTGAGGGAGTAGAGCATTCTCGACGCCGTATACAGCGCGGAATTCAGGCAACTGGTGACTGACAATAAAATCACGCAGTCCATGATCGCTTTGGCATAAGGAATATTCAGCAATTCCAGTACCGAACGGTAGGAACCAACGTCTTTGAGTCCCGGCATGTTCCACGGGATGAGCGCGACCACCACGAAAATAGAGCACAGGTAGAAGATTGAAATACGCCAGATCACCGAGTTGGTGGCGCGCACGATATGCTTATCCGGCGTGTCGGACTCGGCGGCGGCAATCGTGACAATCTCTGCGCCCATAAATGAGAACATGGTGATCAGCATCGCGCTCAGTACCGCGCCGAAGCCATTGGGCATAAAGCCGCCGTGATCCCACAGGCGTGAAACGCCGCTCACGTCTGCGTAGGGATAAAAGCCGCTAATTGCCGCCGCGCCCAGCGCGATAAACGCCAGAATGGCAATCACTTTGCACAGCGCCAGCCAGAATTCGAACTCGCCGTAATTTTTGACGCTCAGCAAATTACTGCCGGTTAATGCGATGGTGATCGCCAGAGAGAACAGCCAGATGGGGACGCCCGGTATCCATGAATGCAGGATGATGGCGGCAATATTGGCCTCCAGCGGGATAACCAGCACCCAGAACCACCAGTACAGCCAGCCGATGGTGTAGCCCGCCCAGGGGCCGATGGCTTTATCCGCATAAGTTGAGAAAGAGCCGGTATCCGGCGTGGCGACGGCCATTTCGGCCAGCATTCGCATAATCATAACGACCAGCAACCCGGCAAACAGGTAAGCCAGCAGTACCGCAGGCCCGGCTTGCGCAATCGCGACGCTGGAACCGACAAACAGACTGGCGCCAATGACGCCGGCGATAGACAGCATGGTGACGTGGCGGGATTTCAGTCCGCCACCTAAAGCATGTGATTCTGACAATTGCCCCATCTTCTTACCCCGTTATTGTTATTGAAGCTGTTGGCTGCTCTTGATGCGTAGGCCCGGTAAGCGGAGCGCCACCGGGCATCACAACATTGCCGGATGGCAGCGCAAGCGCCTTATCCGGCCTACAACGACCTAACCTTGCTTCGCCTCATCAAAACACTGGGCGATGATGTCCAGCCCTTGCTGAATTTGCGCTTCTTCGATAGTCAGCGGCACCAGAATGCGCAGCACGTTGTAGTACGGCCCGCAGGAGAGCAGGATCAGCCCTTTATCACGGGCGCGGGCGACGATGTCGGCGGTCAGCTTCGCGTCCGGTTTGCTGCGATCGCCATTTTCAAACAGCTCAATGGCGATCATCGCTCCCGGGCCGCGCACGTCGCCAATCTCGCGGTGCGTTTCAGCAATATTCAGCAGCCCTTTACGCAGGGCTTGCCCCAGGTCTTTGGCTTTTTGCAGCAGGTTTTCCTGCTCGAAAATGTTCAGTACCGCCAGCGCGGCGGCGCAGGCGAGAGGATTACCGGCGTAGGTGCCGCCCAGACCGCCAGGCGGGATGGCGTCCATCACATCGGCGCGACCGGTTACTCCCGCCAGCGGAAAGCCGCCGGCAATCGATTTGGCGAAGGTGGTGAGGTCCGGGGCGACGCCCGTCTGCTCCATCGCGAAAAGCGTACCGGTACGCCCCGCGCCGCTTTGCACTTCATCGGCAATGAGCATGATCCCGTGTTCGTCGCAGAGTGCGCGCAGACGCTGCATAAAAGCGGGCGAGGCTGCATAAAAACCGCCTTCTCCCTGTACCGGTTCTATGATGATGGCGGCAATATCTTCCGGCGCGGCATCGTTTTTAAAGATGCGCTGGATGCTGGCAATCGCGTCATCATCACTGATGCCGTGCAGGGCGCAAGGGTAGAGCGCGCGGTAAACGTGGCCTGGCATCAGCCCCATTCCGGCAGAGTAGGGATTGACTTTTCCGGTCAGCGACAGGGTGTAGTGGGTACGGCCATGATAGGCACCGCTAAAAGCGATGGCGCCGCTACGCTTTGTCGCCGCACGGGCGATTTTCACCGCGTTTTCCACCGCTTCGGAACCGGTAGTCACCAGCAGGGTTTTCTTCGCGAAATCGCCCGGCACCTTCTGGTTCATGAGTTCGCACAGCTCCAGATACGGTTCGTAGGCGAGCACCTGAAAACAGGTATGCGACAGCTTTTTCAGTTGTGCTTCGACCGCCGAGACGATCTCCGGGTGCAGATGCCCGGTATTCAACACCGCAATACCGCCTGCAAAATCGAGATACTCGCGGCCTTCCACATCCCAGACCCGGCAGTTTTCCGCGCGATCGGCAAAAATAGGGTGGATCTGTCCTACGCCGCAAGGAACGGCGTTACTGCGGCGATGCATTAATTCTTTATTGCTGCTCATCAGGTGTTCTCCAGTATTGTTTTTTTAAAGACCGATACACATGTATTTGATTTCTAAATAATCTTCGATGCCGTACTTAGAACCTTCGCGGCCAAGACCGGAGGCTTTAATCCCGCCGAATGGCGCGACTTCGTTGGAGATAATGCCGGTGTTGATGCCGACAATGCCGTACTCCAGCGCTTCGCCGACGCGAAACACGCGGCTTAAATCGCGGGCGTAGAAATAGGCCGCCAGACCGAACTCGGTATCGTTCGCCTGCGCGATCGCGTCCGCTTCATCTTTAAAGCGGAATAGCGGGGCGAGGGGGCCGAACGTCTCTTCTTTAGCCACTTTCGCGTTATTGGGGACGTCCACCAGGATGGTGGGCTGGAAGAAGTTGCCGCCGAGCGCATGCGCCTTACCGCCGCAGAGCACTTTTGCGCCTTTCTCCAGCGCGTCGGCGATGTGCTCCTGCACTTTGGCTACCGCTTTTTCGTCAATCAGTGGCCCGGTGGTGACGTCCGCTTGCAGGCCATCGCCGAGATGCAGCTTGCTCACCGCCTGCTGGAGTTTTTCCGCAAAGCGGTCATACACGCCGTCCTGTACATACAGGCGGTTAGCGCAGACGCAGGTCTGCCCGGCATTGCGAAACTTAGAGGCCAGCGCGCCTTCTACGGCGTTATCCAGATCGGCGTCATCAAAGACGATGAACGGCGCGTTGCCGCCCAGCTCCAGCGACACCTTTTTGATGTCTTTCGCACACTGTTCCATCAGCTGACGGCCAATTTCGGTTGAGCCGGTAAACGACAGTTTGCGCACCAGCGGGTTGCTGGTCAGTTCATTGCCGACCGCTCCCGCAGAACCGGTGATGACGTTAAAGACGCCTGCGGGAACCCCGGCGCGGTTCGCCAGTTCAGCCAGCGCCAGGGCGGAAAACGGCGTCTGGCTGGCGGGTTTCAGAACCATCGTACAACCGGCCGCTAGCGCCGGGCCGGCTTTGCGGGTAATCATCGCCGAGGGGAAATTCCACGGCGTGATGGCGGCGGTAACGCCAATCGGCTGCTTGATAACGATCAGGCGCTTATCGGCCTGGTGGCCTGGAATCGTGTCGCCATAGATGCGCTTACCTTCTTCGGCAAACCATTCAATAAAAGAGGCGGCATAGCTGATTTCTCCTTTTGCTTCCGCCAGCGGCTTCCCCTGTTCCAGCGTCATCAGACGGGCGAGATCGTCCTGGTGCTCCATCATCAAATTGAACCAGCGACGCAGAATATTCGCCCGCGCTTTGGCGGTGAGCGCGCGCCAGGCGGGCAGCGCGCGGTTAGCGGCGTCAATGGCTTCGCGGGTCTCTTCTGCCCCCATTTTCGGTACGCTGCCTAACGGCTGGCCGTTCGCTGGGTTGGTTACGGCGATTGTGTCGCCGCTTCTGGCGTCGCGCCATTGCCCCTCAATAAACGCCTGCTGGCGGAACAAGGTGGGATCGTTAAGTTGCATGATTGCTTCCTGTCTTAAAAGGGTTAACGGGTGAATGCGGCGTTTAATGAGTCCACGCGACGCGCCGCACGTAGCGTGCGTCCGGGATGACTCTGGCTTGCCAGCAGCGTCTGCACTTTGCTGACGATATGCGCCCCGATGGGAATGGCTGATGTGGCCGCCGGAGAGGGCGCATTGCAGGTGTGAATGGATCGTGGCGTGGTAACAAACAGGAAATCGTCGATCAGCTTGCCATCCGGCGACACCGCCTGCGCCCGCACGCCAGCAGGCCACGGCTGCAAATCTTTTAAGGTCAGGCTGGGGCAATATTTTTGCACCAGCCGCAGATAGCCGCTTTTGCACAGTGAGTTCTTCATCTCGCCAAGCCCTGAGCGCAGATTGTTTTGCAGCACGCGGCGGATGCCGGACGAACCGAAAATTTCCAGCGTATCGGATAATGAAAAATCGCCTTTCCGATAGCCTTCTCGTTTAAAAGCCAGCACGGCGTTAGGCCCGACGGTAACGCTGCCGTCGATCATCCGGGTGAGGTGGACGCCCAAAAACGGCATTGCCGGATCGGGAATGGGATAGATCAAATGGTTAACGATTTGATTATGCTGCGACGCCAGGCGGAAATATTCGCCACGGAACGGGCAGATGATAAAACCGGGATCGACCCCCAGCATTTTAACCAGCCGGTCGGCCATCAGCCCGGAACAGCTAATCAGGGTTGAGGCTTCGTATATCTGCCCGCCCCGGGTTGTGATCACCACGCCCGCCGCATGTTCCTTCAGCGCGCTGACCTCCGCGTTGTAGACAATCTCACCGCCTTTGGCCTGGAATATTTTTGCCATCGCCGCCGTCACGTCCCGGTAGCTGACAATCCCGCTGGAGGGGACAAAAATCCCGCCCAGACCAGTGATGTTCGGCTCCCGCTCCCGCAGTTCCGCCGCGCTTAACCACTCGCGTTCCAGGCCGTTTGCCGCCGTGCGATCCCACAGCGCCCGCATCCGCGCCATTTCCAGTTCGGATGTCGCCACCAGCATTTTTCCGCAGGTGTCGTAGCGAATGCCGTTTTGATCGCAAAAGGCTTTGGTGGCGCGATTTCCGGCGAGGCAAAACTGCGCTTTGAGGCTACCGGGAGTGTAGTAGACCCCGGCATGGATCACGCCGCTGTTGTGACCCGTCTGATGACAGGCCGGTTCGGACTCTTTTTCCAGCAGGGCGATGCTGGCGTCTGGATACACATCAATAAGCTGCATGGCGGTCGACATGCCGATAATGCCGCCGCCAATAATTACAAAATCATACATCCGCTCAATTCCTTCGTCTGACCGCGCTTATTGATGAGTCTGGTAGCAATGGGTGGAATAAGCGAAATAACCACGCTGGCGCATCAGTTCACGGCGCAGATCCGGGTGTGGCGTAAAACGATCGCGCCCGTGCAGCCAGAACAGGTTGTTAATCAACAGGAATTTACCGACCGGCACCGGAACAGAGAGGATGTTTTTGCTGGTTTCCAGCGCATCGGAGAGATCGCTGAGCCAGACGCCCTCTTCAAAATCTTTTGGCTGGACGAACTGGTCGATATAGCGCATGACCGGGCGCCCCTGCTGGTCAACGTCAAATACCGGATGATAAACATCGTGGCTGACGTTTTTGCTCGGCGGCGCGGCAAAACGCATGGAGCGACGCGCCAGCGGGTGGCTGAAAAAGCGCTCCAGATGCTCCCAGTCATCGAGGTGTAGTAACAGTGAGTTTCCGCCCGCCATATTTTGTTCGTCGATTTTCATCATCAGCACGTAGTCGGTAACTTCCTCAACGTAGGTGCCGTCGTTATGCAGCTCCATCACGCGGTGCGGTTGTCGCAGGTAGCTGTCTGAATTATCGACGTTCTTCACCACAAAGCGCGCGTAGTACTGGCCGCTCATCGCATCGTAATTAGAGCGCCCGATAAGGTGCGCCACCGCCGTCGCCAGCTTGACCATCTCGTCAGCCTGTTCTACGTTGTCGATCCCTTCGGCGTTGATCAGCAGTGCGCCTTCGGCGCGATCCAGCAGCGTTTTAATAAGCAGCGGCTGTAGCTGGTTGCCACATAAGGCGTCGAGGATCTGACCGACCTTAAAACGTAAAAAGGATTTGTATTCCAGCGCCTGTACCGGCCACTGTTCCACCTGCTGCAAAAATTGCGCCGTCGTTTTTGCGCTAAAGGTCAGTTCCAGCAGACGCGGCGACTGTACGGAAGGGGCGAAGGAAAATCCGGCGTCGCTGCGGGTGACACTATCAGCATTTGTTTTTACGGCGGTCAGTGCATTCATCAGAATCGATCCTCTCAGTAAATGGTCAGGGAGACATGGCGATGCTCATTTCGTAGCCATAAACTAAAAATATCTACATTTTTGATAAACACATACAAAACTGACGATTTGTTTAATTTTTGTGATCAAAAACAACAAATATTTAACATTATAAATATCAGGGATTAAGAAATGAGACAGGATTTACATCCGCAGCCTAAACTGATTCTGTTTGTGAAATAGCAGACGAGCGGGAGACAGGGATTAAGCCATTGATAAAAAATCTATTCCGACGCCTTAAATGGATGAGTACCGGACTGGCATCGCTCATCAGGCATGTGGCGTTGACGCTGCTTGTGGTCCTGATCGTTTTTCTTGGCGTGCGGGTTTACCAGACAGAAAGCGGGCCCGATCTTCATCTCTGGCATACCTGGACCGGTAGCGAAATGTCTGCCAACGCGCTGGATAAGGCCACTTTTTCGCAGTACCTGGCGCGGGAAGAGGCGCTGTTTAGCCATCTGAAAACCGGGGTGACGGATAAGCTGAAGCCGGATGAGCAGACGCCCATCAACCGTTTTTACCATAACAGCCGGGTCTGGCCGCCGCAGTTTTCGCCCAACGGCAATCGCTCGTACGTACTCATGCCGCAGGGTAAACCGCGTGGCGTCGCCGTGTTACTGCATGGCTTAACGGATTCGCCCTACAGCATGAAATACGTTGCTAAGGATTATCAGCAGCGTGGCTTTATCGCCGTTGTGCCGCGTCTGCCTGGGCACGGCACTGCGCCCGGTGCGTTAACGGCGGTGGAGTGGGAACAGTGGCTTGCCGCCTCGCGGCTGGCGGTTCGGGAAGCGACGCGGCTTGCGGGGCGAGATGTGCCATTGCATCTGGTGGGCTACTCAAACGGCGGGGCGCTGGCGCTCAAGTACACGCTGGACGCGCTGGAAGACAACACGTTGCGGCGTCCTCAGCAGCTTATCCTGCTGTCGCCGATGATCGGCGTGACGGCATTCGCCCGTTTTGCCGGACTGGCGGGTTTACCTGCGCTCTTTCCAGCGTTTGCCAAAGCGGCGTGGTTGAACGTCACGCCAGAATATAATCCGTTCAAATATAACTCGTTTCCGGTTAACGCCGCGCGTCAGTCTTATCTGCTGACAAAAGCATTACAACAGCAGATTTCGCGGGATGCGCGAAGCTCCCGCCTTAACGAACTGCCGCCGGTGTTGACCTTCCAGTCAATTATGGATTCCACGGTGAGCACCCGTGCAGTGGTGGATTCGTTTTATCGTTATCTTGGCAATAACGGCAGTGAGCTGGTGTTGTTCGATATCAATCAGGCCGCCAGTCTGCGTCCGCTGTTGCGCACCTCATCGTATACCGCCATTACTCAGTTGTTACCGCCTGCGCCGCGCAACTATCGCACGACAATTATCACGAATGCGACGCCGGAAACGCTGAATGTCGTGGCGCGCGATACCCCGGCCGGGGAGCATGTGGAGCAGGTTCAGCCGTTACCGTTGGCCTGGCCGCAGGAGATGTATTCGCTGTCGCATGTGGCGGTGCCGTTTCCGCTCAGCGATTCGCTGTATGGTCTGCAACCGGACGAACTGAACCGCTATGGAATCAGTATCGGGACTATCGCGCTGCGCGGGGAAACGTCCACGCTGGCGGTGGGGCTGGATACGCTGATGCGCGTGACGTCGAATCCTTTCTTCCCGTATATGCTACAGCGGATTGAGGCGCGACAGTGATGATTGCCGGATGGCGCAACACCATCCGGCAATCCGTTAGCCGATATCCACCTGTGGCTTATTGTTGCGTTTGCGGAGCAGGCGCAGCAGCGGCGGGATGATAATCACCGCTATCGCCATCGTCAGCAGCGCTTTCGTCACACCGCTCTCCCACAAAATCGCCATATTGCCGTTGCTGATAGAGAGCGCGCGGCGCAGGTTCTGCTCCAGCATTTCGCCCAGCACAAAGCCGAGGATCAGCGGCGACATGGGGAAGTGCATTTTGCGCAGAATGTAGCCCAGTATGCCGAGCGCCACCATCAGCACCAGATCGAACGTGGTGCTGTGTACCGCGTACACGCCGACCGCAGACACGGCGGCAATCGCCGGGACAAGGAACCACAGCGGGATGGTCAGCATACGGGTGAACATGCCAATCAGCGGGATGTTCATGACCAGCAGCATCACGTTGGCGATCAACAGCGCGGCGATCAGCCCCCAGACGATATCCGGCTGTTCGGTGAACATCGCAGGCCCTGGCGTGATGTTATACAGCGTCAGCGCTCCCATCATTACCGCCGTGGTGCCGGAACCCGGTACGCCGAGGGTCAGCATGGGGATGAATGAACCGCAGGCCGACGCGTTGTTAGCGGCTTCCGGTGCCGCCACGCCACGGATATCGCCTTTACCGAAGCTGTCGCTGTTGCCGCTGATCTTCTTCTCGGTCATGTAGGTGATGGCGCTGGCGATGGTGGCGCCTGCGCCCGGCAGCACGCCGACGAAGAAGCCAATCACCGATGAGCGTAACGTTGCGCCCACGCACTGCGCTCCTTCTTTGGCGTTAAATAACATGCGCCCGGTTTTGCGTACCAGTTTCTGGCCGCTGCTGGTATGTTCCAGCATTAATAGAATTTCTGAGACAGAGAACAAACCGATCACCACCACGATGAACTGCACACCGTCGGAGAGATGTACGCTGTCAAAAGTAAAGCGATAAACCCCGGTGTTGGCGTCTACGCCGACGGTCGCCAGACCCAGACCGATCAGCGCTGCCAGAAATGATTTCAGTGGATTTTGCGCCATCATGCTGCCGAGGCAGGCGATGGCAAAGACCATCAGCGCAAAGTATTCCGCCGGGCCAAACGCCAGCGACCATTGCGCCAGCAACGGCGCGAACAGGATGATCCCGCCGATGGCGATAAGCGATCCAAAAAATGAACTGACCGCCGAGATGGAAAGCGCGACGCCGCCGCGCCCCTGTTGCGCCATCGGATAACCGTCGAGCGCGGTCATGATCGCCGCCGCATCGCCGGGCACGTTGAGCAGAATCGACGAAATACGCCCGCCGTATTCACAGCCGATATAAACCGTAGCCAGCAGGATCAGCGCGGACTCCGCAGGCAGATGCAGAGCGAAAGCCAGCGGCAGTAAAATCGCCACGCCGTTAATCGGGCCAAGACCCGGCAGCAGGCCGACAATGGTGCCGACGAAGCAGCCGATCAGCGCGATCACCAGGTTTTCCGGCGTCATTGCCACCGCAAAACCCTGAGAAAGATATATCCAGGTATCCATCGTTTCTCCGTTAACTCAGCCAGGCGCCGAGAGGTAAGGTGACGTCAAGCAGACGGTCGAAGGCATACCACAGCAGGATGCCGAGAACCGCGCCGGAAATGCCCGCAGCCGGGATTGTTGCGCCGAACAGAATGCCGATGACCAGGGTGAGAATGGCGGTGGCAACCGGGAAGCCCAGCCACTCAAATCCCCAGGCGTACATCAGCAGGACAATCACCATCGTGAGCAGCTTTTGCAGCACATGGTGGTGAGGCCAGCTAACGGTATCGGGATGACGCAATAACAGCGCCAGCGCGCAGAGCGCCATCAGACCGATAATGCCCAGCGGAAACGGGCGAGGGCCGACCGGTTCGTAGCTGTATTCACTCTGAATCTGCCAGGCGATGAACAGCCCGGCAACGCAGAGCAACAGCCAGATACCTGCAAAAATACGATCGCTCATGATTGCCTCCAGGTTTATTTCGCGAGGCCGAAGGCTTTCGCCTGCTCGCGGTAATCGGCGACCTGCTTTTTGACGTAGTCGTCAAGCTGCTTGCCGGTCATGTCGAATGCAAACAGGCCGCGCAGCTCACGCTGCTTTTTAAACTCGTCGGTCTGCTGGAGCTTTTGGAAGGTCTCTACCCACCACTGGTAGTCGGCATCGCTGACTTTTGGCCCCACGTAGAAGCCGCGAATGATCGGCCAGACCAGGTCGTATCCTTGCTCTTTGGCGGTCGGGACGTTGGCTAACTGACCCGGCAGGCGTTCTTCAGAAAATACCGCCAGCACGCGAATTTTATCGCCGCTCAGGTAAGGCACCATTTCACTGAGATCGCCGGAAACTACCTGCACATGGTTGCCCATCAGCGCAGTGACCGGCTCGCCGCCGCCTTCAAACGCCACGTAGCGCATCTTGTGCGGATCGACATTGGCTTTTTGCGCCAGCAGCGCCGACTTCATCCAGTCCTGGCTGCCAATCGATGCGCCAGCGCCAATCACCACGCTGTCAGGATTTTTCTCCATCGCGGCGAGCAGATCTTTTAGCGACTTCCACGGGGAGTCGGCGCGCACGGCGATCATGCCGTAATCAGTACCGGCGCTCGCCAGCCAGCGCACGTCATCCACGCCGTAACGACCAAATTTCCCCTGCGACAGATTAAGCAGCGAGCCGCCGGAGAAGGCGACGACCGTCCCCGGTTCGCCAGGTCGCTGGGCGACGATAGCGTTATAGGCGACCGCGCCGACGCCGCCCGGCATGTAGGTGACGCGCATCGGTTTTTCGATAGCGCCGGTTTCCATCATGCTCACCTGAATCAGCTTACAGGTGAGGTCAAACCCGCCGCCGGGTTTGGCCGGGGCGATACACTCAGTACGCGACGGCGCGTCCTGCGCCAGTACAGCGGTGCTCATCAGTAAAACGCTTGCAGTAAGGGCACGAAGTAATTGTTTTTTCATTGTTTATCCTCACGCGGACGTCCGAGTTTTCAGATACGGAAGAAGATTTTTGTGATTATGTGAGCCGACATGTAGCAGTTCGGTTGCGTGATTGTTAAAACAATAACCTTTCAATTCCCTTTCAATGCGGCAGAAACTTTACAGGATGTGATATGCGTCTCTTATTAGCGGAAGATAACCGTGAACTGGCTCACTGGCTGGAAAAAGCGCTGGTGCAGAACGGTTTTGCCGTGGACTGCGTATTTGATGGCCAGGCGGCCGATCATCTTCTGCACACTGAGACCTATGCGCTGGCGGTGCTCGACATCAACATGCCGGGGCTGGACGGACTGGAAGTAGTGCAGCGCCTGCGCAAGCGTGGACAAACGCTGCCGGTGCTGCTGCTGACGGCGCGCAGCGCGGTGGCGGATCGGGTGAAAGGGCTGAACGTCGGAGCGGATGACTATCTGCCAAAACCGTTTGAGATTGAAGAACTTGATGCGCGGCTGCGGGCATTACTGCGGCGCAGCGCGGGTCAGGTGCAGGAGTTGCAGCAGCTTGGCGATCTGGCGTTTCACGATGAAGGTTACTTTTTGCTTCAGGCGCAGCCGCTGGCGCTGACCCCGCGTGAGCAGGCGTTGCTGACGGTATTGATGTACCGCAGAACGCGACCGGTGTCGCGCCAGCAGCTGTTTGAACAGGTCTTCAGCCTGAGCGATGAGGTCAGCCCGGAGAGCATCGAACTCTATATCCATCGTCTGCGGAAAAAATTGCAGGGCAGTAACGTGCGGATCACCACCCTGCGTGGGCTGGGTTACGTGCTGGAGTGCGGCGATGAGGTGGGCTAAACCCCAGTCGCTGTACCTGCAACTGTTGCTGTTCCTCGGATTGCCGCTGGTGCTGCTGTGGGGATTGTCGGCATTTAACAGCTACGTTAGCGCGCTACAGGCGGCGACGCAGGCCTACGACAGGACGCTGCTCTCTTCTGCGAGAACGGTGGCGGAACGGCTGGTGGTGCGCCACGACAAACTGGAGGTGAATGTCCCCTGGGTGGTGCTCGACAGCTTTGAACTCAACATGAACGATCGTCTCTATTACAAAGTCGTGGACCCGGGCGGCAAGGTGATCTCCGGTTATGACGATCTGCCCGCGATGCCGCCTTCCACCTCGCGAACCCGGCTCTACCCGGCGCTGGCGTGGTTTTATCACACCCAGTATCGCGGACAGGCTATCCGCGTGGCGCGTCTGCTCCAGCCGGTAAATGAAGGGGCGATATTCGGGATGGCGGAGATCTACGTTGCCGAGACGCTACAGTCCCGGCGCTATCTGGCCGGGCAACTGCTGTTCTCCTCATGGGTGTCGCAAGGGCTGCTGGTGCTGCTGACATTGATTCTCGTTGGCTGGCTGCTGCGACGCATTCTGAAGCCGATGCGCCAGCTCTCCTCGCTGATGGTGCGTCGTGAACCGGGCCTGCTGACACCCTTGCCGGAACTGCTGCCCTGGTCAGAGACCCGGCTGCTGATCGTCGCCTTTAACCGCTACATTGATCGCCTGCGCGCGCTGATCTCCCGTCAGGAACGCTTTAGCGCCGATGCGTCCCATCAGTTAAAAACGCCGCTGGCCGTATTGAAAACGCAGGCGGCGGTGGCGTTAGCCAGTCAACAGCCGCAGCAGTGGCACGAAAGTTTGCGGGCGATGAGCGCGACGCTGGATAGCACGATTTTGCTGACGGAGCGGCTGTTGCAACTGTCGGCGGTGAAACGTAAAGAGCAGGGGGAGCGACAGTTCTTGCCGGTTAATCTGTATGAGGTGGTGCAGATGAGCTGTTTTAGCCGTCTGGCGCAGGCGCGCAGCAAGGCTATCGATCTGGGGTATGAAGGTGAGCAAGAGGCGGTGTGGATTGAAGGGGATGACGTTTTGCTCGGCGAGCTGTGCGCGAATTTGCTGGATAATGCGCTGAAATATACGCCGTCGCAGGGAACGGTAACGGCACGGCTATTGCGGGATGGCGAGGCTGTTGTGCTGGTGGTGGAAGACAATGGGCCAGGGATTGACGCTGAGCAGATCCCGCAGGCGCTGATGCCGTTTCATCGGCTTGCTAACGTGGGGAATGAGAGCGGGGCGGGGATCGGTCTGGCGCTGGTCAACGACATTGCCCGCCTGCACCGTACCCATCCACAGCTGTCGCGCAGTGAAACGCTGGGCGGTCTGCGTGTGCGGGTACGGTTTTTAACGACGGCGCAGTAAATAAAAACGTTATCACCGTAGGCCGAATAAAGGGTGATTCGCTGGAATAAAAAAAGCCGCATTAGCGGCTTTTTTCTCATGTCAGGCAAAATTATTCGCTGACTTTTTTCTCAAGTTCTGCTGCGCCTTCTTTGGTTTTGTTCCAGCCTTTCTCAGCACCTTCTTTCGTGGCATTCCAGCCTTTTTCGGTGCCTTCTTTGGTCTTATTCCAGGCCTTCTGCGAGCCTTCGCTCACTTTACTGCTCAGGTTGTCGCTTTTACCTTCAGCGGCATGTTCAGATTTCAGTTTCAGTTCTTCACCCTGATTCTGCGCCTGGTGCAGTTTCTCTTTGGCGGTATTTGCGCTTTCATGAGCCGCTGCAACGTCGTTATCGGTCGCGTGTGTGGTCGCAGCAAAAACAGGGGAAGCCAGCAGAAGTGCAGATAAGGCGATCATTGTTTTTTTCATAAGAACCTCGCTTAACGTTATCAGTTATATGCGTGGTTAAGCATGACACGGCAGAAAGGCGGTGGCTTTAGGAATAAACTGTAATTGAATCAATGAGGTCTGGATGTGGGAGCGACGGGGGCTCCGTAGGGGGTCGTGAATATTGTAGAAACTGCCGTGATAAGCGGTCATATGGGTTGACAATCAGACAACGTTGATCTGGCAATCGGGAAGGTTGCGTGATAGGCTTTAACCGGAAAATTTGTGATTTTTTCACAAAAAAAGGAGTTATAAATGCTTATTGAATTTTCAGTGCAGAATTTTAAAGTTTTTAGCCAAAAACAAACTTTATCGATGGCTGCTAAAAAATCTTATAAAGAGCATCCAGAGACGACGGCAACAGCTGAGCATTTTGATGATCTGCTGATTAATAAGGTCGCAGTAATTTATGGTGCTAACGGCGCGGGCAAAAGTAGTTTTGTTGAAGCTTTAGATTTTCTGCAATCCTATATCCTTAGAGGGTTTGCTGATAGTTCACAGAATGATTCAATAAGAACGCGGTTTATCGACAGAGAAATACCTAAATTTATTTTTGATGAGGAACAGTTAACCGCGCCTACTGATTTTGAGATCAGTTTTATCGGCACGACCGGTGAACGGTATCAGTATACGTTATCTATCGGTACAGACGCGATAGAAGCTGAAGGTTTATGGGTTTACTCAAAAAAAGGGGTAAGACCAAAGACGATTATCTCCAGAGTATATAATGCTGAAACCAATGAATTCGAATACTACTGCCCATCGTTGCAGATAGATAAAAAAACGTATGAAGTGGCGATAGAAAAAGCCAATAATAGCAAACGCTCGCCATTCGTATCCATTCTGCATGCTTATGATGTCTCACAACTGGATGAGTTTATTAACTGGTTCAGAGGCGATTTAATTGTATCCAGTAATCGCAATGATGATGTTTTCCGAATGGCATCCAGATACTCTTTTTTAGACGATCTGGCTGATGGCGATGAACAGAAAAAAAATAAAATACTTGAGTTTTTAAACAAGTTTGATCTTTCTATTTCTGATATTTCGGTAACGAAAAAGAACGTGACGTTACCTGATGAGATGCCAGAAGAAATGAAAAAAATGATATTGAGCGATGTCGGTTTTCAAATTGTTTTAGAACATACGACGTCCAGCGGTATCAAGAAAAACATCCCTTATGAAAGATTATCTTCGGGAACGAAGAAGTTATTCGATCTATCAGGCATTCTTTTACTGTGCTGTGAGGCCGGTGAAAAAAGCGTACTGGTTCTTGATGAGTTTGAATCATCGCTCCACCCTTATATCGTCAGAGCGATTTTTGAGTTAATGGTCAAACACTCTGAACGTCTTTTGCAGCTGATTCTCACAACGCATTCAAACGTTCTATTAGATACGGAAAAACTCGTCAGACGGGATCAAATATGGTTCCTGGAGAAAAATAGCGAGCTTGAAACCGTGCTTTATCCACTGAGCGATTTTGCCCCCAGGTTTGAGGACTCTATTATAAAAGGCTGGGATTTGGGTAAATTTGGTGGCGTTCCTTTTTTGGGGTGAATGATGGCCAGGAAAATGAAAGAGTTAATTTCTCCTTCTGCATTGAAAAAACGAGGCAGCGGTAAAGTTAAATCTGAGCGTAAGAAAACCCTGATCGTTTGCGAAGGTACGGAGACCGAACCAACCTATTTTAAGGATATGGTTAAAGACCTTAAAATAGCGAATACAGACGTTTATATTGAACCTGGGCGCCATTCAAACCCAAGTAGCGTTGTACGCACCGCCATTGATCTTTATGAGCAGGATCTCGAATTTGAGCTGATTTATTGCTTAATTGATACGGATGAGTTTGGGAAAGATATTGACCTGGCATCCAGTATGTTAAAAGAACATACTTTTTCACGGCGTAAAAAGTCCCTTGGTGGCGACCGGTATCCTCAGGCGAAGATCCTGCGTTCTGATCCCTGCATCGAGGTCTGGTTTTTACTCCATTATGAAGTGTTAAGACGGCCATTTGTTAAAGCAAATAAAAGCGCGGCACAGAACTGCAAGGAATACCTTAAAAATACGCATTTGAAAGATTATAGCGAAAAGTATAATGGACTCTATAGCCTAATAAAGAAAAATGGTCTTAAGGCGTGTGAGGAAAGCGCCAGGCTCAGAGCATGGCTTGAGAAGAACGATTGTATCAATCCGTTTACGCAGATTGATGAGTTATATCTGGATTTACATGAAAAAGTTTTCGCGCCAGCGAAAAGATAAATAAAGAGTAATACTACACACGAAAAAACGTTGCGTTTGTGCCCCTGTAAAGGGGCGTTTTGAATTAACGCATGATCAAAAAAACGCTATTTTAAGCAATATTATCTTCGTCCACGCGCTTAACGATTATTTATGACTGTTTCCCTGCCTGTAAGCCAGAGCGACAACCAATGACTGCACCAGACAAAGCGTTGCGGACTGTGAGCGAAAAGCGTCTACCTGCGCTTCTTTGACTACAAAGCAGAGATCGCTGAAGGTCGCCAGTGGGCTTATCTGACTGTCGGTAATGACAATTTGCTTTGCGCCGACGCTGGCTGCGGTTTCGCTGACCATGACCGTCTCTTCTGCGTAAGGGGAAAAGCTGATGGAGATAACAATATCGCGACTCTTGATACGGCTGATTTGCTCTCGCAGCATCCCCCCCATGCCATCAAGCAGTATTGGGCGGCATTCAAGGTGGCTGAGCGCGTAGGTCAGATAGGCGGCCACGCTAAAAGAGCGCCGCAGGCCAGCGATATAAATCGTGTCGGCCTCCGCCAGTAATTGAACGGCGCGTTGCAGCATGTCGGGATCGGTACGCGACGCCAGCTGTTGCAGCGCCTGAGCATTCGAACGGGCAAATTCTTGCAGGATGTCTAACGGCGTTTCCGGTACGGATTCGCTCTCCATCTCTCTGAACAGCCGCGCGCGATCGCTGTAGCTGGCCGTTTCTTCCACCAGGTTCATACGAAACAGTTGTTTCATTTCGTTGAAACCGGTGAAGTCAAACGCGTTGGCGAAACGGATAAGCGTCGATGGCGGCACGTCCGCCCGCTCGGCGATGACGGCGACGGTATCGAACGCTACGCTGTTAGTGTTATCCAGCACATAGCGGGACACCTGCTGCAATCGTTTACTGAGACTATCGTAACGGTCGCGAATTTGCTGCTGTAGCTCGCTCAGACTGGATGCTGTCGTCATGTTATCCCCCATACTTAGTTTTCTGATTCTAAACGCAAAACCGTACATTTTAAATGTTAGCGATACATCCGGCCCGGCGATGCAGCCTGTTAACATAAAAATCCATTCCTGATCACAATAATCAATATTTATTTTATTTCAACTTAAAATAGAACGTTTGTTTCATATACAGTGTTCGGGTAACAGTCACGTATTAACAGCGAGAGGTTCAGGATGGAGACGGTAGCGAATTTTATTCACGGCGAATGTGTTACAGGCTCAGGCCAGCGCATTCAGGCGATCTTCAACCCCGCCACGGGCGAGCAAATTCGTCAGGTGGTGATGAGCACGGCGCAGGAAACGGAGCGAGCCATTGCCGCTGCGCAGCAGGCGTTTGCCGCCTGGTCAAGGCAGTCGCCGCTGAAACGCGCGCGAGTGCTGTTTCGTTTTAAAGCGCTGCTGGAGCAGAACATGGATTCGCTCGCCCGGCTGGTCAGTGAAGAACATGGCAAAGTGTATTCTGATGCGGTGGGCGAACTGACGCGCGGTCTGGAAGTGGTCGAGTTTGCCTGCGGCATTCCACACCTGCAAAAAGGCGAACATTCGGCGAATGTCGGCACCGGCGTTGACAGCCATTCACTGATGCAGCCTCTGGGCGTGTGCGCCGGGGTCACCCCGTTCAACTTCCCGGCGATGGTGCCGATGTGGATGTTCCCCATCGCACTGGCTACCGGCAATACCTTTGTGCTTAAGCCGTCGGAAAAAGATCCCTCGCTGCCGCTTGCGCTGGCAAAACTGCTGAAAGAGGCCGGTCTGCCGGATGGCGTTTTTAACGTTGTGCAGGGCGATAAAGAAGCGGTGGATGTTCTGCTGACCGATCCGCGCGTTCAGGCCGTCAGTTTTGTCGGCTCGACGCCGATTGCAGAATATATTTATCAGACGGCGTCGGCGCACGGCAAACGCTGTCAGGCGTTGGGCGGGGCGAAAAACCACTGCATTCTGATGCCGGACGCCGACATGAATATGGCAACCAATGCGATTATGGGCGCGGCGTATGGTGCGGCGGGCGAGCGCTGTATGGCGCTCTCCGTGGTGCTGGCGGTGGGGGATAACACGGCGGACGAACTTTGCGCGCGGCTGGAAACGCAGATCGCCGCGTTACGCGTTGGGCCGGGGCTTGATCAAACGCCGGAAAATGAGATGGGCCCGCTGATCTCCGCCGCACATCGCAGTAAAGTGCTGGGCTATATCGACAGCGGCGAGGTGCAGGGCGCGCGGCTGCGGGTGGATGGTCGCGGCTTTAGCGTGAAGCGCCACGAACAGGGCTTTTTCGTCGGGCCGACCTTGTTTGATAACGTCACGCCTGAGATGACGATTTACAAAGAAGAGATCTTTGGCCCGGTACTCTCCGTGGTGCGGGTGAAGGATTACGCCAGCGCGGTGGATCTGATTAATCGCCACGAATATGGCAACGGGACGGCGATCTTTACCCGCGACGGCGGCTGTGCGCGTCGTTTCTGTGAAGAGGTGCAGGCCGGGATGGTCGGCGTTAACGTGCCGATTCCGGTGCCGATGGCGTTCCACAGTTTCGGCGGCTGGAAACGGTCTATTTTTGGTCCGCTTAACGTTCATGGTAATGACGGCGTGCGTTTTTATACCCGCATGAAAACCGTTACCGCCCGCTGGCCGGAGATGCAGCAGGATAGCGGCGCCGCGTTCTCCATGCCAACGCTGGGCTGACGGAGGGACTTATGACAACCGTACGTATGACCATGGCGCAGGCGCTGGTCAAGTTTCTCAACCAACAGTACGTCGATGTAGACGGACAGGAGATGCCGTTCATCGAAGGCGTGGCGACCATCTTCGGCCACGGCAACGTACTCGGCATCGGGCAGGCGCTGGAGCAGGACGCCGGGCACTTGCGGGTGCATCAGGGCTGTAATGAACAGGGAATGGCGCACATGGCGACAGGGTTCGCGAAACAGCACCGTCGCCAGCGCATTTACGCCGTCACCTCTTCGGTAGGGCCCGGCGCGGCCAATATGGTGACGGCGGCGGCCACGGCGACGGCGAACCGTATTCCGCTGCTGCTGTTGCCGGGCGATATCTACGCCAGCCGCCAGCCGGACCCGGTATTACAGCAAATCGAGCAGTACCACGATCTCAGTATCAGCACCAACGACTGCTTTCGCCCGGTTTCGCGCTACTGGGATCGTATCAACCGCCCGGAACAGTTGATGAGCGCGATGCTTAACGCTATGCGCACCCTGACCGATCCGGCTGATACCGGCGCGGTGACGATCTGTTTACCGCAGGATGTGCAGGGCGAAGCCTGGGATTACCCGCAGAGTTTCTTTGCCCGTCGCGTTCACCATATTGAAAGACGACCGCCGGACCCACACCGGCTGGCGCAGGCGCGGGCGCTGATTGCCCGTAAACGCCGCCCGCTGGTGGTTTGCGGCGGCGGGGTGCGTTATTCCGGCGCGCACGACGCGTTTCGTCAGTTTGTGGAAAACCTGCACCTGCCGTTTGCGGAAACCCAGGCCGGGAAAGGCGCGCTGGTCAGCGACCATCCGCTGAATCTGGGCGGTATTGGCGTTACCGGCGGGCTGGCGGCAAACCAGCTTGCGCCGCAGGCCGATCTGGTTATCGGCGTCGGCACGCGTCTGACCGATTTCACCACCGGTTCGAAAGCGCTGTTTGCACACCCGGACGTAGAATTTCTCCTGCTGAATGTCGCCGAGTTCGACGCCCTCAAACTGGACGCCACGGCGCTGGTGGCCGATGCCCGCGCTGGTCTGACGGCGCTGACGGAAGGGCTTCAGGATTATCGCAGCGGCTGGGGAGACGAGGTGGCGCAGGCGAAATCGGCCTGGGACGAGGAGTGCCGCCGGCTGTGGTCTCGCCAGTGGCGCCCGGATGACGCGCCGGAAATTGCCGGGCACCTTGATGCGCAGCTGGCGGAATACAGTGAAGCGCTGAACACGCGGCTGACTCAGACTCGCGTTCTGGGGATTATCAACCAGTACATTGAGGATGACGCCATTGTGGTCGGCGCGGCGGGATCGCTGCCGGGCGATTTGCAGCGTCTCTGGCAGGTGAAAACGCCCGACAGCTACCACCTGGAGTACGGCTATTCCTGTATGGGGTATGAAATTGCGGCCGCGCTTGGGGCGAAACTCGCGAAGCCGCAGCAGCCGGTCTATGCGATGGTGGGCGACGGTTCGTACATGATGCTGCATTCTGAGCTGCAAACGGCGGTGCAGGAGGGGATAAAAATCACCATCCTGCTGTTTGATAACGGCGGGTTTGGCTGTATCAATAACCTGCAAATGGGGCATGGGATGGGCAGTTTTGGCACCGAGAATCGCGCCCGTCAACCACAATCCGGCCAGCTGGACGGCCCGCTGGTGGCGGTTGATTTCGCCCAAAATGCGCAAAGCTACGGCTGCCGGGCGTGGCGGGTACATGATGAGCAGAGCCTGCTGACGGCGCTGGAGGCGGCGCGTGCGCATCCGGGGCCGACGCTGCTGGATATTAAAGTGCTGCCAAAAACGATGACTCACGATTACGCCTCATGGTGGCGTACCGGCGATGCGCAGGTGGCCGATTCACCGTCGGTGCGAAAAGCCGCCGAGCAGACGTTCGATCAGGTGAAAAAGGCGCGTCAGTATTGAGTGAGTAATGCCGGATGGCGCTAACCCGTAGGCCGGATAAGGCGTTCGCGCCGCCATCCGGCAACCTGCGACAACGAAATTTTCATTTCATTTTTCCTGTTTTTTCATTCCTCGCCCTCTTTCTGAATGAAAGGGGGCCAGGCTCTGCATCTTCTCCATCGTTGTGTTGTGAGATTGATAACAAAATTTACCTCAATCATCACAAGAATGTTAACTTGCGCGCAAAAACATAATTTTCACTATTTATAAAAATGAAATAAATGTTTTATTTAAGGGGTCGTTAGTTCACCGCATTCACCAACACCGGGAGCCGTTATGTTTAACATTGCTTTACTGGGAGCTGGCCGAATTGGTCAGGTACATGCCGCTAACATCGCAACCCACAAAGAGACTACCCTGTGGTCTGTCGTTGATCCGAACGAGACCTTTGCCTCCCGCCTGGCTACGCAATATCAGGCCCGTCAGCAAAGTCTTGATGAGGCGATGACCGATCCTGATGTTCATGCCGTGCTGATTGCCTCCGCCACGGATACCCACGCCGATTTGATTGAACTGGCCGCCCGCCACGGCAAAGCCATTTTCTGTGAAAAGCCCGTACATCTTGATCTTGCCCGCGTGCGCGACTGCCTGAAAGTGGTCAAAGAGTTCGACGTGCCGCTGTTTATCGGCTTTAACCGTCGTTTCGACCCACAGTTCCGCCGCGTTAAAACCGAGGCGCAGAGCGGGCGCATCGGCAAGCCGGAATCATTGCTGATTATCTCCCGCGATCCTTCTCCGCCGCCTGCGGAATATGTGCGCGTCTCCGGCGGGATGTTCCGTGATATGACCATCCACGATTTCGATATGGCGTGTTTCATCATGGGGGAAGAGCCTGTTTCGGTCTACGCCCAGGGAAGCAATCTGGTCGATCCGGCAATTGGCGCGGCAGGCGATATCGACACCGCGTTTATCGTGCTCAAGTATGCCTCCGGCGCGCTGGCGACCATCGTTAACAGCCGTCGCTCGTCTTATGGCTATGACCAGCGTCTGGAACTGCACGGTTCCGAAGGTCTGCTTACGGCGGGCAATATCCTCGAAAACCAGGTGCAGCGCTTTGGCCAGAACGGCTGCACCAGCGCGCTGCCTGAGCATTTCTTCCTGCAACGTTATCAGGCTGCCTATGCCGCCGAGTGGGAGCACTTTGTCGCCATCTTACGCGGCGAGGCAGTGCCGGAGTGCAGCGGTGATGACGGTGAGCGTGCGCTGTATCTGGCTGATAAAGCGCTGGAGTCATTGCACAGCCAGCGTGAAGTTCTCCTCTGATTTTCCATAACAACACACCCTACACAGAGAGACATAACAATGAAAAAGCTGATTTTAGCCGCCTTCATCGCCATGACAGCCGGGGCGGCAATGGCCGAGAACGAACAAATTGTTTTCAGCACGCCGAATCTGGCAATGCCGTTTGAAGTTCACATGCAGCGCACGGCGGTGAAAGCCGCGAAAGAGATGGGCGTCAGCCTACAGGTTCTGGACGGGCAGGGAAGTTCGCCGAAGCAGGTTGCCGATCTGGAAAACGCCATCACCCGTGGCGCCCAGGGATTCATCGTCTCCCCGAATGATGTCAACGCAGTTTCCAGCGCGGTGGACGAGATTCAGGACGCTAAGCTGCCGGTGGTGACGCTCGATCGCTCCGTCGATAGCCAGAAGCAGGTTTCGCATTTTGGCGCGAACAACTACAAGGGCGGCCAGGCCATTGGCGACTTTGTCAAAAGCAAATTTCCTGACGGCGCGGACATTGTGCTGCTGACCGGCCAGCCGGGTTCTTCTTCCAATATTGAACGCACCAAAGGCATTCGCGACAGCCTGAAGGCGGGGGGCGATACGTACCGCATTGTTGCTGACCAGACCGGTAACTGGATGCGTTCGGAAGGAATGCGCATTGTTGAAAGCGTGCTGCCGTCGTTGAAAAAACGTCCGCAGGTCATCCTCTCCGCCAACGATGATATGGCGCTGGGCGCGATTGAAGCGTTGCAGGGGCAGGGGGTGAAACCGGGCGAAATTCTGGTGACAGGATTTGACGCGGTGCCGGAAGCGCTGGCGCGGGTGCGCGACGGCTGGATGGCGGCGACGGCGGATCAGCGTCCGGGTTTCGCGGTACAGACGGCGATGAGCCAGCTGGTTGCGAACGTGCGTGAGAAGAAAGCCATCACCGGTGCGGATTATCCGCCGACGTTAATCACCAAAGAGAACCTGCAACAGGCCGAGCGTATCGGCGAAGCCGGTAACTGATTTGCCCGGAGCCGCCGTCGCTGCGGCGGCTCGCATTAAAGGAGGAGCAGACCGATGTTGCAACCCTTACTGAACGTTACCGATCTGGCAAAGAGCTTTTCCGGCGTCTGGGCGTTGAGCAACGTACAACTGACCGTCGGGACGGGGGAGATTCACGCGCTGCTTGGCGAGAACGGCGCGGGGAAGTCCACGCTGCTGAAAGCGCTGGCAGGGGCGCAGCCGCAGACCCGTGGGGACATCTGGTTCAATGGCGAAACGCTGCCGGTGGAGGACTCGCCGGTTGAGCGGCAAAACAAAGGCATCATTACCATCTATCAGGAATTTAATCTGCTGCCCAACATGACCGTTGCGGAAAATATGTTTCTCGGACGCGAGCCGCGTAAACGTAATGTGATCGTCGATGCGAAGGCCGTGAACCAGGAGGCGCAGGTGGTGCTGGACTATCTGCAACTGAATGTCGCGCCGACCACGCCGGTTGCCCGCCTGAGCGTGGCGCAGCAGCAAATGGTGGAGATCGCCCGCGCGCTGACCCTGAACGCGAAGCTCATCATTATGGATGAACCTTCCGCCGCGCTGAGCGACAGCGAAGTGGAAAGCCTACACCGCGTCGTGCGGGAACTTAAAGGCCGGGGCGTGAGCATTATTTATGTCACCCATCGCCTGCATGAAGTTTTCCAGCTCTGCGATCGCTTTACCGTGTTTCAGGATGGCCGCTTTACCGGCAGCGGCGCGGTTGCGGAAACCAACGTGGAACAGCTGATCCGCCTGATGGTGGGACGAGACGTGGCCTTTAATCGTCGCCCCCCCAGCGAAACCCATCATGAAGACAAACCGATTCGCCTTGCGGTGAAGGGACTGTGTCGCGAAAAGCCGCCGCTGGACCCGCACGGCATTGCGCTGCACGACATCAGCTTTCACGTGCACGCCGGGGAGGTGCTGGGGATTGCGGGGCTGGTCGGCGCCGGGCGTACTGAAGTGGCGCGCTGTCTTTTTGGCGCTGACGGTTTTACTTCCGGGACGTTCGAGCTGGACGGCGTGGCGTATCACCCTCGTGACCCGATGTACGCGCTGGATCAGGGCGTGGCGCTGGTGCCGGAAGATCGCAAAAAAGAGGGGGCGGTGCTGGGACTGTCTATTCGCGACAACCTGTCGCTCTCCAGTCTCTCTTCGCTGCTGCGCTGGCGCTTTTTCGTCAACACCCGCAAAGAAGATGACCTGATCGAATCTTACCGCCAGGCGCTGCAAATCAAGATGGTCAACAGCGAACAGGAGGTGCGCAAGCTCTCCGGCGGCAATCAGCAGAAAGTGATCCTCGCGCGCTGCATGGCGCTCAATCCACGGGTGCTGATTGTTGATGAACCGACGCGCGGCATCGATGTGGGCACCAAATCCGAGGTGCACCAGGTGCTGTTTGATATGGCGAAACAGGGCGTGGCGGTGATTGTGATCTCTTCCGATCTGCCCGAAGTGATGGCGGTTTCCGACCGGATCATCACCTTAAGCGAAGGCCGGGTAACCGGTGAAATCCACGGCGATGACGCCACCGAAGAGCGGCTCATGATGATGATGGCCATCAACCATAACGCCCTGAACGCGGCATAACGGAGTTTCACATGACGCAGATAGTGACCAAAACGCAACCCCCTGCCAAACGTAACGGACGTATCGATCCGATCGCTTTTTTCGAGCGCTTTGGGGTACTGATTTTTATGTTCCTGCTGCTGATTTTTTTCCAGACGCAGAACAGTAACTTCCTGTCAGAACGCAATATTTTCAACATCCTGACCGAGGTGTCGATCTACGGGATCATGGCCGTGGGAATGACGTTCGTCATCCTGACTGCCGGAATCGATCTGTCTGTCGGCTCCATTCTGGCGGTATGCGCCATGACGGCAGCATACGTGATTAAAGGCGACAACTTCACCACGGTAGACCCGAGCGCCTGGGGCGGGATGAGCTGGCTGATTGGCCTCGGCATCTGCCTGGCGATGGGGACGGCGATTGGCTTCCTGCATGGCCTGGGTGTGACCCGCCTGCGCCTGCCGCCGTTCATTGTCACCCTCGGCGGGATGACCATCTGGCGCGGCCTGACGCTGGTGATTAACGACGGCGCGCCCATTGCCGGTTTTGACCAGGGCTACCGCTGGTGGGGGCGTGGCGAACTGCTCGGTATCTCCATCCCGATCTGGATTTTTGCGCTAGTGGCGATCGGCGGTTATCTGGCGTTGCACAAAACGCGCTGGGGCCGTTTCGTCTACGCCATTGGCGGCAACCCGGAGGCGGCGCGTCTTGCCGGGGTCAACGTCAAACGTGTGCTGGTCAGCGTGTATGTCGTGATTGGCTGTCTGGCCGGGCTGGCGGGGTTTGTGCTGAGCGCCCGTCTGGGCAGCGCGGAGGCGGTGGCCGGGATCTCCTTTGAGCTGCGCGTTATCGCCTCGGTGGTCATTGGCGGGACATCGCTGATGGGCGGCTATGGCCGCATCGGCGGCACCGTTATCGGCTCGATCATTATGGGCATTCTGATAAACGGTCTGGTGCTGATGAACGTCTCCGCCTACTACCAACAAATTATTACCGGGCTGATTATTGTGCTGGCGGTGGCGTTTGATACCTATGCCAAGAGCCGTCGTGGCGCGCTGTGAGGGATAAATAATGAAACAAGTGCGAATTGGATTGATTGGGACGGGATACATCGGCAAGGCGCACGCCATTGCCTATGCCCAGGCGCCGACGGTGTTCAACCTGCAAGGCCAGCTGGTGCGCGAAATGGTGGCGGAGGTGACGCCGGAGCTGGCGGCGGAACGGGCGCAGGCATTCGGGTTTCGCCGTTCGACCGGCGACTGGCGCGAACTGGTGGCAGACCCGAATATCGATGTGGTGGATATCTGTTCGCCCAACCATCTGCATAAAGAGATGGCGCTGGCGGCCATTCGCCACGGTAAGCACGTCTATTCGGAAAAGCCGCTGGCGCTGAACGCTCACGATGCCCGCGAAATGGTTGAGGCCGCAAAACAGGCCGGGGTGAAAACGCTGGTGGGTTTTAACTATATGAAGAACCCGACGGCGGCGCTGGCGAAAGAGATCATCGCGCGAGGGGAGATAGGCGATGTGATCCACTTCTACGGCACCCACAACGAGGACTATATGGCCGACCCGCTTTCCCCTATTCACTGGCACTGCTTTAAGGAGACGGCGGGGTTAGGGGCGCTGGGCGATCTGGCGGCGCATATCGTCAATATGGCGCACTACCTGGTCGGCGATATTCGCGAAGTCTGCGGCGACCTGAAAATTGTGGTGCCGGAGCGCCCGGCCAGCGCGGGATCGGCGCAGAAGGTGGCTGTGGAAAATGAAGATCAGGCGCACGCGATGGTGCGATTCGCCAGCGGCGCGCAGGGGGTGATCGAAACCTCCCGCGTGGCCTGCGGGCGCAAAATGGGGCTGTCATACGTGATTACCGGCACCAAAGGCGCCATCAGTTTTACCCAGGAGCGAATGGCCGAGCTGAAGCTCTATCTGCATGACGATCCGGTTAACCGCCAGGGATTTCGCACCCTGCTGGTGGGGCCCGCGCACCCGGACTATGCCGCGTTTTGCATGGGGGCGGGGCACGGCATCGGCTTTAACGATCAGAAAACGGTGGAAATCCGCGACCTGGTGAACGGCGTTGCCGCCGATGCGCCGATGTGGCCGGATTTTGAAGAGGGCTGGAAAGTGTCGCGCGTGCTGGACGCCATCGCGCTCTCGCATCAGGAAGGCCGCTGGCTGAATGTGAACGATATTGTCTGACGAGGTATCAACGTGGAAAAGCAGTTTGATGTGATATGCATGGGCCGCGTGGCGGTTGACCTCTACAGCCAGCAGATTGGCGCACGGCTGGAGGATGTCTCAAGTTTTGCCAAATACCTCGGCGGTTCCTCAGGGAATGTCGCCTACGGCGCCGCGCGTCAGGGGCTGCGTTCGTCGATGCTGGCAAGAGTGGGCGACGAACATATGGGGCGCTTTTTGCGCGAAGAGCTTAACCATGTTGGCTGCGATACCAGCCATCTGATAACGGATAAAGAACGCCTGACGGCGCTGGTGCTACTCGGCATTAAAGACCGGGACACCTTTCCACTGATTTTTTATCGCGATAACTGCGCGGATATGGCGATTACCGCCAGCGATGTTGACGAGCAGTACATCGCTTCATCCCGCTGCCTCGCCATCACCGGGACCCATCTTTCTCATCCGCAAACCCGCGACGCGGTGCTGACCGCGCTGACCTGTGCCCGCCGTCACGGCGTGCGCACGGTACTGGATATCGACTATCGTCCGGTGCTGTGGGGGCTGACCTCGCTGGGCGACGGCGAAACGCGCTTTATTGCCGCAGAGCAGGTCACTCGCCAGTTGCAGGCGGTGTTGCACCTGTTTGATGTGATCGTCGGCACCGAGGAGGAGTTTCATATTGCGGGCGGCGCTACCGATACCGTGCAGGCGCTGGCGCAGGTGCGTGAGGTAAGCGCGGCGACGCTGGTTTGTAAACGTGGCGCGCTGGGCTGCTCGGTGTATACCGACGCGATTCCGCCGTCGCTGGATGACGGGCTGACGGTGACCGGCGTACGCGTCGAGGTGCTCAATGTGCTCGGCGCAGGCGATGCGTTTATGTCGGGGCTGCTGCGCGGTTATCTCAATGATGAAGGCTGGGAGCAGGCCTGCCGCTACGCCAACGCCTGCGGCGCGCTGGTGGTTTCGCGCCACGGTTGCGCGCCTGCGATGCCGAGTAAGGTGGAGCTGGATGACTACCTCTCCCGCGAGCATCAGGTGCCGCGCCCGGATCTTGATCCACGGCTTAATCATCTGCATCGCGTCACGACGCGTCGGCGGAACTGGCCGGAACTGTGTGTGATGGCGTTTGATCACCGCAGTCAACTTGAAGAGATGGCGCTACAGTGCGGCGCCTCCCTGAAGCGCATTCCGGCGCTGAAAACGCTGATCTTACAGGCCAGCCGCGATGCGGCGAACAGCGCGGGGCTGGAAGGAAAAGCCGGTCTGCTGTGCGACGGAACGTTTGGCCAGGACGCGCTGAATGCGATAACCGGCGAAGGGTGGTGGATTGGCCGCCCGATTGAGCTTCCCGGTTCACGGCCGCTGGAGATGGAGCACGGCAACATTGGCACTCAGCTTATCAGTTGGCCGCAGGAACATGTGGTGAAGTGCCTGGTCTTTTTCCACCCGGAAGATGTCCACGGCCTGCGCCTGGAGCAGGAGCAGAAAATCGCCGAGGTGTATCACGCCTGCTGTCAGTCGGGGCATGAGCTGCTGCTGGAAGTGATTTTACCTGTGGGTATGCCGCGCAGCGATGAGCTTTACCTGCGGGCTATCTCCCGCTTCTACAACCTGGGCATTTACCCCGACTGGTGGAAACTGCCGCCGCTCTCCTCTGATGGCTGGACGGCGCTGAGTGACATTATCGAACGCCGCGACCCGCACTGCCGTGGCGTGGTGATTCTTGGGCTGGATGCGCCAGCCGAACAGTTACGCGCAGGGTTCAGAGCCGCTGCCGGACATGAGCTGGTGAAGGGGTTTGCGGTGGGGCGCACGCTGTTTGGCGAGGCTTCCCGCGCATGGCTGAAACATGACATTGACGATGCGCAACTGGTGACGCGCATTCGGGATAACTATCTGCAACTGATCGCCTGGTGGCGCGAGCGCGGGCAGGCATAACTTTAGGAGAACATTATGGCTGTGCAATTAGGCATTAATCCCCTGACATGGACCAATGATGATTTGCCCTCTCTTGGCGCGGAAACGCCGCTGGATACCTGTCTGAGCGAAGGTAAAGAGGCTGGTTTTGCGGGCTTTGAACTCGGTAATAAATTCCCTCGCGAGGCGCGTCTGCTGGGGCCAATCCTGCAACGCCACGATCTGAAGCTGGTGTCCGGGTGGTATTCCGGTCGCCTGCTGGAGCGGAGCGTAGAAGAAGAGATTGCGGCGGCGCAGGCGCATTTGACGTTATTGCGCGAGCTGGGGGCGAAAGTGATGGTTTTCGCTGAGGTGAGCCATTGCATTCACGGCGAACAGCAGACGCCGGTTCACCTGCGTCCGCGATTCCCGCAGGCGCGCTGGGCGGCGTATGGCGAGAAGCTCACCGCGTTCGCCCGCTATACACAGCAGCAGGGGGTGCAGATTGCTTATCATCACCATATGGGGACGGTGATTGAGTCCGCTGAGGATGTGGACAATCTGATGACCCATACCGGCGATGAGGTCGGATTGCTGCTGGATACCGGTCATTTAACGTTTGCTGGCGCCGACCCGCTGGCGGTGGCGCAACGCTGGGCGAGCCGTATTAATCATGTGCACTGTAAAGACGTACGCGCCGACGTGCTGGCGGATGTGAAAAACCGTAAAACCAGCTTTCTGGATGCGGTGCTCAGCGGCGTCTTTACCGTACCGGGCGACGGCTGCGTGGATTACCCGCCGATTATGCGACTGCTGAAAGAGCACGATTATCACGGCTGGCTGGTGGTGGAGGCGGAGCAGGACCCGGCGATTGCCCATCCGCTGACTTACGCGCGGCTGGGATATAACAACCTGAGCCGCCTGGCGCGGGATGCCGGTCTTATCTGAGGAGGCGCTATGTCACGTTTACTGTCACGCTGGCAACAGCCTGACGCGCAGGGACGTACCCAGTCCGTCACCCCGGAGCGGGCAGGCTGGGGCTACGTCGGTTTTGACGCGTTTGAGCTTGAAGAAGGGCAGCAGTTGCATCTTCCCGCCGTTGCTGAAGAGCGCTGTCTGGTGCTGGTGGCGGGGAGGGCGTCTGTCACCACGCCAACCGCGCAGTTTTCAGAGATTGGCGAGCGGATGAGCCCGTTCGAGCGTATTAAGCCGTGGGCGGTATACGTTACGCCCGGAGAAACGGTACAGGTACAGGCGTTAACGAAGCTGGAGCTGGCGGTATGCGCCGCGCCGGGCAAGGGAACGTATCCCACCCGCCTGATTGCGCCGCAGGATATTGACGGCGAGGCAAGGGGCAAGGGGCATAACCAGCGCTATGTACACAACATTCTGCCGGAAGATAAACCCGCCGATAGTCTGCTGGTGGTGGAAGTGTGGACTCACGAAGGCTGTACCAGTTCGTACCCGAGCCACAAGCACGACACTGATAATCCGCCTTACGAGACCCTTCTTGAGGAGACGTATTACCATCGCCTCAACCCGGAACAGGGATTTTGTATGCAGCGGGTATACACCGACGATCGCTCGCTCGATGAGTGTATGGCGGTCTACAACCGTGACGTCGTGATGGTGCCGAAAGGCTATCACCCGGTGGCGACAATGGCCGGGTATGACAGTTATTACCTGAATGTGATGGCAGGCCCGGTGCGCAAATGGATTTTCACCTGGGAAGACGATCACGCGTGGATTAACCGCGATTACCCTGCGCGTTGAGAACGCGATAAATAGAAAAGCCCCTGGCGTATGCTGAGGGCTTTTTGCTTTTCGCTGCTATCGTGAGGCGCCAAAAACCTGTACGGCCTGTTGCAGCCGTGACGCGCGTCCCGTTAAATCCCCCGCGGCATCCGTCACCTGCTCCACCATTTCCGCATTGTTGTCCGTCATGGAACCAATTCGTGAAATTGAATTGTTGATCTGTTCGAGCGCTAAAGTTTGTTCCCGCGTCGCCAGGCTTATCTCTTTGATCATGGTCGACATCTGCAACACGTCATCGATCATTCCGGTAAGGTGTGTTTCCGTCTGCTCGACCATTTGCACTCCCGTATTGACGTTGGTGACGTTTTTCTCGATAAGCTGTTTGATCTCTTTTGCCGCAGACGCAGAATGCTGGGCGAGGTTACGCACCTCTGCGGCAACGACCGCAAATCCGCGCCCGGATTCACCGGCGCGGGCCGCTTCGACCGCTGCATTCAGCGCCAGAATGTTGGTCTGAAAAGCAATACTGTCAATGACGCCGATAATGTCCACGATTTGACTGTTATCGCGTGAGATAGCCTGCATCATGGTGATGGTTTGCTTCATGATATGGCCGCCTTCAGTCGCATTGGCGCTGGTACTGTCGGCCATCGTCATTGTCTGGGCCGCGGTATCTGCGGTTTGTTGCACTGCGCTACCGATCTCTTCAATGGCAGCGGCGGTTTGTTGCAGGTCGGCAGATGTCTCTTCTGAACGGCTCTGCAATGCCGTGCCTTCCTGAGACACGCGCTGGCTGATAGCCTGAATACCGGATATTTGCGTGCTGACATCATCAACCAGGGAGCGTAGATTAAGCCCCGATTGATTCACCAGTCGCATGAGCATCCCTATTTCGTCCACGCGCTGCAAATGGCAATTATCGGGTTTACGGCCCGAAACCACTTTTTGCATCTGCACCAGCAGCGTATTAACCGGCTGACAAATTTGAACCTTAAGGTAAATAGCCAGGAGCAAAAATAACACGATGATGCTGCCCCCCTGAATAGCAGGAGGAACAGGTAAGAAAATAAATAACAGGGCTGCCAGACTGGTGATGGCTAAAGCATAATTGACGCGTTGGCTAACAGACAGCCATTTAAACATCGAAAGCCAGGACAGCGCTCCGCGACGGATAATTATGCCTTTAAAAAGTCGAAACCCTTTAATTCCATTATTATTTATTTTCTGATAAAGCTGTTCGCTGTGCGAAACTTCATCCCGGGAAGGCACGGTGCGTACTGAAATATACCCCGTTAATTTTTCATTTTGCCAGACAGGGGTAACATTTGCGCGTACCCAGTAATGATCGCCGTTTTGTCGCCGGTTTTTGACCAGCCCGGTCCAGCTATCGCCTTGCAGTATCGTGTGCCACATGTCAGCGAAAGCGGCAGAGGGCATGTCCGGGTGGCGAATAATATTGTGTGGTTTACCCATTAACTGCGTTTCATTAAATCCGCTGGCGTCGATAAATGCAGAGTTAGCATAGGTAATATGACTGTCTTTATCTGTGGTTGATAATAACGTTGTTTTATTGTTAAGCAAATATTCTTTTTGCGTGACAGCTGTGTTGTTTTTCATGAAAACTCCATGACGCTATTTATATAAAATGCAAATTTCACCTATTGTGCATCAGGTAAATAATAGTAAATGGCGGTTTTATCTGAGGTGTTACATTCTCTACTAATCATCATTTATATGAAAGCACTTCAAATGAATTTTTATTTTTAATAAACCTGGCGTGTCATAAATATGAAACACATAAATGCAGGTTGATAATCTGGAATTGATATATATCGACTTAAACTAAATCTAAAAGATAAAAAAGAGCTGATTTATTAGGGCTGATAAATGCCCGCTTTCCTTGATGGGTTTTAGCCCCCTCCGCGAAGCCCGTTGCCGCGTTGCGGTCAGTATTCTTATTCATGATGCGATCCCTTTGTGATGAGCTAACCCGATGTCATTTATAGACATCTGGATGGCTAATAATATTTTGCTTTATCTTATGCTTTTTATGTCGTTGTCAGTCAGGGAGAGCTGTGAAAAATTTCGTAAATCAAATGATTATCAGAAAGGATTTACAGCGGATGCTCTCCAGTCGCCTCGACATGCGTGGTATCAGCCTGGCCTTTTCCGGCTTTCAGGCGCTCTCCCGCGTTGATTTCACCCTGACGGGCGGTTCCGTGCACGCGCTGACGGGGGCGAACGGTGCGGGGAAATCCACGCTGATGGCGGTGCTCTGCGGCACGCACGACCATTACGAAGGGGAAATTGCAATTAATAACCAGCCGGTGCCGATACGCGAACCGCTGGACGCCAAACGGCTGGGCATTCATCTGGTGCAGCAGGAGGTGGATGTTGCGCTGATCCCGGGGTTGAGTATTGCGGAAAATATTATGCTCGATCAGCTGGCGCAGCCGGGACACCGCTACCGCTGGCGCGCTATTCGCCAGCAGGCGCGTGACGCGCTGGCCCAGCTTGATGTTCATCTGGACGTGCGCCGGGTCATCGATGGTTGCACGCTCGCCGAAAAGCAGCAGATCCTGCTGGCCCGCGCGCTCTCACACCACTGTCGTTTTCTGATCCTCGATGAACCCACCGCGCCGCTCGATCAGCATGAAAGCGAACGGCTGTTTGCCGTGGTGAAACGCCTGCAACAACAGGGGATCGGCGTGGTGTTTATCTCCCATCGCATTCATGAGCTAAAGGCCATTTGCGACACCTTAACCGTACTGCGCGATGGCAAGTTGATTGAGTCCGGGCCGATGGCGGAACTGAGCGCTGACGCCATCGTCGAGAAGATGCTGGGCCATGAGTTAAACGATATCTATCCGCCAAAACGCCCGCCGCATGCTGATGAAACGCTGCTGCGCGTGGAAGGGCTGCACGATGAACGGCTGCTGAAAAATATCAGTTTGCACCTGCGTAAAGGTGAAATTCTCGGTATCGCCGGGCTGGCGGGAGCCGGGAAAACCGAGCTGTGCAAGGCGCTGTTCGGCGCGTCGAAAAGCCGCGTTGAACGCGGCGAACTCAATCATCAGCCGTGGACGCCGCGCGACCCGGTTGATTCGGTGACGCGCGGGCTGGCGCTGGTGCCGGAGGAGCGGCGCAAAGAGGGCATTTTTATTGATGAGTCCGTCGCCATGAACCTGGCGGTTGCCGCCGATAACCGTTTCTCGCGCTGGAGCTTGTTTGGTCATCGTCAGGCATGGCGCTGGGCGGAAGCGGTAATTGCCCGCGTTGGCGTGCGCGCTCGCGGGCCGGGGCAAGTGTTGCGTCGGCTTTCTGGCGGCAACCAGCAGAAAGTGGCGATCGGCAAATGGCTGCGCGGCGACGCCCGCGTGCTGATTTTCGACGAGCCGACCAAAGGCGTGGACGTGAAAGCCAAAACCGATCTGTTTGCGCTGATCGACGGCCTGGCGCGGGAAGGCAAAGGGGTGATTTACGCCTCCGGTGAGTTCGCCGAACTGGTGGGGCTGTGCGACCGCATCTGCGTGTTGTGGGACGGGCGCATCGTGGCGGAAGTGGAGGGCGCGCAGGCCCGCGAAGAGACACTACTTTATTATTCAACCGGAGGAACGGCGTTGTGAGTAAGGCCCTTTCAGTCAATGCAGCGGCGTCTGGCCGCCAGCAGATTTTCGATTTTCTCTATAAGTGGGGCATGCTGCTGACGGTTGTCGCGCTGATCGCCATTTTTGGCGTCGCGTCGGATAACTTCCTCGATCCCTTCAATATCATCAACATCCTGCGCTCTATTGCGATCGTCACGGTGATTGCGATTGGCGTCTCCATCTCGCTTACCGTCGGCGGCTTTGATCTTTCCGTTGGCTCAACCGCGTCGCTGGCGAACGCACTGGTGATTTCGCTATTCGTCTGGCACGGCTTTGGCACCACCGGGGCGATTGTCATTACCCTGGCGCTCTGTACGCTGGTGGGGCTGTTCAACGCTTTTCTGATTGTGGTGCTGCGTATTCCCGACATGCTCGCCACGCTTGCCAGCCTGTTTGTGATTCAGGGGGTGGCGATGACCTACAGCTACGGCGGTTCTATTACTGAAAACATGGTGCTGCCGAGCGGTGAAATGGCTGAGGGGCTTATTCCGGCGGCATTCGGCGCGCTGGGGCAGGTGCCGACTATTGTTGTCGTGATGCTGGTCGTGACGCTGGCGGCGCAGCTCGCGCTGTCGCTGACCACCCACGGGCGACGGATGTACGCCATTGGCGGCAACCCGGAAGCGGCGCGTCTCTCCGGTATTCGTACCACCCGCTATAAAGTGGCGGCCTACGTTATTGCCTCGTTGCTGGCGGGGTTAGGGGGCATCCTGCTGGCTTCGCGTATTGGCTCTTCACAGGTTAACGCCGGGGGAGGCTATTTGATGGATGCCGTCGCGGCGGCGTGGATCGGCTTTTCGCTGGCCGGTTCCGGCAAACCGAACGCGCTTGGCACGCTGGTGGGGGCGGTGATCCTTGGCGTGCTCTCCAACGGGCTGGTGATGCTCTCGGTGCCCTATTACGCAATGGACATTATAAAAGGGCTGGTGCTGGCGGCGGCGCTGGCGATCACCTACATACAAAAACGTTAACAACACAACGGGAAACGATAATGAAAAAAACTGCACTTTCTTTGTTGGCGCTGGGATTACTGAGTTCGCTGCCGGGCTATGCGGCAACGCCTGCGCCGGTGCCAGCGGCCATTGCCGGGCATAATGGCCCGGTTCGCATTGCGGTGATCCGCAACCTTGGCTCTGATGACAACACGACCCAGTTCGTTGCGGGCGCGATTCAGGAGGGGAAAAAGCTCGGCTTTAAGGTCAGCACCTTTTTAAGCAATGGCGACGACGCGAAATTCCAGGATTTCGTTAACCAGGCGATCAGCCAGAAGTATGACGGCATTATTCTCTCTCAGGGGCGCGATCCGTACTCCACCGCGCTGGTGAAGAAAGCAGTAGATGCCGGGATCAAAGTGGCGGTGTTTGATACCGCCGTCAACGGTGAGATCCCGGGCGTGACGGTAACTCAGCAGGATGACGCCTCGCTGACCCATCTCTCCTTCGGACAACTGGTAAAAGATTTCAACGGTAAAGCCAATATTATCAAGCTGTGGGTCGCCGGTTTCCCGCCGATGGAGCGCCGCCAGGCGGCTTATCAGCAAATGCTGAAGGACAATCCGGGGATTAAAGAGCTGGAGTCTATCGGTGCGGTCTCTTCCGACGTGCAGGGTGATACCGCCAACAAAGTGGGCGCGGTGCTGGCGAAATACCCGAAAGGGAAAATCGACGCTATCTGGGGAACCTGGGACGCCTTTAGCCAGGGGGCGTACAAAGCGCTGAAAGAGAATGGCCGCACTGAGATTAAGCTCTACAGCATCGACATCTCCAACCAGGATTTGCAACTGATGCGCGAGGCGGGCAGCCCGTGGAAGGTGAGCGTGGCGGTTGACCCGAAACTGATTGGCGCCACTAACGTGCGGCTGATTGCCAATAAGATTGCCGGTGAACCTACGCCTGCCACTTACGATTTTAAAGCCGCAGCCATTCCGCAGGCGCTGCTGGCAGCGCAGCCGGGGGCGGTTAACGTCGCCTCATTAGGCAAAATCATTCCGGGCTGGGGCCAGACGGAAGACTTCATCGCGCCGTGGTTTGCGACGCTTGAAGCGAAGAATAAATAATGCCCGGTGGCACTGCAATTACCGGGCCTACAATGTGCTCTCTGTAGGCCGGATAAGGCGGTTACGCCGCCATCCGGCGTAATGCCCGGTGGCGCTGCGCTTACCGGGCCTACAATGCGCTCTCTGTAGGCCGGATAAGGCGGTTACGCCGCCATCCGGCGTAATGCCCGCTGGCGCTGCGCTTACCGGGCCTACAATGTGCTCCCTGTAGGCCGGATAAGGCGGTGACGCCGTTTGGCAAAAGGAGATTAAGGTGACTGAATTACCGCGCCCCGACTATAGCCGCAATATGCGGCTGATTGGCCATAGCGACCAGGGCGGTCGCCCGGACGGCGTACAGCTAATGGTACATCGCGGTTTTGCCTATATTGGCCATATGGTGTCGCAGGGGTTTTCGATTGTTGACGTGCGTGACCCGAAAAATCCACGGGCGGCGGGCTATGTGCCTGCACCGCCAGGCACCTGGAACGTGCATTTGCAGGCGCATGACGATCTGCTGCTGGTGATTAACGCCCGCGATTTGTTCGCCGATGCCCGCTTTGCCGATGAAAAGGTCTACTACACGCGGCAGGTCGGTGAGACGGTCAGCGACGTGCAGGACCGGGGCTGGAGCGCAGGGCTGCGCGTGTTTGATATTTCCACGCCGGACAAACCGCGTGAAATCGGTTTTCTCTCCCTGAATGGGATCGGCATTCACCGCATCTGGTACGTCGGCGGACGCTGGGCCTACGTCTCGGCGCTGATCGACGGTTTCACTGACTACATCTTCCTGACCATCGATCTGGCCGATCCGCGTAAGCCAGAGGTGGCCGGGCGCTGGTGGTTGCCAGGGATGAATCAGGCGGCGGGAGAGACGCCAGACTGGCCGGAGGGCAAACGCTATGCGCTGCATCACGCGATTATCGCTGGCGATACCGCCTACGGTAGCTGGCGTGACGGTGGTCTGACGCTGCTGGACGTGCAAGATCGCACGCAGCCGAAACTGATTAGCCATCGCAACTGGAGCCCGCCGTTTGGCGGCGGCACACACACTGCGCTGCCGCTGCCGGACCGCGATCTGCTGGTGGTGCTGGACGAAGCGGTGCTCGACAATCAGGAAGACGGCGAAAAGCTGATCTGGCTGTTTGATATCCGCGAGCCGTCGAATCCGGTGAGCATCGCCACCTTCCCGCAGCCGGATGAAGCTGATTACGTGGCGAAAGGGGCGCACTTCGGGCCGCATAACCTGCACGAAAACCGTCCTGGCAGCTTTATTAGCTCGACGCTGATTTTCGCCACTTACCAGAACGCAGGGGTGCGCGCTTATGATATTACCAATCCTTATCGTCCGGTAGAAACCGGCGCGCTGGTGCCTGCGGCGCCTGAGAAGATGATGGATACGCGGCCAAATCGCCCGCAGGTGATCCAGTCCTGCGATGTGTTTGTCGATGCGCGGGGGATTATCTACAGCACGGATTACAACGGCGGGTTATCAGTGATTGAGTATCTGGGGTAAGTATTTGCCGGGTGGCGGGTACGCCTTACCCGGCCTGCATTTGGATCGTAGGCCCGGTAAGCGCAGCGCCACCGGGCAAACAGCCCGCACTTAACTGTACTGCCGCACCCGCGCGATCAGCGCTTCCACGCTCTCAATCCGGTCGGCAATCACAATCAGCGCTTTTCCGAGGGTAATGGCATGGCGCAGGCATTCATGGCGCATTTCCGCATCCTGAATGGTATCGATATCCGCTACGTGCGACAGCCCGACGCTGCGGCGAATCAGCTCGGTGCCGCAAAAGCCGATGGCGTCCGCCCAGACTTTTTTCAGAAATTCCGACGCGTAGCCCGGCGCGCGTAGCGCCGCGTCGCGGGTTTTCTCCGTCGCCAGCACCTGAAAACGTTCAGCAAAGGTGTTCCACAGCTCCTGAATATCCGTCAGCCGCTGCTCGCGCGCGGCGGCGGCGTCGCGAATGCCCAGATGGCCCGGCAGGCCGCAGAAGTTCAGCAGCAGATTGCCGATGGCGGTGCCCACATCAAAGCCTATCGGCCCAAAGTAGCCGAACTCGGCGTCGATGGCTTTCAGGCGACCGTCGGCGACAAAGATCGAGCCGCTGTGGATATCGCCGTGCAGCAGCGCTTCGGCATGGGAGAAGAAACGATGTTTGAGCGCCGCCACCGCCAGCTTAAGCTGAGCGTCACTGCGCAGTGCGGCGACGTCGCCTTCGATCTCCGCAGGATAGCTGTTGCGCTCGTGGATCTGGTAGGGATCGTTGAAGAACAGATCTTCGGTGATCTCACACATCTCCGGGTTAATAAATGTCGCCACCTGCGCTTTTTTGTCATGCGGGTGGAGATAAAAATCGCTGGTATGAAACAGCGTTTGCGCCAGATATTCGCCGAGCTGGCGTGCCGCCTGCGGATACCAGGCGCCTTTAATCAGTTCGCCGCGCCAGATGTTATGGTCGGAGAGATCTTCCATCACCATCACCGCCAGTTCAGGGTCGAAATGGTGGATTTTCACCGTATGCTGCGGGCAGTGCTGGTAATGCGCCACCAGCGTTTGCGCTTCAAGACGAGCGCGATCCAGCGTCAGCGGCCAGGATTCGCCGACGCAGCGCACGTAAGGCAGCGCCTGTTTGACGACAATGCGGCTTACGCCAGTGGTATCGAAAATCTTAAACACCAGATTAAGGTTGCCGTCGCCTACCTCCTGCGCCTCTACCAGTGTGGATGGATCATCGATGCCGCCAAACGTTCGGGCGTATTCCACGGCATCCTGGGCGGTAAAGGTACGGTATTGCGACATTGCCTGTTCCTCACTCATTTCACTAATAAAGACATGTAGACGTCTATACATCTGTAATTCATCCTGACACAATGTGATACAACAACGCAACAGAGAATTAACGACATGCAGACATTACAGACGACCAGCCTGCGGGTGGCGGATAATCAATTATTTATTCTCGATCAGCAGGCGCTTCCGCAGGAGAAACGCTGGCTGGATGCCTCAACGGTAGAAGCGCTGGTGGGGCATATTCACGCGCTGCGCGTGCGCGGTGCGCCGCTGATTGGTCTTTCCGCCAGTCTGCTACTGGCGCTGCTGGCTGAGTCAGGCCATCGCCGGGATGAACTGGCGATAGCGCTGGAAACGCTGCGCGCTGCGCGCCCGACGGCGGTCAATCTGATGAACAATCTCGATCGTATGAAGCAGGCGCTGGGGCAAGAAGACTTTGTTCCGGCGCTGGCGGCGGAAGCGCTGCGTCTGATCGATGAAGACAAACAACTCTGTGACGATATCGCGCGTGCGGGAAGTGCGCTGGTGAAGCCGGGCAGCCGTCTGCTGACCCACTGCAACACCGGCGGGCTGGCGACAGCGGGCACGGGGACGGCGCTGGGGGTGATTGCCCGCGCGTATGCACAGGGCAACGTGCAAAACGTCTGGGTGGATGAAACGCGCCCGTTATTGCAGGGCGGCAGACTCACTGCCTGGGAACTGGGCGAACTGGGGGTCCCCTATCAACTGATTACCGACTCAATGGCTGCCAGCCTGATGGCGAAAGGGCTGGTGGACGCGGTGTGGGTAGGGGCCGACCGTATTGCCGCAAATGGCGATGTGGCGAATAAAATCGGCACCTATTCGCTGGCGGTGCTGGCGAAATTCCACGGTATTCCGTTTTACGTTGCCGCGCCGCAAACCACGCTGGACCCCCACTGCCCGAATGGCGACGCAATCCCGATTGAGCAGCGCGCGGCAGGAGAAGTCACCGGCGTGGCGGGCAGTTTTGGCGCGGTACAGTGGGCGCCGGAAAATGCGCAGGTCTATAACCCGGCGTTTGACGTGACGCCAGCAGCGCTGATTAGCGGCTGGGTGCTGGATAGCGGTGTGGTGACGCCAGAAGACGTGGCGAAGGGAGTTTTCAGGACGGGGGCGGCCTGATGCAGAGCAGGCCTGGCGTACGATAGCGTCGCCCGGCCAGATCGTTAAAGCAGGCGCGGATAGGCATCCGCAATGGCGTCGCCGGTAAACTGCGCCACCCAGCCTTCCGGGTTATCGAAAATACGGATCGCGGTAAAGTTTGGCTCTGAGCCCATATCAAACCAGTGCGGCGTACCGGCGGGCACTGAAATCAGGTCGTTTTTCTCACACAGCACCTGGTAAACCTGGTCGCCAATGTGCAGGCAAAACAGTCCTGCGCCTTCAACGAAGAAGCGCACTTCATCTTCGCCGTGGGTGTGTTCATTGAGAAACTTTGCACGCAGCGCCTCTTTTTGTGGATTGTCGGCGCGCAGGCTGATCACATCCCAGCTCTGATAGCCTTTCTCGGCAACCAGCTTATCAATCGCATGTTGATAGGCGGTGATCACCGTTTCTGGCGCGGGAGCCTGGCCTAAGTCGCGGTCTGCAACCCAGCGTTCGAAGCGGACGCCTTTCGCGTTGAGCTGTTGGGCGATCTCTGCGGCGTCGGTACTGTGCCACTGGGGCTGGCTGGCGTCTTTATCGGAATAAATAGTCAATGCGCTCATGAAAGGATCTGCTCCGGGTTAATGTCGTCGAATTGATGTACCTGGTGGTGGCGGCTGGCGCCATCACCCTCGCCACGAATCAGTTGCAGGGTGCGAAGACCCGCCTCTTCAGCAGCGTCCAGCTCCTGATATACATCGGAGAGGAACAGGATTTGCGACGGCGCGACGCCGATATACGACGCGATATTGCGGTATGACTGCGTTTCTCGCTTTGCGCCGATATGGGTATCAAAATAGCCGCTGAACAGATGAGTAATATCACCTTCGTCGCTGTAGCCAAATAACAGTTTCTGCGCCGCAACGGAGCCGGAGGAATAAACATAGAGATCAATGCCTTGTGCTTTCCATTTCTCCAGCGCTGGCAGAACGTCCGGGTAGAGGTGACCAGTAAAGTCGCCATTGACGTAACCGTCGTGCCAGATAATGCCTTGCAGGGCTTTTAGCGCCGTTGATTTGCGATCTTCATCCATAAAGGTGAAAAGCGTTTCGATAAGTTCTGCGGTACTGGCGTCTGGCCGGGCAATCTCGTTGCGCAGATTATCAAGAATTGATTTTACCGGTTCGGCATACTGCCGGGCGGTGACAAACGCCGCCAGCCGCTCGCGCGCATAGGGGAACAGAACATTGTGAACAAAACGGATATCGCTGGTGGTGCCTTCAATATCCGTCACAATCGCGCGAATCATAATCTCTCCAGTTGTCGCAAACGCATTTCGCATTCAAATAAAAATTCCAGCCCCTCCAGATGACGGCGGGCCTCCTCCACTGAGCGTCCCCAGCAGGTTAAGCCATGACCGCGCAGAAGAAAACCGTAATTCAGAGAATGCTCTTGCGCGTAATGCACAATACGTGACGCCAGCGCGTCGATATCCTGGTCGTTGTCGAACACCGGCACGCAGACAGTATCAAGATGGGTAGTCTGCCCGCTAAGCGACTTTTGCATTTCAAAACCGCTGATATATAGCTCCGGCGTTTTAACGATGCGCGAGAGCACCGTGGCGTTGACGGTGTGGACGTGCAACACCGCGTTTGCCTGGGGAAAGAGGCGATAAATCAGGGTATGCAGCCCGGTCTCCGCCGATGGTTTGCGACCGGACGGTGCGTGACTGGTGGCGATTTCCACCTGCAAAAAATCGTCGGTAGTCAGGTTGCCTTTATCTTTTCCCGACTCGCTGAGCCAGCAAAAAGCGTCGTTCTGGCGGACAGACATATTGCCGCCAGTGGCGGGAGCCCAGCCTTTTGCCCCTATCCAGCGGCAGGTCTCGACCAGTTGTGTGAGTTGCAGGTTATCTGTCATCTTCCTTTTAGCCTCTCTCGGGGTCAGGAATGGAGTTTTTAGACATCTAAGCGTCTTGATTGCCAAATGCTAACATCGTGTTACGGCAGCAGCAACACAACTCTTCCAGGCAGGAGCAACAACGTTGTCCTGGTGGCAACTTGGTGGGGGAGGTGGTTGAGTTTGTCAGGAGCGGGAGTTTTGCGTATTGATTGATGCTTTCAATGGAAGCTGTAGGTTTGTCGCCCATAGCAGACCTGATAGCCCTTCGTTCAGGCCGCTTTTTGCCAGGAGGGGACATCCACTACAGGTATTAATCGGCAAGGTGCCGGTGATCCGCTTAAATGTTCAGGGAAAGCAATGCAGGAAGTGCGCGGGTTTTTATCATGTTATTTAACAGACTCAGATACCAGACATAAATCTCCTCCTTGATATTAAGAACATTCGGGTGCACGGATGGAAAGTGGTTTATTCTCTTTTTCACAGAACAGGAATGTCAGAGCCGGGAAGAGGGGATTAGCGAGAGATTAAAACAGGCAACTCAGGAGTTCAGTAAATGGATACTAAAAAATGGCGCTGTGTTTGCGCCATTTTACCACATTAAGAATTTGTCACCGGCTTGTTCCCAAAGGGATCTCCGGGTCTGGTTGATGAGTAATCCTGTTACGCAGATCCCGACGGATAATTTCGATAGACCAGAACCAGATTAAATGTCCAAAAATTTCGGATACATTCTCATACCATGGAAGGTCAACCAAAGGTGGAGTCAGCCCCATGAGAGGGAAGGAAATCATATGTACGAAAAGCTGTGCCAGCGCACCAGCCAGCAAACCCTGCCAGAGTTTAATTTTTGGGAAAACTTCAGCAACAACACAGTAACCCACTGCGAAGACAATCGAAAAGATGATGTGTGTTACACCAACCCAGTTAAACACATGCCCGGCAAAGGTGTAGACGGCAGCGTTAGGATCAGCAAGCCCCATCCAGTCACGAAGGAAAATATAAGGGGGATTCAGGAAATTGCGGGAACAGTCAATTTGCCCGACAGCCCTGATTAATGATTCCGGCCCGCATGCAGCAGTGAACATATCAGTCGGACTGCGGGGTGGCAAAGGTACTTCAGCGCCCCATTTAACAAATGCTGATACGATACCAGCGATTAACCCAATAAATGCAGCCAGGCCATAACGCCTGCGGTTTGGTGGAGTTTGTTCAAATATATTCATATTTCATCCGTTGAATTTCATCGTGTTAACATAATCATTTAGTAGTATTCATGAAAACCACCAAATGTAAAGATGTGTATGTGATTGTATGTTCCGTATTTGCGTCAGTAACTGGAAATTCCCAATCGAGTTGCTTTATATGGCGTAACAGGAAGGCTGTGAAAGTGGTGAGGGCGGCAAGGTCGTATGCGATCTACAGCAAGATTCTCATCAGTAGAATTAATAGAGTAGCAACCACGCCGCATGGAAGAGCATGGTACGGACAGCTGGCGATCGTTCGATAGTGCGAATATAGAAGGGTTGCCAGCCGCCGCGGATTGTATCTTCCCGGCATGACGGATCAATGTGTTTTAAGTATTAATGCCACGTCTTTTTGCTCAGGCTTGTTATAGCTGAAATAGCATGTGCTGAATCATCAAAAAGCCGGGCCAGTACAGGAACCCACTGCCTGTTTTTGTACTCAAGCACCAGATGTCCAGACAGGTCTTTGCTGACGATGGCAAATGTCCTGAGTTCAGGCGTTGGAACAGGGAGAGCGGTGCCAGGCGGGAAATATATTCTTACCCCGGCAATAATCATGTTGTCCATGCTCATCATTCGTTCACCAGCCACATATCGGCTTCTT
>NZ_JAOWGM010000027.1:67847-95659 GCF_030333125.1 Citrobacter sp. CK206
GTTGGATATACAGTTAAATTTAAACTGTATAAATAAACAGTGTCAAGGTGTTGATGACGATGTTAAGAGGATCTGTGAAACGGTTTTTTTGACGGCGCTTTTACCCCAGTTTTACCCCGAAGCTTCCCCGCGCAAAAAACAGGCATAAAAAAACCAACCGTAAGAGGTTGGTTTTTTTAAGGGATTTTGGTCGGCACGAGAGGATTTGAACCTCCGACCCCCGACACCCCATGTCAGTCGTTAGGGTTACCAAGATAAGCCATATAAGCACTAATCATCGTTTCAGCTTTATGATGGGTATTCCCCATTGCCATTAAAGCATCTAAAGGATGAGCTCCCGTTCTCATAGTTTTGGCAATAGCCCATAGCAAATAATCCAAGGTTACAGGCGTAGTGTTTTCTATAGCGTTGAATGCATATGAATCATTGATGACTTTATGCTGCGGGTATTTTTGATTGCTTTTCTCAACTGCTTCCCTTAACTCAGGTGTCCAGTCAGAAGTGAAAGAGCTGCTTTGATGTTCCTGTAAACGAGCTAGTCCTGCAAGACGGTCTCGGGCCTGTTCAAGTTCTGCGCGCAAGGCATCAATCTCTTGATCCGATTCGCTAATTTTTTTATCTACTGGACCTAATACTTTTAACACTTCGTCAAGAGAATGGTCGTAGATTTCATCAGAGGTAAAGTCAGCGTATCTTTTCCCGAAGAGGAAACCAGGCAATTCAACTTGCTGAAGCATTAACGGTAGAAGAATGACTCTTTTCTCTGCGATTTCTCGGTTAGAGCTTATATCTAATTCTCGTTGAACCCATGTGCTAGCTATCGAGTTTTGAGATAGCACCACAGCAACATAGTCAACTTTATCTAGACCTTCTCTGATTTTCTCGATCAGAGAATCACCTATATTAATTTCAGCCTCATCGAGCCATACTACATGCCCCTTTGATTGCAATGATTGTGCGAGCCGTCGCACAAATGGCTTGTCAGCCGAATTATGACTAAGAAAAACACTTGCCATGTTTAATCTCTCATGTGCTTTAAGGCATAAAAAAGCCCGCATAAGCGGGCTTTCATGTCACTAAAGAGCCGCGGCTCCTTTGCGTATCCTTTTTCGTCCCCTCACCGTCTGGTCGGTGTCTTGCCGAGACTGCTAACTTCCTGTTTTTGCTAGTGCCGTCCTGGCACTGTCCAATCATGATTGGTGGAGCTGGCGGGAGTTGAACCCGCGTCCGAAATTCCTACATCCTCGGTACTACATGCTTAGTCAGTCTTTACATTCGCCTGGCACCTGCGGACGGACACGCCACTACCAAACTAGCCTGATTAGTTTTAACGCTTCAACCCCAGGCAGGGCATCCACGCGATCTCTTTTGGGTTTGACCTCTCTTTGATCCCCGTCTTAAGAGCGGAAGCTAGGGAGAGAGGGCTCAGAGCAGGTTATTAAGCTGCTAAAGCGTAGTTTTCGTCGTTTGCGACTATTTTTTGCGGCTTTTTACGAGGCCAACCGCCCCTCGGCATGCACCTTGGGTTTCGCAAATCCCGTCGAATCCAGAATCAGCCCCAATGTGTTACGTTAAGTATAACAGAGTTGTGACACGCGTGACCAGCCCCCGATTTTCCTTATCTTCAAGGATTTACCGCTCATTTCGCGTGATAGAACGATTTGCTTAAATAGCCAGCAACGAAAGCGATGTTATCAGGGAACGTTTAGCGGCCTGCATTCTTCATGATGCGGGCTTTATCCAGTTGCCACTCACGCTCTTTCAGGTCTGAGCGTTTATCATGCTGTTTCTTACCTTTTGCAACGCCGATTTTCACTTTGCACCAGGCGTTCTTCCAGTACAGTGAAAGCGCGACGACGGTATAACCTTCACGATTGACGCGTCCGTACAGGGAGTCGAGTTCGCGCTGGTTCAGTAGCAGTTTACGGGTGCGAGTGGGGTCGCACACGACGTGCGTTGAGGCGACGGCCATTGGCGTAAAGTTTGCGCCGAACAGGTACGCTTCGCCATCCCTGAGAAGGACATAGCTATCGCTAATATTTGCTTTGCCCGCGCGCAGGGATTTAACTTCCCAACCTTGCAGGGCGAGTCCAGCTTCGAACTCTTCTTCAATAAAGTATTCGTGTCGGGCGCGCTTATTCAACGCAATAGTGGCTGAGCCAGGTTTGTGTGCTTTTTTCTTCGTCATAATGCCGCTCAGTATAGGTAATCTGAAATCGAAAAACACCCCATTTCATCCTGCGGGGGATAAGGCGTTATCTTAGCATGAACCTGCGTAGGCCCTGTTGAGGTATAGCGTTTTTTTTACTTGGGGATAAATGGTATTATTTGTTCGATTTATGTTGATGGAAATTGCTATGCCTCAGATTAGCCGGACCGCTTTAGTCCCTTATAGCGCGGAACAGATGTATAAGTTAGTGAATGATGTTCAGTCCTACCCTCAGTTTTTGCCGGGATGTGTCGGCAGCCGTGTGCTGGAATCGACGCCGGGTCAGATGACGGCGGCCGTGGATGTGTCTAAGGCAGGGATCAGCAAAACATTCACGACACGTAACCAGTTGACGAATAACCAGAGCATCCTGATGCATCTGGTCGATGGCCCTTTCAAAAAGTTGATTGGCGGGTGGAAATTTACGCCGCTCAGCCAGGAAGCGTGCCGCATCGAGTTCCACCTCGATTTTGAGTTCACCAACAAGTTAATTGAACTGGCGTTTGGCCGCGTCTTTAAAGAGCTGGCTTCTAATATGGTGCAGGCGTTCACCGTTCGGGCCAAAGAGGTTTACAGTGTCGGCTAAAATTGTCGTCGAAGTGGCGTATGCGCTGCCCGAGAAACAGTATTTACAGCGTGTGACGTTGCAGGAAGGCGCGACGGTTGAAGAGGCGATTCGTGCTTCCGGTTTGCTGGAACTGCGCACCGATATCGATCTCGCTAAAAACAAAGTCGGTATATATAGCCGCCCGACAAAACTTGCCGACGTGGTTCATGACGGCGATCGGGTAGAGATCTATCGACCGCTGATTGCCGACCCGAAAGAGTTGCGCAGACAGCGAGCGGAGAAATCGGCAAATAAATAATCATGGATGCCTGAACGCTTATCAGGCCTGCATTCTTTCGGCAAAGCGGGTTCAGGTTCGTCAATAATTAAAAAAGGTGCCAATGGCACCTTTTTTAACACCAGAAAACAATCTTACTTGTTGTCGGTCAACGCTGGCTTATTGTCGATGTTGGTCAACACGCCGTTGCTGTTAAAGGTCAGCGTTAAGGTTTGTTGCGTTACGCCTTCATGACCCGGTTGCTGACGGAACACATAGAACCATGTGTTAGTGCCAAAAGGATCGGACATCATCGGTGTACCCAAAGCATAAGCAACCTGCTGTTGCGTCATACCGACGCGCACTTTGGCGACATCGTTAGCGGTCAGATAGTTCCCCTGGTTGATGTCAGGGCGGTAAACCACTCGCTCCAGAGTGGAACAGCCTGCGGTCAACATCAGTAGTACTGCTGCGGCAGCAGTCAGCGTTTTACAGCGCATAGTGATTTGATTCCTTTTCGGGCCCGAGCAGTACGCGGCTCATATGTAATATGCCGATGATAATAGACCTTTCACCACTTTAAAACCTTTTGGTGTCGGGTCTTACGGCGATTTTGTTTTGTACTCAGACCTTAAAGGGTCAAAAAAGTTTACGCAGCCAACAGTTCTTTCGCATTTGCGAGGGTATTACGCGTCACTTCGCTGCCGCCAAGTAAACGAGCCAGCTCCTGTAATCGCGAGCGTTTATCCAGCGGCTGCATATGCGTTTCGGTCATGGCGCCGTCCGTTTCTTTGCTGACAAAGAAGTGCTGATGACCACAACCGGCAACTTGCGGAAGGTGGGTAACGCACATTACCTGAGTTGACTCACCTAACTGGCGCAGCAGTTTACCGACAACGGCCGCAGTAGGGCCGCTGATACCGACATCGACTTCATCGAAAATGAGCGCCGGGGTTTCCATTTTACGGGCAGTAATGACCTGAATTGCCAGCGCGATACGGGACAGTTCGCCCCCGGAAGCGACCTTTGCGATTGGCTGCAATGGCTGACCCGGGTTTGTGGTGACTTTAAACTCTACGCGGTCGGCACCGTCGCTGCTCAGATGATGCTCATCAAATTTCACATCAATAGTGAACTGGCCATGCGGCATCGACAGCGCATGCATGCTTTCGGTGATCAACTGCCCCAGTTCCTGCGCGTCATGCTGACGCTGAGTATGCAGCGCTTTTGCCGTCTCCAGCGCCTGCTGGCGATGTTTGTTCACCGCCAGCGTCAGGGTTTCCAGTGAGTCGGCCTGATCGTCAAGCTGCTGCTGTTCTTCGAGCAGTGACTGATAAAACTGCGGCAGCGCTTCCGGGCTGACGTGATGTTTACGCGCCAGTGAAATCTGCTTAGAAATGCGCTGCTCAAGTTCGAACAGGCGATTGGGGTCTAAATCCAGACGATCGCAATAGTGACGCAGTTCGTCGCTGGCCTCAGTTATCTGGATTGTGGCCTCCTCCAGCATATCCAGAATGCCAGACAGTTTGCTGTCCATGCCCGTTAGTTCGGTGACTAACTGTTTTGCCGTGTACAGTTGGCTTTGCAGATTGACGTCTTCGCCATCAGCAAGCAACGTCAGCGCATTCTGGCTGGTCGTCAGCAACTGGCCGCTGTTTGCCAGTCGTTTATATTCTTCATCAATTTGCTCAAACTCACCGGGCTGCGGGTTAAATTCGTTCAGTTCTTTCAACTGATATTGCAGCAGCTCCATACGTGCGGCGCGTTCCTGGCTTTGCTGTTGATGATGCGCCAGATCGCGGCAGCTTTGATGCCACAGTTGATAGCGTGAGGACATTTCCTGAATCAGAAGCGCTTCGTTGGCGTAGCCGTCGAGCAGGGATTTTTGATGTTCAGATTTGGTCAGTAGCTGATGCGCATGCTGGCCGTGAATTTGAATGAGCAACTGGCCCAGTTCCCGTAACTGGGAGAGAGGCACGGCGGTGCCGTTGATGAAGCCGCGGGAGCGACCGTCGCTGCTAATGACGCGGCGAAGTAAGCACTCACGCCCTTCTTCCAGTTGGTTTTCTTCCAGCCAGCGCATCGCTGCTGGCGTATCTTTCAGTGAGAAGCGGGCGCACAGGTCTGCGCGGGTTGCTCCCACCCGCACCATGTCGGCGTCTGCACGGCCACCCAGACACAAGCCGAGCGCATCAATCGCAATAGACTTACCCGCGCCGGTTTCACCGGTAATGACGGTCATTCCGCTCTGGAAATCGATCTCAAGTTCACGAACGATAGCAAAATTGCTGATGGTCAGTTGTGCCAACATAGCTGTTTTCCTGTATGAAAAACCATAACTGTAATTACATACAGTATAGACTGGTTTTTTATACAGTAAAGAGGGCGGCGTTAAATTAGAATAATTTTTTTGACCAGCCTAATTTTGTGCTTAATGTGTTGAAATAACTGTAATCTTTAGGGTGTATCAGGTTCAGGTGGTAGTCACAGCGGCGGATCAATACATCTTCGCCTTCCTGTATGGGCAGGGCAATCTGACTGTCGCAACTGATTTCGAGGTCGCTACGGCGGTGTGAGAAACGCAAACGAATCGTGCTGCTGCCGTTAATGACCAACGGGCGTGCGGATAGGGTGTGCGGGAACATCGGCACCAGCGTGATGGCGTCCAGCGACGGCGTCAGAATGGGGCCGCCCGCCGAGAGTGAATAGGCGGTGGAACCGGTCGGCGTGGAGATGATCAGACCATCGGAACGCTGAGAAAAGGCGAAGGTTTCGTCGATATACACTTCAAATTCAATCATGTGCGCCACTTTCCCCGGGTGCAGCACGACTTCATTGATGGCTGTACTGATACGTTTCTGGCAGTTTTGCTGGCAGACCTGAGCTTCCAGTAAAAAGCGTTTCTCGGCGATATAATGGCCTTCCAGTACGTCCGCGAGTTGTTGCAGGGCGTTGTCCGGGTCAAGGTCGGTCAGGAAGCCGAGATTGCCACGGTTAATGCCGATCACTTTGATGTCATAGCGCGCCAGCGTGCGCGCCGCGCCGAGCATATTGCCATCCCCGCCGACAACGACGGCGAGATCCGCCAGTTGACCAATTTCCGCCAGCGTGCCGGTTTTTACATTTTTCAGCTGTAATTCGTGGGCGATCTGCTGCTCCACGATGACCTCGTAACCTTTTGTGCATAGCCAGCGGTAGAGCATTTCATGTGTCGTCAGTGCAGTGGGGTGACGTGGATGTCCCACAATGCCAATACACTTGAAATGATTGTTCATTTTCTCGAGGTCCTTGTAGCGAAGATTGATGACAATGTGAGTGCTTCCCTTGAAACCCTGAATCTGATCCCCATAATAAGCGAAGTTAGCGAGATGAATGCGAAAAAAAACGCGGAGAAATTCATGAGTAGTAAAGAACAGAAAACGCCTGAGGGGCAAGCCCCGGAAGAAATTATCATGGATCAGCACGAAGAAGTTGAGGCGGTTGAATCAGACGCTTCTGCTGAGCAGGTGGATCCGCGCGATGAAAAAATTGCGAATCTGGAAGCGCAGCTTGCTGAAGCCCAGAATCGCGAACGTGACAGCGTGTTACGTATCAAAGCGGAAATGGAAAACCTGCGCCGTCGTACCGAACTGGACGTAGAAAAGGCGCATAAGTTCGCGCTGGAAAAATTCGTCAATGAGCTGTTGCCGGTTATCGATAGCCTGGATCGTGCGCTGGAAGTGGCGGATAAAGCGAATCCAGATATGGCGTCAATGGTCGAAGGCATTGAGCTGACGCTGAAATCCATGCTGGATGTCGTGCGTAAGTTCGGCGTAGAGGTGATTGCTGACACCAACGTACCGCTGGATCCGAACGTGCATCAGGCGATTGCGATGGTGGAGTCTGAGGATGTTACCCCGGGTAACGTGCTGGGCATTATGCAGAAAGGCTATACGCTGAACGGTCGTACTATTCGCGCGGCGATGGTGACGGTGGCGAAGGCGAAAGCGTAATTTGCCATCCGTAGCGCCGGGTGGCGGCATTCGCCGTACCCGGCCTACAGCATTATTCTGAGATACTCTCCCGCAACGGTTTCACCGGCAAGACTTTAACCTGCTTAATCATATTGTCCTGGACGTCGAGAATATCGATATCGTACTGGCCAATGCGCACGCGCGTTCCGGCGATGGGGATCTCTTCCAGCGCTTCCAGAATCACGCCGTTTACCGTTCGCGCATCGTCTTCCGGCAGGTGCCAGTTAAAGGCTTTGTTGATTTCCCGCACGTTGGCGCTGCCGTCGATAATCACTGAACCGTCATTCTGCGGCGTGACCTCTTCCGCCAGCGTTGGCGACATCGAGGTAGTGAAGTCGCCGACAATCTCTTCCAGAATATCTTCGACCGTCACCAGCCCCTGAATATCCCCGTATTCGTTGACCACCAGCCCGACTTTCTTTTTATTACGCTGAAATTTTACCAGCTGCGTGCTGAGCGGCGTGCCTTCCGGGATGAAGTAGATCTCATCGGCGGCGCGCAGCATGGTCTCTTTAGTGAACTCTTTTTTCTCGGACATTAACCGCCAGGCTTCGCGCACGCGCAGCATGCTGATGGCGTCATCCAGCGAGTCGCGGTAAAGCACAATGCGCCCGTGCGGCGAGTGAGAAAGCTGGCGGACGATCGATTTCCAGTCGTCATTGATATCAATGCCGATAATTTCGTTGCGCGGCACCATGATGTCATCCACGCTGACCTTTTCCAGATCCAGCACTGAGAGCAGCATGTCCTGGTTGCGGCGGGAGATTTGCGAGCGGGATTCATTCACGAGCGTGCGCAGTTCGTCTTTACTCAGAGAGCCGCTGATGACGATATCCGTTTTAATGCCCATCATGCGCATCAGCAGCCGGGTAATGGTGTTAAGCAACCAGACCAGCGGCATCATCAGCACCTGCAAAGGCGCCAACAGAAAACTGCTGGGGTAGGCCACTTTTTCCGGGTACAGCGCGGCGATGGTTTTCGGCAGCACTTCCGCAAATACGAGGACGACAAACGTCAGTACGCCGGTGGCAATCGCCACGCCCGCATCGCCGTACAGACGCATACCGACGATGGTGCCGATGGCTGAGGCGAGAATATTGACCAGGTTATTACCGATCAGAACCAGGCTTATCAGTCGATCCGGCTTGCGCAGTAGTTTTTCCACGCGCTTTGCCGGACGGTTGCCCTGTTTTGCCAGGTGGCGAAGACGATAGCGGTTCAGCGTCATCATGCCGGTTTCGGAACCGGAAAAATAGGCTGAAATAACCACCATGATGATCAGTGTGACGATCAGCGTGGTAGTGGAGATATGTTCCAGGGGGTGCTCCTTTAAGACTTAGCTTACAAACTGCTGCAATACGCGGCTGCCGAAATAGGCCAGCGTCAGAATGCCTGCGCCCGCGACGTTAAACCATACGACCCGACGTCCGCGCCAGCCTTCGTGGTAATGTCCCCACAACAGAACAATATAGACAAACCATGCCACGATAGAGAGAACGGCTTTGTCGATATTTTCCATGCTGAACAGGTTATGCATGTAAAACAGGCCAGTACACAGCGTGAGCGTCAGCAGCACTACGCCAATCTGCGTGATGTGAAACATTTTGCGCTCAATGCTCATCAGCGGGGGCATTTCATTATTGAACGCCAGCTTTTTGTTTTTGAGCTGATAGTCGATCCATGCCAGCTGCAACGCATACAGCGCGGCAATGATCAATGTGGCGTAAGCGAACAGCGACAGGCCGATGTGTATCATCATACCTGGCGTGGCTTCGAGGTGGGTGATGTACTCGTTCGGCATGAACGTGGCGAAGGCCAGGTTAATTAACGCAAAGGCGTAGACAACAGGCAGCAGCAGCCAGCCGCGATTACGTGAAGCGACAATTGTCATGACGGTACAAATCATCAGGCTGACCAGCGAACCGACGTTCAGCAGGCTCAGGTTTTGACCGCTTTCGCCGCCGGGCAGGATTCGGGCTTCCAGCGCAAAAGCATGGCACACCAGCGCGATGACCGCAGAAAGGATAGCCATACGCCGCCAGCCGCTGTTTTTTTGCAGCAAAGCAGGAACGATCAGCGCGAGGCTGATGGAATAGGCGACAAGAGCGAGTAAAGCAAAAACGGGCATAGGAGTGTCGACAGTTGGCCAGTGAGAGAGAAGCAGTATAGCGTTACGTGACCGCTGCTCCAACCGTTGCATAACAACAAAGGCGGCTTCATGTTATACTGCGACAAAATTCTGTATATGTGTCGCGCTAGCGACCAACCGTTTCCACCCCAGGCGAGAGACAATGTTTGATAATTTAACCGATCGTTTGTCGCGCACGCTGCGCAATATCAGTGGCCGTGGACGCCTTACTGAAGACAACGTTAAAGAGACGCTGCGCGAAGTGCGCATGGCGCTGCTGGAGGCTGACGTTGCGCTTCCTGTAGTGCGAGAGTTTATCAATCGCGTAAAAGAGAAAGCGGTTGGTCATGAAGTTAACAAGAGCCTGACGCCGGGGCAGGAGTTCGTCAAGATTGTGCGCAACGAACTGGTTGCGGCGATGGGCGAAGAGAACCAGACCCTGAATCTGGCCGCGCAGCCGCCAGCCGTCGTGCTGATGGCGGGCTTGCAGGGCGCCGGTAAAACCACCAGCGTCGGTAAGCTGGGTAAATTTCTGCGCGAGAAGCACAAGAAGAAAGTGCTGGTCGTCTCTGCCGACGTTTATCGCCCGGCGGCGATCAAACAGCTGGAAACCCTGGCGCAGCAGGTTGACGTCGATTTCTTCCCGTCTGACGTCGGTCAGAAGCCGGTTGATATCGTCAACGCCGCGCTGAAAGAAGCGAAACTCAAATTCTACGACGTGCTGCTGGTGGATACCGCCGGTCGCCTGCACGTCGATGAAGCGATGATGGACGAAATCAAACAGGTCCACGCTTCTATTAATCCGGTAGAGACCCTGTTTGTGGTCGATGCGATGACCGGTCAGGATGCTGCGAATACCGCGAAAGCGTTTAACGAAGCGCTGCCGTTGACCGGCGTGGTGCTGACGAAAGTCGACGGTGACGCCCGTGGCGGTGCCGCGCTCTCTATTCGTCATATCACCGGCAAGCCGATTAAATTCCTCGGCGTTGGCGAGAAAACCGAAGCGCTGGAGCCGTTCCACCCGGATCGTATCGCGTCCCGTATTCTCGGCATGGGCGACGTGCTGTCGCTGATCGAAGATATTGAAAGCAAAGTTGACCGCGCGCAGGCTGAGAAATTAGCCAGCAAACTGAAAAAAGGCGACGGCTTTGATCTGAACGATTTCCTCGAACAGCTCAACCAGATGAAAAACATGGGCGGTATGGCGAGCCTGATGGGCAAGCTGCCGGGCATGGGCCAGATTCCTGACAACGTGAAATCGCAGATGGATGACAAGGTGCTGGTGCGGATGGAGGCGATCATCAACTCGATGACGCTGAAAGAGCGCGCGAAGCCAGAAATCATCAAAGGTTCCCGTAAACGCCGTATCGCAGCCGGTTGTGGCATGCAGGTACAGGACGTTAACCGTCTTCTGAAACAGTTCGACGACATGCAGCGCATGATGAAGAAAATGAAGAAAGGCGGGATGGCGAAGATGATGCGTGGCATGAAAGGGATGATGCCGCCTGGCTTCCCTGGTCGTTAATCAGCCTGGCTTGTTTGCCATTTCGGCACCGGGGTGTGCTCGCCATCCTCACGTACTGCGTGTACGCTCCGGTGGCTGCGCGCACGCCGGCACCGAACTGTCTGCACCGCCGACGGCCTTTTATAGCAGAGTTATCAACTGCTGATTGCATTTTCCCCAGAAATCAGTAAAATTTTCGGGCTTTTAATATGACACCCGGGCTCCGTTCCTCGATGGGGCCTGGGTGTTTTATTCACACAAGAGGATGTTATGGTTACTATTCGTTTAGCTCGTCACGGCGCTAAAAAGCGTCCGTTCTACCAGGTTGTTGTTACCGACAGCCGTAATGCACGCAACGGTCGCTTCATTGAGCGCGTTGGCTTCTTCAACCCGATCGCCAGCGAAAAAGAAGAAGGCACCCGCCTGGATCTGGATCGCATCGCTCACTGGGTTGGCCAGGGCGCGACTATTTCTGATCGCGTTGCAGCGCTGATCAAAGCAGCAAACAAAGCAGCTTAATCTGTCACGGTGGTCATGATGAGCAAGCAACTCACTGCGCAAGCGCCCGTTGAACCCATCGTTTTGGGGAAAATGGGGTCGTCTTACGGTATTCGTGGGTGGCTCAGAGTGTTTTCTTCCACCGAAGACGCCGAAAGCATTTTTGACTATCAGCCCTGGTTTATCCAGAAGGCGGGTCAGTGGCAGCAAGTACAGCTGGAAAGCTGGAAGCACCACAATCAGGATCTGATCATCAAGCTGAAAGGCGTTGACGATCGTGATTCGGCGAATCTACTGACTAATTGCGAAATTGTCGTGGATTCCTCGCAGTTGCCAGCGCTGGAAGATGGTTCCTACTACTGGAAAGACCTTATGGGCTGCCAGGTAGTGACCACTGAAGGCTACGATCTCGGTAAAGTCGTCGATATGATGGAAACCGGTTCGAATGACGTCATCGTTATCAAGGCAAACCTGAAAGATGCGTTTGGTATCAAGGAACGTCTTGTGCCGTTCCTCGATGGGCAGGTTATCAAGAAAGTCGATCTCGCTACTCGTACTATCGAAGTAGATTGGGATCCTGGTTTTTAAACCACCGGATAAACGGTAAAAGTCGGCGTTATGGGGATTGGCTTGTGTTTATAGGTATCGTTAGCCTGTTTCCTGAAATGTTCCGCGCAATTACCGATTACGGGGTAACTGGCCGGGCAGTAAAAAATGGCCTGCTGAGCATCCAGAGCTGGAGTCCTCGTGATTTCACGCATGACCGGCACCGTACCGTGGACGATCGTCCTTACGGCGGCGGACCGGGGATGTTAATGATGGTGCAACCCTTGCGGGACGCCATTCATGCAGCAAAAAGCGCGGCGGGTGAAGGCGCTAAGGTGATCTATCTGTCACCTCAGGGACGCAAGCTTGATCAAGCGGGCGTCAGCGAACTGGCAACGAATCAGAAACTGATTCTGGTGTGCGGTCGCTACGAAGGAATAGATGAGCGCGTGATTCAAACCGAAATTGACGAAGAATGGTCAATCGGCGATTACGTACTCAGTGGTGGTGAGTTACCAGCAATGACGCTGATTGACTCCGTTTCCCGGTTCATTCCGGGGGTTCTGGGTCATGAGGCTTCGGCAATCGAAGATTCCTTTGCCGACGGATTACTGGACTGTCCACACTATACTCGACCTGAAGTGTTGGAAGGGATGGAAGTACCGGCAGTATTGCTGTCAGGAAACCATGCTGAGATACGTCGCTGGCGTTTGAAACAGTCGCTGGGCCGAACCTGGCTTAGAAGACCTGAACTTCTGGAAAACCTGGCTCTGACTGAAGAGCAAGCAAGGTTGCTGGCGGAGTTCAAAACGGAACACGCACAACAGCAACATAAACATGATGGGCTGGTCTGAGACCCCCAAATATCAGTTTACCCAGGATAAGAGATTAAATTATGAGCAACATTATTAAGCAACTTGAACAAGAGCAGATGAAGCAGGACGTACCTTCCTTCCGTCCGGGTGATACCGTGGAAGTGAAAGTATGGGTTGTTGAAGGTTCCAAAAAACGTCTGCAGGCATTCGAGGGCGTGGTTATCGCTATTCGTAACCGCGGTCTGCACTCTGCATTCACTGTTCGTAAAATTTCCAACGGCGAAGGCGTTGAGCGTGTCTTCCAGACTCACTCTCCGGTAGTTGACAGCATTGCTGTTAAACGTCGTGGTGCCGTTCGTAAAGCTAAACTGTACTACCTGCGTGAGCGTACTGGTAAGGCTGCTCGTATTAAAGAGCGTCTTAACTAAGATATCGCTCAGGCGACATCCTGTAAGAAAGGGCTGGCCAGTTGGCTGGCCCTTTTTTTATCTTCGTGAAGCTCACAACGTTAACCATTAGTTCATAAATCATTTACAATGCCCGTTCGTTACGGGAGGGGCAGTGGTTATCGGTACATTTCGTCAGCCTGCGTATCAACGCAACGCGACATGGCTCGCGATGTTTGCGATCCTGCTGATCGTGGTGGCGCCGCTTATCTCCGTCTCGTTGCAAAAAGATCCCATGAGCGCCATGCCTGGTATGCATCATGACATGAGTATGATGGCTGAACATGACGGACATCATGGGCAGTCTTCATCAATGCCGATGCCTGTCGATCACGGTGAAGCGTGCGGGTATTGCGTCCTCCTGACCCATGTTCCTGGCCTGATGCTGGCGCTGGTCATCCTGTTGTCCGGGATGCTGCTCAGACAAAAGCTGACGCCGCCACGCCCGGTTGTTAAACACTGGCATTTCTTCCCCTGGCTTTATCCCGATACGCGCGCGCCGCCGCGCAGGTCTGCTGTTTCCTGAATCTAACAATACGTTTGTGCGCATAAGCGTCACGACACATGTGTGCTTTCTCTGAGGAAAAGTATGACAACCTGCACTCCGCGCGCGGCATGGATAACCCTGCTGCGACGTTTTCATTTCTACACAGGTCTGTTTGTCGGGCCATTTATCTTTGTGGCGGCCTTAACCGGTACGCTCTACGTTGCGACGCCGCAACTGGAAGAGGCGCTCTATGCACCGGCGCTACAGGGCACAGAGCAAGGAGAGCGGCAACCGCTGGCGGCGCAAATCGCTGTTGCCCAACAGGTGACGGGAGGGCATTTACGACTGCATGCCGTTCGTCCCGCTCTTGAAGAGGGCGCAACGACGCGGGTGATGTTTGCCGACCCCGGACTTGCCGCTTCTGAGAACCGAGCGATTTTCATCGATCCAGTGACGCTGGCGGTGAAAGGCGATATGACGGTCTATGGCACCAGTGGCATTTTGCCCCTGCGTCAGTGGATTGATTATGCTCACCGCTCTTTGCTATTGGGGGATATCGGGCGAATTTACAGCGAGCTGGCGGCCTCCTGGATGTGGGTTGCGGCGACTGGCGGCATCATGCTCTGGTATTTCACCCGACCAAAACGTCGGCTGAATAATCGGGTGCAAAATAACCGGCGTTTACACGTAATGCTGGGGTGGTTACTGCTGGCGGGGATGCTGCTGTTCTCGGCAACCGGTTTAACCTGGTCCCAGTGGGCCGGAGGCAACGTGGATAAAATGCGTGCGGCCTTTGGCTGGCTGACGCCGCAGGTGAATACGCAGCTTTATGGCGACGAACACTCTGCTGATGAACATGCCGATCATCATGCAGGGCAGGAAATGCCGGTTATGCATATGGATATCAGCCAGTTTGATACGGTTCTGCATACGGCGCAGACGGCGGGAATTGATGCTAAAAAGCTGGAGATTCGTCCGGCCAAAGATGCGCAACATGGCTGGACGGTAACTGAAATTGATCGCCGCTGGCCGACACAGGTTGATGCGGTATCAGTAGACGCCGCAACCCTGCATGTTATCGACCGGACGCATTTTGCTGACTTTCCGCTTATGGCAAAGCTGACGCGCTGGGGCGTCGATTTCCATATGGGTATACTGTTTGGTCTGCCAAATCAGTTACTGCTGATCGCCTTCGGCATCGGGCTTTGCCTGATGATTATTATTGGCTACCGTCTGTGGTGGATTCGCCGACCGGCCCGGTCAGGCGTTAACCCGGCGCAAACGCTGATGCAGTGTTGGCTTACGTTAGGTTGGCCGGGAAGGTGCGGGGTTCTGGTGCTGGCTGTCGCCCTGGGGATGGTGATGCCAGTGCTGGGAGGCAGCCTGCTGGTATTTATCGTTATCGACTGGCTGCGCTGGTTCAGCACGTCTCGCGCCGCCCTTGCGCAGCCAGTTGACTAGCATTACGGCGTGCTGATGACGACGGCAACGCGGCGGTTTTCAGCACGACCTTTCGCGCTCTGATTGCTGGCGACCGGGTGTTTTTTACCTAAACCCTGCGTCGTCAGATTGCTGCGAGGGATGTTGGCGCCTTCGGCCCAGGCGTCAGCAACCACATTGGCGCGCTTGAGCGACAATGCTTCGTTATAACTGTCTTCGCCGTAGTTGTCAGTATGGCCATCCATACGGGCATGTTTCAGCCCGGTGGCTGCTAGCCTGGAGGCCATCTCGCGGATTTGCTGCTGGCTTTCCGGGCGTAACTTATAGTCGTTTTTATCAAATAAAATGTTGTCAGACAGCCCCAGAGACCAGTCGCCTGCTGATTCAGTAAACCCATAGGATTTCATTGCCGCAACTTGTTCGGGCGTAAATTTCCCCTGCGGCGTCTGGCAACCCGCCAGAATCAACGCTATCAGAATGATCGGGGAGAAAAGTCGCTTTAGCATATATCTATTCCTGTTATTTAATTGAACGTTCAGAACGCTGATGTTTGGCCTGATACATATTACGATCGGCCAACTCTTGTAATTTTTCTGCGGAAGCATGTTCCCACGTCAGCGCGAAACCAATACTCAGCGTCATACTCGCCAGATGCCCGTTATGCAGATCAAAGGGGCGATTAAATTCTTGCGATAATGCCGAACAAATGCGTTTAACTTCGTACTCCGAATGCACGTTGTAAAGCACCATGGCGAATTCATCTCCGCCAAGTCGATATGGCTGGTGGTGATTGCCGCCAAACTCCGCCAGTCGCCGGGCGACCTCGATCAAAACGCGATCTCCTGCGGCATGCCCCCATGTATCGTTAATGAATTTGAAATTATCGCCGTCCAGAAATAGCAGCGCCGAACAGCTACGGGCGGAGCTGTCATTCATCAACTCAGTTATGCTGTTACGAAAGGCGGCACGATTAGCAAGACCAGTAAGGGGGTCGTGCAGCGCGGTACGCAAAAGCTGGGCGTTTTTAGCCTGTAGCCGCAGTTGCCACTCTTCCATCTCATCCAGCAGGCTGTTGAAATCCTGGGCAAAAAGATGGAACTCTTCAATGCGTTCCTCAGAAACGCGACGTGAAAAGTTACGGTTCGTGCGTACATCATGTACCACATCGGTGATGTTTTGCAGCGCGTCCACCACGCCATTATGCAAATAACGCGTGAGCATTAACGCAATGCCGGATGCGAGCAAAATACACCCGGTAAGAACCGCCAGCGAGAGCCAGATAAAATGACCAATCAAGCTGTCGCGCGCGGTCAGGCAGACCTCGCCGATAATTTTGCCATTGTGCCAGACGGGCTGAGTCACCGGCAGCGGGAAAAGCCACTGGCTGATCAGGCCATTGAGCTTATCGTCCGATGCTTGTGCGTCATAGTACCAGGAGGCGATCACCTTTTGGTTTTTATCGCGAACCTCTGCGGCCGAGAACTGCCCCTGGCGCCCCAGCGCGGCCAGCGTTTCTGTCGCGGCGACGCCATCGGAAAACACCAATGCGGCCTCAAGACTATGGGTCATTGTCGCGGCAGTCAGATCCAGATTTTTTTGCGCATATTGTTTCAGCGTCAGGACAGAGGCGACGCAAAGCAGCAGCCAGATCAGCAACATGGTGACCAGTACGCTGATCATGTTGATCCGGCGTAATGTACGCTTAAAGGTCGGGCGCGTTGTAGGGAAAAAATCCTTATCCATGCTTTTGATTCCGTGCAAGCATCAATACGTCGGGGTTCACTCTTACGCCACTGCGTGACAGGGAATCCAGATTTACGGAAAATCTGACTTCATCATTGTTTATGATCAGACAAAATGCGCTGCCAATAATGCATTCAGTATTTTGTTCGGCAATTAATAACAATGCCTTAGACGGATATTTATTCGTTAATTCTACCTGATACGCCGGAGATTCACTGCCGAAATAAAAGCCATCGCAACGGGCTGTCAGAGCTTCCTGCTCCGTGCGGATGATGACGGGCAGATAAGGTAATGACCTGGCGCTGTTGTCGTTCAGCACATCGGCAAAACGAGACGAGGCGAAAATACATAGCCGTGGAGGGCCAGATAATGCAGGCCAGCGTGTATAGCTGACGATACCGGAAACGATTGAGCGTACAGATTTCGCTTCTTCTGTGATGCCCTGAGCATACAGTGGTAATCCTGCCAGTAATAGCGTTAGCAGGAGTATGAGTCGGTGAGAAAAGCTCATAAACAGGTGCCCACCAGCGTCAGTCAAAAAGCATCAAAATACATCCGTGATTGTTTGCAGCAAAATAACATTATTTTGCCTGTCAGTCATTACACCATGCCGATTAATGGTATTTCCTTAAGTTAAATCCCATACTTATTTATTGGTAAGGTCTTAATTAATTTAGCCGCATTGAGCGAACACCTTCGTCTGCGCCTTTTTGCCAGGCATCATGCAATTGACTGGCGTTTTCAACCGTGTCGCAACTGGCGGGAAATGTTTTTCCGGCCAGTCCTCTGGCGTGGACAAAGTTTAACTGGCAGGTTTTTCGTTGGCCTTCGGCGTAGCCCTTAAGATATTGCGTTCGCTCCACGTCAGGATCGTTCCAGGCGTCAGCCAGTGTTTCGTTATCTTTGACGGCAACGCCTGAAATCGCATCTTCGATACCGGCGCTATACCAGTCGGTCGCGGTCCAGGTGGGAGCATGCGTGTAAGGATCGATCTGACATCCGCTGATGAATAAAACAAATAAGGCGCCTGCGAAACGCTTCATTGCCTGTTCTCCTGTGTTTTTCAAAGCATAGTGGATTCGCAAATATAATGATGTAAATTTTTATGTACGATTTGAATGGCGTTAATTGCGAGATAAATGGCTTGTGTAAAGTAAAATTTACGGAATGTGGATTGAAATCTTTACCGATTATGTTATCGTTACGCCATCCTCTGTGAGGATCATTTATCGCAAACGAGCTAAACAGGATCGCCATCATGCAAAAAGACGCGCTGAACAACGTACACATTACCGACGAACAGGTTCTGATGACCCCGGAACAACTCAAAGCGGCGTTCCCGCTGAGTTTGTCGCAAGAGGCGCAAATCGCCCAGTCACGTAAAACAATTTCTGACATCATCGCCGGTCGCGATCCGCGTCTGCTGGTGGTGTGCGGCCCTTGTTCTATCCACGATCCTGAAACCGCTCTGGAATACGCACGTCGATTTAAAACTCTTGCCGCAGAGGTCAGCGATAGCCTCTACCTGGTAATGCGCGTCTATTTTGAAAAACCCCGTACCACTGTCGGCTGGAAAGGGTTGATTAACGATCCTCATATGGATGGCTCGTTTGATGTGGAAACCGGCCTGAAGATTGCGCGTCAACTTCTGGTGGAACTGGTGAACATGGGCTTGCCGCTGGCGACGGAAGCGTTAGATCCAAACAGCCCGCAATACCTGGGCGATCTGTTTAGCTGGTCGGCAATCGGCGCGCGTACGACCGAATCCCAAACCCACCGTGAAATGGCCTCTGGCCTTTCCATGCCCGTTGGCTTTAAAAACGGGACGGATGGCAGCCTGGCGACGGCGATTAACGCCATGCGTGCCGCTGCTCAGTCACACCGTTTTGTCGGTATCAACCAGGCGGGGCAGGTCGCTCTGCTGCAAACGCAGGGCAACCCGGATGGCCATGTCATTCTGCGCGGTGGGAAAGCGCCAAACTACAGCCCGGCAGATGTCGCGCAGTGTGAAAAAGAGATGGAACAGGCAGGACTCCGCCCGTCTCTGATGGTAGATTGCAGCCATGGTAACTCGAATAAAGATTACCGTCGCCAGCCTGCCGTGGCAGAGTCTGTGGTCGCGCAGATCAAAGACGGCAACCGTTCCATTATTGGCTTGATGATTGAAAGTAATATTCACGAAGGCAACCAGTCCTCCGAGCAACCGCGCAGTGAAATGAAATACGGCGTGTCTGTTACGGATGCGTGTATCAGCTGGGAAGCCACGGATGCACTGCTGCGTGAAATTCATCAGGACCTGAACGGCCAACTGGTGGCGCGTGTAGCATAAGAGGTTGGTTATGGTTGCTGAGTTGACCGCGTTACGCGATCAAATAGATGAAGTGGATAAGGCGCTGCTGGATTTACTGGCTAAGCGCCTGGAGCTGGTGGCCGAAGTCGGTGAAGTGAAAAGCCGCTTTGGGCTGCCGATTTACGTGCCTGAGCGTGAAGCGTCTATGCTGGCTTCACGCCGTGCGGAGGCGGAAGCGCTTGGCGTTCCTCCCGATCTGATTGAAGACGTCTTGCGTCGGGTGATGCGTGAGTCTTACTCCAGTGAGAATGACAAAGGGTTTAAGACGCTTTGTCCTTCTCTGCGCCCGGTGGTTATCGTCGGCGGCGGCGGTCAGATGGGCCGTTTGTTTGAAAAAATGCTCACGCTGTCGGGATACCAGGTACGCATACTTGAGCAACAGGACTGGGGACGGGCGCAGGAGATCGTAGCCGATGCCGGGATGGTGATCGTAAGTGTGCCGATTCATATCACGGAGCAGGTGATCGCGAAATTACCGCGTTTGCCTGCGGACTGTATTCTGGTCGATCTTGCATCGGTTAAAAACGGACCGCTACAGGCGATGATGGCGGCGCACGATGGCCCGGTACTGGGCTTACACCCGATGTTTGGCCCGGACAGCGGCAGTCTGGCAAAGCAGGTGGTTGTCTGGTGTGATGGCCGTCAGCCGGAGGCGTATCAGTGGTTCCTTGAGCAAATTCAGGTGTGGGGTGCGCGGCTGCATCGGATTAGTGCCGTTGAGCACGATCAGAATATGGCGTTTATTCAGGCGCTGCGTCACTTCGCGACGTTCGCTTACGGTTTGCACCTGGCGGAAGAGAATGTCCAGCTGGAACAACTGCTGGCGCTGTCGTCACCGATTTACCGCCTCGAACTGGCGATGGTTGGGCGACTGTTTGCGCAGGACCCGCAGCTGTATGCCGATATTATTATGTCGTCGGAAAATAACCTGGCGCTGATCAAACGTTACTATAAACGTTTTGGCGACGCGATTGGTCTGCTGGAGCAGGGCGACAAGCAGGCCTTTATCGACAGTTTCCGTAAGGTCGAGCATTGGTTTGGTGATTATGCCAAACGCTTCCAGAACGAAAGTCGCACGCTGTTACGCCAGGCGAACGATAGCCGACAATAAGTGAGATGCCTGATGGCAACGCAGGTGCGTCTTATCCGGCCTACAAAATTGCATGAATCGTAGGCCGGATAAGCGTAGCGCCATCCGGCATTATCAAACAGTTAGTTCGGATCGACAGGCACAACGTTCTCGCTGGGGTAGCAGCCCAGTACCTTCATTGAGCGGGTAATTTCCCCCAACTCTTTCAGCGCTTTTTTCATCTCCGGTGATTCCAGGTTGGCCTGGATATCGAGATAAAACATCTCTTCCCACGGGTTGCCGTGAATCGGACGGGACTCCAGTTTGGTCATGATCAGGTTGTGATTGCGCAGCACCAGCAGCGCCTCAACCAGCGCACCAGCCTGTTGACCCGTGGCGATCAGCAGCGTGGTTTTCGCCGGGACCTGGTCGGAAACATTGACGGCTTTGCGCGCCAGCACCACGAAACGGGTAATATTCTGCGTCTGGTTGGCTTCGATTCGTTCCAGCACCTGTAGCCCATGCAGCACGCCACCGGCTTCGCTACCCAGTGCCGCCACGCGTGGAGAGTTCGCCTGCGCCACTTTTTCCATCGCCGCAGAGGTGCTTTCAGTGTACTCAATTTTCCAGTGCGGATAGCGGTTAAGGAATTTACTGCACTGCTGGAACGGCTGCGGGTGGCTGTAGACCGTCTCAATGGTGTTTAAATCGGTCGTCCCTGAAACCAGCACGCAGTGGTCGATGATAATGGTCATCTCGCCCACGATAGAGAGGCTGGTGTGCTGCAACAGATCGTAGACGTCGTTGATCGCGCCTGAACTGGTGTTTTCAATCGGCACGACGGCGTAGTCCGCTTGCCCGGTTTCGACCTGATTAAAGATATCAGCGAATTTTGCGCAGCCGCTTTCAATAAACTGTTCAAAGTGGCGGGCGGCATACTGGCGCGCAGCGAGGTGCGAGTACGACCCTTTTGGTCCAAGAAAGGCAATACGCGCTGAATGCGGGTTAATTTTGTTCAGATGTTGCTGCAACAGCGCCTGCTGGGTAAGAACGGAGTCTTCAATGATGAGCTGGAACAGGCGAGTAATATAGTGCGCGTCCAGATGATGGGTTTTGCCAAGCGCGATCAGCCTGTCCAGCAGGTCGCGCTCGCGGTCGATATCACGCACCGGGCGATGAGAAAGCAGCTTCGCTTTCCCGACTTCAACGGCCAGTTCACGACGCTCCGCCAGTAAGGCCAGTAATTTTACATCCAGAGCGCTTATTTTCTCTCGCAGCGCCAGTAACGGGTTTTCCGATGTCATAGTGTTGCCTTTCTTGTTATCAATAAAAAAGGCCTCCCGTGTGGGAGGCCTTATTGTTCGTCTTCGCATTCTTTTTCACACGACGAAACGCCTCCCATTCAGGGGAAGGTAAAAAAGAATGCGAAGAAGAACGGGATAAGTTTCATGTCAGTTTCCTTTAGCGACTTCAGTAAAGTACCCGTACTGTTTTAATCCTGTCAACAAAAAACGCGCCCGAAGGCGCGTTGGCGATACACTCAATGTAAGGGACTACTCTTCTTCTGCTTCGACGAAGTTGGCGTCTTTTACTGAAGTTGTGGCACGACGGGCTTCGCCTTTGTGCTGCACTTTATTGAGCTGCCGTTCCAGCTTGTTGATCAAATCGTTAATGGCGGCGTACATATCTTCGTGTTTTGCGCTGGCGACCAGATGTCCGTTCGGGGTATTGATGGTGGCATCAGCGATGAAACCCTGTGGCTCCTTAGACAGAATGATATGTGGATTAATCAGGTGAGTTTGCCATTTTTCTAGTTTGGCGAGACGGTCTGCGACATGCTGGCGTATTGCCGGAGTAATTTCCATTTGTTTACTGGTAATGTTCATTGTCATAAATTTTACCTCTTGTCTTTCCCGTCTTGGTGATTCCAGCATACCGTTCCCAATGTCAAAAAGCGTGATTTAAATCACATTATTTTGTCACTTTTTGTCAAGGAAGCCTTTTTGTGAGTTATCGCAGGAACAACGGATTTTTTACTTGAGGAATAGCTGAAAGGGGGCCATATTTGACGGGATGCGTTGTACTGAAACCGCTTCAGCAACAGCGTAAAATAGATAAAAAAACGGCAGCCTTCGGGCTGCCGTTTTGCGTTCAGTACGCAATCAGGTGTTGCGACCATTGGCGGCGATAATTTTTGCCACTTTGTCAGCCTGAGTCGTCATCTGCATCTGACGATAAGCGTTTTCCATCAGCGGCAGAGCGTCGCGCGTCGCCTGCGTATCCGGGAAGTCGCGCAGCATACCTTCCACACGGTTTACCACGGCAACCCATGCGCCGCGAGCGGTGTAGTAGTCGGCAACGGAGTATTCATACTTCGCCAGACGATCTTTCAGGAAGACCAGACGTTTGGTGGCGTCGGTCGTGTACTGGCTGTTCGGATAGCTACGCACCAGCTTTGAGAAATCATTGAATGCAGCTCGGGCGTGCTGCGGATCGCGATCGCTACGATCGACGCCGAAGAAACCTTGCAGCGCGCTGTCATCCAGCGCCATATTGGTCAGACCGCGCATATACATGACATAATCAATATTCGGGTGCGTCGGATTGAGGCGAATAAAACGATCGATGGCGGCCTGAGCTAACGGCAGATCGGCGTTTTTGTAGTAGGCGTAGATCAGATCCAACTGCACCTGCTGAGAATACGGTCCAAATGGATAACGGTTATCCAACGCTTCCAATTGCGTTATTGCCTGTTTCCAGTTACCGTCCTGCAGCTTTTGCTGGGCAGTCGCGTAGATTTCGTTAGGCGGATTATCGGGCACCTCTTCCTTTGAACCAGAGCAACCCGCCAAAAACAGGCTCAACGTGGCTGCTGCCACCAGATATTTCATGCGCGTCATGACGTTTTGACTTTCCTCAAAATGTTTTACGGGAGATTCTCTGTTCCTGCTCCCGGTTAAGACCAGCTACAATAGCACACTATATTAAACGGCAAAGCCGTAAAACCCAACGTTAAACGAAGAAGCTGTATATGGCACAACGAGTACAACTCACCGCAACGGTATCCGAAAACCAACTCGGTCAACGCTTAGATCAGGCTTTGGCCGAAATGTTCCCGGATTATTCACGTTCGCGCATAAAAGAATGGATTCTTGATCGGCGCGTGCTGGTCAACGGTAAACTTTGCGATAAACCGAAAGAAAAAGTATTGGGCGGCGAACAGGTTTCCATTAACGCGGAAATCGACGAAGAGATCCGCTTTGAGCCGCAGGATATCCCGCTGGATATCGTCTACGAAGATGACGATATCCTTGTCATCAACAAACCGCGCGATTTAGTGGTTCACCCTGGCGCTGGTAATCCCGATGGTACGGTACTGAACGCGCTGTTGCATTACTACCCGCCGATTGCTGACGTACCGCGCGCGGGTATTGTGCATCGTCTGGATAAAGACACCACAGGTCTGATGGTGGTGGCGAAAACGGTTCCGGCGCAAACGCGACTGGTGGAGTCTTTGCAGCTGCGTGAAATTACCCGTGAGTATGAAGCGGTCGCGATTGGACATATGACGGCGGGCGGTACGGTAGATGAACCGATCAGCCGTCACCCGACCAAACGAACCCATATGTCAGTGCATCCAATGGGGAAACCTGCGGTGACTCACTACCGCATCATGGAACATTTCCGTGTGCATACGCGTCTGCGGTTGCGTCTGGAAACCGGACGTACGCACCAGATCCGCGTGCACATGGCGCATATCACGCATCCGCTGGTGGGCGATCAGGTGTATGGCGGTCGTCCGCGTCCACCGAAGGGGGCATCGGAAGCGTTTATCTCCACGTTGCGTCAGTTTGATCGCCAGGCGCTGCACGCGACAATGCTGCGTCTTTACCATCCGATTTCCGGTATTGAAATGGAGTGGCATGCGCCGATTCCGCAGGATATGGTGGAGCTGATTGACGTGATGCGCGCTGACTTCGAAGAACATAAGGATGATGTAGACTGGTTATGAGTAAGCTAATTGTTCCGCAGTGGCCAATCCCGGAGGGGGTTGCAGCCTGTAGTTCTGTACGTACAGGCGGTGTCAGCTTACCGCCTTACGATTCTCTGAACCTGGGCGCCCATTGCGGCGATAACCCGGAACATGTGGAAGAGAATCGCAAGAGACTCTTTGCTGCGGGCAATTTGCCGTCAAAACCCGTCTGGCTTGAACAGGTGCATGGCAAGGACGTGCTGAAACTCACCGGCGAGCCTTATGCATCCAAACGTGCGGATGCGTCGTACAGCAATACCCCCGGCACCGTTTGCGCGGTGATGACGGCGGACTGTTTGCCCGTGTTGTTTTGTAATCGCGCGGGAACGGAAGTGGCGGCGGCTCATGCGGGCTGGCGCGGATTATGTGAAGGTGTGCTGGAAGAGACGGTCGCCTGCTTTGCCGATAAACCTGAAAACATTATCGCCTGGCTGGGTCCGGCTATTGGCCCTGCTGCTTTTGAAGTGGGGGCTGAAGTGCGTGAAGCGTTTATCGCAAAAGATGCGAAGGCGAGCAGCGCATTTCAGGCGCGCGGTGAAAAATATCTGGCGGATATTTATCAGCTTGCGCGTCAACGTCTGGCGAATGTGGGAGTTGAAAGCGTCTATGGCGGCGATCGCTGTACTTACAGCGAAAGTGAGACTTTCTTCTCTTATCGTCGCGACAAGATCACAGGTCGTATGGCAAGTTTTATTTGGCTGATATAACCTAAAGAATCAAGACGATCCGGTACGTGTAATTTTCTTTTCACATAATTCAGGTCATTCACCTTGAATAATTGAGGGATGACCTCATTTAATCTCCAGTAGCAATTTTGACCTGTTATGGGAGGAGTTATGCGTCTGGATCGTCTTACTAATAAATTCCAGCTTGCTCTTGCCGATGCCCAGTCGCTCGCACTGGGGCACGACAACCAATTCATCGAACCTCTTCATTTAATGAGCGCCTTACTGAATCAGGAAGGGGGATCGGTACGTCCTTTATTAACGTCCGCTGGCATTAATGCTGGCCAGTTACGCACGAGTATTGATCAGGCGCTGAGCCGTTTGCCGCAGGTGGAAGGCACCGGCGGCGACGTACAGCCGTCTCAGGATCTGGTGCGTGTACTGAATCTTTGCGACAAGCTGGCGCAAAAACGTGGGGACAACTTTATTTCGTCGGAACTGTTCGTTCTGGCTGCGCTTGAGTCTCGCGGCACGCTGACCGACCTACTGAAATCGGCCGGGGCGACCACCGCCAATATCACTCAGGCAGTTGAACAAATGCGCGGAGGTGAAAGCGTGAACGATCAAGGGGCTGAAGACCAACGTCAGGCCTTGCAAAAATATACCGTCGACCTGACCGAGCGCGCGGAGCAGGGCAAGCTCGATCCGGTGATTGGTCGTGATGAAGAAATTCGCCGTACCATTCAGGTACTGCAACGCCGTACTAAAAACAACCCGGTATTAATTGGTGAACCGGGGGTCGGTAAAACGGCGATTGTCGAAGGGCTGGCGCAGCGAATCATTAATGGCGAAGTGCCGGAAGGGCTGAAAGGCCGTCGCGTACTGGCGCTGGATATGGGCGCGCTGGTGGCCGGGGCGAAGTATCGCGGTGAGTTTGAAGAGCGTCTGAAAGGCGTGCTGAACGATCTCGCCAAACAGGAAGGCAACGTCATCCTGTTTATCGATGAATTACACACGATGGTCGGCGCGGGTAAAGCCGACGGCGCAATGGATGCCGGGAACATGCTGAAACCGGCGCTGGCGCGTGGAGAACTGCACTGTGTGGGCGCCACGACGCTGGACGAATATCGCCAGTACATTGAAAAAGATGCGGCGCTGGAACGTCGTTTCCAGAAAGTGTTCGTCGCGGAACCGTCTGTGGAAGATACCATCGCTATTCTGCGTGGTCTTAAAGAACGTTATGAGCTGCACCACCATGTGCAGATTACTGACCCGGCGATTGTGGCGGCGGCAACCTTATCTCACCGCTACATTTCCGATCGCCAGTTGCCGGATAAAGCCATCGACCTGATCGATGAAGCTGCATCCAGCATCCGTATGCAGATTGACTCCAAGCCGGAAGAACTGGACAGGCTCGACCGCCGTATTATTCAGCTCAAGCTGGAACAGCAGGCGTTAATGAAAGAGTCTGATGAGGCGAGCAAAAAACGCCTCGATATGCTCAACGAGGAACTGGATGATAAAGAACGCCAGTACTCTGAATTAGAAGAAGAGTGGAAAGCAGAGAAAGCCTCTCTGTCCGGTACGCAGACCATTAAGGCTGAGCTGGAGCAGGCGAAAATCGCCATCGAACAGGCGCGTCGTGTGGGCGATCTGGCGCGGATGTCTGAACTTCAGTACGGCAAGATCCCTGAGCTGGAAAAACAGCTGGAAGCAGCGACTCAATCTGAAGGTAAAACCATGCGTCTGTTACGCAATAAAGTGACGGATGCGGAAATTGCTGAAGTGCTGGCGCGGTGGACGGGGATTCCGGTTGCCAGAATGCTTGAAGGCGAACGTGAAAAGCTGCTGCGTATGGAGCAGGAATTACACAGCCGCGTGATTGGGCAGAATGAGGCCGTTGAAGCGGTATCGAATGCCATTCGCCGTAGCCGTGCGGGACTGGCCGACCCGAATCGTCCAATTGGTTCGTTCCTGTTCCTTGGGCCGACCGGGGTAGGTAAAACCGAACTGTGCAAGGCGCTGGCAAACTTTATGTTTGATAGCGATGACGCGATGGTGCGTATCGACATGTCTGAGTTCATGGAAAAACACTCCGTGTCTCGTCTGGTTGGCGCGCCTCCGGGATATGTGGGTTATGAAGAGGGCGGTTATCTGACGGAAGCGGTACGTCGTCGTCCTTATTCCGTCATACTGCTGGACGAAGTTGAGAAAGCGCATCCTGATGTATTCAACATTCTGTTGCAGGTGTTGGATGATGGCCGTCTGACGGACGGGCAAGGGAGAACGGTCGACTTCCGCAATACGGTTGTCATTATGACCTCAAACCTCGGTTCCGATCTGATCCAGGAGCGTTTCGGTGAGCTGGATTACGGCCATATGAAAGAACTGGTGCTTGGTGTGGTCAGCCACAACTTCCGCCCGGAATTCATTAACCGTATAGATGAGGTCGTGGTATTCCATCCGTTGGGTGAAAAACATATCGCTTCTATTGCACAGATCCAGTTGCAGCGTCTGTACAAACGTCTGGAAGAGCGCGGGTATGAAATCCATATCTCTGATGATGCGCTGAAATTGCTGAGCGCGAATGGTTACGATCCGGTTTACGGGGCGCGTCCATTGAAACGTGCAATTCAGCAGCAGATTGAAAACCCGCTGGCGCAGCAAATCTTGTCTGGTGAGCTGATTCCGGGTAAAGCGATTCGTCTGGAGGCGAATGACGATCGCATTGTGGCAGTGCAGTAAGTCACAAATAATAAAAAACGGGCCCATTCGGGCTCGTTTTTGTTTAAAAACCAGGCAAAAATAAAAGGGTGATATGCAAAACGTCCAAAAAACGAACGGTTGATAAGTTTTTTCTAATTTCCCCTTGTCAGGCCGGAATAACTCCCTATAATGCGCCTCCACTGACACGGAACAACGGCACACAGGCTGCCGGGTCAGCGGGGTTCAGCGATGAACACCGGCAGAGAAAAGCAAAAATAAATGCTTGACTCTCAAGCGGGAAAGCGTATTATGCACACCCCGCGCCGCTGAGAAAAA
>NZ_JAOWGM010000028.1:0-163704 GCF_030333125.1 Citrobacter sp. CK206
GTACGGCCGCCTTCACGGATTGCGAAACGCAGACCGTCGTCCATCGCGATCGGGTGGATCAGGGTAACAACCATTTTGATGTTGTCGCCCGGCATTACCATCTCTACGCCTTCCGGCAGTTCGATGGTGCCAGTCACGTCAGTTGTACGGAAGTAGAACTGCGGACGGTAGCCTTTGAAGAACGGAGTATGACGGCCGCCTTCGTCTTTGGACAGAATGTACACTTCAGATTCGAACTTGGTGTGCGGCTTGATGGTGCCCGGCTTAGCCAGTACCTGACCACGTTCGATTTCTTCACGTTTGATACCACGCAGCAGAACACCTACGTTCTCACCAGCACGGCCTTCGTCCAGCAGTTTGCGGAACATTTCAACGCCAGTACAGGTAGACTTCGCAGTCTCTTTGATACCAACGATTTCAACTTCTTCGCCCACTTTGATGATACCGCGCTCTACACGACCGGTAACAACGGTACCACGACCGGAGATGGAGAATACGTCTTCGATCGGCAGCAGGAACGGCTTGTCAATCGCACGCTCTGGTTCCGGGATGTAAGAATCCAGGTAGCCAGCCAGTTCGATGATTTTCGCTTCCCACTCAGCTTCGCCTTCCAGCGCTTTCAGAGCAGAACCACGAACGATCGGCGTGTCGTCGCCCGGGAAATCGTACTGAGACAGCAGTTCACGCACTTCCATCTCAACCAGTTCCAGCAGCTCTTCGTCATCAACCATGTCGCATTTGTTCAGGAACACGATGATGTACGGAACGCCTACCTGACGACCCAGCAGGATGTGCTCACGGGTCTGCGGCATCGGGCCGTCAGTCGCAGCAACAACCAGGATCGCGCCGTCCATCTGCGCAGCACCGGTGATCATGTTTTTAACATAGTCGGCGTGGCCCGGGCAGTCTACGTGCGCGTAGTGGCGAGTCGGGGTGTCGTATTCAACGTGAGAAGTGTTGATGGTGATACCACGAGCTTTTTCTTCCGGCGCGTTATCGATCTGGTCGAATGCACGAGCAGCACCGCCGTAGGTTTTAGCCAGTACGGTAGTGATTGCAGCAGTCAGAGTAGTTTTACCATGGTCAACGTGGCCGATGGTGCCGACGTTAACGTGCGGTTTTGTACGTTCAAATTTTTCTTTAGACACGGCTATATTCCTTACTATAGTGCTCTCCCCTTCAGGAGAGAGCACGGGACTTAGGTTTTAATCCTGTGGATTATTTACCACGGGCTTCAATAACGGCCTGAGCAACGTTGCTCGGTGCATCATCATACTTCAGGAATTCCATAGTGTATGATGCGCGACCTTTGGTCAGAGAACGCAGCTGAGTTGCATATCCGAACATTTCAGACAGCGGTACTTCAGCGTGGATCTTAACGCCAGTAACTTCGGATTCCTGACCGCGCAGCATACCGCGACGACGGCTCAAGTCACCAATTACGTCACCGGTGTTCTCTTCCGGCGTTTCTACCTCAACCTTCATGATCGGCTCAAGCAGAACAGGTTTCGCTTTCTTAAAGCCTTCTTTAAAGGCAATAGACGCAGCCAGTTTAAACGCCAGTTCAGAGGAGTCAACGTCATGGTAAGAACCGAAGTGCAGACGGATACCGATGTCAACAACCGGATAGCCAGCCAGCGGGCCTGCTTTCAGCTGCTCCTGGATACCTTTATCAACGGCCGGGATGTATTCGCCAGGGATTACACCACCCTTGATGTCGTTGATGAACTCGTAGCCTTTCGGGTTGGAACCCGGCTCCAGCGGGTACATGTCGATAACAACATGACCGTACTGACCGCGACCACCAGACTGCTTGGCGTGTTTACCTTCGATATCGGTAACTTTCGAGCGAATCGCTTCGCGGTAAGCAACCTGAGGTTTACCGACGTTCGCTTCAACGTTGAATTCACGCTTCATACGGTCAACGATGATGTCGAGGTGCAGCTCACCCATACCGGCGATAATGGTCTGGTTAGATTCTTCGTCAGTCCATACGCGGAAAGACGGGTCTTCTTTAGCCAGACGGCCCAGAGCCAGACCCATTTTTTCCTGGTCAGCTTTGGTTTTCGGTTCTACTGCGATGGAGATTACCGGCTCAGGGAATTCCATACGTTCCAGAATGATCGGCGCGTCCGGGTCACACAGGGTGTCACCCGTAGTTACGTCTTTCAGACCGATAGCAGCAGCGATGTCGCCCGCGCGAACTTCTTTGATCTCTTCACGTTTGTTAGCGTGCATCTGAACGATACGACCGAAACGCTCACGTGCAGATTTCACGGAGTTCAGTACGGTATCACCAGAGTTAACCACACCAGAGTACACACGGAAGAAGGTCAGGTTACCCACGAACGGGTCGGTAGCAATTTTGAATGCCAGTGCAGAGAAAGGCTCATCATCGCTAGCATGACGCTCAGCCGGAGTATCTTTACCGTCGTCCAGGATACCGTTGATCGCAGGTACGTCAACCGGGGATGGCAGGTAATCAATTACCGCATCCAGCATCGCCTGAACACCTTTGTTCTTAAATGCAGAACCACAGGTTACCAGGATGATTTCGTTGCTCAGAACACGCTGACGCAGAGCTTTTTTGATCTCTTCTTCAGTCAGTTCTTCGCCACCCAGGTATTTTTCCATCAGCTCTTCAGAAGCTTCCGCAGCGGACTCGATCAGGTTCTGGTGCCATTCTTCAGCCAGTTCCTGCATGTCAGCCGGGATATCTTCGTAAGTGAAGGTAACGCCTGCATCTGCTTCGTTCCAGTTGATGGCTTTCATTTTCACCAGGTCAACAACACCGGTGAACGCTTCTTCAGCGCCAATCGCCAGTTGCAGCGGAACAGGGTTCGCGCCCAGACGGCTTTTGATCTGACCAACAACTTTCAGGAAGTTCGCACCCATACGGTCCATTTTGTTAACGAACGCAATGCGCGGAACTTTATATTTGTTTGCCTGACGCCATACGGTTTCAGACTGCGGCTGAACACCACCAACTGCGCAGTAAACCATTACTGCACCATCAAGAACACGCATGGAACGTTCTACTTCGATAGTGAAGTCAACGTGCCCCGGGGTGTCGATGATGTTTACGCGATGCGGTTCATACTGCTTAGCCATACCAGACCAGAATGCAGTAGTCGCTGCGGAGGTGATGGTAATACCACGCTCCTGCTCCTGCTCCATCCAGTCCATGGTAGCTGCGCCGTCATGAACTTCACCGATTTTATGGTTTACACCGGTGTAGAACAGAATACGTTCGGTAGTAGTGGTTTTACCGGCGTCGATGTGCGCACTGATACCGATGTTACGGTAGCGTGCGATGGGTGTTGTACGAGCCATTTGATTCCTCGTTTTATCTTCTAGGCGTTCAATTTAAGTAGCCCAAAGCGGGCTGCTTGCTGGAAGCGCCCGCCTGGTGACTAAAATTCCGAAGGGATTACCAACGGTAGTGTGCGAACGCCTTGTTGGCTTCTGCCATACGGTGAACGTCTTCACGTTTCTTAACTGCAGTACCTTTGTTGTCTGCAGCATCAGTGAGTTCGTTCGCCAGGCGCAGAGCCATGGATTTATCACCGCGTTTACGAGCAGCTTCAACGATCCAACGCATTGCCAGAGCATTACGACGAACCGGACGGACTTCAACTGGTACCTGATAAGTAGAACCACCAACGCGGCGAGACTTAACTTCGACAGTCGGGCGCACGTTTTCGAGAGCTACTTCGAAAGCTTCCAGTTCAGATTTACCAGAACGCTGAGCCAGGGTCTCCAGCGCGCTGTATACGATAGTTTCGGCAGTAGATTTTTTACCATCTACCATCAGGATATTTACAAATTTAGCCAGCAGTTCTGATCCGAACTTCGGATCCGGAAGAATTTTACGCTGACCAATGACGCGACGACGTGGCATGGAAATACTCCGTTGTTAATTCAGGATTGTCCAAAACTCTACGAGTTTAGTTTGACATTTAAGTTAAAACGTTTGGCCTTACTTAACGGAGAACCATTAAGCCTTAGGACGCTTCACGCCATACTTGGAGCGAGCTTGCTTACGGTCTTTAACGCCGGAGCAGTCAAGCGCACCACGTACGGTGTGGTAACGAACACCCGGGAGGTCTTTTACACGACCGCCACGGATCAGGATCACGGAGTGCTCCTGCAGGTTGTGACCTTCACCACCGATGTAGGAAGTCACTTCAAAACCGTTAGTCAGACGAACACGGCATACTTTACGCAGCGCGGAGTTCGGTTTTTTAGGGGTGGTAGTATATACACGAGTACATACGCCACGTTTTTGCGGGCATGCTTCCAGCGCAGGCACGTTGCTTTTCGCAACTTTGCGAGCACGTGGTTTGCGTACCAGCTGGTTAACTGTTGCCATTAAATAGCTCCTGGTTTTAGCTTTTGCTTCGTAAACACGTAATAAAACGGCCTCACACAATATGAGGACGCCGAATTTTAGGGCGGTGTCGAAAAGGTGTCAAGAAATATACAACGATCCCACAATCACCAGGCCATCTGGCTGGGATGCTTAACCGCAAGTCTGACGAAGTCAGTATAGTCAACCCTGACGACACTGTCTGAAATTTGACCGCTCAAACCGCGAGCATCGATATCTTCTTTCAGTGCGTAAACCGTTATGGGGGCGTTACGCAAACTTTCAAGGAAACGGCTACCTTCGATGGCCGCCGTAACGCCATCCTGTAGCAATAAAAGCGCATCGCCTTCTTTGCACACGCGAAGAAGCGCGGAAACGTCACTGAGCCATGCGGAACGATGTAATGTATGCAGGATAGTCACGTCAGAACCTCAGAATAACATCATAATTGTCCAGTTCACCGCGCAACGCTTCAGGTTCAAGCGGCGTCGCATCCACAATGAAACTCGCCCCCGTCTCCAGACCGCGCTCACGCAACGAAGCGGCGCACAGCCAGCATTGCTCGATATCGTACAGCCCCAGCAGTTTGAAGGTGGCGATGTAATCCCGCGCCAGCACGACGTCAGGCGTTTGTCCCGAAAGAATCTGAAAAACGCCATCGCCGATAAAAAAGACGCCAATCTCTTCCGTCAGCGCCGACGTCGCCAGTAACGCATCCAGTCCTTCGCGGCCCGACGCGCTGCCATGCGGCGTGGTGGAAAATACAAAAGCAATACGTTTCATCAAAACTGCACCACGCGATCGCAGGTCAGGGAGGCTTCCGCCAGCGCGCCAAGCCCGCTCAACGAAAACCCTGGCTGTAAGTTGGCTGATGCCAGCGCCAGCCTTTTTGCTTCGGTCTCATCCACAATGCCGCGACGCAGCGCCGCCGCAACGCAGATATTCAACGCGACGTCATGCTGCGCGCCCAACTGCTGCCATGCGCGCACCAGGTCGAATTCATCGCTGGCCGGAGAGGTCAACTGGTTGGCGTTATACACGCCTTCCTGGTAGAAAAAGACGCTGCTCAGCTCATGCCCTTCGTTAACTAAGGCATGTGCAAACTGCAACGCGCTGCTCGCTTGCTGCGTTCCGTACGCTGGCCCCGTCACCACAATGGCAAAACGCATTACTTATCTTGCCCCTGGAAGTCGCCGCTTTTGAACTGACGAATATAGAGGTAGACCGTATGTTTGGAGATGTTCAGGCGGTCAGCCACCTGGTTAATCGCATCTTTAATATCGAAGATCCCCTTCTCATACAGATTCAGCACAATCTGACGATTCTTCGCGTTATTAGAGACATTGCGATCGGCATTCACCTCTTCAATGGTGAATTCCAGCGTCTGAGTGACCAGATCTTCCACCGAGGAGGCAAAGTTCACGGCGGAACCCACTTCCGGCGTTTCCGGCGGAATAAAGGTATTCATAATCTGCGAGAACGGCACATCAAGGTTCATGTTGATGCACAGCAGACCAATTACGCGATGCTCGCGGTTGCGAATGGCAATCGTCACTGACTTCATCAGGACACCGCTTTTCGCGCGTGTGAAGTAACACTTCGATACGCTGCTATCCGCACCCGTCATATCATGCAGCATGCGCAATGCAAGGTCAGTGATCGGCGAGCCAATTTTGCGCCCCGTGTGTTCACCGTTGGCAATGCGAATGGCTGAGCATTTCAAATCCTGCAAAGAGTGCAATACGATTTCACAATGGGAACCAATGAGCATCGCTAACCCGTCCACCACCGCTTCGTAGGATTTCAGAATATCAAAGTCGGTTTGATCGAAAGGACGTTGATCCAGTAAGTCAAGCTCACTGGTTTCGTTGGTTAAAAGCGACCTGGACATGAAAAAAAACACTCCTTTTCAGGAGCCTGTCGTTATGTTTTCAGGGCAGGCTCATTATTTACGCGGATGATTAAATTAATACAGCGGGGGTTCCGCTTTCCAGTATTAATTATATCCGGCCTGCAATAAAAAAACCGCCGCCATGACAGGCGGCGGTTCTCAGTTTTTATTTTTTAGCAGCATCTGCCGATTTGGCGTCGGCCGCCGCGTCTGGTTTCGCATCGGCTTTCGGCGCCGGTTTGATGTCCAGCAGCTCTACATCGAATACCAGCGTGGAGTTAGCCGGAATACCCGGAACGCCCGTTTTACCGTAGGCCAGATCCGGTGGGATAACCATCTGGATCTTACCGCCTTTCTTAATGTTCTTCAGGCCTTCAGTCCAGCCTGGGATCACGCCGTCCAGACGGAAAGAGAGCGGTTCGCCACGGGTGTAGGAGTTATCGAACTCTTTACCGTCGATCAGCGTACCTTTGTAGTTAACCACAACGGTGTCGCTGTCTTTTGGCGCTTCGCCAGTACCGGCTTTCTCTACTTTATAAACCAGACCTGTTGAAGAGGTTTTCGCCCCTTTCTCTTTAGCAAATTTCTCGCGGAACGCTTTACCTTTCGCTTCGTTGTCAGCGGCGTCTTTTTCCATCTTCGCCTGAGCGGAGGTCTTCACGCGCGCTTCAAATGCCTGCAAGGTCTGCTCGATTTCCTGGTCAGACAGTTTGCTCTTGTCTGCAAATGCATCCTGGACACCCGCGATCAGCTGATCTTTATCCAGTTTGATCCCCAGTTTTTCTTGTTCCTTCAGGGAGTTTTCCATGTAACGACCCAGCGAAGCGCCCAGCGCATAAGCAGATTTCTGGTCGTCATTCTTGAACGCGGCTTTGCTGTCAGCAGTTGCAGCTGGTTTCGCGGCGTCCGCAGCGAAAGTGAGCGGTGCATGCAGAGCAACGGCCATCGTGGTCGCCAGCAGCGTTACTTTAAACAGTGATTTCATCCATATCTCCAGGGCCGGGGCATCTCACCCCAAGGTTAACTTACATGAGAAGCGTACTATAAAACGTTGTAGAACAAATCAACATACGGACACGCCCTATTATCACCCCTTTTCAGACTCTTTTTGTTTAAATTAGTTTCGTAGAGGGCGAATGAGTGCTGTGTAATCCGATAAAGTTCAGTAGAATCCGCCGCGACCCAAGAAGTGCCGGAGACAACAAGAGAGGTGAATCATGCAAGATATAACGATGGAAGCTCGCCTGGCTGAACTGGAGAGCCGTCTGGCGTTTCAGGAGATCACCATTGAAGAACTCAACGTAACGGTGACCGCGCACGAGATGGAGATGGCGAAACTACGCGATCATCTGCGCCTGCTGACGGAGAAGCTTAAAGCCAGCCAACCGTCGAATATCGCCTCGCAGGCCGAAGAGACGCCGCCACCGCATTATTGAGACGTAAAAAAAGCGGGATATTCCCGCTTTTTTGTGCCAGATGGCGGCGTAAACGCCTTATCCGGCCTACTGTAGCCCTGATAAGCGCAGCGCCATCAGGCATTACAGACGATTAATGGCAACCACAGCCGCCGTTACCGCCACAACCACCTTTGCCATGCTCATGACCGTGGTCATGATCGTGGCCGTGGCCGCCGCAGCAACCGTCGTGACCGTGGTCGTGGTCGTGACCGTGCGCGCCGTGAACGTGGCCATGAGCCAGTTCTTCTTCGGTCGCTTCGCGGATCGCCACAACTTCCACGTTAAATTTCAGGTTCTGGCCAGCCAGCATGTGGTTACCGTCAACCACAACGTGGTCGTCTTCCACTTCGGTAATTTCTACCGGTACCGGGCCCTGGTCAGTTTCCGCCAGGAAACGCATGCCAACCTGCAACTCGTCAACGCCCATGAAGACGTCTTTAGGCACGCGCTGCACCAGGTTTTCGTCATACTGACCGTAAGCGTCGTTCGCGCCAACAGCCACATCGAATTTGTCGCCAACGTCGTGACCTTCCAGCGCTGTTTCCAGGCCAGAGATCAGGGAACCGTGACCATGCAGGTAGTCCAGCGGCGCACTCACCGGAGACTCATCAACCAACACACCGTCTTCTGTACGTACCTGATAGGCCAGGCTGACCACCAGGTCTTTTGCTACTTTCATGATATCTCCTGAGCATGGGAAGAATAGTGGCGCAGATTGTAGCGGAATTCTGCACCCGTGTACCCACTAGCTTAAAAAAACCTGCGGCATATCGCTAGTCTGGATGAAAAATCCCGATCACTTGCTCTTCTTTGCGAACGTGCTCGCGGGCCGCTTTATCGGCTTCACGCATCTGATGACCGCACTTAACACACTCAACAATATCGACATTATTTTCGCGCCACATCGCCATTGAATCCTGCGCCTGGCAGGCCGGACACGTCGCCCCTGCAATAAAACGTTTACGAATCGCCATACCTACCCTCTACTCAAACTCATCCCAGCCATCCAGCTGGCGCCGCTCTTGCTGCATCTCTCGCTGGAAAATCTCCTCCAGTTCGCGTCTGGCTTCTCTGGCACGAGAAATTTGCACCATGTCGGTATGCATCGGAATAAGCTCCCGTAGCATACGCATATCCAGCCGACGGAAATGCAATTGCGCACGCTGCGCCTGGTGTGGGTGCATCCCTAACGACACCAGCGTCTTACGCCCCAGTTCCAGCGCGCTGGAAAACGTCTCGCGGGAAAACTGCGTGACACCCGCCTGTAATAACTCATGCGCTTCCACACGTCCGCGCGCTCGCGCAAGAATATGCAAATGCGGGAAATGCTGCCGGCATATCTCCACCAGCTTCATGGTGTCTTCCGGTTCATTACAGGTAATGACGATAGACTCCGCCGCTTCCGCTCCTGCCGAACGCAGTAGCTCCACCTGAGTCGCATCGCCGTAATACACTTTGTAGCCGTATTTTCGCATCAGGTTAACGGCGCTGATATCGCGCTCCAGTACGGTGATGCGCATTTTATTCGCCATCAACAAACGGCCAATTACCTGACCAAAACGCCCGAATCCCACGACAATCACCTGCGGTTTATCATCATCCACCCAGGGCTTTTCATCTTCCTCTTCCGGGCCGTTAAGCTGTCTGGAGAGCCATTTATCGACGAGCTTCATCAGCAGTGGCGTGGTCATCATCGACAACGTTACAGTGACCAGCAGCAGCGACATCTGGTCGCCCTGAAACAGCCGCTGGGACGAGGCGGTGGAAAAGAGCACAAACGCGAACTCGCCCCCCTGACTCAGCACGCCCGCAAACTGCATCCGCTCCGAACTCCGAATCCCGTACAGACGCGCCAGCAGATAAAGCACCAGCGTTTTCACCGCCACCAGCACGACGACGCTCACCGCCACCCACAGCAGGTGGGTATAGAGCACGCCAAGGTTTAACGACATCCCCACGGAGATAAAGAACAACCCCAGCAGCAGCCCTTTGAACGGATCGATGGCCGTTTCCAGCTCATGGCGGTATTCGCTTTCCGCCAGCAGCACGCCTGCGATAAACGTACCGAGCGCCATCGACAGCCCCAGCGCATCCATAAATAAAGCAGACCCCAGCACCAGCAACAGCGTGGCGGCGGTAAACACCTCGCGCACGCCGGAATCGGCGATAAAGCGGAACACCGGGCGCAGCAAATAGCGACCGCCAATCAGCATCCCGGCAAAGGCCAGCACCTTCATGCCGACCTTAATCCAGTCGAAATGTTCATCTGCCGAGCCAGCCAGCAGCGGCACCAGCGCCAGCGCGGGGATCACCGCCAGATCCTGGAACAGCAGCACCGAAAAACCCAACTGGCCGGATTCGCTGCGGTTCATCCCCTTTTCCCGCATCAGTTGCAGCGCCATCGCGGTCGATGACATCGCCAGACCAATCCCGCCGATCACCGCCGCCTGCCACGAGAAATCGGTAAGCATCAGCAGCCCGGCCAGCACGACAGCGCTCAGCATCACCTGGGCCGCCCCGACGCCAAAGATAGAGCGACGCAGTTGCCAGAGTTTGGAAGGGTTGAGTTCCAGGCCGATGATAAACATCAGAAAGACAACGCCCAGCTCAGAAAAGTGGAGGATTTCATCAACGTCGCTGATAAATCCCAGCCCCCAGGGGCCAATCGCAATCCCTGCCAGCAAATATCCCAGTACCGCGCCAATACCCAGCCGCGATGCCAGTGGCACCGCAGCGACCGCCGCGAAGAGGAACATTACCCCCGCCGTCAATAAATCGGAACCTTCCATTAGCGACCTCCCGCCAGAACAGGGTTTGCCAGCCATTCGCCGTAGGCTTTCGCGTGGCTGGCCAGTTCCTGCTCACTTTGTCGCCTGGCCCAGTAGATAATAATCGGACTCATCCAGTGCATCCGGCACATCGCCGCCGTCAGCTCAAACGGCCGCAGCACATCGGTCATCGGATAGCGGTTCAGCGCATCGTAACGATACGCGCTTTCCGGCTCGCCGGTGGTAATCACGCTCCGCCAGTACTTTCCCGCCAGTTGGTTCCCTCCTGGGCCACTGGCGAAACCACGGCTGAGCACGCGGTCTAACCACTCTTTAAGCAGCGCCGGACAGCTATAGGTATACAGCGGATGCTGGAAAACAATCACGTCATGTTCACGCAATAGCGCCTGCTCATGCGCGATATCGATAAAAAAATCAGGGTAGTGCGCGTAGAGATCGTGCACCGTCACATTACTGAGTTGCATGGCCGGTTTAAGCAGCACCCGGTTCGCGACCGAGTCCTGAGATTCTGGATGGGCATACAGCAGCAGTACCTTTGCTGGCTGGGACATCATCCCCCTCCCGGTTATTTTGTGTATCGTTATTGTTTTGGGCTACCATTGCGCTCCGGCGCGGCAGAATGCCCGCATATTACATTATCATAATGATAAATTAACATAGTCTGAACATACGGCGCCTTATGATTGTTTTCTCCTCGTTACAAATTCGTCGCGGCGTGCGCGTCTTGCTGGACAATGCCACCGCCACCATCAACCCGGGACAGAAGGTCGGCCTGGTGGGTAAGAATGGCTGCGGTAAATCTACCCTGCTGGCATTGCTGAAAAATGAAATCAGCGCCGATGCAGGCGGCGTGACCTTTCCCGGTAACTGGCAGCTGGCGTGGGTGAATCAGGAAACACCCGCGCTTGCGCAGCCCGCGCTGGAGTACGTGATTGATGGCGATCGCGAATACCGCCAGCTGGAAGCACAGTTGCACGACGCCAACGAACGTAACGACGGGCACGCCATCGCCACCGTACACGGCAAGCTCGACGCCATCGACGCCTGGACCGTGCGCTCACGCGCCGCCAGCCTGCTCCACGGCCTCGGTTTTAGCAACGAACAGCTTGAACGCCCGGTCAGCGACTTCTCCGGTGGCTGGCGCATGCGCCTTAACCTGGCCCAGGCGCTGATTTGCCGTTCTGACCTGCTGCTGCTCGATGAACCGACCAACCACCTCGATCTTGATGCCGTTATCTGGCTGGAAAAATGGCTGAAGAGCTATCAGGGCACTCTGATTCTGATTTCGCACGACCGCGACTTCCTCGATCCGGTGGTAGACAAAATCATTCATATCGAACAGCAAACCCTGTTCGAATACACCGGCAACTACAGCGCATTTGAAGTGCAGCGCGCGACCCGGCTGGCTCAGCAGCAGGCGATGTACGAGAGCCAGCAGGAGCGCGTGGCGCATCTGCAAAGTTATATCGACCGTTTCCGCGCCAAAGCGACAAAAGCGAAGCAGGCGCAGAGCCGTATCAAAATGCTGGAGCGTATGGAGCTTATCGCCCCCGCGCATGTCGATAACCCGTTCCACTTCAGCTTCCGCGCGCCGGAAAGCCTGCCCAACCCGCTGCTGAAAATGGAGAAAGTGAGCGCCGGGTATGGCGATCGCATCATTCTGGACTCCATTAAGCTGAATCTGGTGCCCGGTTCACGCATCGGCCTGCTGGGGCGCAACGGCGCCGGTAAATCAACGCTCATCAAGCTGCTGGCGGGCGAGCTTGCGCCTGCCAGCGGTGAAATCGGTCTGGCGAAGGGCATTAAACTCGGTTACTTCGCTCAGCATCAGCTGGAGTATTTGCGAGCGGATGAATCGCCGCTGCAACATCTGGCGCGACTGGCGCCGCAGGAGCTGGAGCAGAAGCTGCGCGATTACCTCGGCGGGTTTGGCTTCCAGGGCGATAAGGTCAGCGAAGAGACCCGCCGCTTCTCCGGTGGTGAAAAAGCGCGCCTGGTGCTGGCATTGATCGTCTGGCAGCGCCCTAATCTGCTGCTGCTTGATGAACCGACCAACCACCTTGACCTCGATATGCGTCAGGCGCTGACCGAAGCGCTCATCGAATTTGAAGGCGCGCTGGTGGTCGTCTCGCACGACCGTCACCTGCTACGCTCCACCACCGACGATCTCTATCTGGTTCACGACCATAAAGTTGAGCCGTTCGATGGCGATCTGGAAGACTATCAGCAGTGGCTGAGCGACGTGCAGAAACAGGAAAGCCAGCCTGATGACGCCCCGAAAGAGAACGCTAACAGCGCCCAGGCGCGTAAGGATCAGAAGCGTCGCGAAGCCGAACTGCGTGCCCAGACCCAGCCGCTGCGTAAAGAGATCGCCCGTCTGGAAAAAGAGATGGAGAAGCTGAACGCGAAACTGGCGCAAGCGGAAGAAAAACTGGGCGACAGCGAACTGTACGACCAGAGCCGCAAAGCGGAACTGACGGAATGCCTGCAACAGCAGGCCAGCGCCAAATCCGGGCTGGAAGAGTGCGAGATGGCCTGGCTGGAAGCGCAGGAACAGCTTGAGCAGATGCTGGCCGACTAACTTCGGGAATATGACGATGAATCCGCTGATAACCAACGATATCACCTTTCGCAAGTTAAGCATCTTCATGACGTTTATGGAGAAAGGCAATATTGCCCGGACGGCGGAGGCGCTGGATATCAGCGGGGTCAGCGTTCATCGCGCACTGCATACGCTGGAAGAGAATGTTCGCTGTCCGCTGTTCGTGCATAAAGGACGTAATCTGATCCCGCAACCGGCTGCATGGACGCTGCTGGAGTATTGCCAGGAGGTCAGCCAGTTGATGGCGCGCGGGCTGGAAGAGGCGCGCAAAACGGCAGGGATCGGCCAGGGGCGTCTGCGCGTGGGTACGCTCTACTCTCTGACGCTGGAAACCGTCCCGCATCTGATCATGGGGATGAAACTGCGCCGACCGGATCTCGAACTGGATCTGACAATGGGCTCCAACGAAGCGCTGCTGAGAATGCTGGAAGACGGAATGCTGGATGCGATCCTGATCTCCATTTCGGAAAGCGCTATCGATCGCAACAGTCTGGAAGTGCTGCCGCTGTTTCATGACGATATTTATCTCGCCGCACCGGCGACGGCGACGCTTGACACCTCCTCGCCCGCCGATCTGCGTGATTACCGGGATCAGAAGTTTGTCTCACTGGCGGAAGGCTTTGCCACCTATGCGGGCTTCCAGGACGCCTTTCATATTGCCGGGTTTGAACCAGAGATTGTCACCCGTGTGAACGACATCTTTTCGATGCTCAGTCTGGTGCAGGCGGGCGTCGGTTTCACTCTGATGCCGGGACGCATGAAGAAGATGTACGAGAATTCCGTACAGTTGCTGAAGTTGTCGCAGCCGTACCAGATGCAGCAGCTCATCGCCATTGTCTTCGCCCGCAACCGCGAGCGCGACCCTAATCTGCTGGCGCTGGCCGCCGAAGGGCGCATGTACGCGCGTAGCCTTAATCTGGGGGCCTGATCGCCGGATGGCGGCGCTACGCGCCTTATCCGGCCTACGGGGTTGCGTGTTGGCCATCCGGCCTACAACGGGTGCGAGTCGTAGGCCCGATAAGCGCAGCGCCATCGGGCAACCGCACTAGCCTCTAAGCCGTTTTGCCAGATGCACCGCGACATCCACCCCGCTGCGCTCCAGCGAGACAGACTCACCTTCCCACTCCGCCTGTCGCGTTAAGCAGGTCAACACGCCGCCGGGCGGCATTTCAATCGCCAGCCGCGCCTCGCGCTCGTTGGCGGAGATCGCCGCGTCCTGCCAGCGCACCGTACGCGCCATGTTCATCGCCAGGTCGTCAGCAATACGTTCCGGCTGCCACAGCACGCGCCCGGTGCTACCGCTGAGGTATGCACAGCGCGGACGGGAGAGCGTCACATGACGGAACGCCTCCACCAGCCGCTGCGCCGGTTCCGCCAGCAGAGCGCAGTGCGACGGCACGCTCACCGCCAGACGGTGGGCTTTACTCGCGCCTTTATCCAGCGCCCGCTTCGCAACATCCGCCATCGCCTCATCGCTACCGGCAATCACAATCTGGGTTTCCGCATTCAGGTTAGCGATAAAGGTTCCACTGCCTGCAACCAGCGATTCCACCTGCGGCAAGGTCAGCCCCATAATCGCCGTCAGGCCGTAACCGTGCGGGTACGCCTGCTCCATCAAATCACCGCGCAGGGCCACCAGCGTCAGCGCGTCGGTAAACTCCAGCGCTCCGGCGATCACCGCCGCTGGATACGCGCCGATGGACAGGCCGCTGACAATATCCGGCGCAACGCCGCGACGTTCCAGCTCGCGCGCCCACGCCACCCCGGCAATCAGCAGAGCAAGCTGTACCGCCCGGGTGTGTTGCAGCGCGTCCGGGGTATCAAGCGTATCCGCCTCCGCCCCCAGCACCTCGCGCGCCAGCGCTAACTCCGTTCCCGGAAGGTTTTGCAGCATACCTGCATGCTGCGTCCCCTGTCCCGGAAAGGTAAACAGGATTTTCATTTACTCCTCCCTGCGCCACGGGTCGCTGACCAGCCGCGGCCCCTGCGGCGTTTTTAACAGCGCTTTGCCATCGCGCAGCCATTCGTTCAGCGCAAACGCGCCGTACGGCGTTTCCACCTGGGTATCCGCACGGCAAAGCCCGCCCGTCAGTTGCTGCCGCCATTTCTCCAGCAGCTCGCGAGAGAGCGGCTGCCGGGCGCGAATCAGCAAATCCAGATCGCTTGCGGCGTGGATCACCGGGAGCCCAGTCGCCAGCGCGTAGCCGGTACTGCCGGTAATCCCCCACGTCCACGGCCATGCCCGTTGCGTCAGTAATAAAGCCACCTGAACCGGTGGCTGCGAGATAAAGGGCGAGCGCAGCAGCGTCTGTGGGTCAACCAGCGATTCCGGCGTACAGACGCGGGTAATGGCGTCCGGTTGAGCCCAGCCCGCCGCGCGCTGGTCGCGCTTTATGCCGCGAACGCCGACGGGAATGCGCCCCTGCGCATCAACATCACGCCGCACCACCACCGGCAGGCGGGTATGCCAGACGTCATCCACCCAGGATTCCGTGACACCTTCCAGCGCGCTCCGCACGTTAAGCCAGATAAGATCGTGGGGGCGTAATGTTGTGTTCATGCTTTAGAGTCCTGAAGTCAGCGAGATAAACAACGGCAGCGACAGGATACACAGGACCGAGCTTAACAGCAGCACGGCTTCTGCATCCGGCGACTGCACGCCAAAGCGATTACCGAACACCACGCCGAAGAAACCGGCAGACAGCGCAATCATCAGGATAGCGGTGATCGCCACCGAGCCATGCAGACCGAAAATCAGCACGATCCCCCAGGCAATCGCCGGTTGAATCAGCAGCTTGGCAATGGTGGAGGTAATAACCATCGTGTTGATCTGCAACTTACGCGCAGAAAGAATCACCCCGGTCAGGAACAGCGCCGCCGCAGTGGCAGACAGGCCCAGCGGTTTGATCGCCGCCAGCACCAGCTCCGGCATCTTGATACAGACAGCGGAGAGAATAACCCCCAGCAGCGGCCCCATCACGATCGGTTTCTTGATTGAACGCCACATCAGCACCGGCAGCATCGACAGGGTAGAACCCGAGTTGCCGCCTTCCGCACGCGCTTTCTCACGCTCCAGAATCAGCAGGCAGAACGGCGTCATCAGCACGGAACCGCAGGCGATGGAAACCGCGACGGAGAGCGACGTTGACGGCCCTTCGCCCAGCACGCTACCGAGAATCGGCAGGCCAAGCGCGGCATAGTTTGGCAGAGCGACGGTCAGGGTCAGCACGGCCGCATCCTGCGGTGATTTTTTAAATACCTTCGTTGCCAGAAAATAGATAGCGGCGTAGGTGATCCACATCGCCAGCGTCAGCACCAGAATCAGCGGCGACTGCGCGACAATACCCGTCCAGGGCGTTTGTACCGTGGCGCTAAACAGCGCAGCGGGGAGTGCAAAATCCATGACGAAAATGTTGAGCAGGGAAACATTCTTGTTATCAACCATTTTGGCCTTCCCGGCCCAGAACCCCAGCAACATGATGACAAAAATCGGTGCAAGAGCATGAACAATCACGTAAGTCATAAATCACCTGTAATGAATAAAAGAGTTAGCACGGACGCGATGATTATTATTTTCAGGATGCAGGTCGCCTCACGGACGCAACGGGCGCGCCCGTGGGGTTATGCATCTGGCAGGTCTCTTTTACTTACCAGCTCGCCCGCATGCGTTCGCGTACAAGAGCAGAACTACGACGATTGTCGGCACCCAGACGGTTTTTCAGCGTCGGCTCCTGACGAGCATCGCTGATGGCCTGTTGCAGAGTGGCCGTCACCAACGTCAGATCGTTTGCCGAAGGAGCATCTGGATTACTGATATCCAGCAGACTGGAGAGCAGTCCCAGCGTGGCGTAGTTACTGATGTCGTACGCCATCGGCGGAATAGTGGCCGCCAGTTTTTCCAGCGACTCGACGGTACGCAGGGTGATACGTGCCGCAGACTCTTTGCCCATCGCGTGGATCAGCACACCTTTGTCGTTGAAGGCAATCAGACGGTTGGCCTGATAACCGTGCGCCAGAAACGCGCCGGACATCGCCTTGCCGACGATAAGGCCAATCACCGGATGCCCTGCCAGACGCGCATTGGCATACGCCGCTGCCGCACCGGCCAGCGCCTGGTGAATACCAAATCCCTCTTCACGGCGACCGTAGGCCTGGCTGGGCACATCAATCACCGCCACGATCGGGCGCTTAACAGCGTTGTCAGCATCGGCAGCCACGGTTTCGCTGACCACTTTTGCAAGCGTCCAGCCTTCCAGCAGACCAACCTCGCCTTTTGCGGCGCGTGGGTAATGGTTGTTAGCATCCGGCACTACCGCGATAAAGCGCGCCGTTTCACCGTTCAGCTCACCGTCTGCGGCCTGCACGGAGGGGCACAGCCCTTCGAGCCGTCTGGCGTTCGGTACGAGGGCTTGCAGCCATAACTCGCCACGGCTTATTGCGTTACTCATCATTTCACCTCCCGGGCAAAGAGCGCGTTAATCTGTTCTGAATCGGCCTGTTTGCGGGTGTCGAAATGGCTCAGACGGTTCAGATAATCGTCGTAGTTATCGGTGCGGTGTTTTGCCGGAACGCCTTTCGCCAGCGCATCGTTCATCGCCGCTTTCACCGCGTTGACGCCATCGCCAACCAGCGCATCCACCAGCCCGCTTTGATAGCGCACTTCGCCACCGGTCATGCTCCAGATAAACGGGCGGTCACGGGAGTCATATTCTTCAATCCCGGCTTCCTGTTCGATAACCTGCGGGCCGTTCAGACCCAGACGCGCTTCGCGGGTGACAATCAGATAGCTACACAACGCAGCGGCGATAGACATCCCGCCGAAGCAGCCGACAGTCCCGGCCACAATGCCGACCACCGGGGTATAACGACGCAGGTCAACAATCGCCGCGTGGATGTCGGCAATCGCCGCCAGGCCGAGGTTGGCTTCCTGCAAACGCACGCCGCCGGTTTCCAGACTCAACACCGCCTGCGTCGGAATGCCGTTACGGTTATCTTCCGCCGCCAGCTCCAGCGCCGCCGCCATTTTAGCGCCGGACACTTCGCCCATGCTGCCGCCCTGGAATGCGCCCTCAATCGCCACAACCACCGCCGGTTTGCCGTTAATAGTGCCTTTCGCCACGACCATGCCGTCATCGGCCTGCGGCACGATGCCCTGCGCGCCCAGCCACGGCGACATCACGCCTTCAAACGGGTCGAGCAGTTCGCGGTAGCTGCCTTCATCCAGCAGCGCATGGGCGCGCTGACGCGCTTTTAATTCGATAAAACTGCGGTCATCACGCATAGCTCACCTCTTCAAATACCTGTTCGATACGAATGCGCGCTACGCCCGGCGTCGCGCCGAAGTCGTGGATGGTCAGTTTGCCTGCCGGCAGGCTGCTGACCGTTTGCAGACGGGTAAACAGCGCTTCCCAGCGGCTGCGGCTGTTATCGACGGAAGTGGTGATATCAATGGTTAACGTCTGGCCCTGGTCGGCGGTGAATAACACCTCCATATCCCCGGAGCCGACAATCCCTGCCAGCGCCCTGCCGCGTAATGCGCGGCTGGCTGGCACGGTCAATGTGATTTTTTCCATAACATCCTCTTAATGCTTTGAATAAGACGTTTCGACGCGATCGAGAAACAGGGTGGCGGCGAGCAAGTCCGCCGCGCCGCCCGGCGAGGCGTTCAGCGCCAGCATCTGACGGTCTAAACGGGCCAGCGCCTGCTCCCCTGCCGGGTGCGCACTGCCGCCCGCATGGAGAACGGCGCGCGCGCCGTGCTGCATGGCATCCAGCCCCTCCATCCCTGCGCGAGAAAGTACGCAGGTGTCGGTCAGCGAGGTCATGATGGCCATCAGCGCATCCAGCCGGGCGTGCATTTCGCTGCTGCCGTTCTGTCGGCTTAGCCGAAGCTGCGGCAACGCATGCTGCATAATGTGTGGAAACGCCTGCTGCGCTTCTTCTCTGGCGCCCGGTACGCGATAACGGTGGGTGGCGCGCAGCCCTTTACTGAAGACTTTCGGCGCGGCGTCATCCGGCAGTTTTGCCAGTTCAGCGGCGGTTGCCGTCACCTGCTGCGCCCTGCCCGCGCCGCCGTGCATCGCCACGGCGCTCACCAACAGCCCCAGCGCCCAAATCGCGCCACGGTGGGTGTTCACGCCACCCGTTGCCGCCATCATCTGCTGCTCGCCTTCGCGACCGAGTCGCCCTATGGTTTGTCTGAGCGCAATATCAGCCGGACGCCGCCAGCTTTGTTGCGCCAGCGCCTGAAACGTGGAGGTCAGGCTGTGCGCCGAGCGCTCCATCAGCGCAAGCGATAAATCGTGGTGCGCGCCGTTCCCCCGACTGTCCACCAGACCGGGTTTCGGGCTTAATCGTGCTTCGTCGATCAGACACTGCGTGGCGGTTCGCGCCAGCCATTCGGCGCCGCCTTCAACCTGAATCCGGGGCAGAAGTTTCATTACCAGCTCCGAAATTTCGCAGGTGGGTTGTAGAGACCCCCGGACCATTCCACCAGGTCGGCAACGCTACCGGCCGCCAGCAGAGAACGGGTGGCGTCGGTACGACGAATGCCCATATCTTCCGGGTAAACCACCTTGCCGCTCTGACGCAGTTCGGCGACGCGCCGGGCGTCTACGCCCAGACCGATGTCGGTGATACCGGCCACCGCCGCAACCATCGCGCGACGCTCCTCCAGACTTTCCGCCCGGTAGAGATAAGCGATACCTTCTTCGGTCAGAACGTGGGTCACGTCGTCGCCGTAGATCATCACCGGCGCCAGCGGCATACCGGAGGCTTTCGCCACGTCAACCGCATCCAGTTTTTCCACGAAAGTCGGTTTCACGCCTGCCTGGAAGGTTTCCACCATCTGCACCACCAGCTTTTTACCGCGCTGCATGGGGTCAGGTTCGGTGATCATGTTCAGCCAGGCCGGGGTAGCGTGACGGCGACCGTGCGGGTCGTGGCCCATGTTTGGCGCGCCGCCGAAGCCGGACAGACGACCGCGAGTCACCGTTGAGGAGTTAGCCAGGCCATCAACCTGCAACGTGGAGCCGATAAACATATCGACCGCGTACTGACCCGCCAGCTGACAGAAGGCACGGTTAGAACGCATGGAGCCGTCGGCGCCCGTAAAGAACACGTCAGGACGGGCGCGGATGTACTCCTCCATCCCCAGCTCGCCGCCGAAGCAGTGCACGCTTTCCACCCAGCCGCTTTCAATCGCCGGGATCAGCGTCGGATGCGGGTTCAGCGTCCAGTGTTTACAGATTTTGCCGCGCAGACCGAGTTGCTCGCCCCAGGTGGGCAGCAGCAGTTCAATAGCGGCGGTGTTGAAGCCGATACCGTGGTTCAGCGACTGCACCTGGTGCTCTGCGTAGATGCCTTTAATGGCCATCATCGCCATCAGGATATGTTCCTGTTTGATCAGGCGCGGGTCGCGAGTGAACAGCGGTTCGATAAAGAACGGCTTGTCGGCAACCACCACATAGTCGATCCACGAGCCCGGAATATCGACGCGCGGCAAGTCGCATTCGTCGTCCACCAGCTCATTCACCTGTGCGATAACGATGCCATCGTGGAACGCGGCGGCTTCCACCAGCGCCGGGGTATCTTCGGTACTCGGCCCGGTGTAGAGGTTGCCTTTGCGGTCAGCTTTGTAACCGGCAATCAGCGCCACGTTTGGCGCCAGATCGACGTAAAGACGGGAATAAAGCTCGATGTAGGTGTGGATGGCGCCAATTTCCAGCAGGCCATCTTCCAGCAGTTGCGAGATGCGCAGACTTTGGGTGCCGGAAAAAGAGAAGTCCAGCTTGCGGGCGATACCCTTTTCGAAGATATCGAGATGCTCGCTGCGCCCAACGCTTGGCATGATCATATGCAGGTCATGCACTATCTGCGGGTTGACCTCCGCCAGCATGCGGGACAGGAAATCTGCCTGCTTCTGGTTATTCCCTTCTAATACCACGCGGTCACCCGGCGCGATCAGTTTTTCCAGCATTGCGGTCAGGTCTGCGGTTGGCAGCACCTTGCCCTGCACCGGAACAGAAGCCAGACGCCGCTGCTTCTCGGTGCGGCGCGTGTTCCAGACTCGTGCTGGCGTTTGCCCAGATAACATTATTAACCTCCTGATTCAGCTAATCATTTTGATTGCTTAACACTGGAAAGAGTGTGCGCCCTGGTGAGAAAGTCATCAATTAAGCGTAGAGAGGAATCATTAGCCTGAGAGTAATAATTTGAGTAATGAATTGTGATTAAGATCAGCGTCAGGAAGGTGTAAATCCGCTCCCCCTGCCTCATTTTCATAAACACCAGGGGAAAGTGACGGTATAGTAGGCGGCAGATTTAAAAAAACATCGCATAATTTATGACTCAAATAACCTCCCCCGACCTTGATATCACCGGTCACGATAGTGCGGAGTTCGTGCCAATGCGCGGTATCCGCAACCGTCACCTGCAAACCATGCTGCCGCGACTCATCCGCCGCAAGGTGAAGTTCGATGCGCACTGGCAACGTCTGGAATTACCGGACGGCGATTTTATCGATCTGGCCTGGAGTGAAGATCCGCAGCACGCGAAGCACAAACCGCGTCTGGTGGTTTTTCACGGCCTGGAAGGCAGCCTGAACAGCCCGTACGCTCACGGGCTGATTGAAGCGGCGCAAAAGCGCGGCTGGCTGGGCGTGGTCATGCACTTTCGCGGCTGTAGCGGCGAACCGAACCGGCTGAACCGCATTTATCACTCCGGCGAAACGGAAGACGGCACCTGGTTTTTACACTGGCTACAGCGTGAGTTTGGCGCCGTCCCCACCGCCGCCGTCGGCTATTCGCTCGGCGGAAATATGCTGGCGTGTCTGCTGGCGAAAGAAGGCCGCGAGATCCCGATTGACGCGGCGGTCATCGTTTCCGCCCCCTTCGTGCTGGAAGCGTGCAGCTATCATATGGAAAAAGGGTTTTCCCGCGTTTATCAGCGCTATCTGCTCAATCTGCTGAAGGCCAACGCCGCGCGCAAGCTGGCGGCATACCCCGGCACACTGCCGATTAATCTGGCGCAGCTCAAATCCGTGCGCCGGCTCCGTGAATTTGACGATCTGATCACCGCGAAAATTCACGGCTTTGCCGACGCGATAGACTATTATCGTCAGTGTAGCGCCATGCCGATGCTCAACCAGATCGCCAAACCGACGCTCATCATCCACGCGAAAGACGATCCGTTTATGGATCATCATGTGATCCCGAAACCGGAAAATCTGCCGCCGCTGGTGGAGTATCAGCTCACCGAGCATGGCGGGCATGTTGGATTTATCGGCGGGACGCTGCGTCGCCCGGAAATGTGGCTGGAGTCGCGGATTCCCGACTGGCTGACAACGTATCTGGAGGCGTCATCATGATGATCCCCTGGCAAGAGCTGTCTTCTGAGACGCTGGACAATTTGATCGAAAGCTTTGTGTTGCGTGAAGGCACCGATTATGGTGAACATGAACGTTCGCTTGAGCAAAAGGTCGCCGACGTCAAACGACAGCTACAGTGCGGAGAGGCTGTTCTGGTGTGGTCTGAACTGCACGAGACGGTCAATATTATGCCGCGTGGACAGTTTCGCGAATAATCCGCCGCTGACGGCCGACTATACTAAAACTTTTGTTGATTCATGGAGTTGTTATGTCTGCCAAACATCCGGTGATTGCGGTAACAGGATCCAGCGGCGCGGGGACCACGACCACCAGCCTCGCGTTTCGAAAAATTTTCGCGCAGTTAAATCTGCGCGCAGCCGAGGTGGAAGGCGACAGTTTTCATCGTTACACACGCCCCGAAATGGATATGGCGATCCGCAAAGCGCGCGACGCCGGGCGGCATATCAGCTATTTCGGCCCTGAAGCCAACGACTTCAGCCTGCTGGAACAAACCTTTATTGAATACGGACAGACGGGCAAAGGCCAGGCGCGTAAGTATCTTCATACCTACGATGAGGCCGTGCCGTGGAATCAGGTGCCAGGGACGTTTACCCCGTGGCAGCCGCTGCCGGAACCCACCGATGTGCTGTTTTACGAAGGGCTGCACGGCGGCGTGGTAACGCCGCAGCATGATGTCGCGCGTCATGTCGATCTGCTGGTCGGCGTGGTGCCGATCGTCAACCTGGAGTGGATTCAAAAACTGATTCGCGATACCAGCGAGCGCGGCCACTCCCGCGAGGCGGTGATGGATTCCGTTGTCCGCTCAATGGATGACTACATTAATTTCATTACGCCGCAGTTTTCCCGCACCCACATTAACTTCCAGCGCGTGCCCACCGTCGACACCTCCAATCCCTTCGCCGCGAAAGGCATTCCTTCGCTGGACGAAAGTTTTGTGGTCATTCATTTCAGAAATCTGGAAGGGATTGATTTCCCGTGGCTGCTGGCGATGTTGCAGGGGTCGTTTATTTCCCATATCAATACGCTCGTGGTGCCGGGCGGCAAAATGGGGCTGGCGATGGAGCTGATCATGTTGCCGCTGGTTCAGCGACTGATGGAAGGGAAGAAGATCGAATAATCTGTTCGCTGTTTGCCGGATGGCGGCTGACGCCTTATCCGGCCTACAGGATGCGTTTGATATATGCCGGATGGCGGCTGGCACCTTATCCGGCCTACAGAGTGCGAATTCGTAGGCCTGATAAGCATAGCGCCATCAGGCAACCGGCATCACGCCGCAATCACTTCATATGAATGGGTAATATTCACCGCTTTTTCCAGCATTAGCGCCACTGAGCAATACTTCTCAGCCGAAAGATCGACCGCCCGCGCAACTGCCGCGTCTTTCAGGTCATTGCCGGTCACAATGAAATGCAGATTGATATGCGTAAACAGGCGCGGCGCTTCTTCACGACGTTCGGACGTCAGCTTCACTTCGCAATTCGTCACATCCTGACGCCCTTTCTGCAAAATAGAAACCACGTCGATTGCGCTACAACCGCCTGCGGCCATCAGCACCATTTCCATCGGGCTTGGCGCTTTATCACCGGAGTTGCCATCCATTAAAACCTGGTGGCCGGAGGCAGACTCTCCCAGAAAGGTTAACCCTTCAACCCACTTTACACGCGCTTGCATATTCGGAACTCCAATGTGTCAATTTTCCTGACAGATTACGCGCACATAACAAATCTCGCAACGGAAGGCGACCTGCGTCATGCTGAAGCGAGACACCAGGAGACACACGGCGAAAGCTATGCTAAAACAGTCGGGATGCTACAGTAATACATTGACGTACTGCATGTATGCAGAGGACATCACATTCAGGCTGCAGTACATTTTCGACAGCCCCCTTCCCAGGAATTCGGGAAACCTATTTTTGCAAACCCAGAGGCAGTGTCGTGTTCTGGCTCTGGAGACAGCTTATAACAGAGGATAACCGCGCATGGTGCTTGGCAAACCGCAAACAGACCCGACTCTCGAATGGTTCTTGTCTCATTGCCACATTCATAAGTACCCATCGAAGAGCACGCTGATTCACCAGGGTGAAAAAGCGGAAACGTTGTACTACATCGTTAAAGGCTCAGTGGCAGTGTTGATCAAAGATGAAGAAGGGAAAGAAATGATCCTTTCTTATCTGAATCAGGGCGATTTTATTGGCGAACTGGGCCTGTTTGAAGAGGGTCAGGAACGCAGTGCCTGGGTACGTGCCAAAACGGCCTGTGAAGTCGCTGAAATTTCTTACAAGAAATTCCGTCAGTTGATCCAGGTAAACCCGGATATTCTGATGCGCCTGTCTTCCCAGATGGCTCGCCGTCTGCAAGTGACATCTGAGAAAGTCGGTAACCTCGCCTTCCTCGACGTAACGGGCCGTATCGCTCAGACCCTGCTGAACCTGGCGAAACAACCTGACGCGATGACTCACCCGGATGGCATGCAGATCAAAATCACCCGTCAGGAGATCGGCCAGATCGTTGGCTGCTCCCGTGAAACCGTGGGGCGTATTCTGAAAATGCTCGAAGATCAGAATCTGATCTCCGCTCACGGTAAGACCATCGTCGTCTACGGCACACGTTAATCCCGTCGGAATGGCGCATTACCGGGTAATGCGCCATTTTTGTTTGCACCGATGTGGCGAAGACTGATTTACCATCCTGAGATCAACTACGCACTACGGCAAACGCTGGTGCTGTGCCTGCCTGTGGCTATCGGCCTGATCATCGGCCAGTTGCACCTGGGACTGCTGTTCTCGCTCGTTCCCGCCTGCTGCAACATTGCCGGTCTAGATACCCCGCATAAACGCTTTTTCAAACGCTTAATCATCGGCGGATCGCTGTTTGCCGGATGCAGCCTGATTACGCAACTGCTGCTGGCGCGCGACATCCCCCTGCCGCTGATCCTCACCGGGCTGACGCTGCTGCTCGGCGTCACGGCGGAAATCAGCCCACTGCATGCAAGACTGCTGCCCGCTTCACTGATTGCCGCCATTTTCACGCTAAGCCTGGCGGGGAACATGCCGGTCTGGGAGCCGCTGCTCATCTACGCGCTCGGCACGCTATGGTATGGGCTGTTTAACTGGTTCTGGTTCTGGCTGTGGCGCGAACAGCCGCTGCGCGAGTCGCTCAGCCTGCTGTATCGCGAGCTGGCCGACTATTGCGAGGCCAAATACAGCCTGCTCACGCAGCATATCGATCCAGAAAAAGCGCTGCCGCCTCTGCTGGTGCGCCAGCAGAAAGCGGTGGATCTCATTACCCTGTGTTACCAGCAGATGCACATGCTGTCGGCCCAGCACAATAATGACTACAAGCGCCTGCTGCGCGCCTTCCAGGAAGCGCTGGACTTACAGGAGCATATCTCCGTCAGTTTGCATCAGCCGGAGGAGGTTCAGAAGCTGGTGGAGCGCAGCCACGCGGAACAGGTTATTCGCTGGAATGCGCAAACCGTCGCTGCCCGCCTGCGCATCATCGCGGATGACATTCTGTATCACCGTCTGCCCAGCCGTTTTTCGATGGAGAAGCAGACTGGCGCGCTGGAAAAAATCGCCAATCAGCACCCGGAAAACCCTGTCGGGCAGTTTTGCTACTGGCACTTTAGCCGTATTGCCCGCGTATTACGCACTCAGCGTCCGCTGTACGCACGCGATCTGATGGCCGATAAACAGCGTCGCCTGCCGCTGCTGCCCGCGCTGAAAAGCTATTTATCGTTTAAATCGCCCGCGCTGCGCAACGCCGGGCGAATCAGCGTCATGTTAAGTATCGCCAGTCTGATGGGCAGCGCCTTACATCTGCCCAAGCCGTACTGGATTCTGATGACCATCCTGTTCGTCACGCAAAACGGCTACGGCGCGACGCGCGTACGCATTCTGCACCGTTCGGCGGGTACGCTGGCCGGTCTGGTGGTGGCGGGCGTCACGTTGCACTTTCGCATTCCTGAAGGCTACACGCTGGCATTAATGCTGATCATTACGCTGGTGAGCTATCTGACCATTCGCAAAAACTACGGCTGGGCGACGGTTGGTTTTACGGTGACGGCGGTCTATACCCTGCAACTGCTGACGCTCAACGGCGAACAGTTCATCGTGCCGCGATTTATTGATACGGTCATTGGCTGCCTGATTGCTTTTGGCGGAATGGTCTGGCTCTGGCCGCAGTGGCAAAGCGGCCTTTTGCGTAAGAATGCCCACGACGCGCTGGAAGCGGACCAGGAGGCCATTCGGCTGATCCTCAGCAACGACCCGCAGCCAACGCCGCTGGCGTATCAGCGAATGCGGGTGAACCAGGCGCACAATACGCTGTTTAACTCGCTGAATCAGGCGATGCAAGAACCGGGGTTTAACACGCACTATCTGGAAGATATGAAACTGTGGGTAACGCACAGCCAGTTTATCGTTGAGCACGTCAACGCCATGACCACGCTGGCGCGCGAGCATACGATGCTGACGCCGGATCTGGCGCAGCGCTATCTGGAATCCTGCGAAATTGCGCTCCAGCGCTGTCAGCAGCGGCTGGAGTATGACGCGCCGGGCGGTTCCGGGGATGTGAATATTCTGGAGTCATCGGAGATGCTCTCCCACGGGCCGCTCAGCACGCTGGAACAGCATCTGCAACGCGTGCTGGGGCACCTGAATACCATGCACACCATTTCGTCAGTGGCATGGCGCCAGCGCCCGCATCACGGCATCTGGCTTAGTCGCCGGTTACGGGATATGAAGGGTTGACGTTGTTTGCTGTTTGTTGTTTGCCGGATGGCGGCGCAAGCGCCTTATCCGGCCTACAGGGAAAACGCGATTTATAGGCCGGATAAGCGTAGCGCCATCCGGCAATCAGCCAGCCACTTTCGCCACCGCCTGCGCAAAACGCTGCATCCCTTCGTCAATATCCGCCTCTTCCACCACCAGCGACGGGGCAAAGCGCATGACATCCGGCCCGGCATTCAGCACCATAACGCCTTCATGCGCGCCAGCGTAAAGGAAATCCCGCGCCCGGCCTTTGTACTGCGGCTTCAGTTCCGCGCCAATCAACAGCCCCATACCGCGAATATCGCTGAAGATGTCATACTGCTCGTCAATCTTCTGCAAATGCTGAACAAACCGCTCGCGTTTAGTCTGAACGCCGCTCAGCACGTCAGACGTATTGATGATATCGAACGCGGCCCCGGCAACGGCGCAGGCCAACGGATTGCCGCCGTAGGTGGAACCGTGCGACCCAACGTGGAACGCGGACGCAATCTCCTGCGTGGTCAGCATAGCGCTGACCGGGAAGCCGCCGCCCAGCGCTTTCGCACTGGTAAGAATATCCGGCGTCACGCCGTAGTGCATATAGGCGAACAGATCGCCGGTGCGCCCCATACCGCACTGAACTTCATCAAACACCAGCAGCGCCTGATGCCGATCGCACAGCTCGCGCAGGCCTTGCAGAAACGCTGGCGTTGCGGCGGTGACGCCGCCTTCTCCCTGGATCGGCTCCACCACCACCGCGCAGGTATGGTCATCCATCACCGCTTTCACCGCGTGCAGGTCGTTGAAAGGAACATGGATGATATCCGCCGGTTTAGGGCCAAATCCGTCGGAATACTTCGGCTGACCACCAACGGAAACGGTAAACAGCGAGCGGCCATGAAAGGCGTTATGGAAGGCGATGATTTTGGTTTTAAACGGGCTATGACGCACGCAGGCATAGTGGCGCGCCAGTTTGAAGGCGGTTTCGTTGGCTTCGGTGCCGGAGTTCATAAACAGCACGCGCTCGGCGAAGGTCGCGTCGATAAGCTTACGCCCCAGACGTAGCGCAGGTTCGTTAGTAAAAACGTTGCTGGTGTGCCACAGCGTTTCACCCTGCGTTTTCAGCGCGTCCACCAGCGCCGGATGGCAATGCCCTAAGGCGGTAACTGCAATCCCACCCGCGAAATCAACGTACTCTTTACCCTGCTGATCCCAGACCCGGCTGCCCTTGCCTTTTACCGGAATAAACTCTGCCGGTGCATAAATCGGCAGGATAACTTCATCGAAAGTCGCGCGCGTAATTGCAGTTTGTTCAGTTGCCATCTTATGCCCATCCAGCTAAATGAAATTTCAGTCATAAAATATGCATAAAAAATCACTGGATAGCAACCACAAATCAGCGCGACAGGAAATTAGCCAACAGTTGATGTCCCTGCTCGCTCAGAATACTTTCCGGGTGGAACTGCACCCCTTCCACGTCCCACTCCCGGTGGCGAATCCCCATAATTTCCTGCGTGTCGCTCCAGGCAGTAACGTCAAAGCAGGCGGGAAGCGTTGCAGGATCGATCACCAGCGAGTGATAACGCGTGACGGTAAGCGGGTTCGATAGCCCCTGAAAAACGCCCTGGCCGTTATGGGTGACGGGAGAGGTTTTACCGTGCATCACTTTAGCCGCCCGCACGATCGTCGCACCAAAGGCCTGCGCCATCGCCTGGTGTCCAAGACAGACGCCGAGCATGGGAAGGCGTCCGGCATAATGGCGGATTACTGCCAGGGAGATGCCCGCGTCATCCGGCGTACAGGGCCCCGGCGAGATCACGATTTTTTGCGGATTCAGCGCGTCAATTTGCGCCAGCGTCAACGCGTCATTTCGCCTGACCAGGACATCAGCGCCCAGTTCGCAGAAATACTGATAAAGGTTCCAGGTAAACGAATCATAGTTGTCGATCAGCAGAATCATGGCGGCTCCGGTACGTAAGAACCGCGCTATTCTACTCAGTTTCCTGGGCTTCGCTTACCCCTTTACGAAATATTGCCTGTAATCCCGACAGGTCGCCCATCGCGCCGTTCTGGTTCGCCTGGCTCCATTCGGCCACCTGAATGCCGCTCCAGCTCAGGATATAACCGGCGTGGAGCGCCAGTTGCTCAAAGAAGATGCGCTGCGCCAGTCCGCTGCCGATACGAAAAGGATGCAGCACGTTAATTTCACAGTAGTAGTGCGCCAGACGATCGGCGAATTTCTCTTTCGTCAGCCCGACCAGATACCCCTCTTCTTCCAGATCCTGCATCAGGGCGTTGCCCTCTTTTTCGATGTAGGCAAAATGGCAAAAACGGGTATCGCCCTGATATATATCGACCTCGCGCAGTTGTCCGGCCCAGTCAAAAACATCCTGATACAGCTGGCGATGAATGGCGCGCAGGTGAGGCAGTCCGCGTACCAGGGGGCCTAGTTCAATCGTCGCGGCACGCAGTGCGGTCAGTTCATACGCCGCCTGCTCCAGACGCTGAACCTGCCGGATGCCTAAGCGGTTACGCATGATGTTCAGGCCGGGATACAGATAGGGGTCGCGTCCATCACCAAACTTATCGCTCATAGTGCCTCCTTAATTCTGCCAGGCGCACCAGTGCTTCTTCGGCGGTCAGGGTAACTAACGGGATGTCCACCCCTTCCAGACGTCGACTCTCCTGGAAATTGATATTTCGTCGTTGTTCCCAGAGGCGAGACTTTTGTTTATCGGTGAGTTTTTTCACGAGACCTCCCTGAATGTGCCTGCACTTGCCACAAGTATAAGCAGCAAATTCAGGTTACGCAGAGGTCAGGAATCGCGCGGGCATTGCTGGCCCGCGCAGAATGCCATTACGGCAGGACTTTGGCGGAAAGGATAACTATCGGTTTTGAAGGAACATTTTGGTAAGGGCCGACATCATGTGTCTGCACCTGAGAGATTTTGTCAGCGACATCCATCCCTTTCACAACTTTACCAAATACGGCGTAGCCAAAATCGCGCTGGCCGTGATCCAGGAAGGCGTTGTCGGCAACGTTGATAAAGAACTGGCTGGTTGCGCTGTCTTTATCTGCGGTACGCGCCATCGCAATGGTGCCACGGGTGTTGCGCAGCCCGTTGTCCGCTTCGTTTTTGATCGGCGGGTTAGGTTTCTTTTGCTGCATCTGCTCGTTAAAACCGCCGCCCTGCACCATAAAGCCGGGGATCACACGGTGGAACGTGGTGTTGTTATAGAAACCGCTGTTGACATAATCGACAAAGTTTTGCACTGAAACTGGCGCTTTCTGGCTATTCAGTTCCAGTTCAATATTTCCGGCGGAGGTCGTCAGCAGAACATGTGGGTCACCTTTCGCTGCCAACGCTACAGGAGAGAGAGCAGAAAGAGCGAGAACAGCTGCAACAGCCGCCAGAGTCGATTTGAGCATGAGATTTCCTTAACGAGAGCAGTAACAAAAGCAAGTAGATTGATTCTAAAGAGCCTTCAAGGAGCAGGCCAGCCCTTTACCTAATTTTACGTATCTGAAACAAATGTAACCTTACGATTTTGTTGTGCTTTTCGGCATATTAATGTGATCACCGTCACGTTAAAAAATGTAACGCTTACAGTAATTGCTAATAAACATTTAAATACATCACTAAAACGCCTAAAATCTGCCCGCTCACGGCGCTGTCAACGCGCTTTACACCTCTATACACAGGCCAGTCATGACTAACAGCAATCGCATCAAGCTCACATGGATTAGCTTTCTCTCCTACGCCCTGACAGGCGCGTTGGTAATTGTCACCGGGATGGTGATGGGAAACATTGCAGAGTATTTCAACCTGCCCGTTTCCAGTATGAGTAACACATTCACCTTTCTTAACGCCGGTATCCTGATCTCTATTTTCCTGAATGCCTGGCTGATGGAAATTATCCCGCTGAAAACGCAGCTGCGTTTTGGCTTTGTGTTGATGGTGCTGGCCGTGGCCGGGCTGATGCTCAGCCATAGCCTGGCGCTTTTCTCTGCGGCAATGTTTGTACTGGGTCTGGTGAGCGGTATCACCATGTCGATCGGTACTTTCCTGATCACCCAGATGTATGAAGGCCGTCAGCGTGGTTCTCGCCTGCTGTTCACCGACTCCTTCTTCAGTATGGCCGGGATGATCTTCCCGATGGTCGCCGCTTACCTGCTGGCGCGCAGCATTGAGTGGTACTGGGTATACGCCTGCATCGGTCTGGTCTACGTGGCGATTTTCATCCTGACCTTCGGCTGCGAATTTCCGGCGCTGGGTAAACACGCGCAGAAAACGGAAACGCCGGTGGTAAAAGAGAAATGGGGCATTGGCGTTCTGTTCCTGTCCATCGCCGCGCTGTGCTACATCCTCGGTCAGTTAGGTTTCATCTCCTGGGTGCCGGAATACGCCAAAGGTCTGGGCATGAGCCTGAACGACGCCGGTACGCTGGTCAGCGATTTCTGGATGTCGTACATGTTCGGCATGTGGGCCTTCAGCTTCATTCTGCGCTTCTTTGATCTGCAACGTATCCTGACGGTACTGGCGGGTCTGGCAGCGGTGCTGATGTACCTGTTCATTAAGGCCCAGCCGGAGCATATGGCGTGGTTTATTCTGACGCTCGGCTTCTTCTCCAGCGCCATTTACACCTCAATCATTACGCTGGGTTCGCAGCAAACCAAAGTGCCGTCGCCGAAGCTGGTTAACTTTGTGCTGACCTGCGGCACCATTGGCACCATGCTGACCTTCGTGGTGACAGGCCCGATCGTGGCGCACAGCGGCCCGCAGGCCGCGTTGCTCACCGCAAACGGTCTGTATGCCGTAGTGTTTGTGATGTGCTTTATCCTCGGGTTTGTTACCCGTCATCGCCAGCATAACGTGCCAGCAGCGCACTGATGATGATTTGCCCGGTGGCGCAAGCTTACCGGGCCTACATGTAACTTGTAGGCCGGATAAGACGCATAGCGTCGCCATCCGGCTTTTTAATCCTGCTTCTTCGCGCAATTTCCCCCTCCTCCTGACGGCGTAGACCTCGCATTCTTTAGAGGTAGACCTTCTTACGCTAATAACCCCTCATTTTGTACGTTATTTGCACAACAACGAAATGTCTGACAATTCCGTGACTTATAAAAATGCTGACAAATCAGCAATATACCTCTTAAGGAGTATATAAGGCCGAATTTGATTTACATCAATAAGCGGGGTTGCTGAATCGTTAAGGTAGGCAGTAATAGAAAAGAAATCGAGGCAAAAATGAGCAAAGTCAGACTCGCTATTATCGGTAATGGTATGGTCGGCCATCGCTTTATTGAGGACCTTCTTGATAAATCCGACGCTGCCAATTTTGACATTACCGTGTTCTGTGAAGAACCCCGCAAAGCATACGACCGTGTCCACCTGTCTTCCTACTTCTCCCACCACACCGCTGAAGAGCTGTCTCTGGTGCGTGAAGGCTTTTATGAGAAGCACGGCGTTAACGTTCTGGTCGGCGAACGCGCCATTACGATCAACCGTCAGGAGAAGGTCATCCACTCCAGCGCGGGTCGTACGGTTTATTACGATAAACTGATCATGGCGACCGGCTCCTACCCGTGGATCCCGCCAATTAAAGGTTCCGAAACCCAGGACTGCTTTGTTTACCGTACCATTGAAGATCTCAACGCCATTGAAGCCTGCGCCCGTCGCAGCAAACGCGGCGCGGTGGTCGGCGGCGGCCTGCTGGGTCTGGAAGCCGCTGGCGCGCTGAAAAACTTAGGCGTCGAAACCCACGTTATCGAATTTGCCCCCATGCTGATGGCAGAACAGCTGGATCAGATGGGCGGCGAGCAGCTACGCCGTAAAATCGAAAGCATGGGCGTGCGCGTACACACCAGCAAAAACACCAAAGAGATCGTTCAGGAAGGCACCGAAGCGCGTAAAACCATGCGTTTTGCCGACGGTAGCGAGCTGGAAGTCGATTTCATCGTTTTCTCTACCGGTATCCGCCCGCGTGACAAACTGGCCACCCAGTGCGGCCTGGACGTCGCTCAGCGCGGCGGTATCGTGATTAACGACGCCTGTCAGACGTCTGACCCGGATATCTACGCGATTGGCGAATGCGCCAGCTGGAACAACCGCGTGTACGGTCTGGTCGCGCCTGGCTACAAAATGGCGCAGGTTGCCGTTGACCACATCCTCGAAACCGAAAACGTGTTTGAAGGCGCAGACCTCAGCGCCAAGCTGAAACTGCTGGGCGTGGACGTCGGCGGCATTGGCGATGCGCATGGCCGCACGCCGGGCGCGCGTAGCTACGTTTACCTCGACGAAAGCAAAGAGGTCTACAAACGCCTCATCGTCAGCGAAGACAACAAAACCCTGCTCGGCGCGGTACTGGTGGGCGATACCAGCGATTACGGCAACCTGCTGCAACTGGTGCTGAACGAGATTGAACTGCCGGAAAACCCGGACTCGCTGATCCTGCCAGCACATTCTGGCAGCGGTAAGCCTTCCATTGGCGTTGATAAACTGCCGGACAGCGCGCAAATCTGTTCCTGCTTTGACGTCACCAAAGGGATGCTGGTCGCCGCCATCAACAAAGGCTGCCACACCGTTGCGGCGCTGAAAGCGGAAACCAAAGCCGGTACTGGCTGCGGCGGCTGTATTCCGCTGGTTACTCAGGTTCTGAACGCCGAACTGGCGAAACAGGGTATTGAAGTGAACAACAACCTGTGTGAGCACTTTGCGTACTCGCGTCAGGAACTGTTCCACCTCATCCGCGTGGAAGGCATTAAAACCTTTGAAGAACTGCTGGCGAAACACGGTAAAGGCTACGGCTGCGAAGTGTGTAAACCGACCGTCGGTTCTCTGCTGGCCTCCTGCTGGAACGAATACATTCTGAAGCCACAGCACACCCCACTACAGGATACCAACGACAACTTCCTGGCGAACATCCAGAAAGACGGCACCTACTCCGTGATCCCGCGTTCTGCGGGCGGCGAAATCACGCCGGAAGGTCTGGTGGCCGTAGGTCGCATCGCGCGTGAGTTTAACCTGTACACCAAAATTACCGGTTCTCAGCGTATCGGTCTGTTCGGCGCGCAGAAAGACGATCTGCCGGAAATCTGGCGTCAGCTGATTGAAGCGGGCTTCGAAACCGGTCACGCGTATGCCAAAGCGCTGCGTATGGCGAAAACCTGCGTGGGCAGCACCTGGTGCCGCTACGGCGTGGGCGATAGCGTCGGCTTCGGCGTCGAGCTGGAAAACCGTTACAAAGGCATCCGTACCCCGCACAAAATGAAATTTGGCGTCTCCGGCTGTACCCGTGAATGTGCGGAAGCCCAGGGTAAAGACGTGGGGATTATCGCCACGGAAAAAGGCTGGAACCTGTACGTCTGCGGTAACGGCGGGATGAAACCGCGTCATGCGGACCTGCTGGCGGCGGATATCGACCGCGAAACGCTGGTTAAATACCTCGACCGCTTCATGATGTTCTACATCCGTACCGCCGACAAACTGACCCGTACCGCACCGTGGTTAGATAACCTGGAAGGCGGCATCGACTACCTGAAGTCGGTCATCATCGACGACAAACTGGGCCTGAACGCACATCTGGAAGAAGAGATGACCCGCCTGCGTGCAGCGGTGGTGTGCGAGTGGACGGAGACCGTGAATACACCGTCTGCGCAGGTTCGTTTCAGACACTTTATCAACAGCGATAAGCGCGACCCGAATGTTCAGGTGGTGCCTGAGCGTGAACAGCATCGTCCGGCAACGCCGTACGAGCGCATTCCGGTAACTCTGGTGGAGGAAAACGCATGAGCCAGTGGAAAAACATCTGCAAAATCGATGACATTCTGCCGGAAACCGGCGTCTGCGCGCTGTTAGGCGAAAAGCAGGTCGCCATTTTCCGTCCATATCACAGCGACCAGGTATTCGCGATCAGCAATATCGACCCGTTTTTTGAGTCCAGCGTGCTGTCGCGCGGGTTGATTGCCGAGCATCAGGGCGAACTGTGGGTTGCCAGCCCGCTGAAAAAACAGCGGTTCCGTCTGAGCGACGGTCTGTGCATGGAAGATGAAAGCCATTCCGTCGCGCACTACGAAGCTCGCGTGAAAGACGGCGTGGTGCAACTGCGCGGTTGATGAATTTGGGGAGGCGCAACGCCTCCCTTTTTGACGTCTTTGTAGGCCCGATTTTGTAGGCCTGATAAGCGCAGCGCCATCAGGCAAACATACCGCCGGATGGCGGCATAAATGCCTTATCCGGCCTACGGCTTTACGATTTTTCAAGGACAATCAAATGGTTACAGGCCCGATTTTGTAGGCCTGATAAGCGTAGCGCCATCAGGCAAAACATACCGCCGGATGGCGGCATAAATGCCTTATCCGGCCTACGGTTTTACGATTTCTTTTTTAATTTTATTGTTTTTACTTCAAGGATAATCAAATGTTTACAGACACTATTAACAAGTGTGCGGCTAACGCTGCGCGCATTGCACGCCTGTCGGCAAATAATCCGCTCGGTTTCTGGGTGAGTTCCGCAATGGCTGGCGCCTACGTCGGTCTCGGCATCATTCTTATTTTTACCCTCGGCAATCTGCTTGACCCCTCCGTTCGCCCGCTGGTGATGGGCGCTACCTTCGGCATCGCCTTAACGCTGGTGATCATCGCCGGTTCTGAACTCTTTACCGGCCACACCATGTTCCTGACGCTCGGCGTAAAAGCGGGCACCATCAGCCACGGTCAGATGTGGGCGATTCTGCCGCAAACCTGGCTGGGCAACCTGGTGGGCTCCGTGTTCGTCGCGCTGCTGTATAGCTGGGGCGGCGGCAGTCTGCTGCCGGTCGATACCAGCATCGTTCACACGGTTGCACTGGCGAAAACTACCGCGCCCGCCACGGTACTGTTCTTTAAAGGCGCGCTGTGCAACTGGCTGGTTTGCCTGGCGATCTGGATGGCGATTCGTACCGAAGGCGCGGCGAAATTCCTCGCTATCTGGTGGTGTCTGCTGGCGTTCATCGCGTCCGGCTACGAGCACTCCGTCGCCAACATGACGCTGTTCGCCCTCTCCTGGTTCGGCCATCACGGCGACGCCTACACGCTGGCGGGAATTGGTCATAACCTGCTGTGGGTGACTCTCGGCAATACTTTGTCCGGTGTCGTATTCATGGGATTAGGTTATTGGTATGCTACGCCAAAAGCGGAGCGTCCGGCTCCGGCAAAAATCAATCAAACTGAAGCTACTGCCAATAATTAAGAGGTAATGTCGTGGACCATTTGCCTATATTTTGTCAATTACGCAATCGTGACTGTCTGCTCGTCGGCGGTGGCGATGTCGCAGAACGCAAAGCGCGGTTACTGCTGGAAGCAGGCGCTCGATTAACGGTCAACGCGCTGGCGTTTATTCCGCAGTTCACCGTGTGGGCAAATGAAGGCATGTTAACGTTGGTTGAAGGGGCATTCGAAGAATCCCTGCTCGACGGATGCTGGCTGGCGATCGCCGCGACCGATGATGACGCCGTGAACCAGCAGGTGAGCGAAGCCGCTGAATCACGCCGCATTTTCTGCAACGTGGTCGATGCGCCAAAAGCCGCCAGTTTCATCATGCCCTCCATTATCGACCGCTCACCGCTGATGGTGGCGGTCTCCTCCGGCGGCACTTCGCCCGTTCTCGCACGCTTGCTGCGCGAGAAACTGGAGTCCTTGCTGCCCCAGCACCTCGGCCAGGTCGCGCATTACGCCGGCCAGCTCCGCGCGCGGGTGAAAAAGCAGTTCGCCACAATGGGCGAGCGCCGTCGCTTCTGGGAAAAACTGTTCATCAACGACAGGCTCGCGCAGTCGCTGGCGAATGCCGATGCGAAAGCGGTGTCGGAGATCACCGAGCAGATGCTTAGCGAACCGCTGGATCACCGTGGTGAAGTAGTGCTGGTGGGCGCGGGCCCTGGCGACGCCGGGCTGCTGACGCTGAAAGGGTTACAACAGATCCAACAGGCGGATGTGGTGGTGTATGACCGCCTGGTCTCCGACGACATTATGAATCTGGTACGCCGCGACGCTGACCGCGTGTTCGTTGGCAAACGCGCGGGCTATCACTGCGTTCCCCAGGAAGAGATTAACCAGATCCTGCTGCGAGAAGCGCAGAAAGGCAGACGCGTGGTGCGTCTGAAAGGCGGCGATCCGTTTATCTTCGGTCGCGGCGGCGAAGAGCTGGAAACGCTGTGCCACGCCGGTATTCCGTTCTCGGTTGTTCCCGGTATTACCGCGGCCTCCGGGTGCTCGGCTTATTCCGGCGTTCCGCTGACTCACCGCGACTACGCGCAAAGCGTGCGTCTGGTCACCGGGCACCTGAAAACGGGCGGCGAGCTGGACTGGGAAAACCTGGCGGCGGAGAAACAAACGCTGGTGTTCTATATGGGGCTGAATCAGGCGGCGACCATTCAGGAAAAGCTGATCGCGTTTGGTATGCAGGCCGATATGCCTGTGGCGCTGGTTGAAAACGGTACCGCCGTCAAGCAGCGCGTGGTCAGCGGCGTTCTTGCGCAATTAGGCGAGCTGGCGAAACAGGTCGAAAGCCCGGCGCTGATTATTGTCGGTCGAGTGGTCGCGTTACGCGATAAGCTAAACTGGTTCTCAAACCATTAATAAATATAGATGCCCTATATCAGGGCATCTTTTTTTTAACACTTTAACGATCATTCATTCTTACATTACACTTTAAATAAGCTAAATCCATTCATTGCGTAAATATAAAAAAGAATAACGCCATAAAATACCGCACAAAATATCCATTATTTCTTTTTTATTCGCTAAATAAATTCACCACACGAATATCGACAAAATAAAGGCTGGATTGACGCCCCCTGGGTAGTCAGTGGCAAAATAGCGCCATTCATTAATTTTGCAAATAAAGGTTGTCTGTCAGGGCCGCCTTATATTTCTTATTTTATTTACAGGATGGCAACTATGTTTATGCAAAGGAAAAAACTCCTTGCAGTGGGTATTGCGATTGCACTGCAAACATATTACTGCCCGGCAATTGCGGCAGAGAATACAGAAGATGAGAAAGAATGTCCGGTAAATATTTCGTCGTTATCTCAGGCGGAACGCAATAAGTTACCGGCGAAATGTCTGACGGCAGAAGCCGGGCAGGATAACCATTGGGCATGGGTCGCCAGCGGCGTAGCGGCTCTGGCGGCGGGCATCGCCATTGGCAATCACAGCGACGGCGATTCTCACCACCATTCAACAACGCCAGTCCCGCCAGACGACGGGGGCGACGTTACCCCAACGCCGCCGGATGACGGCGGAGATGTCACCCCAACGCCTCCCGATGATGGCGGCGACGTCACACCGCCTGATGATGGCGGTGATACGCCAGTACCGCCTGACGACACGTCCGTGACGACCTTCAGCAATCAGGTGACGCTGGATAAAGGCACAGACACCCTGCACTTCGACGACATCAAACTGGATAACGGCGAGCACCTCGGCGAAGCCACGCTCAGTTATTCCGAACAAGACGCGCAGTGGCAGTTAACCACCCAGGACGGCAAAACGCTGGCGATTTCCGGCTGGAACGTTACCGACAGCAACGCGGCCGTGATTGAAGGCGCTCAGGCCAACGGCTTTTACTGGAAGTACGACAGTCGGGGCTATCTGATCCTCGCGGATAACAATACTCAGGTTGTCAGCGGAGACGGCAAAACGCACACCACCGATCGCGAACTGGATATCAGCGGGAAAAATCGTACCGGCGTCATTATCTCGGGCGATAACACCCGTAATACGCTGAACGGGGATTCCACCGTAACCAATGGCGCAGTTGGCCTGGTTATTAGCGGCGACGGCACCACTAACGCTATCTCAGGCAAAAGTACGGTAGATGGCGCTACCGGGGCGTTAATTTCCGGCAATGGCACCTCGACCTCGCTCTCCGGCGATATCACCATCGGCGGCGGCGGTACGGGCATCGTTATCGATGGTGATAACGCCCTCATTGATAATGCGGGGACTTCCAGCATTAGCGGCGCAGGTTCTACCGGTTCCATCATTAACGGCAATGACATTCGCCTCATCAACAAGGGGGAATTAAACGTTTCTGATGGCGGCACCGGGGCAAAAATCACCGGCGACAATGCTATCGTCGATAACAAAGGCCATTCGACAACCCGCGGTATCGGCTCTACGGGGCTGTACATTGAGGGTGATAATGCGCTGGTGATTAATGAAGGTAATCAGCTCATCGCCGATGGCGCGACGGGCGTGCGCATTGATGGCGACAACGCCCGCGTACTCAATACCGGCAATATGGCTGTCGACGGCGCTGGCTCAACAATCGCCACCATTACGGGCAATAACGCTGACATGACGCAGAATGGCGATCTGTTGGTTATGAATGGCGCGACGGGTCTGACCATCAACGGCGAAGAAAGCGAACTCACAAACAGCGGCACCACCACCGTGCGTAACGACGGCTCTGTCGGCTTCGTTGTGGCCGGTACACAAAACACCTTCAACAACAAAGGTAATATCAACACCAGCCTTAACGGTACGGGAACGCTGATCAGCGGTACTGAATCGCAGGTCAGTCTGACGGGCGATATTAACGTGACTGCGGCTCAGGACAGCAGCGGTGTATTTCGTGGGGCAACCGGTCTTAACGTTTCTGGCGACACGAATACGACAACCATTCTGGGTAATGTGAACATCGAGGGCAGTTACCCGCAAGACGCTCAAATTAAAAGCGATGAGCAGTTACAAGGCATTACCGTCAACGGCAATCAAAATACGGTCAATCTGGATGGCGCGATGAATATCCATCTTGACAGTTCTGATATCAGCTCTGGGTATGCGAGCGTTGTCGGCCTCGATATCAGCGGCAGCGGTAACGCCGTGAATGTCGCCGGTGGTATAAACATCGACTTTTCCCAAAACGAAGCGGCTGCTGGCTCTGAAGCTATCGGTATCAACATTGATGGTGACAACACGTTAACGCTAAGCGGTAAATCTACCGTGGATATGACCACTATCTCAGGTGGCCAGGCCACGCTGGCAAACGTTAATAATGGCGGCTCCCTGCTCGTTACCGATGACGCCACAATTGAAGTGAACGCCGACTATCTGTACACACATTACTCCGTCGGAAATAAAGCCCTGCTGTCAGCCCATGGCCAGGGCTCGACGATTGAAAATCAGGGCGATATTACCACCCACGGAACAGCCAACGTTCTCCTTGCCGATCAGGGAGCGGAAGCGAGCAACAGTGGCAATATTCTCATCTACGGAAGCAGTGACGATACGGGAGATAACCGTTCTGCCATCACCAGTGCAAATCGCGAAGATGCGGTCGTACACAACAAAGCGGGGGCCGATATCACCCTCTTTTCTAACCAAACGCCAGAGTACATTGACGGCATCAATCTCTACCCGGAAAGATGGTATACCCACACGCTTTACGCCATGCTGGCGGCCCAGGGCGGCAGCGTCGTTAATGATAAAGGAGCGACCGTCCATTTACAGGGCGCGGGAGCATATGGCGTCAGTGCCAGTGTAGGGACGGCGTTAAACGAAGGCGATATTTATCTGGATGGTTTTATCCCGACGCTGGACGATGAAAACAATATCATCAGCACAGACTACTGGCAGCCGACACACCTCTATTTGACCAGCTCGGCAATGGTTGCCGGTTCCACCGACAGCGGCTACGGTGACGCCACGGCCATCAACACCGGCACCATCACCGTCAACAACGCCGGGTTCGGTATGATGGCGCTCAACGGCGGCACGGCCGTTAACCAGGGTACTATTACGCTGACCGCTGATGAAGGTGTGACCGGCGAGGAAAACCAACTGGTGGGGATGGCCGCATTAAACGGCGGCACCGTCGTGAACGACACCACCGGCACCATCAATATTGATGCCGACTACGGCCAGGCGTTCCTTAGCGACAGCAACAGCTACATCATCAATAACGGCGCCATCAACCTGAACGGCAGCCCGATGGACGAAAACGACCCGCATATGGGTTCCACGCCAACCGACAAAATCTGGATACGGTCGCTGCCCGGCAGCGGCGACAGCGATAGCCAAACGTCAGAAGCGGGCTTTTTCACCACCGGAGCGCTGGCGAATTACGGCAATGAAACGCTGAACGGCGATATCGATGTTAGCGGCTGGCTGTACAACGAAGCAGGCGCCACGCTGACCGTCAACGGCGATATGGAGATTAATGCCGGAGGCGATCTGGAAAACCACGGGACGATGCATGTCGATACGATCACCACGTATCACAGCCTGTTCAACCGCGCAGACGGCAGCCTGACCACTGACCTCCTGACGCTTAATGGCGATATCACCCTGTTCAACGAGGGCAGCTTTACCGGCTCAATTGCAGGAACCTCTTACGCCCAGGAAGTCGTCAATACCGGCAATATGACGGTGGCGGAAGATGGCAAATCGCTCATCAACGGCAGCTTTGCGTTTTATAACCAGGAAGGCGCAACGCTTACCAACAGCGGCAGCGCGGTAGAAGGCGGCGAAAACACCATCATCAACATGACGCGAACCGACAGTTCCATCGCTCAGGTGAACAGCGGCACCATTACCGCCACCAACGGTTACAGCGCCATCACCACCGCGAATGCCAGCAACTCCCCGATGTGGATCTGGAACACGGAAACCGGCGTGATTAATGGTATTAACCCGGACGCCCCCCTGATCAACCTCAGCCGTGGCTATAGCTTTGGCAACGAAGGGACCATTAACGTCCAGGGCGACAATGCCGTGGCGATCAGCGGCGGCACCAGCAGTTATATCATCGACCTGGTCAACAGCGGCACCATCAACGTCGGCACCGAACAGGGGCAAATAGACGGAACCAACGGCACCGGACTTATCGGCATCAAAGGCAACGGCAACGCCACCACCATCAACAACACCGCCGATGGCGTGATCAACGTGTACGCGAATGACTCTTACGCGTTTGGCGGCCAGAGCAAAACCATCATCAATAATGGCGAAGTGAATCTGCTGTGCGACACCGGCTGCGGCATCTACGCCCCTGGCACTACGGGTACGCAGGACGATCACAACGGTACGGCAGATATCGTGATCCCGGATGCGATTGTCGCGCCGACGCAGGGTGATATTCCAGCGCCTCCGGCCGATCCGAACGCGCCGCAGATGTTAAGCAACTACATTGTGGGCACCAATGCCGACGGCAGTTCCGGTACGCTGAAAGCGAATAACCTGATGATTGGCGACGACGTGAAGGTGAATACCGGCTTTACCGCAGGTACGGCAGAGACCACCGTCGTGGTCGATAACGCCTTTACCGGCAGTAATATCCAGGGCGCGGACAATATCACCTCCACCAGCGTGGTGTGGAACGCCCAGGGCAGCACCGACGGCGACGGCAACGTTGACATCACCATGACCAAAAACGCCTATGCGGATGTGGCGACGGAGAGTTCCGTCAGCGACGTCGCACAGGCGCTGGACGCCGGGTATACCAACAATGAGTTGTACAACAGCCTGAACGTTGGCACGACCGCAGAGCTGAACAACGCCCTGAAGCAGGTCAGCGGTAGCCAGGCGAACACCGTCTTCCGCGAAGCCCGCGTACTCAGCAATCGCTTTACGATGCTGGCGGACGCCGCGCCGCAGGTGAAAGACGGTCTGGCGTTCAACGTGATGGCGAAAGGCGATCCGCGTGCCGAACTGGGTAACGACACCCAGTACGACATGCTGGCGCTGCGTCAGACGCTGGATCTGACCGCCAGCCAGAACCTGACGCTGGAATACGGTATTGCCCGTCTGGACGGCGACGGTTCGCAGAAAGCGGGCGACAACGGCGTGACCGGCGGCTACAGCCAGTTCTTCGGCCTGAAGCACAGCATGACCTTTAATGAGGGTCTGGCCTGGAACAACAGCCTGCGTTATGACGTGCATAACCTCGACAGCAGCCGCTCTGTCGCCTATGGCGACGTCAATAAAGTGGCGGATTCTGACGCCCGTCAGCAGTACATGGAGTTCCGCAGCGAAGGGGCAAAAACCTTTAACCTGATGGACGATGCGCTGAAAATCACGCCGTATGCGGGCGTTAAGCTGCGTCATACACTGGAAGAAGGTTACAAAGAGCGCAGCGCCGGGGACTTCAACCTGTCGATGAACAGCGGCAGCGAAACGGCCGTAGATTCCGTGCTTGGCCTGAAAATGGACTACGCCGGGGAAAACGGCTGGAGCGCAAGCGCCACGCTGGAAGGCGGCCCGAACCTGAGCTACACGAAAAGCCAGCGTAGCGCCACGCTGGCGGGTGCAAGCGACCAGCGCTTTAGCGTTGACGACGGCCAGAAAGGCGGCGGTCTGAACGGTCTGGCAAAGATGGGCGTGAAGTACAGCGCCCAGGACAGCAGCCTGCATCTTGACGCTTATCAGTGGAAAGAGGATGGCATCAGCGATAAAGGCTTTATGCTGAACTTTAAGAAAACATTCCGTTAATTAAATAAACGCCACGGTCTGGAGAATATACATCATCTCCAGGCCGTTTTTATTATGCTGAATCTACGCAAAGCATATTATCCGCAGAATAAGAAGTCCTTATCTGGACTACCTCGCTCCCTTATTAATTGATATGGTAACGTCCGCAAAATGGATTTTTCCATTTATCTCATACAATTAAAATTGTTTTATTTACAAGGATTTTGTCATGTTTAAAATTGCAAAGATTGCCGTTGTGGCAGGGATGCTGGCTACGCTCACCGCGTGTACGGGTCATATCGAAAACAAAAAGAATGATTGCAGTTACGATTATTTACTTCACCCGGCAATTTCTATTTCAAAAATTATTGGTGGTTGCGGCCCGGCTGCGGATCAATAATCGAAACCGTTGTCGCACGATACAAAAAAACCGGGGATTCCCCGGTTTTTTCATGTGTGTTTGCCATCACAATGCCGAACCATTGTAGGCCTGATAAGCGCAGCGCCATCAGGCTTTCGTGCACACATACACGCCGGATGGCGGCGTAAACGCCTTATCCGGCCTACGGTGTTGTACGCTGTAGGCCTGATAAGCGCAGCGCCATCAGGCTTTCGTGCGCACATACACGCCGGATGGCGGCGTAAACGCCTTATCCGGCCTACGGTGCTGTACGCTGTAGGCCTGATAAGCGCAGCGCCATCAGGCTTTCCCGCAAAATACGTAACACCGTTTCTTCGCCGCTGCGGTTGGGATTAATACGAATCGCATAACGCGCCAGACCCGGACGGGCCGCACGAAACGTACCGGAAAGGCGATAAAACAATGGCGGGATTTCATACTTGGACTCCGCGCCTACCGGGTAAGGCAACGCCCCGCGCTTTTGCGCCTCCTCCAGCACCTTTTCGGCAACGGGCTGGTGGAACTCCACAATTAACACTTTCGATTGCGCATTCGCAATCACCGCCTGCTTCACTTCCGGCACGACTCCACTGTTTAACAAGGCGAGTAAACGTTCCGTCACCCCGGCCTGCACTGCGTGCATCACTGGCGCGAAAACCAGGCCACGAAGCACCGCCAGCGCCTGCGCGCCCTGAATCTGGCTGCCGCCGGAATACATCGTCGCACGTATTCTGGCGATGGCTTCCGCCTCCCCCACCACCGCGCCGGTGCCTTCAGGCCCGAAGAGTTTAAAACAGGAAAACGTGGACAGCGTGGCCCCACATTCACAGCCAATACGCGCCACTTTCATCACCGCATAATTATCGTCGGTCAGCGTGGGGACGCCGCGTCGCGCAAGCTCCGCCAGCACCCCGGCCAGAGAATAGCAATCCTGCGGTTGCTGACGCGTATGTTGCACCAGCGCCGCATGGGGACGATGCTCTGCGATAACCTGCGTTATCGTCGCCAGATCGTTGAAATCCGCTCTGACAAGTACAATCCCCATCTGCTCGACGATCCCCTGCGTTGTGGGATAAACCGGCGCATCATGCACCAGAAGGCGTTGCCCCGGTTTCAGCAGCGCGGCCAGCCCGGCCCGAATCGCGCCAGTTCCCGCGCCCTGCACCAGCACCGCGTCCTCAGCATGAAACGCCTCCGCCAGCACTTTTTCCACTTGCCGGGTGGTTCCCGGCTGGTTAAGCCCCGGACTTAACCCCAGATCGCCACCCTTTAAAAAATCCGCGCCTGGGAAATAACGACACACCGTGTCCACCAGCGCAAACTGCTTCTGCTGCGCCTCGGCGAGCGTCAGGCTTTGCAGGGGAAAGGTTTTCATTTAGACGCCTCCTCAGGCCGGAATAAACAAACCGAACCAGTAGAGAATATTCAACAAGATACCGGTAATCATCACGGCCACGACCGGCGCGGCCATCTTCTGCACCGGGCGCCCCAGCGACTCGTTGAGGAAGTAGATAGCAATCGCAATCGAGAAGCCGGTATAACCCGCCATCTTGATCGCCGCAAAAATAGAGCCGATCAGTAGCGCGGTTTCCATCAGCATATTCATCGCGTTACGGATATTGTCCGACGCATTGCGCACCGACGGGTAGCGTCCAAGCCACTTCCCAATTGAGCGCAACAGCAGCACTTCCGCAGAAATCACGACCGCCCCCAGGATGGCGGCAATCCACGGATTCGGCGCCAGATAGCCCACGGAATACACAAAGGTAAAACCGGCCACCGCATACACGCCCGTCGCCAGCGCCGTTGTGGCGATCATCGGCACAAAGCCAAGCCCACGCATGAACTCCGCCAGCGCCGCCTGATGAAGCAAGGTCTGCGACTCTTCAGGCGTAACGCCAGCAGAATAGGCTTTCTCAAGGGTAAAGATCGACACCTCGCTGCCGGCAAAAATATTCATACTGGCAACCGCCGCAATCAACGCGCCGACGATCGCGATATACGGTAAGTTTTTAATAATACGGGAGGTGCGCTCCTCAAAGACGGATAACCCACTGCTATCCATCTCCTCATCGCCACGGTGGCGCAGGTCGTGCGTAATCGCAATCGCCAGCAGCATCACCATGCCGATAAAAATCTCAATCGATTCCGGGTTCAGGTGCGGGAAGTAGCGCACCACCAGGACACGCGCCATCAGCACCACAACCGCAGCGATAAGACTGTGTTTCCAGCCGAATTGATAAAAAATCGCCACCAGCGGGAACAGCGCAAAACCGGCGACAACCGGGGAACTCAACTCGCCAAGGCTCCCCAGCACGTCAACCGGCAAGGCGGTAAGCAGATGGTTCACCGGCAGCAAACAGGTCAGAATCAGCACGCCCCAGGCAGCGCCAAGCCCAAACGCCAACAGGCTATTAATCGCCAGTACGCCAAGAATATCGGTAGGTAAAAACAGCAGCCAGGCGTTAAGCAGCCCCGTTTTGAGGGTAAATGAGATCCCCACCGACGCCACAAAACCGATACTCAAACCAAACGCGATACTCCCCGCCTCCCGGCGGTTCATATAGCCTTCGATCAGCTGCGGTAAGATCGGGCGAATCCCGTCATGGAAAACGGCGGCTGAGCGATGCGCCAGTAGCGACGTCATCCCCGTCAGGCAGGCCACCACCAGAATCTGAATATACAGCTCCATAAGCATGCCTTTTATTTCAAGTGGTTAACCAGCATGGGAATCGCATGCTCAACATGTTCGACAGAGAGGCCAAACGCCACTTTCCCTTCCGCGACCATCTTTGCGATATGCTCGTCTTTCGCTTTAATACCCGGCTTAGCGATGGTGCAGCTTTTGTTGTAGCCAATCACCGCAATCGCTATTGACAACGCCGCGCCAGCGCCGGTATTACACGCACCGATGTAATAATCCAGTTGCCCGGACTTCACTTTCATCGCCGCGTCCATATCGTTGTGAATGGACACGTCAAAGCAGCCGGGCGCCACGGTCTCGATGGTTTTTTTAATCTGCTCACGCTGTAAGCCAGCAACACCAATCTTTTTCATCTTTCTGTCCTTATTGGAAAAATTGTGAGGGGTTATCACGCAACATCGTGTCCACATCGGCCTGACTGAATCCTGACTGGCGCAGCTGTGGGATAAAGGTGGTTAACAGGTAGTCGTAGCCATTGCCGCCATTGGCTTTTAGATGGGAGCGGCGGGTAATATCCATCGAAAGCATCACGCGGTTGAGCAAACCGCGCTGGCGCAGCGCATTCAGCATGTCGATGCGCTTTTCATCCGGGTAGTAGTTGTTTTTGCCGATGGTGTCGAACTGCACGTACGCGCCGAGATCGATCATCTGCAAAATGCCGTCGAGGTTATCTTTCAGATCGCAATGACCAATCACCACGCGGGAGAGATCGACGCCCTGCGCCTGCAACAAGGCCAGTTGCTCCAGCCCCATCGTACTGAACGAGGTATGGGTGGAAATGGGGCGTCCGGTTTCATTGTGGGCGCGCGCAGCGGCGATAAACACCTTCTCTTCCAGCGGCGTAATCACCCCTTCACTGGAGCCGATTTCCGCAATAATTCCGGCTTTCAGCGTCGTGTTATCAATACCGATGACAATTTCATCGATCATCTCCTGCGCAAGCTGCTCCACACTGCGGGTCGCGACATGCTCAGGGAAAAATGCGTCCTGGTAGTAACCCGTGCAGGCCACCACGTTTATCCCGCTATCCCGCATCAAATCGAGCATGAATTGCGGGTTGCGCCCCATATAACGGTTAGTCATTTCAATGATGTTGCACACGCCCAACGCCCGCAGATCTTTCATCTCCTGACAAATGAGATCGTACTGATCTAACCGGCAGTCGAGGTTATTTTTGAACCCGGAGAGATCGATGTGCAGATGCTCATGGGCCCAGGTGTAGCCTGACGTATCAAAATTCATACGGCGTCTCCTGTGAGCTGTAATGACGAAAAGAAAGAGGTGCCGTTTTGTGGCGCGGGCGCGCCAAAGAACTCACAGACCGTCGCGCCCACATCCGACAGCGTGGCGCGAAGGCCTAACTGAACAGGCTTCAGCCCCTGCCGGTAGACCAGAATCGGCACTCTTTCACGGGTATGGTGACTGTGACCTATCGTTGGATCGTTGCCGTGGTCGGCCATCACCAGCAGACAATCATCGGGTGTCATCTCGCTTGTCAGCCGCGCAAGATTACGGTCAACCACCTGCAAACGTTCCGCATAACGTGCGACATCCTGGGCGTGCCCCGCCAGATCGGTTTCCTGGATGTTGGTGCAGATAAACGCGTGCCGGGCGGCACTGAATTCATCGCGCGTGATATCCATGATGCGCTGGCTGTCCACCAGGTTTTGCCAGCTACGTCCGTGAGGGTTCGCCACGATATCCGCCACTTTGCCGATCAGCACGGTCGGCACGCCAACCTCATGCAGTTTTTGCGGCACCTGAACCCGTTCATCCACGCCATAGCCCATATGAACAACCTGAAAACCGCTTTCATATGCGCCGGATCGCGGCGCATTGATGCCAATAAAACGCCCCTCTTTCGCTTCTGCGGCGTCCAGAATCCGCTGGCTGTCGTGAAGCGTGCCGCCGAATGCAATGACGCGCCCCACCTGCGCGTGTTCACGCACAATGCGGCCAATCTTCAGCACCTCGTCAAAGGCGATGGCGGAAAGGTTGGCGGTAATGTTGTAAACCTGTCCTAAATCCGCTTCGAGGTTATCGCCTATCGCCACTGATTCATTGACCCACAGGAACGCCAGTTCGCCGCCACGTCGCTCCACCTGCCAGCCCGCCGCCTTCAGCGCCAGCTCAACGCGATCAATCACCTCGCTAAACGGCATACGCAGCGGCGCCTGCGGACGCGTTCCTAAAATCTCCTGATGCCCCATGAAGGTATCCCCTCCTTCATGCTGCAATTCCGCGATCCCCCACACTGCCGACGCCGAGGGAGCCATAACGCCTGGCGCATAGCCCAGCGCGTTAATCAGCCCCAGTTTCTCCAGCGTCGGCAGATGTAGCTGCGGGAGCTGACGCAGAATATGTCCGCAGGTATTCGCCCCGACATCCTGCGGGCGAACCTCCGCCACATCCTTCATTGCGCCTACGCCGAAGCTATCAATCACCAGCACCACAAAACGAGCCATTACGCCTCCAGTACGTTTCCGAGACTGTCATAACGGGCGACGATTTCCGCCGCGCCGCGCTGAATGCCAGACACCAGCACCACATCACTGCGCGTCACAAAGATTTGGGTACGAAAACAAAGCACCACGGCGCTGCTCACCGGAAACGTCCCTGCAAGCGGCAGGTAGTAGTCGATACTGCTGTCATCGACGGGTTCCAGCGTCGTCTTCGCGGGAACGTCGTTTTCCGGCGTAAAAACGAGCGCGTTGCGCGCATGTCCCCGGCGGTAATAGCCGCCGCCATAGCAGTAGCTGTTGCCACGAAAATGGTGCGAAATTTCACTCAGCCAGAGCATCGCAATGCGTTCAGGCTGATCGCCTTGCTGATTCGACGGAATGGTGCCGGTCAGCGCATGGCCCGGTTCGGCATGGGTGACGCCATACCGCGCCAACAGCGGCAAAGACGCACAGCTGGTTGCAGAGGGCGCATTAAGCTGCTCAATGGCAATCTCCTGTTCTTCCAGTTGCTGCTTCGCCTTGACCAGGGAATGCAGATTGGGCGTCGGCCTGGTCTCGCCTGATGCGTCATCCCACAGCAGGCAGGGGAAATGCGTTAACCCCGTGACATGGAGCCCCGGCAGACGGCGAATGTCATTCACCGCGTCATCAAGGCGCGCCAGCGGGAAGCCGCTCTCCTGCCCCGGATAAAGAAAATCCTGCTCGCCGTAAATCTTCAGCATTACCGCCTGCACGCGCCCGGCCTTCACCGCCGCCGCCGACACTTCACGCGCCTTCTCCAGCGAAAAGAGCGTAATAACGTCCGTCCCTTGCTCCACCGCTTCGTCAATCTGCCGGGAGGGGATCTGCACTAAATGCCCCTGATGCGCCACCGGCAATCCGGCGCGGCGCATGACCCTGGCCTCTTTGTAATCCACCGTGACAATTCCGGCATATCCCAGCGCCAGCAGCTTTTCCGCCAGCCAGGGATTGCGCCCAAGCTGTTTTGTCATCAGATACAGCGTGATGCCGTATTGATGAGCCGTATCAACCAGGCGCTTCCCGTTTTCCAGCACCTGATCAACATCAATCACCCAGCTGTCCGGGACGATCCTTCCCTGCTGCCAAAGTCGGATCGCGGCGGTAATCAGCGCCGGATTCTGGCGTTTCAATGCGTGTATAAACATCTTTGTGCCTCGGTTTCTAATCCCTGAATTAAATATTCATTTTTTTGAATATTTAAGGTGTGGTACGTTGATGTACGGTGTTCCTCACGACGCTTCGTGCGCCACCATCCACAGCCCATATAGATTTGCCAACAAATAACCTTCCTCATTGGCATGAAGCGAAACCGTAAACTCCGCCAGCAGCGCCTGGTGCGCCAACAAAATCGCGGGCCAGTGGGGAGATTGCGTCAGTTCCGCCAGCAGCTCGCGATCCAGCGCGTCAATCACCTCTCCCCGACGACTGCGCATTAACGCGCTGGCCATGTGGGTTATCGCCATCGTTCCCTGCTCGGTATGCACCGGCAGCTTCCACTCCTCGTCCAGTCGTCTGACGACCTGCAACATGCCACGGCAAATATCTTCGTCGATAACCCCTGCGTCACACAGCAGGCTGAGTCTGTTTTCCATTTACAATGCCTTTGATTAACTTAGTAACTGGGTTCCTGTTCACCGCTGACCACACGTTGCTGATGGGCGAGCAGCGCCTGTTTGTCCACCACGGCGCGCAGCAGTTGCTGCATCGGGTAATCGTCCGACCGGGTCAGCACCACGGCTTCGGTGGCCTGCAAGAATCGAGGATCGCGGGTGAGCGGCGTCGCTTCTAACCCCAGCAATGCCAGCTCCGCTTCCGCCACCACATTCCAGATCACCGCATCCACATCGCCTTTCACAATGCGCTGAAGACTTTCGTGATAAGAGAGGTCTATCAGCTCCACATCACTTTTGCCGAAACAGGCTTCAGTCATGATTTTCTGATCTGCCGAACGGTTATCCAGCCCCACTCGCTTCACCCGGTCGGATTCGCCTTTACGGCAGATCAACTGGTGCTCGCCGACATAGGTGTGTGGCCCCAGTTCCAGCGCGATGCGCAATCCGTTTTGCGCCAGGTAGCTCTCTGCGGCCAGACGCGACACCACGGCCATGTCGTAGACGCCATTCAGCAGGCATTCAACCCGGATATCCGCCCCACGCATGTGCGCGTAATAAAATGGAATCCCTTCAAACTGCGCTTTCAGCCCGCTCGCCAGCCCTTCATACAGACGGGTGTACGGCAGCGGCATCGCGCAAACAACGTTGCTGATGTCCACATGCGACAGCAACGTTTTGTTATCCATCTCCACCAGGAAGCTGCCGTTGCGCCCACGACGCTCAATACGGATCGCCCCGGAGGACTCCAGCGTTTTTAATGCGGCCTGCGTTAACCCCACCGATGAGTGGCATTCGTTAGCCAGTTCATCTATCGTTTTCAAACGGTTACCGCATTTCTCACCAAGCAGGTAGCGGGCCAGGGTCGTCAGCACGACCCCCTCTTTTTTGATAAATGTTCGACGCATCATAAATTTTCAGTAAAGTGAATATTTATATATTCATTAAAATGAAGATATCGTGCAATGACGATGTGCGTAAACGGCGAGACGCCTCACAGTTTTTCGTCACGGGTACGCAGAGAGACAAAAAAACCGGGAAATCCCCGGTTTTTTAATGTGTGGTGTCGCATCACTGTAGACCCTCGCCGTGTTTACGCCGGGTGGCGGCGTAAACGCCTTATCTGGCCTACGGCGCGGTGCGCATTACGGCTTGGCGACAAAGCCGATCGCTTCGTAGACCGCTTTCAGCGTTTCGGAAGCACGGGCGCTGGCTTTTTCCGCCCCTTCTTTCATCACTTTCTGCAAGAAGGCTTCGTCGCTGCGGAAGCGATGATAACGCTCCTGCAACTCGGTCAGCATACCGGAAACGGCTTCAGCCACTTCACCTTTCAGATGACCATACATCTTGCCTTCGAAATGCTGCTCCAGCTCAGGGATGCTCTGGCCGGTTACGGCGGAGAGGATATCCAGCAGGTTAGACACCCCCGCTTTATTCTGGATGTCGTAGCGCACTACCGGCGGCTCGTCGGAATCCGTCACCGCACGTTTGATTTTTTTCACCACCGATTTCGGGTCTTCCAGCAGGCCGATGACGTTGTTACGGTTATCGTCCGACTTGGACATCTTTTTGGTCGGTTCCAGCAGTGACATCACGCGCGCGCCGGATTTTGGAATAAACGGCTCAGGAACGTTAAAGATATCGCCATACAGCGCGTTAAAACGCTGCGCGATGTCGCGGCTCAATTCCAGATGCTGTTTCTGATCTTCACCCACCGGCACCTGATTCGTTTGATACAGCAAAATGTCTGCCGCCATCAGAACCGGGTAATCAAACAGACCGGCGTTGATGTTCTCGGCATAGCGCGCGGATTTGTCTTTGAACTGGGTCATCCGGCTCAGTTCGCCGAAATAGGTGTAGCAGTTCAGCGCCCAGCCCAGCTGCGCGTGCTCCGGCACATGGGACTGAACAAAGATGGTACTTTTCTCAGGATCGATACCACACGCCAGGTAGAGCGCCAGCGTATCCAGCGTCGCTTTACGCAACTGCTGTGCATCCTGACGCACGGTGATCGCATGCTGGTCAACGATGCAGTAAATGCAATGATAGTCATCCTGCATGTTCACCCACTGACGCAGCGCACCCATATAGTTGCCAATGGTCAATTCACCTGAGGGCTGTGCGCCACTAAAAACGATGGGCTTAGTCATTTTTCGATTCCTGATTTTCGCTATGCGGAAGCCCGAGAGCGGGCAGAAGGTCATTAATAGTGTCGTAAATCACATCCGGCTGGCTAAGAGCGATTGATTCGCCATAGTTGTAGCCGTACGTGAGGCCGACCGACGGGCAGCCAGCCGCTTTTGCAGCCTGAATGTCATTACGCGAATCGCCCACGAAGAGCATCTGTTCAGGCGCGACGCCCATTCGCTTTGCCACCAGCAGCAGCGGATCGGGATGCGGCTTTTTGTTCTGCACATCGTCGCCGCCAATAACCACGCTGAAGTATTTGGCGATATCCAGCGCTTCAAGCAGCGGCGCCACAAACGGCGTCGGCTTATTGGTCACCAGTCCAAGCGGCAGCCCTTTGGCATGCAGCGCGCCCAGCGTATCGGCTACGTGCGGGAACAGGAACGTCCCCTCTTCCGCCACATCGCCATAGTAGCGGTCGAACAGCTTACGCAAAATACGCACCTGCTCTTCGGCGGGGATCTCATCATCAACAGGCGGTTTGCCCATTGTTTTACGTAACGTAGCGCGTTCCTGGCGAGCCCAGGCGAGCGCACGCTCCATCAATACATCCGCGCCGTTACCAATCCAGGTAATTACGCGATCTTCGCCAGCGGTAGGCAGTTCCAGCGCGTATAACGCCATATCTACCGCAGCGGCTAATCCCGGCGCGCTGTCAACCAGCGTGCCGTCGAGGTCAAAGGCGACACCCCGAATATCCTGCAATTTATCCATGACTTACCTTTGCCAGTTCACTGCGCATTTCATCAATGACTTTTTTGTAGTCTGGTTGGTCGAAAATCGCGGAGCCTGCCACAAACATGTCTGCGCCCGCCGCGGCGATTTCGCCGATGTTGTTCACCTTGACGCCGCCGTCCACTTCCAGGCGAATGTCATAGCCTGACTCATCAATACGACGGCGCACTTCACGCAGCTTCTCCAGCGTGTGCGGAATAAAAGACTGGCCGCCAAAACCCGGGTTGACGGACATCAGCAGGATCACATCCAGCTTATCCATCACATAATCCAGATAACTCAGCGGCGTGGCCGGGTTAAACACCAGACCCGCTTTACAGCCGTTTTCTTTAATCAGCTGCAAGGTACGATCGACATGCTCGGAGGCTTCGGGATGAAACGTAATGATGCTGGCACCCGCTGCGGCGAAATCCGGCACGATGCGGTCAACCGGCTTCACCATCAAATGCACGTCGATGGGGGCGGTAATACCGTATTTACGCAGGGATTTCAGCACCATCGGGCCGATGGTCAGGTTCGGCACATAGTGGTTGTCCATGACGTCAAAATGCACGACATCCGCACCAGCTGCCAGCACTTTCGCGGTGTCCTCACCCAGGCGGGCAAAATCAGCCGACAGAATTGAGGGGGCAATCAAATACTGTTTCATCCGCTTCTCCTTGAGAATTATTTTTTCGCAGGCGTTACGACTCCTGGTTGGTACAGAGCCAGCAGTTCGTCCACCTTTTTACGTGTGCCGCCATTGCTGCTTATACTGCGACGCACTTTGACCTGAAAATGTTTCGCCGCTTTGTACCACTCGCGGGTATCGGGCGTGTCATGGTTCGAAATTAACACCGGGATCCGCTTGCTGACCAGCTTTTCTGCCATCTCCGCCAGACGAGCCTGCTCTTTTGGGCTGAAGCTATTGGTATGATAAGCGGTGAAATTCGCCGTCGCAGAAAGCGGTGCGTAAGGCGGATCGCAATAGACCACAGAATTGCTATCAGCACGATCCATACACTCTTCATACGAAAGGCAATGAAACTCTGCATTCTGCGCTTTTTTGGCAAAATGATACAACTCCGTTTCCGGGAAGTAGGGCTTTTTGTAACGGCCAAACGGCACGTTAAACTCCCCACGCAAGTTATAGCGGCACAGGCCGTTGTAACCATAGCGGTTCAGGTATAAGAACAGGACCGCGCGACGGAACGGCTCCCGGCTCGTATTGAACTCTTCACGGAGTTGATAGTAAACCTCGGCCTGATTCGTCTCAGGCGTAAACAGCTCGCGGGAAGCCCGCACATACTCTTCAGTACGCGACTTCACGATGTTATAGAGGCTGATAAGGTCACTATTAATATCGGCAAGAATATAACGAGAAAAGTCGGTGTTAAGAAACACCGACCCGGCCCCCACAAAGGGTTCAACCAGACATTCACCTTTCGGTAAATGCCGTTTGATGTCATCAAGCAGGGGGTATTTCCCCCCTGCCCACTTCAGAAAAGCGCGATTCTTTTTCATGCTGACTAACTAATTACACCTTCTCCGGCTGTGGAGAAAGCTCCGACAGCATCCTGCGCTTTAACATGACTATTACTTCAGATCGGCCTGCACCTGATGCAACGGTTTTGCCCACGGGTTTTTCGCCTGCACATCGGCTGGCAACGTAGACACCGCACGTTTGGCATCATCTTTAGACGCATACACACCCGTTACCAGAACATACCACGGCTGGCCGTTACGCGTCGTCTGATACACCACATAGTTTTTCAGGTTTTCTTTCTTCGCCCAACCATTCAGGTTGTCGTAGTTAGAAGAACTGCTGAGTTGCAGGGTGTAATGGCTGGAAGGCGCAGACTTCAGCGAACCCACGTTACCTGTGCTTTTCGTACCAGCCGCACTGCCGGCTGCCGCTGTGGTTTGCGCTGGCGCTGCGGTTTGTGCAGGCGCAGCGGTGGCTTTCGGCGCGGTCGTTGCCGCTGGCGCGGAAGTTGCTGGCGCTTTCGTCGTCGCGACCGGCGCGGCAGGTTCGCTACGTTTCGGCTGCGTGGTCGGCTTCGGTTCCGCTGGCGTCGCTTTCGCGGTGGTCTGCGGTTTCTTCGGCTCAATCACAACCTGCTTACGTTCCGGGCGCGTAGTGGCCTGACGCTCGCCCGATTGCGTCGCCGCCGTCTGACGCGGCGCGTTGCCGTTGCGGATTGGCGCAACGGTGGCAGGTTCCGTCGGCAGCGTGGAGTTCGCCACCACATTGTTAACCTGTTCCTGACCCTGCGGCTGGGTCAGCGCATTGTTCAGATCGCCCTGAACTTCCACACGCTGTTGGCCTTCGGTCGCGGCAGGCGCCTGACCCTGCGTTGGCGTTGAGGCGATCGGCGGCAGAGAAACATCCTGCTGCGTGTTTCCGGCGGTCTGTTCAGCGTCTGGCGCAGGCTGCGTGGCGCTCGCCTGATCGGTCGCGTTATTGCCGGAAAGATCGATGCTCTTCTCGGCAGACGCCGTTTGATCGCTGGAAGAGGAGGGTGAAGGGGCTTTCAGCGCGGAACCAATACCGATGATCAACAGCAGCAACACCAGAACGCCGACACCCATCATGATGTACTGACGGGAAGCGGGTTTGCTGGCGGCTTTCTTACGTTTGCGGGGACGACGCTCTACGCGTTCTTCATCCACTGCATCATCGGATTCATAATCGTCTTCGCTGTACTGCTCTTCCTCACGCGCCTTTCGCGCACGCCCTGGACGACGATCGTCCGTATCCAGGTCGACGTCATCGAAATTGATCTGTGGATCATTATCGCGTTCAGAAGATTGACGAGTACGACCAGTACGACGATCGCTGGGATCGGGTTTCAGCTCGTCTTCTGGTTTGAATTCATCCATTTAACACCCCACTCAAAGGTTAATGCTTACGACATTGCAGTTAACCTGAATTTAAATGACCAATACCGTGCAGTATCAGTCCGACCTTTCTTGTTGTTACGCCTGCTGACAGTCAGCAATAGCGCTGAGAACGATTTCGTGCGGCACTCCGCCACGTACTTCACTTTTCCCTATCGCCAGCGGGAGCACTAAGCGCATCTCGCCCGCCAGGACTTTCTTATCGCGCAGCATGTGTGGCAAATACGCCTGAGCAGACATCTCACGCGGCCCGTGTACAGGCAGACCTGCGCGCTGGAGCAGCGTAATAATGCGTTGCGTATCCGCAGCGCTAAACTGACCGAGACGCTCTGACGTACGCGCCGCCATCACCATACCAGCAGCGACGGCTTCACCGTGTAACCAATTGCCATAACCCATTTCAGCTTCAATGGCATGACCAAAGGTATGTCCCAGATTCAGTAAAGCACGTAAGCCCGTTTCGCGCTCGTCTGCTGCGACAACTTCGGCTTTCAGCTCACAACAACGGCGGATACAGTACGCCATTGCCGGACCTTCCAGACGTAATAACGCGTCCAGATTGTCCTCAAGCCAGGTGAAAAATTCACCGTCAAGAATGATGCCGTATTTGATCACTTCCGCCAGACCCGATGCCAGCTCACGCGCAGGAAGCGTTTTCAGACAGTCGAGATCCACCACCACAGAAGCAGGCTGGTAGAACGCGCCGATCATGTTCTTGCCGAGGGGATGGTTTACAGCGGTTTTCCCGCCTACGGAGGAGTCGACCTGCGACAGCAATGTCGTCGGGACCTGGATAAAGCGCACGCCACGCTGATAGCTGGCGGCGGCGAAACCGGTAAGGTCGCCAATCACGCCGCCGCCGAGGGCAACCAGCGTGGTATCGCGACCGTGCGGTTTTTGCAGTAACGCGGTGAAAACCGTATCAAGTACCGTCAGGCTTTTATACTTTTCGCCATCGGGCAGGATAACGCTATCTACGTTAACCCCCGCCTGTTCAAGTACGCTACGGATCTTATCAAGGTAAAGGGGAGCCAGGGTTTCGTTGGTCACCAACATAACCTGATCGCCCGATTTCAGCGGTAAGAATGAAGCTGGTTCGTTAAACAAACCAGCCGCGATGGTGATAGGGTAACTACGTTCCCCGAGAGTAACTGTAATCCTCTCCATGACGCGACATCCACCTTAGTTACTTGTACCCGCTTACCGAGTATGTATTAAGCCAGAATCAGTTGCTTTCCAGCATATGAATAATCTGGTTTGCCACGACCTTAGCGCTCTGATCGTCGGTACGAATGGTCACGTCGGCAATCTCTTCATACAGAGGATTGCGTTCGTTGGCCAACGCTTCCAGAACTTCACGAGGCGGAGCTTCTACCTGCAACAGCGGGCGTTTCTTGTCGCGCTGCGTACGCGCAAGTTGTTTTTCGATTGTCGTTTCAAGATACACCACGACGCCACGCGCGGAGAGACGGTTACGCGTTTCACGTGATTTTACAGAGCCACCGCCGGTTGCCAGCACAATACCCTGTTTTTCCGTCAACTCGTTGATGACTTTTTCTTCGCGATCACGGAAGCCGTCTTCACCTTCTACATCGAAGACCCAGCCCACATCAGCTCCGGTTCGTTTCTCAATCTCTTGATCAGAATCGTAAAATTCCATATTGAGTTGTTGAGCTAACTGGCGCCCAATAGTGCTTTTTCCGGCACCCATAGGCCCAACCAGAAAGATATTGCGTTTCTCTGCCATTTTTTCGGTACTACTAAGACAATTCGTTAATGATAAACCCGCGTCGCAGACACCTTGCGCAGCAGGACATGAACTGAAACCTCATAAGATATTGCGAGAGTCAGACTGAAAATTATCTCAATACTCCAACGGGTTTGGCAACTGAATAAATTACCAAGACATATTGTAGACAACCCCGGAGGCAGCGTCGCCGGATAGCGACGAGAAGAACCAACTCTCAAATCGGTACTCCTTGTATGCTAAATACACCCCCACGTCAAATCCCTGAAACGTGTTCAGTGCAAAAACAGCGCGATTTCAGGCATAAATTATTCTGCCGCAACCAGTCTGGGGGTAATGAACACCACCAGTTCGCGCCGCTCGTTCTCTTTTCCATCATGGCTGAAAAGGGAACCAAGCCAGGGGATATCGCCTAACAGCGGGACGCTATCTTTAGCGGATTTGTTCTTGCGCGAAAAGATGCCGCCCAGCGCCAGCGTTTCGCCGCTTTTAACCTCGACCTGCGTATCGATCTCCTGCTTATCGATCGCCAGCACTTCGCCATCCGCCTGCTGTAGCACCTGGCCGGGAACGTTCTGGCTGATGTGAAGTTTCAAGCGAATGCGCCCCTTCGGCAAAACGGTGGGCGTCACCTCCATCCCCAGCACCGCTTCTTTAAACTCCACGGACGTCGCCCCGCTCTCGCCGCTGGAGACCTGATACGGGATTTCGCTCCCCTGCTTAATACTGGCGGGTTGCAGGTGCGAAGCCAGCAGTCGTGGGCTGGCGATAATATCAAGTTGCTGCTTCTGCTCCAGGGCGGAAAGCTCAAGATCCAACAAACGACCGTTGATGCGCCCGATGTTAAACCCGACGCGAGACGTGGCGGCCGCGACGGACAAATCGCTGGCAAGCGACGTCACCTGCCCTGGCGACCCGGCCTGTTGCGCGTCCGCCAGCGTCCACTTTACCCCCAGCTCACGCAGGCTTTTTTCATTTATGGTGACGATATGCGCCGCCAGTTCAACCTGCTCAACGGGGAGATCCATTTGCGCTGCCCACGTTTCCAGCGCCGCCAGCGCGGCGTTGTTATCCCGAAGCAATAACCGGTTGGTGCGCTTATCTACCGTCATACTGCCTTTGGCGCTCAGCAGCTTTTCTCCCGCTTTTGCCAGTTCGGAGGCATCGGCGTATTGCAGAGAAATACTGCGATCCTCCAGCGGTAAGTTGGCCCGCAGCCTTGTCTGCTCGGCCTCCTGCCGCGCGGCGTTTTCGTTTTGCCAGTGAACCGAGTGAACATGCAGAATATTCCCCTCCTGGCGCAGCACCAGCCCGGCGCTTTTTATGACCGTCTGCACCGCCTGCTTCCACGGCACATCCGTCAGACTCAGCGACAGCGAACCGCTGACGTCAGGCGAGACCACCAGATTCTTCTTCTCCTGCGCGGCAAGCGCCTGCAATACCTGAACAACAGGAACATCATCCACCACCAGCGTCACGTTTTGCGCTTTCCCCGCCTGTACGGCGGGCATCACGGCGATCAACGCTGCGGCTATCCATCGCTTCATTCACTTCTCCTTGTCGTTGCCACCGCCACTGTGACGGTTCACAGCCTTTACCGGTCTCAAGCGTTATGCTGTCTGCCGTCAGTCGGGAAATCGTCCAGCCGTTCTCCAGCACCTGATATTGTTCGACGCGCCGCCACTTCTGCTGGCTGTCTTTGAGAATGCCAGTCAGGCGCTCTCCCTGACTCACCACGCCCTGGTAACGCCACATCGGCAGTTCAGCGATCCGGCATCGGTCCTCCGGCGGTTTGAAGGGGTCGCGCATTCCGGTCAGCATCAGCAGGCAGCTACAGACCAACAGCCAGCGCTTAGTCATCAGTCAGCCGCTCCAGCTGTAGCGTCAACAGCAGTTCCGTCTCCTGCGGAACAAGCGAAAAGCGGTTGATGCGCATGCCACGCTCCGCCAGCCGACTGAACAGTTGCGGAACCGCCTCCCAGGAGGATGCCAGCGCCAGCTCGCCTCCCTGCGCGGAAGGCTGCCAGTGAAGAAGGCGTACCGGAGAGCGCTGAAAATCCAGAGGGGAAAAAGGCACGCGCTTGCTGGCCGACGCTAAACGAGACATATCCATTGATGCGGCGATCTGGCGCAGACCCCGCCACTGCCGGTCGATAGCCGCCCGCTGTTGCGCCAGCGCCGTTCGTTGCCGCTCCTGTTGCTGCGCGCCCGAAGAAAACGTGTATAAACAAACTAGTAATCCCAGCCCCAGGCTCCAGCCTAACCAGCAGAAGAGGCGGGTTCGCGGCAATAACCCGCACCAGAGGTCAAAAAGCGCGGCCATCTGCGAGGCTCCTTTTTAACGGGTAATGAAATTGCCAGCGTCCCTGCGCATCCTGCTGCGTTGCCCCACTCCCGGCTAACGGGAAATCAGGATGATGACGCAGCGCGGTTTCCAGCGTGTTTAACGCAAGAAATGTCGTCGCGTATCCCTCAAGTTCCAGCGTTCCCTGCTGCCAGGATAACCGGGTTAGCCACGCCTGCCCGGGCAACAGCGCCGCCATCCCTTCCAGCACGCTCTGCCAGCGCCGCGTCTGCTCATATTCCGTTTGCTGCTGCAACGCTTGCTGCCACGCGGTCTGCCGCTGCTGTAAGCGGGGTTGGATCGCCAGTAGCGCGGCGGCGCGCTCTTTCTCTGCGATCGGCCACTGTGCATCCGCCCGCTTTTGCGCCGTGAGCGTAACCTCATGGATGCACGCCAGCGCGATGGTCAGCAGCAGTGAACCGCTGAACATGACGCTCCAGAATCGCAGACATTCGCGCCGCCGGGACTGACGCCAGGGCAAAAAGTTGACCGGATGACTCATCAGCGCGGCGCCCCCATTGCTAATCCCAGCGCGATGGCAAAGGTATGGCCTTCCGGCGGAACGGGAGGCTGGCGAATGGCAACCGCGCACCAGGGTTCGAAGCCGCCCGCGCCGCACACCGTCAGACTTTCCGGCGCAATGGACAACGTCGCGGCAAGACTGTCGGCGCAGACCGCCTCTTGTAGCAGTTTTCGTCCCCACGCATAGCGCGTCGCCCACAGCCACTGTTCTTCGTCACGCCAGGCCAGACACTGCTGGTGCGCCAGCAGATAAGGAATAAAGCGCTGTAATGCGCAGGCATCCGGCGTAATCGCCGTCACCTGCATTTTCAGTTTTTGCGCCAGCGTTAATAAGGTCGCCACCTCCTTGCTTTGGGCGGCGGTCACGTTAAATGCCGGAGTCAGGGTATCTTCGCGATAGTCAAAGCGCAGGGCGTCAGGGGGCATATCCAGCTCACGCGCCATCGCGCCGGTCAGCCACGCCGTTTGTTCACGTTCGCGCAGCGCCATTTCCGGGCGCGGAAAATGCTTTTGCAGCGTCCGGCTGGCAGGGAAAGAGAGATAAATATGATGCCGGTGAGGAAGCGAACGACGCCACGGAAGCAACGCATCGACGAGCTGTTCTGGCTCGCGGAGATGCCCGTCAACGAAGGTACGTTCCGCCAGCGGCACCCGCCACCAGCGTTGTAAAGACCAGCCTGACGCGCCGCGAACCACGGCGACAGCCAGCGCCTCATGCTGCTGAATATGAAGGCCAATTTGCCAGAACCTGAAAGCCATTGCTTATGATCTCCTTATCAATGGTCGCTCTTACGGGTATATCAATGCGTCTGGCTTGCCTTTATACTACCGCGCGTTTGTTTATAAACTGCCCAAATGACACTAAATGGGAAATCTCCAGTGAAGTTCGTAAAGTATTTATTGATCCTTGCAGTATGTTGCATCCTGCTGGGAGCAGGCTCGATTTATGGCCTCTACCGCTATATCGAGCCGCAACTACCTGACGTCGCGACCTTAAAAGACGTGCGTTTGCAGATTCCGATGCAGGTTTACAGCGCGGATGGCGAGCTGATCGCGCAGTATGGCGAGAAACGTCGTATCCCGGTCACGCTTGACCAGATGCCGCCGGAAATGGTTAAAGCCTTTATCGCTACGGAAGACAGCCGCTTTTACGAGCATCATGGCGTCGATCCGGTAGGGATCTTCCGTGCGGCCAGCGTCGCGCTGTTCTCAGGCCATGCCTCACAGGGGGCAAGTACCATCACCCAGCAGCTGGCGAGAAACTTCTTCCTGAGCCCGGAACGCACGCTGATGCGTAAAATTAAGGAAGCGTTCCTGGCAATCCGCATTGAGCAGATGCTGAGCAAAGATGAGATCCTCGAACTTTACCTGAACAAGATCTACCTCGGCTACCGTGCCTACGGCGTCGGCGCGGCGGCGCAGGTCTATTTCGGTAAGACGGTCGATCAGCTCACCCTGAGCGAAATGGCGGTGATTGCCGGTCTGCCGAAAGCCCCTTCCACATTTAACCCGCTCTACTCGATGGATCGGGCGACGGCGCGTCGTAACGTGGTGCTGTCTCGTATGTTGAGCGAAGGCTACATCACCCAGGCGCAGTACGATCAGGCGCGCGGCGAAGCGATTGACGCCAATTACCATGCGCCGGAAATCGCGTTCTCAGCGCCGTATCTGTCGGAAATGGTGCGCCAGGAAATGTACAGCCGTTATGGCGAAAGCGCCTATGAAGACGGGTATCGCATTTACACCACGATCACCCGCAAAGTACAGCAGGCGGCGCAGCAAGCCGTGCGTAACAACGTGCTGGACTACGACATGCGCCACGGCTATCGCGGGCCGTCGAACGTGCTGTGGAAAGTAGGCGAAACCGCCTGGGACAACAAAAAAATCACCGACACGCTGAAAGCCCTGCCAACCTACGGGCCGTTGCTGCCCGCCGTCATTACCGGCGCGAATCCGCAGGAAGCCACCGCGATGCTCGCTGATGGCACCTCCGTGTCGCTGCGGATGGAAGGCGTACGCTGGGCGCGCCCTTACCGTTCGGATACCCAACAGGGCCCGACGCCGCGTAAAGTGACCGACGCCGTACAGACAGGCCAACAAATCTGGGTTCGCCAGATGGGTGATGCCTGGTGGCTGGCGCAAGTCCCGGATGTGAACTCGGCGCTGGTTTCCATCAACCCGCAAAACGGCGCGGTTCTGGCGCTGGTCGGCGGTTTTGACTTCAACCAGAGTAAATTCAACCGCGCCACGCAGGCGCTGCGTCAGGTCGGGTCGAACATCAAACCGTTCCTCTATACCGCCGCGATGGATAAAGGTCTGACGCTGGCGAGTATGCTGAACGACGTGCCGATTTCCCGCTGGGATGCTGGCGCCGGTTCCGACTGGCGGCCAAAAAACTCCCCGCCGCAGTATGCCGGGCCAATCCGCTTACGTCAGGGTCTGGGTCAGTCGAAAAACGTGGTGATGGTGCGGGCGATGCGCGCGATGGGCGTGGATTACGCCGCAGAGTATCTGCAACGCTTCGGTTTCCCGGCGCAGAACATCGTGCATACCGAATCGCTGGCGCTGGGCTCCGCGTCCTTCACCCCGATGCAGGTGGCGCGCGGTTATGCGGTAATGTCTAACGGCGGCTTCCTGGTAGACCCGTATTTCATCAGCAAGATAGAGACCGACCAGGGCGGCGTGATCTTCGAAGCGAAGCCGAAAATCGCCTGCCCGGATTGCGATATCCCGGTCATTTACGGTGATACCCAAAAATCCAACGTGCTGGAAAACAATAACGTTGAAGATGTCGCCATCTCTCAGGAGCAGCAAAACGCCACCGTGCCGATGCCAAAACTGGAGCAGGCTAACCAGGCGTTAGTGGCGCAAAGCGGAATGCAGGAATATGCTCCACATGTGATCAACACGCCGCTGGCCTTCCTGATTAAGAGCGCGCTGAACAGCAACATCTTCGGCGAACCCGGCTGGATGGGCACCGGCTGGCGCGCGGGTCGCGACCTGCAACGTCATGATATCGGCGGAAAAACCGGGACCACCAACAGCTCGAAAGATGCCTGGTTCTCCGGTTACGGCCCGGGCGTGGTGACTTCCGTGTGGATCGGCTTTGACGATCACCGTCGCGATCTGGGGCGCACTACCGCGTCCGGGGCGATCAAGGACCAGATTTCTGGTTATGAAGGCGGCGCGAAAAGTGCGCAACCCGCATGGGATGCTTACATGAAAGCCGTGCTGGAAGGGGTTCCTGAAGAGCCGCTGACGCCGCCTCCGGGCATTGTGACGATCAATATCGACAGAAGCACCGGGCAACTGGCAAACGGCGGTAACAGCCGCGCGGAATACTTTATCGAAGGCACTCAGCCAACGCAGCAGGCGGTGCATGAGGTGGGCACCACCATTATCGATAACGGTGAGACACACGAACTGTTTTGATCTTTTGCCGGATGGCGACGCCTGAGACGTCTTATCCGGCCTACGTTTTGTTGTAGGCCAGGTAAAACGTCAGCCGCCATCCGGCAATATAAATTACAACCGCCCCTGCCCCTTCAGCCACTCACGGACCAGGAACAGCGCGCTGACGTTTCGCGCTTCACTGAAATCCGGTTCTTCCAGCAGATCCATTAAATGCGTCAGCGGCCAGCGCACCTGCGGCAGCGGTTCCGGCTCGTCGCCTTCCAGTGATTCAGGATAGAGGTCTTCCGCTATCACAATGTTCATTTTGCTGGAAAAATAGGACGGCGCCATGCTGAGCTTTTTGAGGAACGTCAGATCGTTCGCACCAAACCCAACTTCTTCTTTCAGTTCCCGGTTCGCCGCTTCAAAAACGGTTTCGCCAGGGTCGATCAACCCTTTGGAGAACCCCAGCTCATAAGACTCCGTGCCCACGGCATATTCACGAATCAGAATCAGGTGATCGTCTACGATCGGCACAATCATTACCGCTTCACGAGTGGACGGACGCATACGCTCATAGACGCGGCGCACGCCGTTGCTGAATTCGAGATCCACACTTTCGACGTTAAACAGCCGGGATTTCGCGACAGTTTCAACTTTCAAAATGGTGGGTTTTTGTAATGATTTGCTCATCGTGAGAATCTATGCAGTGAAATCTGGTGCCATTGTGCGATATACAGCACGGTTTCGGCAATGTGAATTGCCGTTTATTTACATTTATGTAACGTAGCAAAAATTAATTCCCATTTAAAATTAAAAGTCAATAGGTTGAAATAACTCCAGGAATTTGCTGATATTCCGCTTTTGGTGGGTTTGCTATGATCCGCGTTCACTGGGATGCGCGTAAAAATGCTCAAGTTCAACTCCACGCTTGCCGATAGCCAACCACAGCATCACATTTATTCGACAGGGTGCGACTGACCACGCCTGACAGACTTAGTAAGATGGGGAAAGCATGAGCACCATTTTGATTTTCTTAGCTGCTTTGCTGGCCTGCTCTCTACTGGCAGGATGGCTACTCAGAGTAAGAGCCAGGCGGCAGAATCTGCCCTGGATCAGCGCCTTTTCAGACGCCGCGACGCGCAAGCTAACGCCGGAAGAGCGCAGTGCGGTTGAAAACTATCTCGACAACCTCAGTCAGATTCAGCAGGTGCCGGGGCCGACAGGCGCCAGCACCGCTCCCGTGTCGTTAACGCTGAATGCCCAGAGTAATAACGTCATTATTCTGACCCATTCCATTACGCGTTACGGCATTACGACCGACGATCCCAATAAATGGCGATATTACCTTGATTCCGTTGAGGTTCATTTGCCGCCGTTCTGGGAACAGTACATCAATGACGAAAATAACGTTGAGCTGATCCATACCGATACGCTTCCTTTGGTCATCTCGCTTAACGGCCACACGTTGCAGGAGTACATGCAGGAGACGCGCGGCTATGCGCTACAGCATACCTCCTCCACCCAGGCGTCGATTCGTGGCGAAGAGAGCGAGCAAATTGAACTGCTGAACATTCGTCAGGAAACTCACGAAGAGTATGCGCTCAGCCGCCCCGCGGGGCTGCGCGAAGCATCGCTGATTGTGGCCTCATTCCTGCTGTTCTTCTGTTGTTTAATTACGCCGGATGTCTTCGTGCCGTGGATTGCGGGCGGCGCAATTCTGCTGCTCGCCGCAGGTCTCTGGGGGCTGTTCGCTCCGCCATCTAAAACCTCGCTGCGGGAGATTCACTGCCTGCGGGGAACCCCGCGTCGCTGGGGGCTGTTTGGCGAAAACGATCAGGAGCAGATCAACAATATTTCGCTGGGGATTATTGACCTGATTTACCCTGCCCACTGGCAACCCTATATCGCACAGGATCTCGGGCAGCAAACGGATATTGATATCTATCTGGATCGCCACGTCGCGCGGCAAGGGCGTTTTCTCTCCCTGCATGACGAGGTGAAAAATTTCCCGTTGCAACACTGGCTGCGTAGCGCCGTTATTGCGGGCGGATCGCTGCTGGTGCTGTTTATGCTGCTCTTTTGGATCCCGCTGGATATGCCGATCAAATTCACTTTGTCGTGGATGAAAGGCGCGCAAACCATTGAGGCCACCAGCGTTAAACAGCTCCACGACGCCGGAGTTCGCGTGGGCGATACGCTGCATCTGAGCGGCAAAGGCATGTGTAATATCCATCAGTCTGGTAGCTGGACTGCGCAGCCGAACTCCCCTTTTATGCCGTTTGATTGCTCGCAAATCATCTGGAATGACGCGCGGACGCTGCCGCTGCCCGAGTCCGATCTCGTCAACAAAGCCACGGCGCTGACCCAGGCCATCAACCGCCAGCTGCACCCGAAGCCGGAAGATGACTCCCGCGTTAGCGCGTCGCTACGTTCGGCGATTCAAAAGTCCGGGATGGTATTGCTGGATGATTTCGGCGACATCGTATTAAAGACCGCCGATCTGTGCGCCGCCGAAGACGAATGCGTGCGCCTGAAAAACGCGCTGGTGAACCTCGGCAACAGCAAAAACTGGGCCGCGCTGGTCAAACGCGCGAATGCGGGCAAACTTGACGGCGTGAACGTTCTGCTGCGCCCTGTCAGCGCGGAGTCGCTCGATAACCTGGTGACGACCTCAACCGCGCCGTTTATCTCCCGTGAAACCGCGCGCGCCGCACAGGCGCTTAACAGCCCCGCGCCGGGCGGCTTCCTGATTATCAGCGATGAAGGCAGCGATCTGGTTGATCAGCCGTGGCCGTCGATGTCCCTGTACGATTACCCCGCGCAGGAACAGTGGGGCGCATTCCAGCGCCTGGCGCAGATGTTAATGCAAACGCCGTTTAGCGCCGAAGGGATCGTCACCCGTGTCTACACCGACGCCAACGGCACGCAGCACATCGGCCTGCACCGCATCCCGGATCGTTCCGGTTTATGGCGCTACCTTGGCACGACGTTGCTGATGCTCACCATGCTGGGCTGCGCCGCTTACAACGGTATTCAGGCGTTCAGACGTTATCAGCGTAACCGCACCCGTATGGCGGAAATTCAGGAATATTATGAAAACTGCCTGAATCCAAAGCTGATCGCCTCCCCGGAAAGCCTCATCTGACAGCTCACGGTATGCTACCCTGTAGCGCATATCCGGCAAAAGCCGCCAGGATTTGGCGGCAATCTCATCTGGAGAATTCCCATGCATATTGATATTGCCTGGCAGGACGTCGATACCGTTTTGCTGGACATGGACGGCACGCTGCTCGATCTGGCATTCGATAACTATTTCTGGCAGAAACTGGTGCCGGAAACCTATGGCGCACAGCAGGGAATCACTGCACAGGAAGCCCAGGACTATATTCGCCAGCAGTATCATGCCGTGCAGCATACGCTAAACTGGTACTGTCTTGATTACTGGAGCGAGCGGCTGGGTCTGGACATTTGCGCCATGACGACGGCACAGGGGCCGCGCGCCGTGCTGCGCGAAGATACCGTGCCGTTTCTGGATGCGTTAAAAGCCCGCGGTAAACGCCGCATTCTGCTGACCAACGCGCACCCGCATAACCTGGCGGTGAAGCTGGAACATACCGGTCTGGCATCACACCTTGATTTATTACTTTCCACCCACACATTTGGTTATCCCAAAGAGGATCAGCGGTTATGGCACGCAGTGGCTGAAGAAACGGGAATAAGCGCAGAGAAAACGCTGTTTATCGACGACAGCGAACCGATTCTCGACGCCGCCGCCCAATTCGGCATTCGTTACTGCCTCGGCGTGACCAATCCCGACTCCGGCATTGCGGAAAAGCAGTATGCACGCCATCCGTCGTTGAATGATTACCGCCGACTGATCCCCTCACTGATGTGAAGGAGACGCCATGAAAGAAAAGCCCTCTGTTGAGGTCCGACTGGATAAATGGCTGTGGGCCGCACGCTTTTATAAAACCCGTGCATTGGCCCGCGAAATGGTTGAAGGCGGTAAGGTGCACTATAACGGGCAGCGCAGCAAGCCGGGCAAGATTGTCGAGCTGAATGCGACGCTGACCCTGCGCCAGGGCAACGACGAGCGGACGGTAATCATTAAAGGCATTACCGAGCAGCGCCGTCCGGCAAGCGAAGCCGTTACGCTGTATGAAGAAACAGCGGAGAGCGTGGAAAAACGCGAAAAAATGGCGCAGGCACGCAAACTTAACGCATTAACCATGCCGCACCCGGACAGGCGACCGGATAAAAAAGAGCGCCGCGACCTGTTACGATTTAAACACGGCGACAGTGAGTGACTGTCACCCGCAAGAGAGATGATTATGCCGCAACATGACCAATTACATCGTTATCTGTTTGAAAACTTTGCCGTACGCGGCGAACTGGTGACCGTATCGGAAACCCTGCAACAGATCCTCGAAAACCACGCCTATCCGCAGCCGGTAAAAACCGTGCTGGCCGAACTGCTGGTCGCCACCAGCCTGCTGACCGCCACGCTGAAATTTGCCGGTGACATTACCGTGCAGCTACAGGGCGACGGCCCGCTGAGCCTGGCGGTGATCAACGGCAATAACAACCAGCAGATGCGCGGCGTCGCTCGCGTACAGGGCGAAGTGCCGGAAAACGCGGATCTGAAAACGCTGGTGGGCAACGGCTATCTGGTGATCACCATTACACCGGAAGAAGGCGAGCGTTATCAGGGCGTGGTCGGTCTGGAAGGCGACACGCTGGCGGCGTGCCTGGAAGATTACTTCCTGCGTTCCGAACAGCTGCCGACACGCCTGTTCATCCGCACTGGCGAGGTGGAAGGCAAACCGGCGGCGGGCGGAATGCTGCTACAGGTAATGCCCGCGCAGAACGCGCAGGCAGACGACTTCGATCACCTGGCGACGCTGACCGGAACCATCAAAACCGAAGAGTTGCTGACCCTTCCGGCTAACGATGTGTTGTGGCGTTTGTACCATGAAGAAGAAGTCACGCTCTACGACCCGCAGGACGTTGAGTTCAAGTGTACCTGTTCTCGTGAACGCTGTGCGGGCGCGCTGAAAACGCTGCCGGATGAAGAAGTGGACAGCATCCTGGCGGAAGAAGGCGAGATCGATATGCACTGCGATTACTGCGGCAGCCACTATCTGTTCAACGCGATGGACATTGCGGAAATCCGCAACAACGCCTCCCCTGCCGACCCGCAGGTGCATTAATCACCGGTGAAAGGCCTGATGGCGAATCGCTCATCAGGCTTACTCATTTACAGGTCGGATAAGACGCATCCGCGTCGTCATCCGGCCTGCTCCGCAAAATTCCGCACTTTTTGTTCATTTTTTCCTTCGTGGTGAATCGATATTTTATATGTAAGGGTTTCGTAAATTTCTTACATGAATGCGATTACACTCACAACATTCCCGCAGAATACACTCATTTTTAACGTTTTAAGAACATTTTCCACAACAAAAAAGGGTTCTCTGCCATAATAAGCGCCGCTTCGTGACAGGAGTCACAGCGTTTTCGGTCAATCGTGATTTTGTCCAGATACGTAAATCTATGAGCCTCGTCGCGGTTAACAAACCCTAAAAAACCCTACAATTTCAGGTAATACATATTGGCTAAGGAGTAGTGACATGCGCGTTAACAGCTTAACCCCGCAAGATCTCAAGGCTTATGGTATCAATGACGTTCAGGATATCGTTTACAACCCCAGCTACGACCTGCTGTACCAGGAGGAACTTGATCCTACTCTGGAAGGTTACGAGCGCGGCGTATTAACGAATCTGGGCGCCGTTGCCGTTGATACTGGTATCTTTACCGGACGTTCGCCGAAGGATAAATACATTGTCCGTGACGACACCACGCGTGACACGCTCTGGTGGTCCGACAAAGGCAAAGGCAAGAACGACAACAAACCGCTGTCCCAGGAAACCTGGCAGCACCTGAAAGGGCTGGTAACTCAGCAACTCTCCGGCAAACGCCTGTTCATCGTTGACGCCTTCTGCGGCGCTAACGCGGACACCCGTCTCTCCGTTCGCTTCATCACGGAAGTCGCCTGGCAGGCGCATTTTGTCAAAAACATGTTCATCCGTCCTGCGGACGAAGAACTGGTGGATTTCAAACCAGACTTTATCGTGATGAACGGCGCGAAATGCACCAACCCGCAGTGGAAGGAACAGGGGCTGAACTCTGAAAACTTCGTGGCCTTCAACCTGACTGAACGCATTCAGTTAATTGGCGGCACCTGGTACGGCGGCGAAATGAAAAAAGGGATGTTCTCCGTCATGAACTACCTGCTGCCGCTGAAAGGCATTGCCTCCATGCACTGCTCCGCCAACGTGGGTGAGAAAGGCGACGTCGCGGTCTTCTTCGGGCTTTCCGGCACCGGGAAAACCACCCTCTCCACCGACCCGAAACGCCGTCTGATCGGCGATGACGAACACGGCTGGGATGACGACGGCGTGTTTAACTTTGAAGGCGGCTGCTACGCGAAAACCATCAAGCTGTCTAAAGAAGCCGAACCGGAAATCTACAACGCTATCCGTCGCGATGCGCTGCTGGAAAACGTCACCGTTCGCGAAGATGGCTCCATCGATTTCGACGATGGTTCCAAAACCGAGAACACCCGCGTCTCCTACCCGATTTATCATATCGATAACATCGTTAAGCCGGTATCAAAAGCGGGCCATGCAACCAAAGTCATCTTCCTGACTGCCGACGCTTTCGGCGTGCTGCCGCCGGTTTCTCGCCTGACGGCTGACCAGACGCAGTACCACTTCCTGTCTGGCTTTACCGCTAAACTGGCCGGTACTGAGCGCGGCGTTACCGAACCGACGCCAACCTTCTCTGCCTGCTTCGGCGCGGCGTTCCTGTCGCTGCACCCGACGCAGTACGCTGAAGTGCTGGTCAAACGCATGCAGGCATCCGGCGCACAGGCGTATCTGGTAAACACCGGCTGGAACGGCACGGGCAAACGTATCTCCATCAAAGATACGCGCGCGATTATCGACGCCATCCTGAACGGCTCTCTGGATAATGCGGAAACCTTTAATCTGCCGATGTTTGACCTGGCGATCCCGACCGAGCTGCCGGGCGTAGAGACACGTATTCTTGACCCGCGTAACACCTACGCGTCACCGGAACAGTGGCAGGAAAAAGCCACCGCGCTGGCGAAACTGTTTGTCGAGAATTTCGAGAAATACACCGATACCCCAGCCGGTGAAGCGCTGGTCAGCGCCGGGCCGAAGCTGTAAAGAAACACGCCGGATGGCGGCTGCGCCTTATCCGGCCTACGGAGCATACGCTGTTGTAGGCCCGGTAAGCGTAGCGCCACCGGGCGCAATGCCGGATGGCGGCTGCGCCTTATCTGGCCTACGGAGCATACGTTGTTGTAGGCCCGGTAAGCGTAGCGCCACCGGGCGCAATGCCGGATGGCGGCTGCGCCTTATCCGGCCTACGGAGCATACGTTATTGTAGGCCCGGTAAGCGTAGCGCCACCGGGCGCTGAGAAACGAAAAGGGAGGCATTTCGCCTCCCTTTCTTATGCGTCTTTCGTCGAACCCGGCACGCGAGCGACCGGAATCGGCAGCCAGGCGCGAATAGAAAGCCCACCGCGCTCGCTGGAGCCAATCTCCAGCATACCGTTATGGTTATCCACAATACGCTGCACAATCGCCAGACCCAACCCGGTGCCGCTGGTGCTGCGCGCGCTGTCGCCACGCACAAACGGCTGGAACAGGTGCTTACGCTGTTCCGGCTTAATGCCCGGCCCATCGTCTTCAACCTGGAACCAGGCGCGATGCGGTTCCGTACCACTGCTGACCTTGATCCAGCCATTGCCATAACGGGCGGCGTTGACCACCATATTGGCGATCGCGCGTTTAATCGACAACGGATGCATTTTCACCTGAATACTGCCCGGTTGCAGCGCGGTATCAATTTCCCGCTCGTAGCCGCTTTCCGCTGCAATAACCTCACCCAACACGGCATTCAGATCGGCCATCTCCATCGGCATTTCCTGACCGGTACGCAGGTAATCGATGAATTGTTCGATAATGGCGTTGCACTCTTCGATGTCCTTATTAATGGACTCCGCGAGATAGCCGTCCTCTTCACCCATCATTTCGGTAGCCAGGCGGATACGCGTCAACGGTGTGCGCAAATCGTGGCTCACGCCCGCCATCAGCAAGGTACGGTCATCAGCCAGTTGCTTCACGCCCGCCGCCATATGGTTGAAGGCGCGGGTCACAGAGCGCACCTCCGACGCGCCATACTCGCGCAGCGGCGGCGGAATCATGCCTTTCCCCACCTGCAACGCAGCATGTTCAAGATCGACCAGCGGTCGGTTCTGGATACGAATAAACAACCATGCGCCGCCTATCGCCAGCAGCATAATCGCCAGCGTATAGCGGAACAGCGGGGAGAAATCGCCCTGATGGATTTCCGTCAGCGGCACGCGCACCCAGATATTGGGCGACAGCCAGGTTTTCAGCCAGACCACCGGCGAGCTTTTGTTGACCTCAACGCGCACTTCCGTCGGGCCGCCCAGCTGCTGCGCCATCTGATGGCTTAAGAATTCATAGTGTTGCGCCCAACGCAGCCCGGCCTCTTCGGCAGCCTCGTTGGAATAGAGAGAAATTCCCAGCTCACGATAGATTTCCCGGCGGAACGCAGGCGGCACCACCAGTTGCGTGCCGTCCTCCAGTTGCAGCTTATCGGTCATCAGCATACGAACTTCGTAGGCCAGAACCTTATTAAACTGCTGGAGGCTCGGCAGAATCGCAAAGTTCAGCACCACCAGATAAGTCGTCACCAGGCTGACGAACAGCAAGGTGACGATGAGCAGTAGCGTGCGGGCAAATGAACTTCGCGGTGAGAAGCGCATTCGCCTCATGCTTTAGAACCGTCCGGTACAAAAACGTAGCCCAGGCCCCAGACGGTCTGAATGTAACGTGGATGCGCCGGATCTTCTTCCACCATGCGGCGCAGACGGGAGATCTGCACGTCGATGGAGCGTTCCATCGCAGAGTATTCACGACCACGCGCCAGGTTCATCAGCTTATCGCGGGAGAGCGGTTCGCGCGGGTGGCTGACCAGCGCTTTCAGTACCGCAAATTCACCGCTGGTGAGCGGCATCGGTTCGTCTTCGCGGAACATTTCGCGGGTGCCGAGGTTCAGCTTGAACTTACCGAAGGCGATTACCGCTTCTTCCTGCGAAGGCGCGCCCGGCAGTTCGTTCGCCTGACGGCGCAGCACAGCGCGAATACGCGCCAGCAGTTCACGCGGGTTGAATGGCTTCGGAATGTAGTCGTCGGCACCGATCTCCAGACCCACAATGCGGTCCACTTCTTCACCCTTCGCCGTCACCATGATGATCGGCATAGGGTTGCTCTGGCTGCGCAGACGGCGGCAAATTGACAGGCCATCTTCGCCAGGCAGCATGAGGTCCAGTACCATAAGATGGAAGGACTCACGGGTCAGCAGACGATCCATTTGCTCGGCGTTTGCCACGCTTCGAACCTGGAAGCCCTGCTCGGTCAGATAACGTTCCAGTAGCGCGCGCAGGCGCATATCGTCATCCACCACCAGAATCTTATAATTCTCTTGCATTGTTTTACTCCCAAAGGTTCGCAACAATTGAATGTGTGTATTCTTAAAAAAGCTTACGTTCGTCACCAGCGAATTCTGGTATAAATTCCAGGCTAAATTGTTACAAAGCATATTTAACAGCAGCTTAAGTATACAATTAATCTTGCGACACATTATTTATTCTGCTGCGGCGATCACGTAATACGTATTGTGCGCATCGCCAAATAGTCAAAGGTAAATCAACGAGATGAAAACGCCCCTGATTACCCGGGAAGGGTACGAAAAACTCAAACACGAGCTGAATTATCTCTGGCGGGAAGAGCGCCCGGAAGTCACCAAAAAAGTGACCTGGGCTGCGAGTCTTGGGGACCGCAGCGAAAATGCCGACTATCAGTATAATAAAAAGCGCCTGCGTGAGATCGACCGTCGTGTTCGTTATCTGACCAAATGCATGGAAAACCTGAAAATCGTCGATTATTCCCCGCAGCAGGAAGGCAAAGTGTTCTTCGGCGCGTGGGTGGAGATCGAAAACGATGAGGGCGATATCCGCCGCTTTCGCATCGTCGGCTACGATGAAATTTTCGGTCGTAAGGACTACATCTCCATCGACTCGCCTATGGCGCGGGCGTTGCTGAAAAAAGAAGTGGGCGATCTCGCGGTAGTACACACGCCCGCCGGCGAGGCCAGCTGGTACGTTAATGAGATCGAATACGTAAAATAGCGCCGGAACAATCTGAAGCCCCCGCTGATGACTGGCAATTTTGCCAGTCAATCCGTATAACTATCCCCTGATTTTTTACTCAGATGAAACTAAATCCATGATGAATGATTCTTTCTGCCGCATTATCGCGGGTGAAATTCAGGCACGTGCCGAACAGGTAGACGCTGCCGTTCGCCTGCTTGACGAAGGGAACACCGTGCCGTTTATCGCACGTTATCGTAAGGAGATCACCGGCGGGCTGGATGACACGCAGTTGCGTAATCTGGAGACCCGTCTGGGATATCTACGTGAACTGGAAGACAGACGTCAGGCCATTCTCAAGTCCATTTCCGAGCAAGGCAAGCTGACCGATGAGCTGGCTAACGCCATCAACGGCACGTTAAGTAAGACCGAACTCGAAGACCTCTACCTGCCCTACAAACCCAAGCGTCGCACACGCGGGCAAATCGCCATCGAAGCCGGACTTGAACCGCTGGCTGACCTGCTGTGGTCAGATCCCTCCCACACCCCGGAAACGGAAGCGGCAAAATACATCGACGCTGACAACGGCGTGGCGGATGCCAAAGCAGCCCTTGATGGCGCACGCTATATCCTGATGGAGCGTTTTGCCGAAGACGCAGCGCTGCTGGCGAAAGTGCGCGATTATCTGTGGAAGAACGCCCACCTGGTCGCGACCGTCGTAAGCGGCAAAGAGGAGGAAGGGGCGAAATTCCGAGATTACTTCGATCATCACGAACCAATCGCCACCGTCCCTTCACACCGTGCGCTGGCGATGTTCCGTGGCCGCAACGAAGGCGTGCTGCAACTGTCGCTGAATGCCGACCCGCAATTCGATGAGCCGCCCAAAGAGAGCCACTGCGAGCAGATCATCCAGGATCACCTCGGCCTGCGTCTGAACAACGCTCCGGCGGATAGCTGGCGCAAAGGCGTGGTGAGCTGGACATGGCGTATAAAAGTCCTGATGCATCTCGAAACCGAACTGATGGGCACCGTGCGTGAACGCGCGGAAGATGAAGCCATTAACGTCTTTGCCCGCAACCTCCACGATCTGCTGATGGCGGCGCCTGCTGGCCTGCGCGCGACTATGGGTCTCGATCCGGGTCTGCGTACCGGCGTGAAGGTCGCTGTAGTGGACGGCACCGGTAAACTGGTCGCCACCGACACCATTTATCCACATACCGGTCAGGCAGCTAAAGCTGCGGTGGCGGTTGCCGCGCTGTGCGAAAAACACAACGTTGAGCTGGTGGCGATTGGTAACGGCACGGCATCGCGCGAAACCGAGCGCTTCTTCCTCGACGTGCAGAAACAGTTCCCGAAAGTGACGGCGCAGAAAGTGATCGTCAGCGAAGCCGGAGCATCGGTGTATTCCGCTTCCGAGCTGGCGGCGCTGGAGTTCCCGGATCTGGACGTTTCGCTGCGCGGCGCAGTCTCTATCGCCCGTCGTCTGCAAGACCCGCTGGCGGAGCTGGTGAAAATCGATCCGAAATCCATCGGCGTCGGCCAGTATCAGCACGACGTCAGCCAGACCCAGCTTGCCCGTAAGCTGGATGCCGTTGTGGAAGACTGCGTAAACGCCGTCGGCGTCGATCTCAATACCGCGTCCGTACCGTTGCTGACCCGCGTGGCAGGCTTAACGCGCATGATGGCGCAGAATATCGTCGCCTGGCGTGATGAAAACGGTCAGTTCCAGAACCGCCAGCAGTTGCTGAAAGTGAGCCGTCTGGGGCCGAAAGCCTTTGAACAGTGCGCGGGCTTCCTGCGCATCAACCACGGCGATAACCCGCTGGATGCCTCTACCGTTCACCCGGAAGCCTACCCGGTGGTCGAGCGTATTCTTGCCGCCACCCAACAGGCGCTGAAAGCGCTGATGGGCAACAGCAGCGAGCTACGCAATTTGAAAGCGGTGGATTTCACCGACGACAAATTCGGCGTGCCAACCGTTACCGACATCATCAAAGAGCTGGAAAAACCGGGCCGCGACCCGCGTCCAGAGTTCAAAACCGCGCAGTTTGCTGATGGCGTAGAAACCATGAACGATCTGCAACCGGGCATGATTCTGGAAGGCGCCGTAACCAACGTCACCAACTTTGGCGCGTTTGTGGATATCGGCGTACATCAGGACGGTCTGGTGCACATCTCTTCCCTGTCGAATAAGTTCGTCGAAGATCCACACACCGTGGTGAAAGCGGGCGACATCGTGAAGGTGAAAGTGCTGGAGGTTGACCTGCAACGTAAGCGCATCGCGCTGACCATGCGTCTGGACGAGCAGCCGGGTGAAACCAACGCCCGTCGCGGCGGCGGCAACGATCGCGCCCAGGGCAACCGCCCGGCGGCAAAAGCGGCGAAGCCGCGTGGTCGTGATGCGCAGCCTGCGGGCAACAGCGCCATGATGGACGCGCTGGCGGCCGCAATGGGTAAAAAACGCTAATCAAGCCTTATGCTTGTAGGCCGGATGAGGTATCTATACCGCCATCCGGCCGTTATATTTGAAATTAACAATTAAATCTTACGAATTAAATTGCTTAATTCATTACCCGCCTGTTGCCAGCACTGGCAATTATCAATTCATTAACAGATGAAACCTTAATTAAACATTAGCAACGCTGAATAATGTTTAAATCAACACGTTCTTTTTAAGACGAATAAATGTTGAGCCATGTCAAAACTGACTCAATTTATTATCTATTTCTACATTCCGTCACATTTTAATCATTGATGATAAAAACCATTCTCATTATCATTGTCTTGTTGATTATTTAATCTTTCTTTCGTTGGCTAATCATCTGGTCTTATGCCGCCTTCTGAGCGCGCATGAGGTATACGTCCAGTTAGCGAGAAACAAGTAGGCCCCCTATGCAATTCATTCCAGACACGGCGTGGAAAATTACCGGTTTTTCCCATGAAATCAGCCCGGCATATCGTCAGAAACTGCTTTCACTCGGCATGTTGCCAGGTTCTTCATTTAACGTAGTGCGCGTCGCCCCATTAGGCGATCCTATTCATATCGAAACTCGCCGCGTGAGCCTGGTATTACGTAAGAAAGATCTGGCGTTATTAGAAGTGGAAGCGGTTTCCTGTTAATTCGGTGAGTCTATAAAAATGAAAAAATTAACCATTGGTTTAATTGGTAATCCAAATTCCGGCAAGACAACATTATTTAACCAGCTCACCGGCGCGCGTCAGCGTGTGGGGAACTGGGCGGGTGTTACCGTTGAACGCAAAGAAGGTCAGTTCGCAACAACCGACCATCAGGTCACGCTGGTCGATTTACCCGGTACCTATTCACTGACCACCATTTCGTCACAAACTTCCCTCGATGAACAAATCGCCTGCCATTACATTCTGAGCGGCGACGCAGACCTGCTGATCAACGTGGTGGATGCCTCTAACCTTGAGCGCAACCTCTACCTGACGCTGCAACTGCTTGAGCTGGGCATTCCCTGCATTGTGGCGCTCAACATGCTCGACATCGCGGAGAAACAGCAGGTTCGCATTGATATCGACGCGCTGTCCGCACGCCTTGGTTGCCCGGTTGTGCCGTTGGTTTCCACACGCGGCCGTGGGATTGAAGCCCTGAAACTGGCTATCGATCGCTATAAAGAAAACGAAAACGTTGAGCTGGTACATTATGCCCGGCCGTTGCTGCGCGAGGCCGAATCGCTGGCCGACGTCATGGCGGCGGATATGCCAGCGCAACAGCGCCGCTGGCTAGGCTTGCAGATGCTGGAAGGCGATATCTACAGCCGCGTTTACGCCGGTAATGCCGCGCAAAACCTTGAGGCGTCGCTCACTCGCCTGAGCAAAGAGATGGATGACCCGGCGCTGCACATCGCCGATGCGCGTTATCAGTGCATCGCCGCGATTTGCGACGTGGTCAGCAACACCCTGACGGCGGAACCCAGCCGTTTCACCGCAGCGGTAGATAAGGTCATCCTGAACCGTTTCCTCGGGTTGCCGATTTTCCTGTTCGTCATGTACCTGATGTTCCTGCTCGCCATTAACATTGGCGGCGCGCTGCAACCGCTGTTCGACGTGGGTTCCGTGGCGCTCTTTATTCACGGCATTCAGTGGATCGGCTACACGCTGCACTTCCCGGACTGGCTCACCATTTTCCTCGCGCAGGGGCTGGGCGGCGGTATCAATACCGTTCTGCCGCTGGTGCCGCAGATCGGCATGATGTACCTGTTCCTCTCTTTCCTGGAGGACTCCGGCTACATGGCGCGCGCGGCGTTCGTTATGGACCGTCTGATGCAGGCGCTGGGGCTGCCGGGTAAATCGTTCGTGCCGCTGATTGTCGGTTTTGGCTGTAACGTCCCGTCCGTAATGGGCGCCCGTACCCTGGACGCACCGCGTGAACGCCTGATGACTATTATGATGGCGCCGTTTATGTCCTGCGGCGCACGTCTGGCGATTTTCGCCGTGTTTGCCGCCGCGTTCTTTGGGCAAAACGGCGCGCTGGCGGTTTTCTCGCTGTATGTGCTGGGTATCGTGATGGCGGTACTGACCGGCCTGATGCTTAAACACACGATTATGCGCGGCGAAGCCTCTCCGTTCGTGATGGAACTGCCGGTCTACCATGTGCCGCACATCAAAAGCCTGGTGATCCAGACCTGGCAACGCCTGAAAGGCTTTGTGCTGCGTGCCGGTAAGGTCATCATCATCGTCAGTATTTTCCTCAGCGCGTTTAACAGCTTCTCCCTGAGCGGAAAAATCGTCGATAACATCAACGACTCTGCGCTCGCGTCCATCAGCCGCGTGATTACGCCTGTCTTTAAACCGATTGGCGTTCATGAAGATAACTGGCAGGCGACCGTTGGCCTGTTCACCGGCGCAATGGCGAAAGAGGTGGTGGTGGGGACGCTGAACACCCTCTATACCGCTGAAAATATTCAGGAAGAAGAGTTTAATCCGGCTGACTTCCATCTCGGCGACGAGCTGCTGGGCGCGGTCGATGAAACCTGGCAAAGCCTGAAAGACACCTTCAGCCTTAGCGTACTGGCTAACCCAATCGAAGCCAGCAAAGGCGACGGTGAAATGGCGACCGGGGCGATGGGCGTGATGGACGCGAAGTTTGGCAGCGCCGCTGCCGCATACAGCTATCTGATTTTCGTTCTGCTGTATGTACCGTGCATCTCGGTGATGGGGGCTATCGCGCGTGAATCCAGCCGCGGCTGGATGAGCTTCTCGATTCTGTGGGGGCTGAATATCGCCTACTCGCTGTCTACCCTGTTCTATCAGGTTGCAAGCTTTAGCCAGCATCCGACCTATAGCCTGGTCTGCATTCTGGCGGTCATCCTGTTTAACATCGTGGTGCTGGGGCTGTTACGGCGCGCCCGCAGCCGGGTGGATATCGAACTGCTGGCGACGCGTAAAACGGCCAGCGCCTGCTGCGCAAGCCCTGCCGGCAACTGTCACTAAGGTTGAGAACAATGGCGTCACTTATTCAGGTTCGTGATTTACTGGCTTTGCAGGGGCGTATGGAGGCAATGCAGATTAGCCGCACGCTGCATACGCCGCAGCCGATGATCGACGCGATGCTGAATCAACTGGAGAATATGGGCAGGGCTGTGCGGATTCAGGAAGATCCCGACGGCTGCCTGTCCGGTAGCTGCAAAAGCTGCCCGGAAGGAAAAGCCTGTCTCCGGGAGTGGTGGACGTTGCGTTAACGTTCTGCCGGATGGCGAACGGTAGCTAACATGTAGGCCGGATAAGGCGTTTACGCCGCTATCCGGCACTGCATAGACAATAATTATATCTTCTGCTTTAACGCCATCAACGCCTGACAAAATTCGCCGGGATGCGAAATAAACGGCGCATGGGCGGCCTTTGCAAACACCTGAGATTCACTCTCCGGCCATGCGGCATCCAGCATCGGCACGACTTTGCGCGGCACCAGACCATCCAGATAACCATACAGACGCAGGAACGGCATGGTCAGCGATTTAAGCGGCTCGCGCAGGTCGGCCGTTTTCAATATCTCCAGCCCACCGTTCAGTACCGCAACCTCCGGCATCGGCAACGCCAGCACGGCACTTTTCAGCGTGCGGGCATCCTGACGCGCGGTTTCGGTGCCTAACGTTTGCAGCGCCAGAAAACGCTCCACCGTACGCTGGAAATCTTCGCTGAGCTGCTGTTGAAATCCCGCCAGGATATCCGGCTTAATACCCGGCCACGCTTCGCGAGCACTGAAACAGGGCGATGATGCGACGGTCACCAGCGCCTGAACGCGTTCAGGATGGGTTAACGCCACCTGGCTCGCCACCAGCCCTCCCAGACTCCAGCCAAGCCAGACGGCTTTATCAGGCGCCTGTTTCAGCACATGCTCCGCCATCTGCTCCAGCGACATCGCGCCAAAACCCTGGCTGCGGCCAAATCCGGGTAAATCGACAAGATGCAGCGTGAAATGCGCGCTGAGTTCCTCACGAATGCAATTCCACACTTCCGCATTCAGTCCCCATCCGTGCAGCAGCACAAGATGGCAATTTCCCTGACCTTCAGTCTGCCACCAGATGTCATTCATCAGTTACTGTTCTCTTTTGGCTAACAAGGATGAACATATGCTAACAGTACCGGGATTATGCTGGCTATGCCGAATGCCGCTGGCGTTGAGTCACTGGGGGATTTGTTCGATTTGCACGAGAGCGGCGCGTCGCCGCGTCAGCCTGTGCCCGCAGTGTGGATTACCCGCTGCGCACGCCGCCATTCCCTGCGGGCGTTGTCTGCAAAAACCCCCGCCGTGGCAACGTCTGGTGACGGTCAGCGACTACGTACCGCCGCTGAGTTTACTTATCCACCAGCTAAAATTCTCTCGCCGCAGCGACGTCGCCGCCGCCCTTTCACGCCTGCTGTTGCTGGAAGTCTTATACGCGCACCGCGCATCGACGCTTCCGCTACCGGATCGCTTAGTCAGCGTGCCGCTCTGGCAGCGCCGTCACTGGCGCAGGGGATTTAACCAAAGCGATCTGCTGTGTCGCCCCCTGGCGCGCTGGCTGGGCTGCGGCTGGGACAGCCGAAGCGTTACGCGCCTTCGCGCCACCGCCACTCAGCACCATCTCAGCGCCCGATTGCGCAAACATAACCTGAAAAATGCGTTTCGCCTTGAATTGCCGGTACAGGGACTCCATATGGTCATTGTGGATGATGTCGTCACTACCGGAAGTACCGTCGCGGAGATCGCGCAGCTGCTTTTGCGCAACGGCGCGGCGACTGTCCAGGTATGGTGCCTGTGTCGAACCTTGTAGAGCCTCGATGATGGGCGTATTATAACCAAGTAAAATAGTCAACTATTAGGCCATTACTATGATCCATATTTCCGATGCTGCACAAGCGCACTTTGCCAAACTACTGGCAAATCAGGAAGAAGGGACACAAATCCGCGTATTTGTGATCAATCCCGGTACGCCTAACGCTGAATGCGGCGTTTCTTATTGTCCGCCGGACGCCGTGGAAGCAAGCGACACTGCCCTGAAATTTGACCTGCTGACCGCTTATGTTGATGAACTGAGCGCGCCGTATCTGGAAGATGCCGAGATCGATTTCGTCACCGATCAGCTGGGTTCTCAGCTGACGCTGAAAGCGCCAAACGCCAAAATGCGTAAGGTTGCTGATGATGCGCCGCTGATGGAACGTGTGGAGTACATGCTGCAATCGCAGATCAACCCGCAGCTTGCTGGTCATGGCGGTCGCGTCTCTCTGATGGAGATCACCGACGAAGGCTACGCCATTTTGCAGTTTGGCGGCGGCTGTAACGGTTGCTCGATGGTCGATGTGACCCTGAAAGAAGGGATCGAGAAGCAGCTGCTGAATGAATTCCCTGAGCTGAAAGGCGTTCGCGATCTGACCGAACACCAGCGCGGCGAGCACTCTTACTACTAAGATTCTGCCCGGTGGCGCGTCGCTTACCGGGCCTACAATGCATATCCCGTAGGCCGGATAAGGCGTTTACGCCGCCATCCGGCGTTTTGCCCGGTGGCGCNTCGCTTACCGGGCCTACAATGCATATCCCGTAGGCCGGATAAGGCGTTTACGCCGCCATCCGGCGTTTTGCCCGGTGGCGCGTCGCTTACCGGGCCTACAATGCATATCCCGTAGGCCGGATAAGGCGTTTACGCCGCCATCCGGCGTTTTGCCCGGTGGCGCATCGCTTACCGGGCCTACAATGTGTATCCCGTAGGCCGGATAAGGCGTTTACGCCGCCATCCGGCGTGATGATATCTTCCGCTTTTCCCCTTCGATAACATGACCTGCCTCTCATAATTTAAATTTTGCCTGCCAGGGTGATTCTCAATCGCTATATGTTACCCGTATCATTCATATGGGCACCAAACATCCCCATAACAGCCGACTAAACCAGATAGTGTTAAAGTCAATCAGTATTGGTGCCGTTACGCTTCTGTTCCCGGTTGGGGCAAGCGGAATTTTTCGTCGACACACCGACGTTACCCATAACAAATGAAAGGCCAGGTAAATCATGCCATTAGTCATCGTCGCTATCGGTGTAATTTTGTTATTACTCCTGATGATCCGCTTCAAAATGAACGGTTTCATCGCTCTCGTCCTGGTGGCACTTGCTGTTGGATTGATGCAAGGAATGCCGCTGGATAAAGTCATTGGCTCTATTAAAGCTGGTGTTGGTGGTACTCTTGGTAGCCTCGCCCTGATTATGGGTTTCGGCGCCATGCTGGGCAAAATGCTGGCAGACTGCGGCGGCGCACAGCGCATCGCGACCACGCTGATTGCCAAATTTGGTAAAAAACACATCCAGTGGGCAGTGGTATTAACCGGCTTCACGGTAGGTTTCGCACTGTTCTATGAAGTGGGCTTCGTGCTGATGCTGCCGCTGGTATTCACCATCGCAGCGGCGGCCAGCATTCCTTTGCTGTATGTCGGCGTACCGATGGCGGCAGCGCTGTCCGTTACCCACGGCTTCCTGCCTCCGCACCCGGGCCCGACCGCCATCGCCACGATCTTCCACGCCGATATGGGTAAAACCCTGCTGTTCGGTACGATTCTGGCTATCCCGACCGTAATTCTCGCTGGCCCGGTATTTGCCCGCTTCCTGAAAGGCATCGATAAGCCGATCCCGGAAGGTCTGTACAGCGCAAAAAACTTTACTGAAGAAGAGATGCCTGGCTTTGGCGTCAGCGTCTGGACTTCTCTGGTGCCGGTTATTTTAATGGCCATGCGCGCCGTTGCAGAAATGGTGCTGCCAAAAGGTCATGCCTTCCTGCCGGTTGCTGAGTTCTTTGGCGACCCGGTAATGGCAACGCTGATTGCGGTACTGATTGCGATGTTCACGTTCGGTCTGAACCGTGGCCGCTCAATGGATCAGATTAACGACACGCTGGGTTCCTCAATCAAAATCATCGCGATGATGCTGCTGATCATCGGCGGCGGCGGCGCATTCAAGCAGGTACTGGTTGATAGCGGCGTAGACAAATACATCGCGTCCATGATGAACGAAACCAACGTTTCTCCGCTGTTCATGGCGTGGTCCATCGCAGCCGTACTGCGTATCGCGCTCGGTTCTGCCACCGTAGCCGCAATTACCGCGGGTGGTATCGTGGCGCCGCTGATTGCGACGACGGGCGTAAGCCCTGAGCTGATGGTTATCGCCGTCGGTTCCGGTAGCGTCATTTTCTCTCACGTAAACGATCCAGGCTTCTGGCTGTTCAAAGAGTATTTCAACCTGACCATCGGCGAAACCATCAAGTCCTGGTCAATGCTGGAAACCATTATCTCCGTCTGCGGCCTGATTGGGTGTCTGCTGCTGGGAATGGTGGTGTAACCGAGACGATTTGTAGGCCGGATAAGGCAAAGCCGCCATCCGGCAATGTGCGCCAGAATCGCCTGATGGCGCTGCGCTTATCAGGCCTACATGTTGTCACCATAAAAAAGCCGGGAAATTCCCGGCTTTTTTTACTTCTTCTTCGCGGCCGCTTTTCGCCGTTTGTCCAAATCTTTAAGCAGTTTATTCACCTTGTCATCGGCAAACATCTTCTCAAGCGTCGTGGACAACTTGCGCCGCCAGTTCTTGTACTGGTCGCTGGTGCCTGGAATATTGACCGGCTCCGCCATGTCCAGCCAGTCTTCCGGCTGCAACCCCAGCAATGCGCTATGGCTGTCCGCAATGTAACGCTGCATTCCACGGTTGAGGATCGGCGTCATCGACATCAGCGACGCCTTATGCCCCGCGCGTTTCGGCAGGCAACCGTATTTGTGCAGCGCGTCCAGCAGACCCTGCTTCGCCAGCTCACGATCCTGATACAGCCCACGCAATATCACTTCATCCGGGTAAAGCCCCAGCATTTTGCCGAGCGTCAGGTCGCCGCTGTCCCAGTAGCCGCGCAGCGTAGGAAGGTCATGCGTCGTCGCGACTGCCATTGATTGTTCCGGGTACGCTTTCGGCGCGCGGAAGTTCTTCTCATGATCATTCTCGAAATAGAGCACTTTATACGAGTAAACGCCGCTATCGCGCAGTTTACCCACGATTTCCACCGGCACCGTCCCCAGATCTTCGCCAATCACCATGCAGCGATGACGTTTACTTTCCAGCGCCAGAATAGAGAGCAGGGCGTCCACCGGGTAATGCACATACGCCCCGTGATCCGCCGTTTCACCGTAAGGAATCCACCACAGACGCAGCATCGACATAACATGATCGATACGCAAAGCGCCGCAGTTCTGCATATTGGCGCGCAGCAGTTCAATAAACGGCTCATAGGCGCGAGCGGCGATGATGTGCGGGTCCATCGGCGGCAGTCCCCAGTTCTGCCCCAGCGGGCCGAGGATATCCGGCGGCGCGCCCACCGATGCTTTCAGGCAATACAGCTCACGATCGCACCAGGTTTCCGCCCCGCCCTCCGCAACCCCTACCGCCAGATCGCGATACAGGCCAATCGGCATATCATAACCCTGGCATACCGCCCAACAGGCGGCAAACTGGGTATACGCCAGCCACTGTAACCAGAGGTAAAAGTCCACCTCATCGCGGTGATCTTCACAGAACTGTTTCACTTCCGGCGAGTTCACTGACTGATACGCTTCCGGCCAGACCGGCCAGCCCCAGCGCAACTCATCTTCCTTCACCTGATGCGTGTGCAGCGCGTCAAATGCCGCCTGCCAGTACAGGCTGTCGCCTTCCTGGGCGACAAAGTGGCGAAACGCCGCCATCTGCTCGTCATCACGAAGCGCAAAACCTTTCCATGCCATCCGCAGGGCGGTCATTTTCAGCGCGGTAACAGCAGAATAATCAACCCATTCGGCGTCCCGTGCGCGCTGCAATGTCTGCTGCGTCGCCGGCATGTTCCACCAGGCCTGCGCCTCTTTGCTCAACCGGAAATCGTCAACGGCATTCACGTCGATATAAATGACATTCAGCCAACGGCGGGATGAGGGGCTGTACGGGCTGGCGCTCTCCGGGTTTGCCGGGTAGAGGGCGTGAATCGGGTTCAGGCCAATAAATGCGCCGCCGCGTTTCGCAACATCCGTCAGCATCGACTGGAGATCGCCAAAGTCGCCAATCCCCCAGTTTTTTTCCGAACGCAGGGTATAAAGCTGAACGCACGCCCCCCATAGCTTCTGTCCGGTCAGCAGCGCCTGCGGCTCATAGCAGCGTTTCGGCGCCACGATGATCCGGCAGTGCGTGCGCTGTTCGCCCTGAGTCAGGGTCAGCGTGTGATACCCCTCCGGCAGCTTTGCCGGAAGCGTAAAGGCTTTACCGCCGGTGGCGTGCCCCTTGTGCTGTACGCCCTCCTCGGTGGTCAGCAGCCAGCTAAAATCGCCGCTGCCTTCTACCGCCAGCGGCATCTTCTTGCCTGCGGTATACACCATCACATTCGGCACTGGCGTCACCGCCACCTTCGTGGCGGCGGTGGCGCAGTGCATCGCATCAAGCAAACGCCGTTTGGTTTCGGCGCCAATCGACTGCGGTTTACCGTGGGCATTGATGTAATTGGGGCTGATCCCCGCCGCCAGCGCGGCATTATCCAGACGTTTGCGTTCCATGGCGCTTCCTTAGCGTTTTGCCTGCCAGATACGAGCCTGATAATCGCGGATGGAGCGATCCGAGCTGAACATCCCGCAACGCGCGGTGTTCAGGATCGTCGCCCGGGTCCAGGCATCCTGGTCGCGATACAGCACGTCCACCTGCTTTTGTGCCGCAACGTAGGCGGCAAAGTCCGCCATCACCAGGTACGGGTCGCCCCCCTGTTTGCCAATGCTGTGCAGCATCTGATCAAAAGCGTGCTTGTCGCCGTTGCTGTATTTGCCGCTTTCCAGCTCCTTCAGCACCGCGTCCAGCACTTTGTCTTTCTTACGCCATTTCACCGGGTCGTAGCCCTTGGCCTTCAGCCGTTTCACCTCTTCCACGGTATGACCGAAGATAAAGATGTTCTCGTCCCCGACCTGTTCGGCGATCTCAACGTTCGCCCCATCCAGCGTACCGACCGTCAGCGCGCCGTTCAACGCCAGCTTCATATTGCCGGTGCCGGAGGCTTCTTTACCGGCAGTAGAGATCTGCTCAGAGACGTCCGCCGCCGGGATCAGCATTTCCGCCGCCGAAACGCAGTAGTCCGGCAGGAAGACCACTTTCAGCTTATCGCCGACTTTCGGGTCGTTGTTGATGGTTTCCGCCACCTTGTTAATGGCGAAGATGATGTTTTTCGCCAGATAGTAGCCCGGCGCCGCTTTTGCGCCAAACAGGAACACGCGCGGCACGCGGTCTGCTTTCGGATTTTCGCGGATCTCTTTGTACAGCGCCAGAATATGCAGCAGGTTCAGGTGCTGGCGCTTATATTCGTGCAGGCGCTTAATCTGGATATCGAAAATCGCCTGCGGGTTGATTTCAATCCCGGTGCGCATTTTCACAAATTCGGCCAGGCGGACTTTATTCGCCTGTTTAATCTCACGATACGTTTTGCGGAACGCCGCGTCGTCGGCGAATTTCTCCAGGTTGATCAGTTGATCGAGGTCGTTAGCCCACTCTTTCTTCAACGACTTATCCAGCAGCGCCGCAAGTGCCGGGTTGCACTGTTTGATCCAGCGACGCGGCGTAATGCCGTTGGTCACGTTGTGGAATTTGTTCGGCCACAGCTGGTGGTATTCCGGGAACAGATCCTTCACCACCAGATCGGAGTGCAGCGCCGCAACGCCGTTGACCGCAAAGCCGCTGACCACGCACATATTGGCCATCCGCACCTGCTTGTCGTGCACTACCGCCAGCTTCGCCCACACCTGCTTATCGCCCGGCCAGGTTTTATCAACCTGTTTCTTAAAGCGGTCATTAATCTCTTTGATGATCTGCATATGGCGCGGCAGCAGCGCTTTCACCAGTTTCTCATCCCAGCACTCCAGCGCTTCCGGCATCAGCGTATGGTTGGTGTAGGCGAACGTTTTACTGGTGATGGCCCAGGCGTCGTCCCAGCTTAGCTGGTGCTCATCGAGCAGCACGCGCAGCAGTTCAGGGATAGCGATGGTCGGGTGAGTATCGTTGAGTTGAATGACCTCATACTCCGCCAGCTCATGCAGTTTGCGCCCCGCCAGGTGGTGACGGCGCAGAATATCCGCTACCGAGCAGGCGCACTGGAAATACTGCTGCATCAGGCGCAGCTTTTTGCCTGCGGTGTGGTTGTCGTTCGGATAGAGGACTTTCGTCAGTTTTTCCGCGTCGATCCCCTGCTGCTCCGCGCGCAGGAAATCGCCGTCGTTGAATTTGGTCAGGTTAAACGGATGCGCATGCGCGGCCTGCCACAAACGCAGCGGCTGTGCGACGCCGTTCCGGTAGCCAAGCACCGGCAAGTCCCACGCCTGCCCGGTGATCACAAAACCCGGTTCCCAACGCCCGTCCTTCGTCACTTTACCGCCAATACCGACCTGAACATCAAGCTGTTCATTGTGACGGAACCACGGGTAGCTACCGCGATGCCAGTCATCCGGCGCTTCCATCTGTTGCCCATCGACAAAAGACTGACGGAACAGCCCATACTGGTAGTTCAGGCCATAGCCCGTTGCGGACTGGCCTACCGTCGCCATAGAGTCCAGGAAACATGCCGCCAGACGCCCTAAACCACCGTTGCCCAGCGCAGGATCAACCTCTTCCTCCAGCAGGTCGGTCAGGTTGACGTCGTGCGTTTTCAGCACATCGCTCACCGCCTGATACCAGCCCAGATTCAACAGGTTGTTCCCGGTCAGGCGGCCAATCAGGAATTCCATCGAGATGTAGTTAACATGACGCTGGTTTTTAGCCGGTTTCGCCGCAGGTTGCGCGCTGAGCAATTCAGCCAGTGCGCCGCTAACGGCCTGCCACCACTGGCGAGATGTCATCTCATGAGCCGACAGTAAACCGAAACGCTGCCACTGACGCATCAGGGCAGCCTGAAAGTGATCTTTGTTGAAGGTAGGCTGTGACATAGAAATTCCGAATCCTCAGGTAATAAAACAACGTTATCGTTAGTTTGCCTGGCTCGATGTTGACCTTCCTCATCCCACCCGGGATTAGGCAGGGAGGAGTAGTGGGGATGAGCATAAAAGTGTGATCGCCGCCACTTAAAGGTAGTGGATTGCCGGTGAATACGTCGAATTACCGCACAGCATACCTGCGACTGCACGCCGTTTTACGCACGATGACACAAATAATTAAATCGCGGAGGTTTATTGAAAGTGAATATGTAAATGCGGAAATAGTTTCTACCCTGAAATATCAAACCCATTCAGTTATTTCCGTTCCTGAATAATTCCCTGAGTTCATTACTTCCTGACTTTCATTAAAAAGTACAGTAACCACACAGAGGAAATGGCATTATTTGGGGCAGGCAGGATCGGGCACCATCCCAGTCTCCACGCACACTCAGACCGTGCTAAACCGTTTCTTGCAATGGATATTTAGAATTGTGACAGAGTGCAAATTCAGACACACAAAAAACTTGCATAGCTTGCATTAAACCGGTTTCTGTCCGACCTTATATCTATTAATTACGAAGCGCAAAAAAAATCGCATTTCCCCATTTCCTCACAGTGAAGTGATTACTATGTTGATTCCGTCTAAATTAAGTCGTCCGGTTCGACTCGACCATACGGTGGTTCGTGAGCGCCTGTTGGCTAAACTTTCCGGCGCGAACAATTTCAGGCTGGCCCTGGTAACAAGCCCTGCGGGCTATGGGAAAACCACGCTTGTTTCACAGTGGGCTGCCGGGAAAAACGAGTTAGGCTGGTTCTCGCTGGATGAAGGCGACAACCAGCAGGAGCGATTCGCCAGTTATTTAATTGCCGCGCTTCAGCAGGCAACGGGCGGGCATTGCTCCACCAGTGAAGTCATGGTGCAAAAACGCCAGTACGTCAGCCTGACCTCCCTTTTCGCGCAACTCTTTATTGAGTTGGCTGAGTGGCATCGCCCGCTTTATCTGGTCATTGATGATTACCATCTGATCACAAACCCGGTGATCCACGACGCGATGCGCTTTTTCCTGCGTCATCAACCCGAAAATCTCACGCTGGTCGTGCTGTCGCGTAATTTACCGCAGCTCGGCATCGCTAATCTGCGCGTTCGCGATCAGCTGCTGGAAATCGGCAGCCAGCAATTAGCCTTTAACCATCAGGAAGCAAAACAGTTCTTTGACCGCCGTCTGTCCTCGCCTATCGAAGCCGCCGAGAGCAGCCGGATGTGCGACGACGTCGCCGGTTGGGCAACCGCGCTACAGCTTATCGCCCTTTCCGCCCGCCAGAACAATAACTCCGCGCACCAGTCTGCGCGACGCCTGGCGGGAATTAACGCCAGCCATCTGTCTGATTACCTGGTCGATGAAGTGCTGGACAACGTGGACGTGAGTACCCGGCATTTTCTGCTGAAAAGCGCCATCCTGCGTTCGATGAACGATGCGCTGATCGTGCGCGTGACGGGCGAAGAGAACGGGCAGATGCGTCTGGAGGAGATTGAGCGTCAGGGGCTGTTCCTGCAACGCATGGACGATACGGGCGAATGGTTCAGCTATCACCCGCTGTTTGGCAGTTTCCTGCGTCAGCGTTGCCAATGGGAACTGGCGACCGAGCTGCCGGATATCCACCGCGCTGCCGCCGAAAGCTGGATGGCGCAAGGTTTCCCCAGCGAAGCCATTCACCATGCCCTGGCGGCGGGCGATGCGCATATGCTGCGCGATATCCTGCTGAATCATGCGTGGGGGCTGTTTAACCACAGTGAGCTGGCGCTGCTGGAAGAGTCATTAAAGGCCCTGCCGTGGGAAAGTTTGCTGGAAAACCCGCGACTGGTTCTGTTGCAGGCATGGCTGATGCAAAGCCAGCACCGCTACAGCGAAGTAAATACCCTGCTGGCGCGCGCTGAGCAAGAAATTCAGGGCATGATGGACGGTACGCTGCATGCGGAATTTAACGCCCTGCGCGCTCAGGTCGCGATTAACGACGGCAACCCGGATGAAGCGGAACGGCTGGCAAAACTGGCGCTGGATGAGCTGCCGATCGCCTGGTTTTACAGCCGTATTGTCGCCACCTCCGTACACGGCGAAGTGCTGCACTGTAAAGGCGATCTCTCCCGTTCACTGTCGCTGATGCAGCAAACTGAACAAATGTCGCGTCATCATGACGTCTGGCATTACGCCCTCTGGAGCCTGCTCCAACAAAGTGAAATTCTCTTCGCCCAGGGCTTTTTGCAGGCCGCCTGGGAAACCCAGGAGAAAGCGTTCCAGCTGATTAAAGAGCAACATCTCGAACAGTTGCCGATGCACGAGTTCCTGATGCGCATTCGCGCGCAGCTTCTGTGGGCATGGGCGCGTCTTGACGAAGCGGAAGCCTCCGCCCGCAGCGGTATTGATGTGCTTTCCGCATTCCAGCCGCAGCAGCAATTGCAGTGTCTGGCGCTGCTGGTGCAGTGCTCGCTGGCGCGCGGCGATCTGGATAATGCCCGCACGCAGTTGAACCGTCTGGAGAACCTGCTGGGCAACGGCCAGTATCACAGCGACTGGATTTCCAATGCCGATAAGGTTCGCGTGATTTACTGGCAGATGACGGGCGATAAGAAGTCCGCCGCCAACTGGCTGCGTCATACGCCGAAACCAGAATTTGCCAACAACCACTTCCTGCAAGGCCAGTGGCGTAATATCGCCAGGGCGCAGATCCTGCTGGGTGAGTTTGAATCCGCAGAGATTGTGCTGGAAGAGCTAAACGAAAATGCCCGTAGCCTGCGTTTAATGAGCGATCTTAACCGTAACCTGCTGTTGCTTAATCAGCTGTACTGGCAGGCCGGACGTAAAAACGACGCCCAGCGGGTGTTGCTTGATGCGCTGCAACTGGCGAACCGTACCGGTTTCATCAGCCACTTTGTGATTGAAGGCGAAGCGATGGCGCAGCAACTGCGTCAGTTGATTCAGTTGAATACGCTGCCGGAGCTTGAACAACATCGCGCACAGCGCATCCTGCGGGAAATTAACCAGCACCATCGACATAAGTTCGCCCATTTTGACGAAGGCTTTGTGGAGCGGCTGTTAAATCACCCGGACGTACCGGAGCTGATCCGCACCAGCCCGCTAACGCAGCGTGAGTGGCAGGTTCTGGGACTGATCTATTCCGGCTACAGCAACGAGCAAATCGCTGGCGAGCTGGCGGTTGCGGCCACGACCATCAAAACGCACATTCGCAATTTATATCAGAAGCTCGGCGTCGCGCATCGTCAGGACGCCGTACAACATGCGCAGAGGCTTTTGAAAATGATGGGGTACGGGGTGTGATGATTGCCCGGTGGCGCTTACGCTTACCGGGCCTACAATCACGATGATCAGCACAACTCTAACTGAATATGGTGGTCGGTAAGTACCTGCAATACCCCTGCTGGCGGCGTCATATCGGTATAGACGGCATCCACCAGGCTAATGCTGCCCATATTCACCATCGCATTACGACCAAACTTAGAGTGATCCACAACCAGCATCACATGGCGTGAATTTTCAATAATCGCGCGTTTCGTGCGTACTTCGTGATAATCAAATTCCAGCAGCGACCCATCGCTGTCGATACCGCTGATCCCCAGAATGCCAAAATCCAGGCGGAATTGAGAGATGAAATCGAGCGTCGCTTCGCCAATAATGCCGCCGTCACGGCTGCGAAGCTCACCGCCAGCGAGAATAATGCGAAAATCCTCTTTCACCATCAGCGTGTTCGCCACGTTGAGATTGTTGGTCACAATGCGCAGGTTACTGTGATCCAACAAGGCATGCGCCACCGCTTCCGGCGTCGTGCCGATATCAATAAACAGCGTTGAACCGTTGGGGATTTGCGTGGCGACTTTCCGCGCAATACGTTCCTTCTCCGCCGTTTGCGTCGCTTTACGATCGTGCCACGGCGTGTTTACCGAGCTGGAAGGCAACGCCGCGCCGCCGTGGTGGCGCAGGATCATATTCTGCTCCGCCAGGTCGTTGAGATCCCGACGAATGGTTTGTGGGCTGACGGAGAAATGTTCCACCAGTTCTTCAGTGCTGACGTATCCCTGCTTTTTTACCAGTTCGATGATAGCGTCATGACGTTGTGTCTGTTTCATTGTTATTCCCTGGAATTTTGCCGGATGGCGACGCCTGGCGTTTTATCCGGCCTACCGACCGTGCATTTTTAGTAGGCCGGATAAGGCGTTTCGCCGCCATCCGGCGCAACCCCAATCATGTTCGTTTTCGCGCATTCACCGTGTCAGCAAATGCCATCGCCAGCCCCACGGCCAGCCCGGCGATGTGCGCACCGTTCGCCATCGACATGCCAAACACATCAAACCACCCGGCAACAATCCAGATCAACGCAAAAGCAATAAGCCCACGCTGTAGATATATGCCGCTTTGCGGATCGCGTTCACCACGTAGCCAGGCGTAGCCCATCAGCGCGTAAACCACGCCGGAAAGCCCACCAAACCACGGGCCGCTGAACTTCTGCTGTACATAACCGCTCAGCAATGCGCTGATGACGGTAATAACGATCAGTTTTCCGCTGCCCAGACGCTTTTCCACCGCCCCGCCGATATACCACCACCACAACAGGTTGAAGAGGATATGCATTAACGAGAAGTGCATAAACGCATGGGTGAAATAGCGCCAGAACTCAAATTTCAGTGACGGATCAAACGGCCACGCCAGCCACACCATGACGCTCTGCGCGCCGACGATGCTCATCACAACGAACACCAGGATACAGGCGATCATAATAAGCCAGGTGACCGGGCCCGCCCTCTCGCGCAATGTGGCGATAAACGGGAAACGGCGATAGTGCAGCCCGCTGCCGGTATGACCGGACTGCCAGCTTGCCGCCAGATAACGCGGATCGGCGGGATTTTCCAGAAAGCGCGCCAGCTCCGCCCGCACGCGCTCGGCCTGAGATTCGTCCGCCAGCCAGACATCGCTTTGATGATGTTGTTGAATCGTCAGGATAACGCCCTGCGTCGCCATGTAATCAACAAATGCCTGCGCCACGCGGGGGTTAGCAAAAGAGGTAATCATCAACATTGTTGCTGTCGCTTAGTCCACACAAAAGAGGACAGTATATAGGCCCTTCCGGCTTCAGGCTGCATCTTTGTGGGCTTAAGCGCCAAATGCCACCTCTGAGGGGAAATGGCGGTGCCAGGCATCAAACCCGCCATCAATACTGTAAACCGCGTCATAACCCTGTTGTAGCAGGTACTGTGCCGCGCCTTTGCTGCTATTGCCGTGATAGCACATCACCATCACCACGGTATCGAAATCATGGTCGCGCATAAACGCGCCCAGCGTATCGTTGGTCAGATGGAACGCCTGCGGCGTGTGGCCCATCGCATAGCTTTGCGGATCGCGGATATCCACCAGCACCGCCGTTCCCTGGTGCAGTTTCTGGTGAGCTTCTTCGACATTAATACATTCAAACTGATCCATGAGTCTCTCTTTCTTTTATATGCAGGCTTTATATGCAGATGGCTATTTTACCGTTCAGTGTACGTCGCCGGGGTAAGTAAACGCCATAATGTTATATGTATCACTCTAAAATGTTTTTTCGATGTTACCACCAGCTCGTTTTTTTGCTATTATGCTCGATAACGAACATTTTTGAGCTTTAACGAAAGTGCAAGAGGGTAGCATGGAAACCAAAGATCTGATTGTGATAGGCGGGGGCATTAACGGTGCGGGTATCGCGGCAGACGCCGCCGGACGTGGTTTATCCGTGCTCATGCTGGAAGCGCAGGATTTGGCCTGTGCAACCTCTTCCGCCAGCTCTAAATTAATTCACGGTGGCTTGCGCTACCTTGAACACTACGAATTCCGCCTGGTCAGCGAAGCGCTGGCCGAACGTGAAGTGCTGCTGAAAATGGCGCCGCACATCGCCTTCCCGATGCGCTTCCGCCTGCCTCACCGCCCGCACCTGCGCCCGGCATGGATGATCCGAATTGGTCTGTTTATGTACGATCATCTGGGCAAACGCACCAGTCTGCCCGGTTCAACCGGTTTGCGTTTTGGCGCAGATTCGGTGCTGAAACCGGAGATCGTGCGCGGTTTCGAATATTCTGACTGCTGGGTAGACGATGCGCGTCTGGTTCTGGCAAACGCCCAAATGGTGGTGCGTAAAGGCGGGGAAGTGTTAACCCGTACCCGAGCGACCTCTGCCCGTCGTGAAAACGGTCTGTGGATCGTAGAAGCGGAAGATATCGATACCGGTAAAAAGCACACCTGGCAGGCGCGTGGTCTGGTCAACGCCACGGGGCCGTGGGTAAAACAGTTCTTCGACGACGGTATGCACCTGCCTTCACCCTACGGCATTCGTCTGATCAAAGGCAGCCACATTGTGGTGCCGCGCGTGCATACGCAGAAACAGGCTTATATCCTGCAAAACGAAGATAAGCGTATCGTATTTGTGATTCCGTGGATGGATGAGTTCTCAATCATCGGCACCACTGACGTTGAGTACAAAGGCGATCCGAAAGCAGTGAAAATTGATGAAAGCGAAATCAATTACCTGCTGAAAGTCTATAACGCGCACTTCAAGAAACAACTGGGTCGCGACGATATCGTCTGGACCTACTCCGGCGTGCGTCCGCTGTGCGACGACGAGTCCGATTCTCCGCAGGCGATCACCCGTGACTACACGCTGGATATCCACGATGAAAACGGCAAAGCGCCGCTGTTGTCGGTATTCGGCGGTAAGCTGACCACTTATCGTAAGCTGGCCGAACACGCGATGGAAAAACTGTCGTCCTATTACCAGGGTATTGGCCCGGCCTGGACTAAAGAGTGCGTGCTTCCTGGCGGGGATATCGGCGGCGATCGTGAAGATTACGCGGCCAAACTGCGCCGCCGCTATCCGTTCCTGACGGAGTCGCTGGCGCGTCATTATTCCCGCACCTACGGCAGCAATACCGAGTGGATACTCGGCGAAGCCACCTCCGTTGCCGAGTTAGGTGAAGATTTCGGTCACGAACTTTACGAAGCGGAGCTGAAGTATCTGGTGGATCACGAATGGGTACGTCGTGCGGACGACGCGTTGTGGCGCCGCACCAAAGAAGGGATGTGGCTCAACGCCGAGCAGCAGTCCCGCGTGAGCCAGTGGCTGGCGGAATATATTGGCAAACGTCAGTTGTCGCTGGCGTCGTAATGACAATGCCGGATGGCGGCTACGCCTTATCCGGCCTACAAAACAGTCCACAGGCCCGGTAAGCGTCAGCGCCACCGGGCCTTTTGCCGGATGGCGGCTAACGTCTTATCCGGCCTACAGCTAGTCCTGTCCCTTGTTACAACCTTACCGAATCAATGTGCCAGATATTTTCGGCATACTCCTTGATCGTCCTGTCGGAAGAGAAATACCCCATATTGGCGATATTGAGCATCGCTTTCGCGGTCCACTCTTCGGGATGACGATACAATTCATCCACCTTATCCTGACAATCAACATAGCTACGATAATCCGCCAGCACCTGATAGTGGTCGCCAAAGTTAATCAACGAATCCACCAGATCACGGTAGCGCCCCGGCTCTTCCGGGCTGAACACGCCGCTGCCGATCTGCGTCAGCACCTGGTGCAGCTCCGTATCTTTTTCGTAATACTCGCGCGGTTTATAGCCCTGCTTGCGCAGTTCTTCCACTTCTTCCGCCGTATTACCAAAGATAAAGATATTCTCCGCCCCCACATGCTCCAGCATCTCGACGTTTGCGCCGTCCAGCGTACCGATGGTCAGCGCGCCGTTAAGCGCAAACTTCATGTTACTGGTGCCGGACGCTTCCGTACCCGCCAGCGAAATCTGCTCAGACAGGTCGGCGGCAGGAATAATGACCTGCGCCAGGCTCACGCTGTAGTTCGGGATAAACACCACTTTCAGCTTATCGCCAATCTGCGGATCGTTGTTGATCACCTTAGCAACGTCATTGATCAGGTGAATAATGTGCTTCGCCATGTAATAGGCCGAAGCCGCCTTACCGGCAAAGATATTCACGCGCGGCACCCATTCCGCCTCAGGATCTTCCTTGATGCGGTTATAACGCGTAATCACATGCAGCACATTCATCAACTGACGTTTGTACTCGTGAATACGTTTAATCTGCACATCAAACAACGCCTTCGGATTGACCACCACGTTCAACTGCTGAGCGATGAGTATTGCCAGCCGTTTTTTGTTTTCCAGCTTCGCCTGGCGCACCGCGTGATTCACCAGCGGGAAATCGCAATGCTGCTGTAGTTCGCTTAGCTGGCTGAGATCCGTACGCCAGGTGCGCCCGATATTTTCGTCCAGCACCTCAGAAAGCGACGGGTTCGCCAGCGCCAGCCAGCGGCGCGGCGTCACGCCGTTGGTCACGTTGCAGAAGCGGGTCGGGAAGATACTCGCAAAATCAGCAAACAGCGACTGCACCATCAGGTTAGAGTGCAGCTCCGACACGCCATTCACTTTATGGCTCACCACTACCGCCAGCCACGCCATACGGACGCGACGACCGTTGGACTCATCGATAATCGACGCCCGCCCCAGCAGAGCGGTATCGTTGGGATACTGCTCCTGCAACGTTTTCAGGAAATAGTCGTTAATCTCAAAGATGATCTGCAAATGACGCGGCAGGATTTTACCCAGCATATCCACCGGCCAGGTTTCCAGCGCTTCGCTCATCAGCGTGTGGTTGGTGTAGGAGAAGACCTGGCAGCACACCTCAAACGCATCGTCCCAGCTGAATTTGTGCTCATCAATCAACAAGCGCATCAGTTCCGGGATCGACAGCACCGGGTGAGTATCATTGAGGTGAATGGCGATTTTATCCGCCAGGTTGTCATAGGTTTTATGCAGCTGGTAGTGGCGGCTCAGAATGTCCTGTACCGTTGAGGAAACCAGGAAGTACTCCTGACGCAGGCGCAGCTCGCGCCCCGAATAGGTGGAGTCATCCGGGTAAAGTACGCGGGATACGTTTTCAGAGTGGTTTTTATCCTCTACCGCCGCGAAATAGTCGCCCTGGTTAAATTTACCAAGGTTGATTTCGCTACTGGCCTGAGCGCTCCACAGGCGCAGCGTGTTGGTGGCGTCGGTATCATAGCCCGGGATAATCTGGTCATAGGCCACCGCCAGAATCTCTTCGGTTTCAATCCAGCGGGCTTTCTTGCCTTCCTGCTGAATTCGCCCGCCGAAACGCACTTTGTAGCGCGTATTATGGCGCTTGAACTCCCACGGATTGCCGTATTCCAGCCAATAGTCCGGGGACTCTTTCTGCCGCCCCTCGACAATGTTCTGCTTGAACATGCCGTAGTCGTAGCGAATTCCATAGCCGCGCCCCGGCAGACCCAGGGTCGCCAGCGAATCAAGGAAGCACGCCGCCAGACGGCCAAGACCGCCGTTGCCAAGACCGGGGTCGTTCTCTTCATCAATCAGTTCTTCGAGATCCAGCCCCATCGCTTCCAGCGCCCCTTTAACATCGTCGTAAATACCCAACGATAACAAGGCATTGGAGAGGGTTCGGCCAATCAAAAATTCCATCGACAGGTAATAGACCTGACGGGTTTCCTGCGACAGTTGAGCACGGTTAGAACGCAGCCAGCGTTCCACGAGGCGATCGCGCACCGCGAACAGCGTGGCGTTCAGCCATTCATGTTTATTGGCAATGACCGGATCTTTACCAATCGTGAACATCAGTTTGTAGGCAATAGAATGCTTAAGCGCTTCTACGCTAAGAGTGGGCGATGCATAAGTAAATGGAGCATTCATATAGGTGATTCCTGGATAACTATTTCAAGCGATAGTAAAGCTCGCGGTAAGACTTCGCCGCGACTTGCCAGCTAAAATCCATGGCCATAGCCTGGCGTTGCACAAACCGCCAGAGCGAAGGTCGGGACCACAACACGAAAGCACGCCGGATCGCCCGTAACAGAGACCAGGCATTACTATCTTCAAATACAAACCCACTGGCGATGCCGTCCGCCAGGTTTTCCAGCGAACTGTCCGACACCGTATCAGCAAGCCCACCGGTACGCCGCACCAGCGGCAGCGTGCCGTACTTCAGTCCGTATAACTGCGTTAAGCCGCACGGCTCAAAGCGGCTGGGCACCAGAATGACATCCGCCCCGCCCATGATGCGGTGAGAGAAGGCTTCGTGATAGCCGATCTGCACGCCCACCTGGCCTGGGTGTTCCGCCGCCGCCGCTAAAAATCCCTCCTGCAATACCGGATCGCCCGCGCCCAGCAGCGCCAGTTGCCCGCCCTGCTCCAGCAATCCTGGTAACGCCTCCAGCACCAGATCCAGCCCTTTCTGGCTGGTCAGACGGCTGACCACGGCGAACAGTGGCGCTTTGTCATCCACTTTCAGCCCCATCGCAATCTGTAGCTGGCGCTTGTTCTCCGCTTTCTCCTCCAGCGAATCACGCGTATAGCGCGCCGCCAGCAGCAGATCCGTTTCCGGGCTCCAGATTTTCTCATCCACGCCATTCAGCACGCCGGACAGACGCCCTTCCTGATGACGCTGACGCAGCAGGCCTTCCATCCCGTACGCGAACTGCGGCTCGGTAATTTCACGCGCATAGGTCGGGCTCACCGCCGTAATATGGTCGGCGTAATACAACCCCGCCTTCAGGAATGAAATCTGCCCGTTAAACTCCAGACCATGCATGTTATAGAACGACCATGGCAGTTGGATGTCATCCATGTGATGTGCATAAAACATGCCTTGATAGGCCAGGTTGTGTACGGTAAACACCGATTTCGCCGGACGCCCGCGCGCAGCCAGATACGCAGGCGCCAGGCCTGCATGCCAGTCGTGCGCATGCACCACATCCGGGCGCCAGAATGGATCAAGCCCGCAGGCCATTTCACATCCCACCCATCCCAACAGCGCAAACCGCAGGACGTTATCGGTATAGGCGAATAAATTCGTATCGTGATAAGGGCTTCCCGGACGGTCATACAGATGCGGCGCATCAATCAGGTAGATTCCCACGCCGTTATAATGCCCGAACAGGAGCGTAATTCTTCCCGCAAAGGTATCGCGCCGGGTCACTACCTGCGCATCCGGGATGCCCCGACGAATATCAGGAAATGCAGGAAGCAGCACACGAGCATCCACACCATCCGCAATCTGTGCCGCAGGCAACGCGCCAATCACATCCGCCAGACCACCTGTTTTTAGCAGGGGGAACATCTCTGAACATACATGTAAAACCTGCATTATCGCTCCTGTTTGACCTGCAATTTGCGCAGCATTTCACGCGTGACCAGCACAATGCCTTCCTCTGAGCGGTAGAAACGACGGGCATCTTCTTCCGCATTTTCGCCAATCACCATACCTTCCGGGATTACGCAGGCGCGATCGATGATGCAACGACGCAAGCGGCATGAGCGTCCAACCCAGACCTCTGGCAGCAGGACTGCCGAATCGATGTTACAGAATGAGTTCACCCTCACGCGCGGGAACAGGACGGACTGCACCACCACCGAACCGGATATAATGCACCCGCCGGAGACCAGCGAGTTGAGCGTCATGCCGTGGCTGCCGGAGCGATCCTGAACAAATTTCGCAGGCGGCAGAGACTCCATGTGCGTGCGGATCGGCCAGTCCTGATCATACATGTCGAGTTCCGGCGTCACCGAGGCCAGGTCGAGGTTGGCTTTCCAGTAGGCTTCCAGCGTACCCACATCGCGCCAGTAAGGTTCAGATTCGGGATCGGACTGCACGCAGGACAGCGGGAATGGATGCGCATATGCCATACCAGCTTTGGTGATTTTTGGGATGATATCTTTACCGAAATCGTGGCTGGAGGTGTCGTCTTTGTCGTCCTCCTCCAGCAACTCATACAGATAATCGGCGTTGAAAATGTAGATCCCCATGCTGGCGAGAGATTTCGTCGCGTCGCCAGGCATGGCTGGCGGATTCGCCGGTTTTTCAACAAACTCGATGATCTTGTCGCTCTCGTCCACCGCCATCACGCCAAACGCGGTGGCCTCTTCAATCGGCACCGGCATACACGCCACGGTGCAGCGCGCTCCTTTTTCGAAGTGGTCGATCAGCATGCGCGAGTAGTCCTGCTTGTAGATATGATCGCCCGCGAGGATCACCACATATTCCGCTTTATAGCGACGAATGATGTCCAGGTTCTGGGTCACGGCATCCGCCGTTCCACGATACCAGTTTTCGCCCTGCATCCTTTGCTGGGCGGGAAGCAGGTCGACGAATTCGTTCATCTCTTCGCTGAAGAATGACCAGCCGCGCTGAATATGCTGTACCAGAGTATGAGACTGGTATTGCGTAATCACGCCAATGCGGCGGATCCCGGAGTTAATACAGTTGGATAAGGCAAAATCGATGATGCGGAACTTACCGCCAAAGTGCACGGCAGGTTTGGCACGTTTGTTGGTTAAATCTTTCAGGCGTGTACCACGGCCACCGGCCAGGATCAGGGCAACAGATTTTAATGGCAGCTGGCGCGCCAACATTACACGATCGTTCTTCTCTAAACTCACCATGACTAACTCCTTTTTTATCATCTCTGGAACACACACAGTCCGTGCGCAGGTCCCTGCCAGACAGCCGTAATCACCGGATTATCCTCTCCAGCGAATGGGGGAATAGCGTGCCACTCCCCTTCAGGTAAAACGATATCTGTCACCTCAAGCGTGGCGTTTATCGCGATAAGGAAGCGGTCTGAAAGCAGGATCTGCATCTGTTTCGGCCCGTTTTCCCACTCGCCCGCGCTTAAGGGCTCTGCATTTTTATTCAGCCAACGAACATTGCCGTCATTTTCTTCCCACCAGCGATTTCCCACTAATGCCGGTATCTGCTGGCGAAGATGAATCAATGCAGCGGTAAAGGTGGTTAGCCCACTGTTTGCCTGCTGCCAGTCCAGCCAGGTTAATGCGTTATCCTGGCAGTAAGCGTTATTGTTGCCGTGCTGGCTATGGCCGTGTTCATCGCCCGCCAGCAGCATCGGCGTTCCCTGAGAGAGCAACAACGTGGTCAGCAGGGCGTGAATGCTGTCGCGCCGCCGTTCAATCAGATCCAGCGTGCCGCCTAATCCCTCTTTACCATGATTATCACTGTAATTGTTGTTGGTGCCGTCCCGATTTTCCTCACCGTTCGCCTCATTGTGTTTCTGATTGAAACAAACACAGTCGCGCAGCGTAAAACCGTCATGCGCGGTGATCAGATTGACGGACGCATTGGGCAGGCGATCGTGGCGTTTAAACACATCGCTGGAACCGGCGAAACGTCCGGCAAACTCACCGAGGGGCAGATTGCGTTGCAACCAGAAGCGGCGGGCCGCGTCACGGAAATGGTCGTTCCACTCGGCAAACGGCGGCGGGAAATTCCCCACCTGATAGCCGCCTTCGCCGATATCCCAGGGCTCAGCAATGAGCTTCACGCTCGACAATACCGGGCAATTGTTGATGGCGGTAAACAGCGGCGCATCCTGACGGAACGCCGGGGTGCGCCCCATCACGGAGGCCAGATCAAAACGAAAACCGTCCACATGGCATGTTTCAACCCAGTAGCGCAGGCACTCGCACGCAAACTCCACCACGCCAGGATGGCTCAGATTGAGGGTGTTGCCGCAGCCGGTCCAGTTGTGATAGTCACCATCCTCCTTGATCCAATAATAGCTACGGTTGTCGATTCCGCGCAGGGAGAAGAGCGGCCCGTCGAGATCCAGCTCCGCGCTATGGTTCAGCACAATATCAAGAATGACTTCAATACCGGCTTTATGCAGCGCTTTGATGGCATCACGAAACTCATCCAGCGCCGTTTCCGGGGAGCAGGCATAAGCCGGATGCAGCGCGAACATCGCCACCGGGTTATAGCCCCAGTAATTCGACAGCCCCAGGCGCTGTAAGCGCGGTTCACTGGCAAAATGCGCCACCGGCAACAGCTCCAGCGCGGTAATGCCCAACTGCTTGAAATACGCGATCATCACCGGATGGCCCAGCGCCTTCCAGGTGCCGCGAATCTCTGACGGGATCGCCGGATGCAGGTACGTCAGCCCCTTCACATGCGCTTCGTAGATGACCGTGTTGCCCCACGGCGTGCGCGGCGGGGCGTCATCTTCCCAGTCATAGCGGTCGGCGGTGACAACGCATTTCAGGGCAACAGCGGCATTATCACGATGGTCCGGCTCGTCGTACCCGCCGTGCAGCAGCGGGTTATCCTTCAGCTCTCCTTCAACGCGGCGAGCGCAGGGATCGATAAGCAGTTTTGCCGGGTTAAAGCGGTGCCCTTGCGCGGGTTGCCACGGGCCGTGTACGCGATACCCGTAGCGCAGGCCGGGCCTGGCGTCGGCAAGGTAGCCGTGCCAGACATCGCCGCTGCGCCCCGGCAGGTCATACCGCTGCTCATTGCCGAGCGCATCAAACACGCACAGTTCAACGCGCTCCGCATGCGCCGAAAAAAGCGTGAAGTTGACGCCATGACCGTCATACGTCGCGCCATGCGGTGTCGCTTTGCCGGTTGCCAGTTGCGTCATTCACCCTCCCGCACAAGCCAGATGGTGGCCAGCGGCGGCAGCGTCAGACTCAATGAGTGCTGGCGGCCGTGGCTGGCGATCTCGTCGCTGTGCACCACCCCGCCGTTGCCGGTATTGCTGCCGTGGTAGTGCATGGAGTCGGTATTCACAATCTCCCGCCATTTCCCTGGCTGATTGATGCCAAAACGATAGTCATGGCGCGGCACCGGGGTAAAGTTGCTGGCGACGATGATTTCATTGCCGACTTTATCGCGGCGGACAAAAATCAGCACCGAACGTTCGTTATCATCCACCACCAGCCATTCAAAACCGTAAGCATCAAAATCAAGTTCATGCAGCGCTTTATGGTGGCGATAGGTATGGTTGAGATCGCGCACCAGCCGCTGTACGCCGTGGTGCCAGTTGTCGCCGCCTTCCAGCAGATGCCAGTCAAGGCTGGCGTCGTGGTTCCACTCGCGCCCCTGGGCGAACTCGTTGCCCATAAACAGCAGTTTCTTACCAGGGAACGCCCACATCCAGCCGTAATAGGCGCGCAGGTTGGCGAATTTCTGCCAGGCGTCGCCAGGCATACGGTCGAGAATCGATTTTTTGCCATGCACCACTTCGTCATGTGACAGCGGCAGGACAAAGTTTTCGGTGTAGTTGTAGAGCATGCCGAAGGTCAGCTTATCGTGATGATACTGGCGATGAACCGGGTCCAGCTTCATGTAGTCCAGCGTGTCATGCATCCAGCCCAGGTTCCATTTGTACCAGAAACCCAGTCCGCCCATATCCTGTGGTCGGGACACGCCAGCAAAGTCAGTGGACTCCTCAGCCATGCTCACCGCGCCAGACACCTGCTCTCCCAGAATACGGTTGGTATTGCGTAAGAACTCAATGGCTTCCAGGTTCTCACGCCCGCCGAACTCGTTGGGGATCCACTCGCCTTCTTTGCGGCTGTAGTCGCGGTAAATCATCGACGCCACGGCGTCTACACGCAGCGCATCAATGCCGAAACGCTCAATCCAGTAAAGCGCGTTCCCGACCAGATAGTTGCTGACTTCACGGCGCCCGTAGTTATAGATAAGCGTGTTCCAGTCCTGGTGATACCCTTCACGCGGGTCGCTGTGCTCATACAGTTTGGTGCCGTCGAAATCCGCCAGACCAAAATCATCCGACGGGAAGTGGCCCGGCACCCAGTCAAGAATGACGTTCAGACCCGCCTGATGAGCGGCATTGATGAAATAGCGGAAGTCATCGCGCGTGCCGAAACGGCGGGTCGGCGCATACAGCCCGGTCGGCTGGTAGCCCCAACTGCCATCAAAGGGATGTTCATTAACAGGAAGCAGTTCGAGGTGGGTAAAGCCCATCCATTTTACGTATGGAATAAGCTGATCCGCCAGTTCGCGGTAGCTCAGCCAGAAATTGTTATCGGTATGACGACGCCACGAGCCCAGATGCACTTCATAGATGGAGACTGGCGCATCGAACCGGTTGGCTTGTTTGCGCTCTTCCGTCTGCACCACTTTTTCCGGTAGACCGCAGATCAGCGAGGCCGTTTCCGGGCGCATTTGCGCTTCAAACGCATACGGGTCGGCTTTGATTCTCAGCTTGCCATGCGCATCGATCATCTCGAATTTGTACAACTGACCGTGTTGCGCGCCGGGAATAAACAGCTCCCAGATACCGCTCTCTTTGCGCAGGCGCATCGGGTGGCGGCGACCATCCCAGTAGTTGAATTGCCCAACGACGGAGACGCGCTGGGCATTCGGCGCCCAGACGGAAAAACGGGTTCCAGTAACGCCGTCCATTGTGTCGGCATGTGCGCCCAGCGTTTCATACGGGCGTAAATGCGTGCCTTCAGACAGCAACCAGGCATCCATTTCCTGGATCAGAGGGCCAAAACGGTAAGGATCGTCAATCAGATTCTGCTGTCCATGCCAGACAACAGCGAGCTGATAGCGAAAGAAATTTTTGCGTCGGGGGAGCACACCGCTAAAAAAACCGCGTGAGTCGATACATTCCAGTTTGCCGACTTTACGTCCGGTTTTCGGTTCAATCACCCACACTTCGGTGGCATCAGGCAATAGGGCGCGGACTTCCAGTCCCGCGGTGGTTTGGTGCATACCAAGTACGGAAAAAGGGTCCGCAAAATGACCCGCAATTAGCGCATTAATCACGTCTCTATCGATACGATCGGACATGGCTGTCTTCCTGTTTTATGGTGTCACCCCTTCCAACTGATCTTCGACATCAGGTTGTGACACTTCTTTGACCTGAACGGCGCAGCACCAATGTGCATCCTCTCTGCCCCGTCCCACCTTCAGGCTAAGGCTTAATACCTCCGGTATTAAGACACCCTTAAAGAATAGCCAATGCTTTATCTTACTCCTGGTAAATATTGGAACATCTGCGCTTACTCCTGTATTACGCAAAAAAAAGGGTGACTCAGCACCCAACATTTAAACTCTGTTTTGTTTGCCGGATGGCGGCGATGCGTTATCCGGCCTGATGATTCACGTTATTGGTGGGCCTGATAAGCGTCGCGCCACCAGGCCATCCACAATTACGCCAGCTGACGCAGCATACGGCGCAGCGGTTCTGCCGCGCCCCAAAGCAGCTGATCGCCAACGGTAAAGGCGGAGAGGAACTCCGGCCCCATGTTCAGCTTACGCAGGCGGCCAACCGGCGTGGTGAGCGTGCCAGTAACGGCTGCCGGGGTTAACTCACGCAGGGTAATATCACGATCGTTGGGTACCACTTTCGCCCACGGGTTGTGCGCGGCCAGCAGTTCTTCCACGGTCGGAACAGACACGTCTTTTTTCAGTTTAATGGTGAACGCCTGGCTGTGGCAGCGCAGCGCGCCGACGCGCACGCACAGACCATCCACCGGGATCACGGAAGAGGTGTTGAGAATTTTGTTGGTTTCCGCCTGGCCTTTCCACTCTTCGCGGCTCTGGCCGTTATCGAGCTGTTTGTCGATCCACGGAATCAGGCTGCCCGCCAGCGGTACGCCAAAGTTATCAACCGGCAGGTCGCCACTGCGGGTCAGGGTCGTCACTTTGCGCTCAATGTCGAGGATCGCGGAAGAAGGCGTCGCCAGCTCATCGGCTACGTGACCGTACAAGTGGCCCATCTGCGCCAGCAGTTCGCGCATATGACGCGCGCCGCCGCCGGACGCCGCCTGGTAAGTCGCAACAGAAACCCAGTCCACCAGGTCATTAGCAAACAGACCGCCCAGCGACATCAGCATCAGGCTGACGGTACAGTTACCGCCGACGAAGGTTTTAATGCCGTTGTTCAGGCCGTCGGTAATGACATCCTGATTAACCGGATCAAGAATAATGATGGCGTCGTCTTTCATGCGCAGCGAGGAGGCCGCGTCAATCCAGTAGCCCTGCCAGCCGCTTTCACGGAGCTTTGGATAGATTTCGTTGGTATAATCGCCGCCCTGACAGGTCACAATGATATCAAGCGCCTTCAGCGCGTCGAGATCAAAGGCATCCTGAAGTGTGCCGCCGGGCGTACCGCCGAACGTCGGCGCTGCCTGCCCAAGCTGGGAAGTAGAAAAGAAAACAGGGCGAATGGCATCGAAGTCGCGCTCTTCAACCATGCGTTGCATGAGTACAGAGCCGACCATACCGCGCCAGCCGATAAAACCAACATTTTTCATAGCGTTTTTTTCCTGCAAAGATGTGTGCTGTGTATGCAAACCAGTGTCCTACTGGTTCTTCCTTCACCATACAAAAAGCAGCCAAAGTCGCAAGTGAAATTAATCAATGATAGCGAAGCCATCAGTAATGCGACTTATCCCGCTTCCTAAGCAAGCAGAAAGTCCGCAGTAATTATCAGGGAATTTGAGTTATGAATGAAATCATTTCAGCGGCAGTTTTATTGATCCTGATTATGGATCCACTCGGAAACCTGCCCATTTTCATGTCCGTACTGAAACATACCGAACCAAAGCGCCGCCGGGCGATTATGGTTCGCGAGCTGTTTATTGCGCTTTTACTGATGCTCATTTTCCTGTTTGCGGGCGAGAAAATTTTGGCCTTTCTCAACCTGCGGGCGGAAACCGTGTCGATCTCCGGGGGGATTATTCTGTTCCTGATCGCCATTAAGATGATTTTCCCCAGCGCATCAGGCAACAGCGCCGGACTCCCGGCGGGCGAAGAACCGTTTATCGTACCGCTGGCTATCCCTCTGGTGGCGGGCCCGACCATCCTGGCGACGCTGATGCTGTTATCGCATCAGTATCCGAACCAGATGGGGCATCTGGTCATCGCTCTGCTGATCGCCTGGGGCGGCACGTTTGTGATTCTGCTGCAATCGTCGCTGTTCCTGCGTCTGCTGGGCGAGAAAGGGGTTAACGCGCTGGAACGTCTGATGGGGTTGATTCTGGTGATGATGGCGACCCAAATGTTCCTGGACGGCATTCGGATGTGGATGAAAGGCTGAGGATGAAAAGCCGGGTGGCGCTTGCCCGGCCTACGGTGTGGATATGTGCTCACTTGTAGGCCCGGTAAGCGGCGCGCCACCGGGCAACAAGACTCAGCTCAGAAGCTGGAACGCAATCATACCGACAATCGCGCCGACGGTGCCGAGAATGGTTTCCATCATCGTCCAGGTCTTCAGCGTTTGCGCTTCGGTCGCGCCAGTGAATTTACCGAACAGCCAGAAACCGGCGTCGTTTACGTGGCTGACCACGATAGAACCGCCCGCGATACAGATAGACAATGCCGCCATCTGCGCGCCGGAGAAGTTCAGTTGTTCCACCACCGGCATCACCAGCCCCACCGCCGTTAAGCACGCGACGGTCGCGGAACCCTGAATGATACGCACCGCTGCCGCCAGCACGAAGCAGGTGATGGCAATCGGCAAGCCCATGCCGGTTAACGCTTCGCCCAGCGCCGGGCCAACGCCGGAATCCACCAGAACCTGCTTGAACACGCCGCCTGCGCCAATCACCAACAGAATAATGCCCGCCGGTTGCAGCGCCTGACCGCAGATCGCCATGACTTTATCTTTCGCCATCCCCTGACGCACCGCCAGGCCATAGATTGCCACCAGGCACGCCACCAGAATCGCGGTGAACGGGTGGCCGATAAACTCAAACCATTCGTAAGCGCTGGAACCTTCCGCGACAAAGCGCGCGGCGATCGTTTTCAGCCCTACCAGCACCAGCGGCAGCAGGATCAGCGAGAGGCTGAAGCCAAACGACGGCATTTTACCTTCGCCCAGATGCGGTTCGGTAATGTCGTCCGGGACGTGCAGTTCCACATAGCGGCCAATGAAATTACCAAACAGCGGCCCGGCGATGATCATGCCAGGGATTGCCGCGCACAGACCAATCAGGATCATCCAGCCAAAATCAGCGTGCATTTGGGACGCCAGCAGCATCGGCGCAGGCCCGGGCAGCAGAAACGCCGCAGCCGCCGCCACGCCCGCAAACAGCGGAATGACCAGCTTCACAAGGTTTGTTCCGGTATGGCGCGCCATAGAGAATGCGACGCTGATCAGCAGCACAATGGCGACTTCAAAGAACAGCGGCAGCGCGCAAATCAGCCCCGCCAGACCAATTGCGTAATGCGCGCGGCTGTGGCCGAAAGATTTGAGCATTTTGACGGCAATCTGATCGACTGCGCCCGTCTCATGCAAAATTTTGCCGAACATGGCGCCCAGTGCGACGACAATCGCCAGGAAGCCAAGCGTACCGCCCATCCCTTTTTCCATCGTCGCCGCGATTTTATCGAGCGGCATACCGGAAAAAAGACCTGCGCCAATAGACACCACCATCAAAGCAACGAAGGCGTGCATACGCGCCTTCATCACTAAAAACAGCAGCAGTAAAACAGAACCTACTGCTGTTAAAACAAGCGTTAATGTACTCACTACTTACTGCCTTTGTTAATGACCTCAATGGTGCTTGCCACGACACCTTCCAGCGGCTGATCGATATTCACCACCAGTACATCGCTCTCGTCAGCGCCCGGCTCTTCCAGTGTGTCAAACTGAGTTACCAGCATCTGCGTTTTAAAGAAGTGGCCTTTACGTGCCTTCAGGCGGCTTTCGATAACGTCAAAATCCCCTTTCAGGTAGATGAAAGACAGGTTTGGGTTACCGTCGCGCAGCAGGTCGCGATAGTGTTTTTTCAGTGCGGAACAGACAATCAGCGATACCTTATTGGTTCGCTGCATCGCAAACGCCGCATCGTTCAGCGCCTGTAACCACGGCTTGCGGTCGTCGTCATTCAACGGCTCGCCGGAGGCCATTTTCATGATGTTGCAACGCGGATGGAGAAAATCGCCATCAAGAAACGCGGCATGCAGCTGATGCGCCACTTCGCTGGCGACAGCGGATTTGCCACTGCCTGATACGCCCATCAGAACGTAAATGTGGTGATCATGGTTAGTCGTGCTCAAAGTGGTGCCCCCACAGTACAAGGATCAGGAATTGTTACGGGTAACTGTTATCGGTAACATTGTCCAGCCGGACCAGAATAGAAGCAATATCCATTCGTGGCAGAAGTGAATAAGTGTGAGCTACTTCAAATTTGTTGGACTAAATAGATCCACCCGGTGACAAGGTGAAACCTAAATCTAACATTTTAGGCGTCACCGCTTCACCGCGTATGCGCGCCAGCAGGCGCTCTGCGCCGATACTGCCCATCCGCTCACGCGGCGTAAGTACGCTGGCCAGACGCGGTTCCATCACCTGACCAATGTCGTGGCCGTGGAAACCGGCAATCGCCATATCATCAGGAATTTTGAGCCCTAAACGCTGGCATTCGAACGCCGCCCCGACGGCAAGGTCATCGTTGGTACAGAAAATACCGTCCAGTTGTGGGTATTCACGTCTTGCCTGGCGGATCAGCTCAATCCCGGAAGAGTAAGACGACGATTGCTCCACCATCACGCTGTAGGGCACCAGCCCGGCGTCCAGCATGGCCTGTTCATAGCCCTTCTGTTTGATGATAGTACGTTCGTCGAGGCGCGCCCCCAGATAGGCGATATGACGATGGCCGCGCGCGATAATCGCGGCGGTCATCTGACGCGCGGCTTCAAAGTTGTCAAAACCGACGGCGATATCGAGGCATGGCGATTTGCTGTCCATCAGCTCCACCACCGGAATGCCCGCGACTTCAATCATTTTGAGCGTGCGCGGCGTATGGGTACGTTCAGTGAGGATTAACCCGTCAATGTTCCATGACAGCATCGACTCCAGACGTTCCTGTTCCATTTCCGGCTTATAGCCGTAGTGCGCCAGCATCGTCTGGTAGCCGTGGGCATCGGTGACGGTCTCAATTCCGCGTAACACCTCGGCGAAAACCTGGTTGGTTAACGACGGCAGCAGAACGCCCACCGCACGGCTGGTCGCGTTAGAAAGAATATCGGGAGCACGATTGGGAATGTAACCCAGTTCATCAAGTGCAGCAGCGATCTTGCCCCGCAGCGCGACGGAGACCTGCTCCGGGTTACGCAGAAAACGGCTGACCGTCATTTTGGTCACGCCTACGCGGTCAGCCACATCCTGAAGTACGGGTCTTTTCTTTTTCATCGTCCTGAAAGGCATAAAAGGGATAGATTTCCCCAGTTTACCACGGACGTGCATGAACCTTCGCAGAGAAAACTAAGGTTGTTTTTGTATTGTGAGAAATACACTAAATCATTCGAGTTGCATCAAGGCGGCGACGCAGTGACAAATTCGTCAGGAACGAATTTGAACAACCGAAGGTTGCCTCTGGTGAGGGACAAGGATGTCCCTCATTAAATCCCCGGAAGCGTACATCAAGTACGCGACCAGGGTAAGCCAGGAAGCCAACAAAGATGCGGCTTGAAGGATGACGTGTATTTTTAAACTGGCGGCAGGTCGAACAGTAACACTTCGCTATCGCTGTCGGCATGGATGGAGATCGCCTGCTCATCCCAAATCGCCAGACCGTCGCTGGTAGACGCTTTGGTGCCGTTAATGGTGACGTTACCTTTCACCACCTGAATCCAGATGCGGCGTTCGGCGGAGATCTGGTGTACCGACTGTTCGTCTTTCAGCAGCGCCCAACGGTACAGCTCCATATCCTGATTCACTTTCAGCGAACCGTCGCGCGCATCCGGCGACAGCACCAGCTGTTTGCCCTGTACGGCGTCAAAACGACGCTGCTCGTAACGCGGCGTAATCCCGTTTTCCTGCGGCATGATCCAAATCTGATACAAACGCAGGCGGTCGGTATTGCTCGGGTTGTATTCCGAGTGACGAATGCCCGTCCCGGCGCTCATTATCTGGAACTCACCGGCAGGAACCTGCTCTTTGTTACCCATACTGTCCTGGTGTTCCACTGCGCCTTCCAGCACATAGGTCAGGATTTCCATGTCTTTATGCGGGTGCGTCCCAAAGCCCTGTCCTGCTTCAATAACGTCATCGTTAATCACGCGCAGTGCCGAGAAGCCCATAAAGTTAGGGTCATAGTAGTTTGCAAAAGAGAAAGTATGCCAGGAATCCAGCCAGCCATGATTCGCATGACCACGGTCGTTTGCTTTGCGTAAGTAGATCATTGTATTCACCCCCAGATGTTTTCGATGGAGTAAGTGTGAACCCAATCCAGACGGGATCATAGAGGGTGAAAATTGACTCCTCTGTTCAAAAATTATGAACAAGCCCAGAGGCGTTGATTTTGTTTATTTCGCAAGGGTTACAGTGGCCGGAGACGCCTGTTCAAACGCCCGCTCAAGGATCTCAAGGTTGGTGAGAACGTCAGATTCCTTGACGTAATTCGGCACGCCATGCGTAATGGTCTCGAACAGGGCGTCATAAACGCGGCCATAGTCGCCGACCTCCGGTTTCATCTCTTCTTTCACCGTCACGCCTTCGTCATTAACGTATTCCAGCAGGCCGACAGAATCATCCGCCGCAAACCCCGGTTCGCCGGGCATGATATTGGCCTTCAGGCTGGTTTCCTGCTGGTCGATGCCGTACTTCACAAACGAGCCTCTGGTGCCGTGAACGATAAATTTCGGGTAATCGATCTTCACTAAATGGCTGGTTTTAACGATGGCTTTCAGATCGCCGTAAAACAGCTGCGCTTCGAACGTATCATCCGGGTTGGCTTTATTGCGCAGGCTGCGGATGTCATAGGCCACATGGTCCGGGCGTCCGAACAGCGAAATAATTTGATCCATCGTATGCACGCCGAGGCCGTAAAACGCGCCGTCCTGCGGCAGGCCAGGTTTGGTTTCCGCAACCGGTCGGTAGTAATCAAAGTGGCTTTCAACTTCAACAATCTCGCCCAGTTTGCCGCTCTCAATCGCTTTTTTGGCGGTCAGGAAACAGGAGTCAAAGCGGCGGTTCTGGTACGGCGTGACGGTCAGCCCTTTGCTCCGCGCCAGTTCGAACAACACTTTCGCCTCGGCAAGCGTTGGCGTAAACGGTTTTTCCACCAGCACGTTTTTTCCCGCCTCCAGCGCGCGCCGGGCGTAGTCAAAATGGCTGTCCGCATGGGTACAGACGATCACCAGTTTTACCTGCGGATCGTTCAGCACTTCATCAAGATCGCTGGTGAAGTGAATATGCGAGTAGATCGGCGCCTGCTCCTCCGGCTTCGCGTGACGGCGGAAGATATGCGCAACATGCCAGCTGCCTTTACGGTTAAGAACATACGGCAGATGATAGCGGGTGGTGCTTTTACCAAAGCCAATAAATGCGCAGTGTAAGGTCATGGGAGTGTCCTTTTTGAAAGGTGATTGCATACACCATAGCGCAAACAACATGTGGGAAATAGCGGTGAAACGATCGTAGGCCGGATAAGCATAAGCGCCATCCGGCGTCACAAGAACCATTGCCGGATGACGGCTTTGCCTTATCCGGCCTACAACCTCAAGATCGGTCGTCGGCGTCGCGGTCAGATCGTAGGCCGGATAAGCATAAGCGCCATCCGGCATCACAAGCGCCATTGCCGGATGACGGCTTTGCCTTATCCGGCCTACAAAACTGACCAGCAAACCAGCCCGAAACTGAGCCAAAAAAAAAGCCAGCACCCGGCTGGCTAAAGTAATACTGGAAGCAATGTGAGCAATGTCGTGCTTTCAGGTTCTCCGCAAGGGTCTCCCTGAACGCAGAGCAATAATAATCATTCTCATTCGCACTTGTCCAATACTTTTTGCAAAAAAATGCAGTTGACTCCGTTTTTAAAGTCAATGATGTTTAAAAGGACTTTTAATCTGCTAAGGACACAGAAATGAGTGAGATAGTGATACGCCACGCGGAATCAAAAGATTACGACGCAATTCGTCAGATCCATGCCCAGCCGGAGGTGTATCACAACACGCTACAGGTTCCTCATCCTTCCAGTGCGATGTGGCAGGAGCGGCTAGCCGACCAGCCCGGCATCAAACAGCTGGTCGCCTGTATTGACGATACTGTCGTGGGGCATCTCACCATTGCGGTCATCCAGCGTCCGCGCCGCAGCCATGTCGCCGATTTTGGCATCAGTGTTGATGCGCGGTGGCAAAATCGTGGGGTCGCCAGCGCGCTGCTCCGTACCATGATCGACATGTGTGATAACTGGCTGCGTGTGGAGCGTATCGAGCTAACGGTATTTGTCGATAATGAACCCGCCGTGGCGGTCTACAAGAAGCATGGTTTTGAGATTGAAGGCACCGGCAAGAAGTACGCACTGCGTAACGGTGAGTATGTCGACGCATACTTTATGGCGCGGATGAAGTAATTTTCTCCTCCCCTCTCTCCAGGAGAGGGGAATATCCCGTAATTAAAAGTAGTCCTGCCCAATTCAGAATATCCTCAATAATATTTGGCTAAAGTGAAAACATTTATTAACTCTGTATACGAATCTGAGAATAGAGCGTAAACAGATAATAAAGAAAGGATTCACGGCTAATACATTTAGCATGCCGTTATTAAAGGATAAGGTAATAATGGGAAATATTGTCTACCTGACAATTGCAGGGGGGTTGCAAGGTGCTATTTCCGATGGATGTGGAAGCACTGCCTCAGTGGGCAACCGCTGGCAAACCGGACACGAGGATGAAATTTTCGTATTTTCACTCTCGAATAGCATAACTAGTACTGGTAAAGGTTCTCAACTGCATGGACTGCGATTTTGTAAACTGATCGATAAAAGCACGCCATTGTTTGTTAATGCTATTAACAACAACGAGCAGTTGTATATGGAGTTTTATTTCTACCGCATCAATAGATTCGGTAGATGGGAGAAGTATTATTATATTCAACTGCGGGGAGCATTTCTATCAGGTATTCAACACCAATTCAGCGAAAATAATTTAGATACAGAAACAATAACCATCAGCTATGAATATATCCTCTGCAAACACCTTATTGCCAACACTGAGTTTAGCTACCTGGCCTTGCCCGAGAACTACAACCGCCTGTTTATCCCCCGTCCAAAAACACCCGCAGATAACAGCCTCAAAACGTTAAACAGCAAAGGGGTTGGCAGATTGCTTGCCGCCGGAGGTATCTACAACGGGAATATCGAAGGTTTCAGGGAAACGGCAGAAAAGTTGGGAGGAGATGCGATTAAGGGATATGATCACGTCCTGAATGATCAAACGAAAGGAACCATAATAGCCTTAGCATCAATCGCTTCTGTCTTTGGTATGGGGCGGTTAGGATTAGCTTCGGAGGTGGAAAAGTTCGGACAGGCAAAAGTCTGGAAGACACTATCAGTTCCAGATAGCATTGACACCACTACCATTGCAACAACAGGACAAAATTACCGCGCAATTGCCGCTGGTGCTGAAGACTTGAGTGTTGCACAAACAAAAACGCTGACACAATTGCCCAAAATGGGCTCAAGAATTATTGTAACCAAAGGCTTTGGGCAGAATGATTTAGCAGCGCTTAGTGCAGCTACAGGCGACGAGTTTGCAATGTTTACAACAGGTGGTAGAAGATTGATTATTCGCGGAAATGCAACCGGAGTACCAATAGGTATTGTTGAAGCTGAAGAGCTTGCTACTAAAGGTTGGCGATGGTCCAGCCATGTTCATCCAGATGGAACATTAAGATCTTCTCTTGGTGATAGAGCGATTTTGAAGATATTTAAGGATCACAATTTGAATAGTAAGAGTTCTATATCTGATCCTTATGGACGCAGGTTCAACTTTTCACCTGATGGCGATTTAATTAGCCCAGAATGGAGACCATAGAATGAAAAAAATACCTTTAGACATTTTAGAACGAAAAGCAAAAGAAATTAGCAGAAAGACATTGGGTGATTATATATTGCCAGACAATATATTTTCACAATTGGCTTCAGGAGTAATTATTGATGGTGACGACAGAGTTTTTGTGCTGTTCATTCCTAAAGAGCTAGCAAAAGATACAATAGACATACTTAGAATAAGAATGAATATTTATTCAGGAGAAGGTTTTGTAGAATATATTGGGCTTGAGCGGAAAAAGTAGAAATCCAGATAATAAAGTTATGCGCTTTAAGGGGAATGCTAATGATCACTTACAAAAAAGCTATAAACAAAGCCAATAAGTATCTTTACGATGCAGATACTCCTGTCGTCATCACACTCCACGGAAGATTTACAGAAGGTTGTTTTTTGTTTCGAATCAATGGAGTATCTCGAAACCGGAGACAACGCTTCCCGCCTGGCAGGAAACACTCCTTTCATCATCGATAAAGATAGCGGTGAAATCTTTGATTTAGGTACTGCCTGGCCGCTGGAGAAATATTTAAAAGACTACGAAGAGAGCAAAAAAGCACGAAGCTAAGCTTACCCAGATACGATTAACTATGATAACTGAAACTGAACTTAACGTACTGAAAGTTATGGCCGAAAAAGATATTAACTGGAACTGGATGAATCTGGATCGCACGCTTTCCATGAAAAGAATCCCGGGGTTCAGCAATGTCGTTAATATTGTGAATAAATTGGCTAGCGAGTGTCTGGTAAATATTGAAGATAGTGGGCATAAGTCCATGCCTTACTATCGCGTATCTGAAAAAGGATACAGGCTAATCAAGAATACTGATACTGACAATAACGTACCATAATCGCCGTGCAGAATAATGCTGTTGAAAAACAAGGTTACAGCCAGAACTCCCTGATAAGCCCCCTTCCACCGAAGAGGGCCGTTATCCTTAGTATCCCGCAGTTAAATCATCGACTGAGCGCGGGTCAGACGCGCCGTACAGCGAACCATCCGGTCCAACCATGATGCTCTGGGTGCTGCCCATCGCTTCTTTCAGCGCGACTTTTTGCCCACGCTGTTCCAGGAGTTTCAGCGTATCCGGGCTAAAGCCCTTTTCCACGCGCAGCTCATCCGGCAGCCACTGATGATGGAAACGCGGTGCGTTGGTCGCCTCAGCGACATTCATCCCGAAATCGATGCTGTTGACCACCATTTGCAGCACGGTGGTAATAATCCGGCTACCGCCAGGGCTGCCTGTCACCAGCCAGGTTTTGCCGTCTTTCACCACAATGGTTGGCGACATTGACGACAGCGGACGTTTCTTCGGCCCTACGGCGTTAGCATCGCCGCCCACCAGACCGTAAACGTTTGGTACACCAGGTTTCGCGGAGAAGTCATCCATCTCATTGTTGAGCAGAATCCCGGTGTTTCCCGCTACAATCCCGGTGCCAAACGTGGTGTTCAGGGTGTAGGTGACGGCCACCGCGTTGCCGTCTTTATCCACCACCGAGAAATGGGTGGTCTGATTGCTTTCATACGGCGCCAGTTTACCGGGGCGAATCTCGCTGGACGGTTTGGCTTTATTGATATCTATCTGATCGGCGATGGATTTCGCATACGCTTTACTGGTCAGCGCCTGCCACGGCACCTTCACAAAATCCGGGTCGCCGAGATACTCCGACCGATCGGCATAGGCATATTTCTCCGCTTCAGCCATTATCTGCATGGCATCGGCGCTGCCAAACCCGTATTTCTTCATGTCGAAGTTTTCAAGGATATTGAGGATCTGCACGATATGAATGCCGCCGGAGGACGGAGGCGGCATCGAAAAGACCTGATACCCGCGATAATCGCCGCTAATCGGCGTGCGTTCTACCGCTTTGTAAGCCGCCAGATCCTCTTTGGTGATAAGCCCCCCGTTCTTCTGCATTTCCTGTGCGATCTGGTCGGCTATTGCCCCTTTGTAGAAGGCATCCGGGCCATTCTCAGCAATCATCTCCAGACTTTTCGCCAGGTTTTTCTGCACCAGCTTGTCGCCCTTCTTCAGCGGTTCGCCGTCTTTCCAGAAAATGGCCTTGCTGTTTTCATAATTCGGCAGCACCTCGCTACCGTAGGTTTTCAGGTCATCCGCCAGCGCATCGTTGACGACGAATCCCTCATCCGCAAGTTTCATCGCCGGGCGTATCACTTTGTTGAGCGGCAGGGTGCCGTATTTCTCCAGCGCCAGCGAGAATCCGGCCACGGTGCCCGGCGTACCGGTCGCCAGGTGCGACGTCAGCGATTTTTTACTGTCAGGATTGCCCTGATCGTCCAGGAACATATCGCGGGTGGCATTGGCTGGCGCCATTTCGCGGAAGTCGATCGCCGTGGTGTTCCCGTCTTTGGTGCGCAGCAGCATAAAACCCCCGCCGCCGAGGTTCCCCGCCTGCGGATGCGTCACCGCCAGCGCATAGCCAACGGCAACCGCCGCATCGACGGCATTTCCCCCTTGCTTAAGGATATCGACGCCGACCTGGGTCGCCATCGCATCCACGGATGCCACCATCCCCTGCTTCGCACGAACAGGGTGGAAAACATCCTCTTCAACGCCGTATGACACCGGAGGTGGCGCAGGCGGCGCGGCAACAACACTAAAACAACTTCCTGAGAGCAGAGCAGCAATGGCTACCCGGCGCAAAAACGTCGGTTTCATCATCGTTATTCTCCAGAGATACGGGGTCAGCCCCCCCACTAAGCCTGGTGCATAACTCTGAAATAATCATCGTTGCGGCGGGAAAGGAGTAAACTTAATAGATCCCCCCAGAGGAGGAAAGACGATGAAACGACTCTTAATTTTAGCGGCGCTACTGCCGTTTTCCGGCTTTGCGCAGCCCATCAACACCATGAATAACCCGAATCAGCCGGGGTATCAGATCCCGAGTCAACAGCGGATGCAAACCCAAATGCAGACGCAGCAGACCCAGCAGAAAGGGATGCTTAACCAGCAGTTAAAAACGCAGACCCAGCTTCAGCAACAGCATCTGCAAACGCAGATGAACAATAACGCGCAGCGGGTCCAGCAGGGCCAGGTGCGTGAGCAGGTTTTACCAAACAACAATGGCGGGATGTTAAGCGGTGGAACCCGCCAGAGCAGCGGTCAGCAACATCTGCTGCCCCAGCGACAGAGTGGCGATATGCTCAATAACTCGCCGCAGTAAAATCCGGCCCAATCACATCAATGGCATCGGTACAGATGCAGTCCACGCCCCAGCGCAGCAGTTCCGCCGCGCGCTGGGGTTTGTTGACGGTGTAAACCAGAATGCGCAGTCCCGCCGCCTTGAGCGTTTTTACCCGCGCTTCATCGAGCAATTTATGGTTGAGATGAACAGAGACGCAGCCCAGTCGGGTCGTCAGCGCATGCCAGTCGTCACGCCAGTCATCCAGCAGTAAACCGCGTGGTAGCTCTGGCGCCGCCTGTTGCGCCGCTTCCAGCGCATCAATTTCAAACGATGAAAGCAAAGGCGCGGTCATTCCAGACCACAGCTCCCGCGCCGCCAGCGCCACCACTCGCCCCGTCAATGGCCCGGTGCCGGTCGTCGGTTTAATTTCAATATTCGCCATCATGCCGTGCTCGCGGCAGCGTTCCGCTACCTGAGACAACAGCGGCAACGGCTCGCCTTTAAACTTGCCGCTAAACCAGCTCCCGGCATCAACGCGCAGCAGATCCTGCCAGTTGACTTCCCCCGCCACGCCCCAGCCGTTACTGGTGCGCTCCAGGTTGTCGTCATGCAGCAGAAAGATCTCGCCGTCTTTCGACAGCTTCACGTCAAACTCAATCATCGTGTGTCCGCACCGCGCCCCCACGTCAATCGCCGCCAGCGTGTTTTCCGGTGCGAGTTTTCCGCCACCGCGATGCGCGACGATGTGGGGATAAGGCCAGTTACTCATACTCGTTGTCCTGTTTCGCCATCGAAAAGATGCAGATGATTTTCCGGCAAATGCAGCCATAGCGTGCCGCCTGCCGTCGGGCGTTGCTGATGCGCCAGCCGCACGACCATTTTTTGATCGCCCCAGCGTCCGTGCGCCAGGTTATCCGCCCCCAGCATCTCCAGCGTGTCCATCACCAGCGGCACGCCGCCTTCCGCCTGCGAGCTTAGCGCAATATGCTCAGGACGGATACCCAGCGTCATTTTCCGCCCGGCATAGCGACGATAGTTCCAGTTAACGGGCAGCGCCATCCCGCTCTCCAGCTCAAAATGGGTGCCTGCGGCGCTGATGCGCCCCTCCAGCAGGTTCATCGCCGGGCTGCCGATAAAGCTCGCCACAAAGCGGCTGGCAGGCTTCTCATACACCTCTACCGGCGTACCGATTTGCTCCGCCACGCCTTTGTTCATCACCATCACCCGCTGGGCGAGCGTCATCGCTTCGACCTGATCGTGCGTCACGTACAGCGAGGTGGTTTTCAGGCGGCGATGCAGATGTTGTAACTCAAGGCGCATCTGGACGCGCAATTTAGCGTCAAGGTTGGACAGCGGCTCATCAAACAGGAAGACGGCCGGATCGCGCACAATCGCACGCCCCATTGCCACACGCTGGCGCTGGCCGCCGGAAAGCTCGCGTGGACGGCGTTTGAGCAAACCATCCAGCTCCAGAATCCGCGCCGCCTCTTTCACCCGTTCGGCAATATGCCCTTTGCCCATGCCGCGAATCTTCAGCCCCCACGCCATGTTCTCCTCTACGCTCATGTGTGGGTAGAGCGCGTAGTTCTGGAACACCATCGCAATGCCCCTGTCTTTCGGCTCCATCTCCGTAACGCGCTGGCGGTCAATCCAGATATCGCCGCTCGTTACCCGCTCAAGCCCGGCCACCATACGCAGCAGCGTCGATTTACCGCAGCCGGACGGCCCAACCATCACAATAAACTCACCATCCGCCACATCCAGCGTTAACGGCTGTATGACCTGGGTTTTGCCGTCCCAGCTTTTGGTTACTGCCTGTAATTTCAAACCAGCCATAAAATTTCCTACTTCTCACTGTCCACCAGGCCGCGTACAAACGCGCGCTGCATGGCTAAAACGATAACGACGGGGGGAATCAGGGTCAGCAGCATCGCCGCCATCACCTGATTCCACTGAGTGGTGCCTTCCCCGGTGGCGATCATGCCTTTAATCCCCGCAACGGCGGTGCCGAGATCAACGTCGGTAATAATCAGCAACGGCCACAGGTACTGGTTCCAGCCGTAGATGAAAGTGATGACGAACAGCGCCGCGAGATTGGTTTTTGACAGCGGCAGCACGATGTCGCGGAAAAAGCGCATCGGTGAAGCGCCGTCGATGCGCGCCGCTTCAATCAACTCATCCGGCAGCGTCATGAAGAACTGGCGAAACAGAAAGGTGGCGGTCGCTGAGGCCATCAGCGGCAGGGTCAGACCCGCGTAGCTGTCGAGCATTTTCAGATTGGCGATCACTTCCACCGTCGGGAAAATACGCACCTCAACCGGCAGCATCAGGGTGATAAAGATCATCCAGAAAAACAGATTACGCAGCGGAAAACGAAACCAGACAATGGCAAACGCCGACAGCATAGAAACGGTGATTTTCCCCACCGTAATGCCAAAAGCCATGATGAAACTGTTAAGCATCATCAGCCAGAACGGCGCGCTGTTCACGCCCACGCCGTTAACCCAGATCGTTGCCATGTTTTCCAGCAGATGCGTTCCGGGGATGAGCGTCATCGGCGTATCGAACACCGCGCTGTTGTCCAGCGTCGCCGCCACAAAGGCGACGTACAAGGGAAACAGGATCACCACAATCCCCAGAATCAACATAGTGTGGCTGAATATCGTCAGCCCGCGACGGTTCTCAATCATTGGTAACGCACCTTACTTTCCACATAGCGGAACTGGATAACCGTCAGAATGATGACGAGGAACATCAGCACCACCGACTGTGCGGCAGAGGCGGAGAGATCCAGCCCGGCAAAGCCTTCGCGGTAGATCTTATAAATCAGCGTGGTCGTCGCCTGTACCGGTCCGCCTGCGGTAGCGGCGTCGATCACCGGGAAGGTGTCGAAGAAGGCATACACCAGATTGACCACCAGCAGGAAGAAACTCACCGGCGCAATCAGCGGTAGCGAAAGTTTAAAGAAGCGCCGAACCGGACCCGCCCCATCAATCGCTGCCGCTTCCGTCAGCGAGCGGGGAATGGATTGCAACGCGGCAAAAAAGAACAGGAAGTTGTAACTAATCTGCTTCCAGACTGAAGCGAACACCACCAAAAACATGGCCTGGCCGCTGTGTTGCGCATGGTTCCAGTCATAGCCGAACCCGGCAAGAAAATGGGTGATTAGCCCGCGCCCAGGGTTGAACAGGAAGATCCACAGTACGGCGGCCACCGCAGGCGCAACGGCGTAAGGCAGCAGCATCAGCGTTTGATACAGGCGGCTTGCGCGTACCACGTAATCCACCAGCGCGGCGAAAAACAGCGAGACCAACAGGCCGCTTACCGTCACCAGCGCACTGAATTTCATCGTCGTCCAGAAGGAGTCGAGGTAGTAGCTGTCATGGAATAAGGCGACAAAGTTATCCAGACCGACAAACTGGCTGGACAGCCCAAACGGATCGACGCTTTGCAGCGAATACCACAGCGCTTCGCCCGCAGGCCAGATAAAGAAAATGACGGTGATCGCCAGTTGCGGCGCAACCAGCAAATACGGCAGCCAACGCGAGCGAAACACCGGACGGGATGATGACATGAAGATTTGATTCCTGAACAGTGCCGGGTGGAGGCTTCGCCTTACCCGGCCTACGGTCTTGTAGGCCCGGTAAGCGCAGCGCCTCCGGGCATATCATGCGTTACGATTTCGTTGACTGCTCAAAGCGACGCAGCAGCTGATTACCACGCTCAACGGCGGCATCCAGCGCCTGCTGCGGGGATTTCTTCCCGGTCCACACGCTTTCCAGCTCCTCATCCACAATGGTGCGGATCTGCGGCATGTTGCCCAGACGCAGACCTTTGGTGAACGGCAACGGCGGCTTGTTCAGCATCTGGCGCGTGGCAATATCCGCGCCGGGGTTCTTGTCATAGAATCCCTGCTCGCGGGTCAGGTCGTAAGCCGCTTTGGTGATCGGCAGATAGCCGGTTTTTTGATGCCATTCAGCGGCATTTTCCGGCTTCGCCAGGAAGTCGAGGAATTTCGCCACGCCGGTGTAGGTCTCTTTGTCTTTACCCTGCATCACCCACAGGCTCGCCCCACCGATAATGGCGTTTTGCGGCGCATCTTTGGCGTCTGCGTCATAAGGCATCATGCCTACGCCGTAATTAAATTTGGCATAGTGGCGGATATCCGCCAGAGAACCGGAAGAGGCGGTGGTGATGGCACAATCGCCGTTGTAGAACTTCTCAGTGGATTCGTCTTTACGCCCGAAGTAGCTGAAATCACCCTTCTTGTTCAGTTCTTCCAGCAGCGCGATATGTTTCACCTGCTCCGGCTTGTTAAATTCCAGCACCGCGTCAGTACCGTCAAAGCCGTTATTTTGGGTAGCGACCGGCAGGCCGTGCCAGGCGCTGAAGTTTTCAATCTGAATCCAGCCCTGCCAGCCGCTGGCGTAGCCGCACTTCATTCCCGCCGCCTTCAGCTTCGCGGTGTACTCCGCCAGATCCTGCCAGGTTTTCGGCGGCTGCTCTGGATCTAAACCGGCTTTTTTGAAAGCGTCTTTGTTGTAGTACAGCACCGGTGTGGAGCTGTTAAACGGCTGGGACAACAGATGTCCGCTTTTGGAATCGGTGTAGTAACCGGACACCGTCGGTACAAACTGCGACTCATCGAAACTGATGCCCGCGTCGCTGAACACTTCATAGACCGGTTTAATCGCTTTCGACGCCATCATAGTCGCAGTGCCGACTTCATAAACCTGCAACAGCGCCGGAGCGTTACCGGTACGAAACGCAGCGATACCCGCGCTCAGGCTCTGTTCATAGTTGCCCTTATACACCGGCACAATCTTGTAATCAGGATTGGCCGCATTGAAACGTTGCGCCAGAGAATCAACCTCTTTCCCCAGCTCGCCTTCCATAGAATGCCAGAATGGAATGGTGGTAACAGCCATGGCGTTTCCCACGAATGCCAGGCTTAACGCCAGTCCTAACGCTGTATGTCGTAACGATGTCATTCGCTTATCTCTCTTGTTGTGCCGGATGCGCGATATCACGCGTTTTATGCTCGCGAGGTAACATGACATGCGCGAATGACAGAAAAATAACTTTTTAGTTACAAATAAATGACAGCCAAACGTCAGCAGGATGATAAGAAGATGATGGAATGGTGAAGATAATATGGAAGAAACAAAAAGCCGGGTGGCGGCTTCGCCTTACCCGGCCTACAGGATCGAGTAGGCCCGGTAAGCGTAGCGCCACCGGGCACACAGACGGTTCAGCCTCCGAGGTATGCGCTGCGCACCGCTTCGTTGGCCAGCAACGCATCGCCGGTATCTTCCAGCACCACATGACCGTTTTCCAGCACGTAGCCGCGATCCGCCAGCTTCAGCGCCTGATTCGCGTTCTGCTCGACGAGGAAGATGGTCATTCCCTGCTCGCGCAGCTGTTCGATGGTATCGAAAATCTGCTGGATGATGATCGGCGCCAGACCCAGGGACGGCTCATCCAACAGCAGCAAACGCGGCTGGCTCATCAATGCGCGGCCAATCGCCAGCATCTGCTGTTCACCACCGGACATGGTGCCCGCACGCTGGATACGACGCTCATGCAAACGCGGGAACAGCGCGTAAACCCACTTAATGCGCTCCTGAAACTGGTCGCGCTCGGCGAAAAAACCGCCCATCGCCAGGTTCTCTTCTACCGTCATACGGGAAAAGACGCGACGCCCTTCCGGGACAATCGCCACCGCTTCACGCATGATTTTCGCCGTCTGCCAGTCGGTAATGTCTTTACCATCAAACACAATCCGACCACTGGTGGCGCGCGGATCGCCGCATAACGTGCCGAGCAGCGTGGTTTTACCCGCGCCGTTGGCGCCAATCAGGGTGACGATTTCTCCCTGACGAATATGCAGGCTCACCTCGTGCAGCGCCTGGATTTTGCCGTAGTGGGCACTGACTTTGTCAAAGGACAACATGACTTTTTCCATCTTATGCGTCACCACCATTATGCTTCACCTAAATAGGCGCGGATCACGTCCGGGTTGTTGCGAACTTCTTCCGGCGTCCCGTTCGCCAGCGGCGTTCCCTGGTTCACCACGTAAATGCGATCGGAAATCCCCATCACCAGCTTCATATCATGCTCAATCAGCAGAATGGTGGTGTTGTGATGATTACGCAGCTCCGCAATTAATTCGTCCAGCTCTTTGGTCTCTTTCGGGTTCAGACCCGCCGCCGGTTCATCCAGCATCAGGATCTCCGGCTGCGTCACCATGCAGCGGGCGATCTCCAGACGACGCTGGTCGCCGTAGGCCAGGTTGCTGGCCTGGCGGTTGGCGTGCTCCAGCAGGCCGATACGCTCCAGCCAGGTGGCGGCGCGATCGAGCGCTTCACTCTGCGCCCGACGGAACGCCGGAGTCTTCAACAGACCCGAAAAGACGCCGGTTTTCAACTGCTGATGTTGCGCCACCAGCAGGTTTTCAATCACCGTCATCTCACGGAACAGGCGGACGTGCTGGAAGGTACGCACCACGCCCATACGGGCAATCTGCTGGCCCGGCAGCCCTTCCAGATGCTGATCGCGCAGCATAATGGTGCCGCCGGTCGGTTTATAGAAACCGGTCAGGCAGTTAAAGACCGTGGTTTTCCCGGCGCCGTTTGGCCCGATCAATGAGACGATTTCGCGTGGATGCAACTCCAGTTCAACGTTGTTTACCGCCAGCAGACCGCCAAAGCGCATCATCAGGCCGTTAACGGATAATAATGGCTGACTCATGCCTGCTCTCCTTTCGCTTCCCCGTTTTTCAGTTTCAACTGCGGACGGGTCATCGGCAGCAAGCCCTGCGGACGCCAGATCATCATCAGTACCATCAAACCACCGAGCATCAACATGCTGTATTCGTTGAAGTCACGCATCAGCTCGCGCGATACCACCAGCAGGATAGCGGCGAGAATAACGGCGAACTGCGAACCCATGCCGCCAAGCACCACAATCGCCAGTACAAAAGCGGATTCGGCGAAGGTGAACGACTCCGGGCTGACAAAGCCCTGGCGCGCGGCGAACAGCGTTCCGGCGAACCCCGCAAACGCGGCGCTGATGGTAAACGCCGTCAGCTTAATGCGCGTCGGGCTTAAGCCTAATGAACGGCAGGCAATTTCATCTTCACGCAGCGCTTCCCATGCCCGCCCCAGCGGCATACGCAGCAGACGGTTGATCACAAACAGCGAGAAGACGACCAGCAGCAACGCCACCAGGTAAAGCCAAATCACGCGGTCGGATGGATCGTATTTCACGCCGAAGAAGTTGCTGAAGGTATCCCAGCCGCCTTCACGGGCGGTACGGCTGAACTCCAGACCAAAGAATGTCGGTTTCGGGATCTGGCTGATACCGTTCGGCCCGCCGGTCACTTCGGTGTTATTGAGCAGCAGGATGCGCACAATCTCGCCAAATCCTAAGGTCACTATCGCCAGGTAGTCGCCGCGCAGGCGCAATACCGGGAAGCCAAGCAGGAAGCCCGCCGCCGCCGCAACCAGCCCCGCCAGCGGCAGGCAGGTCCAGAACCCCAGACCGTAATAGTGGTTCAGCAACGCGAAGGTATACGCACCAATGGCGTAGAAACCGCCGTAGCCCAGCACCAGCAGACCAGACAGCCCCACCACCACGTTCAGCCCAAGACCGAGGATGATATAAATCATGGTCAGCGTGGCGATATCAACGGTGCCGCGCGACACCATAAACGGCCACACGACGGCGATGACCAGCAGCGCAATCAGGAATAGCTTCTGCTTCACGGTTGAGCCATCAATCGCTGGCAGAACAAATTTAGGCCCGGAAATGCCCTTCAGGCTTTTCTGGAAAATCGGTCGCAGCAACTGGAAGAAAAAGACCACAGCAGTACCGATAAACACCCACTGCCAGCGAATATCCGCAGCAGTCCCCACCACCAGTTTGGTGCCATCGAGTTCCAGTTGAACGCCCATAAAGACGCCCGCCAGCACGAAGAACATGGCGGCAGAGAGCAGCGCCATCGCAAAATGCATCGGTTTCATACTTTCTCTACCTCCGGGCGGCCCAGGATACCGGTCGGCATGACCAGCAGCACCAGAATCAGCAGCGCAAACGACACCACATCTTTATATTCGGTACTCAGGTACGCAGAGGAGAGCGCTTCGGCGACGCCCAGAATCAGGCCGCCAATCATCGCGCCAGGAATGCTGCCGATGCCGCCAAGCACCGCGGCGGTGAAGGCCTTCATCCCGGCCATAAAGCCAATATACGGGTTGATAACGCCATAGAACTGACCGAGCAGCACGCCCGCCACCGCCGCCATCGCCGCGCCAATCACAAAGGTCAGCGCAATCACGCGGTCGGTATTAATGCCCAGCAGACTCGCCATTTTCAGGTCTTCCGCACAGGCGCGGCAGGCGCGTCCCATACGGGAGTAACGGATGAACAGCGTCAGCGCCAGCATCGCCAGGAAAGTGACAATCCAGATGACCAACTGCATGGTGGTAATGCTGGCGGCGAAGTTCTCACTGCTGCCGATAATCCACTGGCCGTTAAACAGGCTGGGGAGCGCCACGTCACGCGAACCTTCGGTAAGACTGACGTAGTTTTGCAGGAAAATAGACATCCCGATCGCGGAGATGAGCGCAATCAGTCGCTTGGAACTGCGCACTGGCCGATAGGCCACCCGTTCAATACTCCAGCCATAGGCGCTGGCGATAATGATAGCCCCGACGAACCCGGCGGCGACCAGCAGCCAGCTGGTATCAATGCCCATCATCATCAGCGCGGCGATGATCATGAAAGAGACATAGCTGCCGATCATATAGACCTCGCCGTGGGCGAAGTTGATCATGCCGATAATGCCGTAAACCATCGTATAGCCGATAGCGATCAGCGCATAAGTGCTTCCCAGCGTGACGCCGTTAAACATCTGCTGCAAGAAATAGAGAAACTGCTCGGACATAAGGTAACCTTTCTCAACCCGCCCGTTTTGCGCGGGCGGAGGGATAACTTGTCTTCAGGCGTTATTTGGCAACGGTCGATGAGCCGTCGGCATGCCACTGGAAGACACCAAACTCAAATCCCTTCAGATCGCCTTTTTCATCCCAGTTCAGCGGCCCAATCACGGTATCAGCCCCGTGTGCTTTCAGATCTTTCACCAGATCGAGCGGCGCTTTGCTGCCGGTACGATCCATTGCGGTTGCCAGCGACTGCACCGCAGCGTAGGTGATCCACACGTAAGGGCCGGTAGGATCTTTTTTGTCGGCTTTAAGGGCATCGACAATGCCTTTGTTCGCCGGGTCCTGGTCATAGCGTTTTGGCATCGTCACCAGCATGCCTTCTGCCGCCGCGCCAGCGATGTTGGACAGTGAGGCATTGCCCACGCCCTCTGGTCCCATAAACTGGGTTTTCAGGCCGATAGCGCGCGCCTGGCGCAGCATCTGGCCCATTTCCGGGTAGTAACCGCCGTAATAAACGAAGTCGATATTCTCTTTTTGCAGGCGGGCAATCAGCGCGGAAAAGTCTTTCTCGCCAGCGGTAATCCCGTCAAAGAACACGATATTGGCGTTGCCCGCTTTCAGGCTGTCCTGTACGGAACGCGCCAGACCTTCACCGTACTGCTGCTTATCGTGAATAATGGCGATACGCTGCGGCTTCACTTTCTCAAGAATATATTTCGCCGCCGTTGGCCCCTGGGAGGAGTCCAGGCCCGCCGTACGCATGATGTGTTCGTAGCCGCGCTGCGTCAGCTCCGGGTTTGTGGCGCCCGGGGAGATCATCAGGATGCCTTCATCTTCATAGATATCAGACGCGGGCTGTGTGGAAGAGGAGCACAGGTGGCCGATAACGTACTGAATGCCGTCGTTGACGATTTTGTTCGCCACCGCGACAGCCTGTTTCGGGTCACAGGCGTCGTCATACTCAACGCCCACCAGCTTATCGCCTTTGATGCCGCCTTTGGCGTTGATGTCTTTAATGGCCTGACGCGCGCCGTTAAATTCCATATCGCCCCACTGCGCTACCGGGCCGGACATCGCCCCGACAACGGCGACTTTAATATCGTCCGCCATTGCCGTATGCGACATCGCCAGTGCAACCACTCCTGCGATGATCGTTTTCGCATTCCGTTTCATTTACTGAATCCCCATTCGTGACGTTATTACACTTCATCCTTCACGCTGCTTCGGTGTTGGCTACGTGCGTTCCCCCAGTCACTTACTTATGTAAGCTCCGGGGATTCACGCTCTTGCCGCCTTGATGCACCTTGAATGATTTTGTGTATATATTTTGTATTTATGTGGTTAAAAAGCAGACTGTGCTTTTTTTGAACTATGCTATTTTTACCTGTTGCATTAATGGTTTAGCACAGTTTTTTATGCAAAATCAGAGTAAACACTCTATTTTTCAGTCGATTAAGAAAAGATAATATTCTGATTTCAGCTATAGATAAACAAAAAAAAGCGCACTTGTCAGCATAAAATAACGGTACAAAGAGCGGAATAAAACACTGCCTCCCAGGGGATTATCCTGCCTGTTTTTCATTCTCTGATGTTTCAAACTGTACTTATCGTTGCCAAAAAACTAATCGCCTGGTAAATGAAATAAAAAAGAGAAAGTGTCGGAACACATTATTTCGGTACACTGGTTCTCTCTTTGGTGATTTGGACATGCTGTCGATGAAGCTGACCATCGTTCGTTTAGAAAACTTTAGCGCCCAGGATCTCATCGATCTGGGTAAAATCTGGCCGGAATACTCCGCCTCGTCTTTAAGCGTAGATGATACTCACCGGATCTACGCGGCGCGTTTCAATGAGCGTCTGTTGGGCGCTGTGCGGGTAACGCTAAGCGGTACGCAAGGCGCGCTGGACTCATTGCGGGTTCGCGAGATCACGCGTCGTCGCGGCGTGGGGCAGTATCTGGTGGAAGAGGTGATCCGCAATAATCCGGGCGTTTCAGCCTGGTGGATGGCAGATGTCGGCGTCGAAGAGCGAGGCGTAATGGCGGCGTTTATGCAGGCATTAGGGTTTACGGCGCAGGCGGACGGCTGGGAAAAACGGTAATAAAAAAGCCGGATGGCGCTGACGCTTATCCGGCTTACGTGTTTCGCAACTCTCACGCAATTTTCCAGGGGGTAAGACGAAGCCGCCACCCGGCACTCAATTACCTGGCGTCGGTTGCTGTACCGTCGGCATGCCAGGTAAAGACGCCGAACTCAAAGCCTTTCAGATCGCCCTTCTCATCCCAGGACAACGGCCCCATAACGGTTTCCACGGTATTCGCTTTCAGGTATTTGGCGATTTCAGCCGGATCGTCGGACTGATTCAGACCCGCCTGCAATGACTGCAACGCCGCGTAGGTGGTCCACACAAACGCGCCGCTTGGGTCCTGTTTCTTCGCTTTGATCGCGTCTACAATCGGTTTGTTCGCCGGAACCTGATCGTAGTTCTTCGGCTTGGTGACCAGCATCCCCTCGGCAGACTCACCGGCAATGTTAGACAGCGACACGTTCGCTACCCCTTCCGGCCCCATAAACTTCGTTTTCAGGCCAGCAGCGCGAGCCTGGCGCAGGATCTGCCCCATCTCAGGGTGGTAGCCGCCGTAATACACAAAGTCGATGTTCTCTTTCTTCAGGCGCGCCACCAGGGTGGAGAAATCTTTCTCGCCGGCGGTAATCCCGTCGAAGAACACCACGTTGGCGTTGCCTTTTTTCAGGCCATCCTGCACCGCGCGCGCCAGGCCTTCACCGTACTGCTGCTTATCGTGAATAATGGCGATGCGCTGCGGCTTCACGCTTTCCAGAATATATTTCGCCGCCGTCGGCCCCTGATCGGAGTCCAGACCGGTGGTGCGCAGGATCAGCTGATAACCGCGCGCGGTCAGTTCCGGTGCGGTCGCAGCCGGAGTAATCATCAGAATGCCTTCGTCTTCATAGATATCAGACGCAGGCTGCGTGGATGAGGAGCACAGGTGGCCGATAACATATTTAATGCCGTCGTTGACCACTTTGTTGGCTACGGCTACCGCTTGTTTCGGGTCGCAGGCATCATCATATTTCACGGCAACCAGCTTATCGCCCTTGATGCCGCCTTTCGCGTTGATATCGGCAATCGCCTGCTCCGCGCCGGTAAATTCCTGATCGCCGTACTGCGCTACCGGGCCAGACATCGCGCCGACAACGGCCACTTTGATATCCTTAGCAAACGCCATATTGCTCAAAGACAGGGCGATACATCCTGCCAATAACGCTTTACCCTTCATATTCATCCTGAGAATCCCCATTATTGTGGTTATTACGTATGTTGTGATGTTGTTGTTCAGCACTTTATTTCAATTAATGGTAAGCCACCCGTGCTTTAGCAGCATACTCTGCTAAAACATACCCGATTTTTATGATTTTGGAATAGCTAATTTGACAGTCAGATAACAAGTTGATGACAAAACGGGGCACCGCCGCAACGGGCGGCATCGGTTTATCGTGTCAGCGAACGCGTAATGATCTCCAGCGCTTTACGGAACTGCGCATCGGGGATCGTCAGCGGATAGAGGAAGCGGATCACGTTGCCGTAAACACCGCAGCTGAGTAGCAGCAGACCCTCCTGCAACGCGCGATCCTGCACCTGCCGGGTAAATTCCGGGGACGGCTGGCCGGTCTGCGGATCGGTAAACTCTACCGCCACCATCGAGCCCTGCGCGCGGATCTCGGCAATGAACGGGCAGGCGGCTTTCGCTTTGTTCAACACCTCAACCAGATGCTGACCAAGCTGCGTGGCGCGAGTGCAGAGATCGTCTTCTTCAATCACATCAAGCACCGCATGCGCGGCGGCCACCGCCAGCGGGTTTCCGGCGTAGGTGCCGCCAAGACCGCCCGGCGCAGGCGCATCCATCACCTCGGCGCGACCGGATACCGCCGACAGCGGCATACCGCCAGCCAGACTTTTAGCCATCGTGATGAGATCCGGCTGAACGCCGTGGTGCTCCATCGCAAACAGTTTGCCTGTACGGGCAAAACCGGTCTGCACTTCATCGGCGATCAGCAAGATGCCGTGGGTATCGCATAACGTACGCAGCGCCTGCATGAAATCCGTTGGCGCGACGTTAAAGCCCCCTTCCCCCTGCACCGGTTCCAGGATAATGGCCGCCACCTGGTCCGGCGCAATATCGGCTTTAAAAATCCGTTCGAGACTGTTCAGCGCATCCGCCGTGGTAACGCCATGCAAAGGATTCGGATATTGCGCGTGATAGACCGATCCCGGGAACGGCCCAAAGCCAATTTTGTAGGGCGCGACCTTACCGGTGAGCGCCATCGTCATAAAGGTTCGCCCGTGAAACGCGCCGCCAAAGGTAATCAGCCCCGGTCGTCGGGTACAGGCGCGCGCAATTTTCACCGCGTTTTCGACCGCCTCCGCGCCGGTGGAGAAGAAAGCCGTTTTCGCCGGGCCGTTGACCGGCACACGCTCGTTAATACGCTCGGCAAGCGTAACGTAGCTTGCATAAGGCACGATTTGATACGCGGTATGGGTAAATGACTGGAGCTGTTTTTCAATTGCCGCGATGACTTTTGGATGGCGGTGCCCGGTGTTCAACACGGCAATTCCGGCGGCGAAATCAATCACCTCATTGCCTTCAATATCCCACAGCGTGGCGTTTTCCGCTCTGTCGGCATAGAAACCGCACATCACCCCGATGCCGCGCGGCGTCGCCTGCAACCGTCTTTCATTCAGTTCGTTATTTTTCACCTTCTCCCCCTAAGATGCGCACAACCCATCGGTAAGTGTTTGCCAGGGGGGAAGAATTCGCCAGAGCGGGGGAGAAAAAAAGCGTTATCCCCGTAGCCCGATAAGCGAAGCGCCATCGGGCATTTATGTCGGCCTGTTTGCCGGATGGCGGCGGTGCCTTATTCGGCCTGGAAAACAAAAAACCCCGGATTCTCATCCAGGGTTTTTCGGGCACTTCGCGGAAATTACGCTTCGATAGCGGCGCGCAGTTTCTTCATCGCGTTCTTTTCAAGCTGACGTACACGTTCAGCAGAAACGCCATAGCGATCGGCCAGCTCCTGTAGCGTGGACTTATTGTCTTCGTCCAGCCAACGGGCGCGAATGATGTCCTGGCTACGCTCGTCCAGACCTTCCATTGCGTGGGTCAGTTTGTTTGCCGCCTGATCTTCCCAGTTATCCTCTTCAATGCCGTCGGCAAAGTTAGAGGTTTTATCCTGCAAATACAGCACTGGCGCCATCGGCTGGCTGTCAGACTCGTCGTCCGAAGACATGTCAAACGTCATGTCCTGCGCCGCCATACGGGATTCCATCTCGCGGACGTCTTTGCTGGTTACGCCCAGTTCGCGCGCCACCATTTCCACTTCATCCTGATTAAACCAGCCCAGACGCTGCTTGGTTTTACGCAGGTTAAAGAACAGCTTACGCTGTGCTTTGGTGGTTGCGACTTTAACGATACGCCAGTTACGCAATACGTATTCGTGGATCTCCGCTTTGATCCAGTGCACGGCGAAAGAAACCAGGCGCACACCCACTTCCGGGTTAAAACGGCGCACGGCTTTCATCAGGCCGATGTTACCTTCCTGAATCAGATCCGCCTGCGGCAGGCCATAGCCCGCATAGTTACGAGCAACATGAACAACAAAGCGCAGGTGAGACAGAATCAGCGTCTTAGCTGCTTCCAGATCGCCCTGGTAATGCAGCTTTTCAGCCAGTGCCCGTTCTTCGTCAGCCGATAACATCGGCCACGCGTTTGCAGCCCGGATGTAAGATTCCAGGTTACCAACAGGGGCTAAAGCTAAATTTTGCATTTCTTTGGTCATTCAAATCCTCTCAATTTATATCGTCTGGCACTGCAAATGAGCAACAAACGTGCCAGCGTTTATGAGCAACGAGAATAGCACTCACTCTTTTATCAGACAGTGATTTTATCCACAAGTTCAATGCAACGTTGTGAATAAATTACGCACAAAATGTGACACCGCTATGAAAAAACACTGTGGGCAGGGAAATGAGATGTTTTGATGCTCTTTCCCTGCGAACGGGAACTCATTGCAGGGAAAGAGTATACCACGCTTTTATTAATCGGGAGTAAAGTGACGTAAATGTTGCACAGTGGCAAGCCACGCCGCAACCCAGCCGATCATCGAGCACACCAGCAGCAGCAACAGGCACTCATCGAACGATAAGCCATTGATATCAAACTTCGTTCCGAAAACCTGCGCCACTTCCGTCACCGCAGACGACAAGCGCATCACCAAAATTTCTGACAAAATCAGTGAAAGAAATGCCCCCGAAAAGCCGAGCAGCGCGCCGCCGTACAGGAACGGTCGCAGGATAAATCCATCCGTCGCGCCAATCAGTTTCTGCACGTTGATGGTGTCACGGCGGGCGAAAATGCTCAGGCGCACGCTGTTGCCGATGACGAGGAACACCGCCGCCACCATCAGCACGCCGATCATCGCGGAAACGCGCCCTACCAGCCCGGTCAGCGCCGCCAGACGGGCAAACCAGCTATCATCCATACGCACTTCATCAATGCCGTTAATCTGCGAGATGCGATCGCGTAACGTATTCAGCGACTCCGTTCCCTGGAAATCCAGTTTCGGGATCACCACCGCCACTGCCGGAAGCGGATTCTCTTCCAGCATGTCCAACGCGCCGCCAAAGCCAGACCAGTTGCGGAACTCGCCAAGCGCATCGTCGCGGGAGAGATAGTTGACCTTCTCCACCCCCTGCTCGGCCTGGAGCTGTGCGACCACCCCGGCGGCCGCGTCGTCATCCAGCGTCTTTTGCAGGTAAACGGTGATCTGCGGGGACGGATAGTACTGCGTCGCCGCCTGGTTGACGTTCTTATAGACCATGTAGCAGACGCTTGGCAGCGTCAGAGAGATGGCAATCACCATCACCGTCAGAAACGTCGCCAGCGGCTTGCTTTTCAGATCCTGTAACGCGCCCTGGAACGCATAGCGCACCTGCTCGTTAAAGACGTTGGTTTTACGCGAGTTCGGCTTTGGCGAGGGTTTTGCGCGTCTCGGCGCATTGCGGCCGCCGTCGCCGGACGAACCGCCAGATTTACGAAAACGGTCCAGTCTGCCGCCAAACTGCCTGATTTGGTTGATAGCGTCACGCTTATTCACTGACCAGGCCTCCATGCAAATGACCTTCGCTCAGGGTGAGCATACGGTACGAACGACGGGAGATAAGCCCGATGTCGTGCGTCGCCATCAATACCGTCACCCCAACGCGGTTAAACTCTTCAAACAGACGTAAAATCCCTTCCGATAAGGCATCATCCAGGTTCCCGGTCGGTTCATCCGCCAGCAGCACCGCAGGCTTGTTCACCACCGCACGGGCAATCCCCACGCGCTGCTGCTCACCGCCAGAGAGTTGAATGGGAAAATTCCTCGCTTTGTCCAGCAGCCCGACTTTATCCAGCGCCGCCGACACACGACGACGGATGTCGTCCCCGCTGGCGCCAGCGATAATCAACGGGATCGCCACGTTGTCATAGACCGTACGATCCATCAGCAGGTGGTGATCCTGGAAAATCATTCCGATCTGACGACGCAGAAACGGCACTTCACGGTTTTTCAGGCGCGTAATGTCATGCCCGCTGAAGAAGATTTTCCCGGCGCTCGGCCGTTCAATCCCACAGATAAGCTTCAGCAGGGTACTTTTCCCCGCGCCTGAGTGGCCGGTCAGAAACGCCATCTCGCCTGGCTGCATGTGGAATGTGACTCCTTGCAGCGCTTGTCTCCCACCGAGATAGGCCTTGCTGACATGTTCAAAGCGAATCATTGTTAATCCTCTCGGGCAAAAAGTGCCTCTATAAAATCGTCCGCCTTAAACGGACGTAAATCCTCGATACGTTCGCCCACACCAATATAGCGGATAGGAATGCCAAACTGATCGGCAACCGAGAAGATAACCCCACCCTTCGCCGTGCCATCCAGCTTGGTCAGGGTGATACCGGTCAGGCCAACCGCTTCATGGAACAGTTTGGCCTGGCTTATCGCATTCTGCCCGGTGCTGGCGTCGATGGTCAGCATCACTTCATGCGGCGCATCTTCGTCGAGTTTCTTCATCACGCGAACGATTTTTTTCAGTTCTTCCATCAGGTGCGCTTTGTTCTGCAAGCGACCCGCGGTATCGGCAATCAGCACATCCACATTACGCGCTTTCGCCGCCTGGATGGCGTCAAAGATAACGGAAGCGGAATCCGCGCCGGTATGCTGGGCGATAACCGGAATGTTGTTACGCTGGCCCCAGACCTGCAACTGCTCTACCGCCGCCGCACGGAAGGTATCCCCCGCCGCCAGCATCACGGATTTGCCCTGCTGCTCGAACTGACGCGCCAGCTTACCGATCGTGGTGGTTTTCCCCACGCCGTTAACGCCAACCATCAGAATAACAAATGGCGTTTTGCCTTCAATATTAAGCGGTTCGTCAACTTTTGCGAGGATATCGCCCATCTCGTCTTTCAGCAGGCCATACAGCGCTTCGGCGTCATGCAGCTGTTTGCGGCTGGCGCCCTCTGTCAGGTTAGCGATGATCTTGCGAGTGGTTTCCACGCCCACATCGGCAATCAGTAACTGCTCTTCCAGTTCTTCAAACAGATCATCGTCGATTTTCTTACCACGGAACAGACTGATAAATCCTGAACCGAGATTTTCTTTTGTTTTCAGAAGACTACGTTTCAGGCGCGCAAAGAAACCCTCTTTTGTCGGCTTCTCTTGCTCCTGAATCACCTCCTCAACCGGCGTCTCTTCTTCCGCCGCCGGCACGACAACCACCGCGTCTTCCGCCGCTTCCACCACCAGCGCCTGCGCTTCCCGTTCTTCGTCGGTCAGTTGCGGTTCGTTTTGCGCCTCTTCTTCTACCGCCTCCACGATCTCTACCGTTTCCGCTTCGGCCTGCCACTCTTCAGGCGACGTCTCTTCGACGTTCACCTCTTCCGGCAGCGGCAGTTCTTCATGTTCCACCACCGCCTGCGGCTCAACGATGTCTTCTTCAACCACGGGGTCAACAACAGGCTCTACGACAGGCTCTGGCTCAACCGGCTGCGGTTTTTCGCTTTCCTGAACCTGTTCGGTGACGTTCACCACGGCTTCGGCGAAAGCGTCGGTTTCCGCCTTGCCGTGGGCGTGCGTTTCCGCGTCGGCCTCTGCCGCCGTCTCAACCGGCGTTTCTGGCGCTAACAGTTCTTCAACACGCTGTTGTTCTTCGGTTTTTTGTTCCTGTTCCTGCTCTTTTTCACCAAAGCCCAGCCAGGAAAAGAAGCCACGTTTTTTCTGTTTTGCCATCTGCGACTGTACTCCTCGCGGTTAATATCTGGCGCTATATACATGGAAGCTAAAAAAATGATGAAATAGTCTACCACTTAACTTAATTCACATCACCGCCTGGAATGACACGTCAGCAGCGGATTGAGCAATAGAAATGAAAAAACCGAATCACTCTGGCAGCGGTCAAATCCGCATTATTGGCGGACAATGGCGGGGCCGTAAACTTCCGGTTCCCGACAGCCCAGGGCTGCGCCCGACAACCGACCGGGTTCGCGAGACGCTGTTTAACTGGCTGGCGCCGGTCATGGTAGACGCCCACTGTCTGGATTGTTTCGCCGGAAGCGGCGCGCTGGGGCTGGAAGCGCTTTCCCGCTATGCGGCGGGCGCGACGTTGCTGGAGATGGATCGCGCCGTGTCACAGCAGTTACAAAAGAATCTTGCTACGCTAAAGGCAGGCAACGCCCGCGTGGTCAACGCCAATACGCTGGCCTTTCTGGCGCAGACCGGTACGCCGCACAACGTGGTGTTTGTCGATCCCCCGTTTCGCAAAGGGCTGCTGGAAGAGACGTTAAGCCTGCTGGAAACGCACGGCTGGCTGGCTGATGACGCGTATATTTACGTCGAAAGCGAAGTCGAAAACGGTCTGCCGCCCGTCCCGGCAAACTGGTCGTTGTATCGTGAAAAAGTGGCCGGACAGGTCGCATACCGCCTGTATCAACGGGAAGCACAAGGAGAAAGCGATGCTGATTAATCTGGGTCGATTACTGATGCTGTGCGTCTGGGCATTTTTACTACTGAATATTTTCCAACCCTTTCCACGCCCGCTGAATATTTTCGTCAACGTCGCGCTGGTCTTTATGGTGCTGATGCACGGTATGCAGCTGGCGCTGTTAAAAAGCACCATGCCTAAAGACGGCCCGCAGATGACCACCGGCGAGAAAATCCGTATTTTCCTGTTCGGCGTGTTTGAGCTGCTGGTGTGGCAGAAGAAATTTAACGTTAAAAAATAACCTTTTGCCGGATGGCGGCTGCGCCTTATCCGACCTACAACCCCCTCAGACCGTAGGCCCGATAAGCAACACGCCATCGGGCGAAATCTTATGGCTGGGCGACAAAATCGACAAACCGCGAACCTTTGTAACTCAGCGTACCTTTATCCCCGACCGTTAACGCATGGTACTGTTGGGCATCAAGCCGAAACGTCTGCTCAAGCCCGCCGCGTTGCGGTTTAAAGCTAACCTCATAGCGCATACTGGTGCCCGCTGGCGTCACCTGCTGCTGACGCGAGCGCCGCTCGTTGATCGGCTTTTCGCGCTTATTGCTCACCACTACCTGCTTTTGCTGCAATGGCGCGGCATCGTTATCGGCTTTTTCTCGCCGCTGCGAAACAAAGCGAAACGACGCGGCGATAACAATCAAGCCAATGATAACAATGAAAAAAAGTGGTGGTTTACTCATCATTTTAACCCATCAGAAAATGCGGAAATAAGCATACCCTGCCCGTTATGGTGTTGTCATCTGCCTGCGCCGACCTCTACACTGGACAACAGGGCCGTGAGCATACCGCTCGCGAAAAAATAACGAATTCAAGGAACTAAGATGCTTTGGTCGTTTATCGCTGTCTGTCTTTCCGCATGGCTATTTGTGGACGCATCCTATCGTGGGCCAGCGTGGCAGCGCTGGGTCTTTAAACCTCTCACCCTGATTCTCCTTCTTTTACTCGCCTGGCAAGCGCCGATGTTCGACGCGATCAGCTACCTTGTGCTGGCGGGCCTGTGCGCCTCGTTGCTGGGCGATGCGTTGACGCTGTTGCCGCGCCAACGTCTGCTGTACGCCATTGGCGCATTCTTCCTGTCGCACCTGCTGTACACCCTCTATTTCGCCAGCCAGATGACGCTGTCGTTCTTCTGGCCATTGCCGTTAGTGCTGCTGGTGTTGGGCGGGTTGCTGATTGCGGTGATCTGGACGCGTCTGGAAGAGCTGCGCTGGCCGATATGCACCTTTATCGCCATGACGCTCATGATGGTCTGGCTGGCCGGTGAACTGTGGTTCTTCCGCCCGACCGCCCCGGCGCTCTCTGCTTTTATGGGCGCATCGTTGTTATTCCTCGGCAACATCGTCTGGCTGGGCAGCCATTACCGCTGCCGCTTCCGCGCGGATAACGCTATTTCCGCCGCCTGCTACTTTGCCGGGCACTTCCTGATTGTCCGCTCACTTTATCTTTAATAACGCTTGACTCTGGAGTCGACTCCAGAGTGTATCCTCCGGTTAATGAGAAAATTATCATCAACCGGAGGATGCCATGTTGACACCCGATACTGATGGCAAAAAAGTCCCACAATTTTCATCCTTCAAACTGGCGCCAGCCCCCCGGAAGGTAGATGACTGCTGCTGTGAGGGCGCCTGCGCAACGGAAGCTCTCGTTCCCGACACCATCGAAGGGACGCGTTACACCTGGAAAGTCGCCGGTATGGACTGCGCCGCCTGCGCCCGTAAAGTCGAAAACGCCGTGCGCCAGGTCGGGGGCGTCAATCAGGTACAGGTGCTGTTCGCCACCGAGAAACTGGTGGTGGATGCGAATGCCGATATCCGCCAACACGTTGAACGCGCCGTACAAAAGGCGGGTTATACCCTGCGTGATGAACAGGCCACAGCAGAGGCGCGCGAATCCCGGCTGCAAGAAAACCTGCCGCTGATCACGCTCATCATTATGATGGCGATTAGCTGGGGGCTGGAGCAATTCAACCATCCGTTCGGCCAACTGGCGTTTATCGCCACCACACTGGTCGGCCTGTATCCCATTGCCCGTCAGGCGCTGCGCCTGATGAAAACCGGTAGCTGGTTCGCTATCGAAACGCTGATGAGCGTGGCGGCGATTGGCGCGCTGTTTATTGGCGCGACGGCGGAAGCGGCGATGGTGCTGCTGTTATTTCTGATCGGCGAACGCCTCGAAGGGTGGGCTGCCAGCCGTGCCCGCAAAGGAGTCAGCGCGCTGATGGCCCTCAAACCGGAAACTGCCACGCGCCTGCGCGATGGCGTGCGCGAAGAGGTGGCGATCAACACCCTGCAACCCGGCGACATTATCGAAGTGGCGGCAGGCGGGCGCTTACCCGCCGACGGCAGGCTGGTCTCCGGTTTCGCCAGTTTTGATGAGAGCGCGCTCACCGGCGAGTCGATTCCGGTCGAGCGCTCAACGGGCGAGAAAGTCCCCGCCGGCGCCACCAGCGTGGATCGGCTCGTCACGCTGGAGGTGCTGTCAGAACCGGGCGCCAGCGCGATTGACCGTATCCTGAAGCTGATTGAAGAAGCCGAAGAACGCCGCGCGCCCATTGAGCGTTTTATTGACCGCTTCAGCCGGATTTACACCCCGGTGATTATGGCCGTCGCGCTGCTGGTCACGCTGGTGCCGCCACTGCTGTTTGCCGCGTCCTGGCAAGAGTGGATTTATAAGGGACTCACGCTGTTGCTGATTGGCTGCCCGTGTGCGCTGGTCATTTCCACCCCAGCGGCCATCACCTCCGGGCTGGCGGCGGCGGCACGTCGCGGGGCGTTGATTAAAGGCGGCGCAGCGCTGGAGCAGCTAGGCCGAGTCACTCAGGTGGCGTTCGATAAAACCGGTACCCTGACCGTAGGGAAACCGCGCGTCACCGCCATCCATCCGGCAAGCGGGATCGGCGAAGCGGAGCTGCTGGCGCTGGCGGCGGCGGTGGAACAAGGCGCGACGCACCCACTGGCGCAGGCCATTGTGCGTGAAGCGCAGACGCGTGAACTGACCATTCCGCCAGCGCTGGAGCAGCGCGCGCTGGTCGGTTCGGGTATCGAGGCTCAGGTTAATGGCGAGCGCATCCTGATTTGCGCCGCAGGCAAACGCCCGGCGGAAGCCTTTGCCGGGCAAATCAGCGAACTGGAAAGCGCCGGACAGACGGTCGTGCTGGTGCTGCGCAACGACGACGTAATCGGCGTGCTCGCCCTACAGGATACGCTGCGCGATGACGCCCGCACCGCGATCGGCGAGCTTAATCAGTTAGGGGTGAAAGGCGTGATCCTGACCGGCGATAACCCACGCGCGGCTGCGGCCATTGCCGGAGAGCTGGGCCTGACGTTTAAAGCGGGCCTGCTACCAGAAGATAAAGTCCGGGCGGTGACGGCGCTCAATCAGCACGCCCCGCTGGCGATGGTGGGTGACGGCATTAACGACGCCCCCGCAATGAAAGCCGCCGCGATAGGTATTGCGATGGGAAGCGGAACGGATGTCGCGCTGGAAACGGCAGACGCCGCCCTGACGCATAACCGCCTGCGCGGGCTGGTACAGATGATCCAGCTGGCGCGCGCCACCCACGCCAATATTCGTCAGAACATCGCGATTGCCCTGGGGCTGAAAGGGATCTTCCTCATCACCACGCTGCTCGGCATAACCGGTCTGTGGCTGGCCGTGCTGGCGGATACCGGGGCGACAGTGCTGGTGACTGCCAACGCGCTGCGGCTGTTGCGTAAAGGGTAGATTGTCGTCTGATGGCGCCAGGCTTATCAGGCCTACGGGGATCATGGCACGAACCCACGCAGGCCTGCTCATCCGGCGAAGCGAAGGCGCTTACTGCACGTCGGCAATCGCCTTCATCAACGCCTGGTGTTTTTCGCCATACTGCGCGCGGACCGGTTCGGTGGCCTTCACGAAATACGCTTTATCAATTTCGTGGAACTGCACGCCGCCAGCCTTCATCTTCGCTAATGCCTCCTGGTTGTAGGCATCCCACAATTTACGCTGCTCAAACTGCGCTTCGCGCGCCAGCGTCAGGATCTTCTGCTGCTCATCCGCAGTCAGCTTGTCCCACTTCACTTTGGAATAGAGCAGCATTTCCGGGGTGATAAAGTGCCCGCTGAGGGTGTAATTCTTCGCAACCGGCATGTAGTTATGCGCGACAAAAGTCGGCGGGTTGTTTTCCGCACCGTCAATTACGCCGGTCTGCATACCGCTAAACACCTCGCTCACCCCCATCGCCACCGAGTTCGCCCCCATGTCTTTCAGCGTATCCAGCGCCACCGGGCTTCCCTGCACGCGAATCTTCATACCGTGGAGATCTTCCGGCTTTTCCACCGGGTTTTTGGTAATCAGGTTGCGCGTCCCGGAGTCCATCCAGCCAAGAAACACCAGACGTGATTTCGGGTTGTTCGTCAGCTTATCGCCAATGCTTTTCCCGATATCGCCATCAATAATTTTGTGCATGTGGTCTTCGTCGCGGAACACATAGGGCAGCGTAAAGACTTCGATATCCGGCAGAATAGCCGCCACCGGCGCCATCGATACGCGAATCATATCAATCGCGCCGATTTGCGCTTGTTCGATCATCTGTTTTTCATCGCCCAGCACGCCGCCCGGGAACACTTTAATTTCCAGTTTGCCGTCGGTTTGTTGTTTGAGTTTTTCGCCCATTTTCTGCACGGCGACGACATTCGGATAGCCCTGCGGATGGACATCCGCCGCTTTAATGACCTGCGCGAAAACGGAATGGGAAAACAGTATTGACGCGGTAGCCAGGCACAGGGAAGCCGCGAGCGGCTTGAGAGTCACTTTCATCGGGTCAGCTCCAGAGGTTGAGAGGGTAGCGTTAAAACATTGTTTTAGTTTTTACGCTTAAACCGTAGCCGATGCCCTGAAAGATGAAGGTGAAGTGCTTCACAAAAAAGCAGGAAAAATTGAAACGATGGTTTAAAAATGTCGCAGCGGTCACGCCGGTTTTATCCGGCTGAGACTCAATGCTTTTTACGCAGCAAATAACGATACGGCAGCGAATCCGTCTCTTTCGCCATCAGCTCATGTTCCATAAACGTACAAAAGCCAGGAATATCGCGGGTTGTCGCCGGATCGTCGGCAATAATCAGCAGCGTTTCGCCCGTTTGCATGTTACGCACGGTTTTACGCACCATCATTACCGGTTCCGGGCAGCGTAGCCCCTGGGCATCAAGCGTATGGTCGGGGGAGGAAAACAGATCGGTCATCTTCGTCTCATTCACTAAAAAAACGGCTGTAGTTTACGCCCTGTTTGCCCGTAAGCAAATCAAGTTAACGATTGCGTGAAAAACAACCATTGCAATACGTTTTCAAAGCAGTATGATGCGGCGGTTTTATTGGGTTCCCTCACCCCAAATATCTATCAAAAAGGTACAATATGAACTCCTTTACTCAAATACAGCGCGTAAAAGCGTTGTTCTGGCTATCGCTATTCCACTTACTGGTGATCACCTCCAGTAACTATCTGGTACAGCTTCCGATCTCTGTTTTCGGGTTCCACACGACGTGGGGCGCCTTTAGCTTTCCCTTTATTTTTCTCGCGACCGACCTGACCGTGCGCATTTTTGGCGCGCCGCTGGCACGACGGATAATCTTTGCGGTGATGATCCCGGCGCTGCTCATCTCCTATGTCATCTCATCGCTGTTTTATATGGGTTCCTGGCAGGGATTTGGCGCGCTGCTGCACTTCAACCTGTTTGTCGCGCGTATCGCCACCGCCAGCTTTATGGCGTATGCGCTGGGCCAGATTCTGGATGTACACGTCTTTAACCGCCTGCGCCAGAACCGCCGCTGGTGGATGGCTCCTACGGCCTCCACGCTGTTTGGCAACGTCAGCGATACCCTCGCCTTCTTCTTCATCGCTTTCTGGCGCAGCCCCGATGCCTTTATGGCCGAGCACTGGATGGAAATCGCCCTAGTCGATTACTGCTTCAAGGTGCTCATCAGCATTATTTTCTTCCTGCCGATGTATGGCGTATTGCTGAATATGTTGCTGAAAAGGCTGGCAGATAAATCTGAAATCTCGGCATTGCAGACGAGTTAAAGGTTCATTTTCCGAGTTGTGATAAGATGGATGAATGAGCCGTTATGGCCGTTTATCGAAAGGAAGAAGTCAATGCGCAATCTGGTTAAATATGTCGGTATTGGCCTGCTGGTTATGGGGCTTGCGGCCTGTGATAACAACGATACCAATGCTCCGGCAGAGGGAACCTCTACGGAAAGCAACGCAACCGGACAACCTGTCAGCCTGCTGGACGGTAAGCTGACGTTCTCACTGCCAGCGGATATGACCGACCAGAGCGGCAAGCTGGGCACTCAGGCCAATAATATGCACGTCTACTCTGACGCGACAGGCCAGAAAGCGGTGATCGTGATTGTTGGCGATAACACCAATGAAGACCTCGCCGTGCTGGCGAAACGTCTGGAAGATCAACAGCGCAGCCGCGACCCGCAGTTGCAGGTCGTGACCAATAAAGCCATCGAGCTGAAAGGCCACACGCTGCAACAGCTGGACAGCATTATCTCTGCGAAAGGCCAGACCGCGTACTCTTCCGTACTGCTGGGCAAAGTGGATAACCAACTGCTGACCCTGCAAATCACGCTGCCAGCAGACGATCAGCAGAAGGCGCAAACCGCCGCTGAAAACATCATTAACACACTGGTTATCCAGTAACGGTTAAGACGATGACACGGCCTCCTGCGATACCGCCGGAGGCCGTTTTTTTAACCGCCAGGTCAGCAACAGCGCAATCGCCACCAGACCCGCCGCCGCCAGATAGATAACCGGCACACCCGCCCAGGTCATCAGCAGCCCCGCCAGCGGCCCGGTCACGCCCAACGATAAATCCATAAACACCGTATAGGTCGCCAGCGCCGCCCCTTGATTCTGCTGCGGCACCGCCTTTACCGCCACCACGCCCAGCGCCGGGAAGACCAGCGAGAACCCCGCCCCCGCCAGTAGCACGCCAATTTTCGCCATCCACGGCATCAGCGCAACGCCCACCAGCAGCAACCCGATAATCTCCACGCTAAAGCAGATCATCGCCACGTTTAAGCCGCCTAACCGATTGATGCCATTGGGGAACAATAAACGGGCGCCCACAAACGCACAGCTAAACAGCGTGAGCGCGAAGGCGGCGCCATCCCACCCTTTCGCGTCATAAAACAGCGTGATGAAGGTGGCGATAACGCCGAATCCCGCGGATGCCAGCGCCAGCGCCATTCCATACAGCCAGACGCGCCCAAGCACGGCGCGAAACGGCAGCGGTTTGCCCTTACTGGCTTTCACCGCCGGGCGCGGGAGCGCAAACAGCACGGCCAGCAGCGCCACGCCCATGATCGTCAACGCCAGCCCCTGTAACCCGCCCCAGGCGTAAAACAGCACGCCAAGCGGGGCGCCCATCGCCATCGCGCCATACGTGACAATACCGTTCCACGAAATCACCCGGCCAATATGCAGCGACCCCACCACGCCTACGCCCCAGAGCGTTGATCCGGTTCCGGCGAAGCTTTGTCCAATACCCAGAATGACACGCCCCAGGCATAACAGCAGCAGGCTTGCAATCGGCCAGCCGCTGGCGAATCCCGCCAGGAGATAGCTCAGGCCGCTCAGAAAGCAGCCGCACAAACCAAAGACGACAACCTTTTTCGGCCCCAGCAGGTCAGCGTAGCGCCCCGCATGAGGGCGGCTCACGAGCGTCGCAAAATATTGTAAGCTTATGACCAGCCCCGCCCAGAAAGCGCTAAACCCCATCACATCATGGACATAGCCCGGCAGGACTGCGAGCGGCAAACCGATCGTCAGATAACTGGCGAAGTTAAAAATCACAACAGAAACGATACGCAGATTGAGGCGTAATCCGCTAAGCGCCGGTTCAGCGACGGGTTCGGGCATGGGAGGTCACCACGTTTTTACAACAGTGTTTCATTTTTATCATGCTGAGTCGCGAAAATCAGTAGCAAGATTAAGAATATTGGTCTCAGGCCAGGCGCTACACTTAGAAAAAATGCAAAAAGGAAGATGACATGACAACCCCTCAACCCGACAAAACGGGGATGCATATTCTGCTCAAACTGGCGTCGTTGGTCGTCATACTGGCAGGGCTTCATGCCGCAGCAGATATTATTGTACAGCTCTTACTGGCGCTCTTTTTCGCCATTGTCCTCAACCCGCTGGTAACCTGGTTTATTCGTCGCGGCGTTAACCGCCCGGTGGCGATTACCCTCGTGGTGGTCGTGATGCTTATCGTGCTGACGGCGCTGATCGGCGTACTGGCTGCGTCAATCAATGAATTCGTCGCCATGCTGCCGAAATACAACAAGGAGCTGACGCGTAAGGTTCTGCATTTGCAGGAGATGCTACCCTTCCTCAACCTGCACATGTCGCCGGAACGCCTGCTGCAACGCATCGACTCCGATAAACTGATGACCTTCACCACCACACTGATGACCGGCCTTTCCGGGGCGATGGCAAGCGTAGTCCTGCTGGTGATGACGGTGGTGTTTATGCTGTTCGAAGTCCGCCACGTTCCCTACAAACTGCGTTTCGCGCTGAACAACCCGCAAATTCACATTGCGGGTTTACACCGGGCGCTCAAAGGCGTGTCGCACTATCTGGCGCTGAAAACGCTGCTGAGCCTGTGGACCGGCGTGATTGTCTGGCTAGGGCTGGCGCTGATGGACATCCAGTTTGCGCTGATGTGGGGCGTGCTGGCGTTTTTACTCAACTATGTCCCTAATATTGGTTCGGTCATTTCGGCGGTGCCGCCGATGATTCAGGCGCTGCTGTTCAACGGTTTCTACGAATGCGTTCTGGTCGGCGCGCTCTTTCTGGTGGTGCATATGATCATCGGCAATATCCTGGAACCGCGCATGATGGGCCACCGCCTGGGAATGTCCACGCTGGTGGTGTTCCTCTCTTTACTGGTGTGGGGATGGTTATTAGGCCCGGTAGGGATGCTGCTTTCCGTTCCGCTTACCAGCGTCTGTAAGATCTGGATGGAGACCACCAAAGGCGGCAGCAAGCTGGCGATTTTACTGGGGCCGGGTCGCCCGAAAAGTCGGTTGCCCGGATAATTAATTTACCTACCAACCAGGGTAGTTTTTATCTACGCACCTGCCCGGTAAACTGTCATGCGTTTTAAATATATGTGGCAGTTTACCTTAAATGAAATATGTCCTGCCGCCCGTTATTTAATAAATAAGAAACAGCATTCACCGGAATAAAGCGACTTAACTCAAACAGATATAACAATACCGCATTCAGTCGGTTTTCGCGTGAAATGAAAAATGCATAAAATAAAAACCGACGCCATTATGGCTGGCGTTCGTTATTAATAAATTAATAAGCACATTATTAGTCAACTAGTTAATTGATAGGGAGTTTTCATGAAACAATTCATTAAATGGTTTGCCGCTATTGCGGTTGTGGGTGCTCTGGCGGGTTGCGCGCGTACTGCGCCTATCGATCAGGTTCACTCCAGCGTGAGCGCGGGCCATACTCAGGAGCAGGTCAAAAACGCCATTCTGAAGGCAGGCGTTCAACGTCAATGGATCATGTCTGAAGTCGGGCCTGGCGTTATCAAAGGACGTCAGCAGACGCGCAACCACGTCGCTGAAGTGCGCATTACCTACTCCGCCACCAGCTACGACATCAAATACGACAGCAGCCTCAATTTGCAGGCTTCCGGCGGCAAAATTCACAAAAACTACAACCGCTGGGTACATAACCTGGACAAAGACATCCAGGTTAACTTGTCCGCAGGCGCGGGTCTGTAATTCAGGCGGTACGCACTTTCATTCAGGCGGCATTGAGCTGAACGTTCACGCGTCAAAAGCGGCGGCCTGAAAGATGACGCGGATTATTAAAGTCGGGTCGAAGACGGCCCGATAACTCGCTTTTACCCCCTCTTAACAGGTTGTCCCCATTATGTACGAACAGGACTCGCTTAGCGCACTGGATGCCATCACGGAAGCACAACGTATCGCCTTCGCCCCCATGCTTTTCCAGGCCGCATTGTGTCTGCGTAACGCGGGTGTGCTGACATATCTGGATCGGCAGGGTAAACGCGGCGCAACGCTCGACGATATCACTGAAAACAGCAGCATCAATGAATATGCCGCCAGCGTACTGCTGGATATGGGATTAAGCGGACGTATTATTACTCACAAAGAGGGGCATTATTATCTCGCGAAGGTGGGGCATTTTCTTCTGCATGACGCCATGACCCGCATAAATATGGATTTCACCCAGGATGTTTGCTATCAGGGGCTGTTTTATCTGGAAAATGCGCTAAAGGAAGGCAAACCGTCAGGACTGAAAATATTCGGCGACTGGCCAACGATTTATCCCGCGCTGTCGCAATTACCGCAGGCGGCGCGTGACAGTTGGTTCGCCTTCGATCATTACTATTCCGACGGCGCATTTGACGCCGCGCTGCCTTATGTATTCGCCAGTCGCCCGGCAACCCTGTACGATGTGGGCGGAAATACCGGGAAATGGGCATTACGCTGCTGCCAGTACGATGAAAATATCGCGGTCACTTTATTAGATTTGCCACAACAAATTGCACTTGCCCGTAAAAATATCGAAAATGCAGGATTATCTCATCGCATAGATTTCCATGCAGTGGATATGCTGGGTGATACGCCTTTACCTGGAGAGGCCGATATCTGGTGGATGAGCCAATTTCTGGACTGCTTTTCACCGGAACAGATTATCACCATGCTCAGTAACGTTGCCCGCGTGATGAAATCCGGCGCAAGGCTGTGCATTATGGAGCTGTTCTGGGATGCGCAGAAATTTGAAGCGGCCTCTTTTAGCCTGAATGCGTCTTCGCTTTATTTTACCTGTATGGCAAACGGCAACAGCCGTTTCTACAGCGTAGAGAAGTTTTATCACTACCTGGACATGGCAGGGTTCCAGGTGGATGAACGCCATGACAACCTGGGCGTTGGGCATACTTTATTGATATGCCAAAAGAAAAAATAACAAAGTGACGTTAAAAAAACGTCACTGGTATCACCGGATTACCGCGGACGCGCGTTGATGAAATTTGCACTAAACATAACAGACTGGCAGGCCAGAGCCCCAGGACTTAGCGAAGCGACCCACTGGCAGCAGTGGTCGCGGGAGCCGTACGCCATCGATCCCGCCGCGCCGCAGGCAAAACTGCACGAACTCCCGATGATGACCGCCCGGCGGCTCAGTTCCGGCAGCAAACTGGCGGTAGAGTGCGGGCTGGCCATGCTGCGTCGCCACGATATCGACGCGGTGCTCTATACCAGCCGCCACGGCGAACTGGAGCGTAACTACCGCATCCTGCACGCGCTGGCGATGGAGCAGGCGCTCTCTCCCACCGATTTCGCCCTGTCAGTACACAATTCCGCGGTCGGTAATCTGACCATTGCCGCAAAACAGCCGATTGTCTCATCCTCGCTTTCCGCCGGGAGAGACACCTTCCAGCAAGGGTTGTGCGAAGTGATGTGCCTGCTTCAGGCGGGTTATCAGCGGGTACTGATGGTCGATTTCGACGGCTTCCTGCCCGAGTTTTACCATCCGCGATTACCGCCGCAGATGCCGACCTGGCCTTACGCCGTCGCCTTTGTCATTGAAGCGGGGAATGCGCTGTCCTGCGCCACGCGTCCCGGCGCGCCTCAGGATGAAACGCCGCTTCCGCAAAGCCTGCTGTTTTTACAGCGTTACTTACAAAACGCCGACGCCTTTACGCTGCCGGGCGAGCGGGTAGAGTGGCAGTGGAGCCGCGCGTGAACACGCTTCTGGCGCGCCTGGATTGGGCATGGCGACTGGTGATGACCGGTTTTTGTTTTGCCCTGTTCGGCATCGGCGGGCTGTTGCTTTCTGTCGTGTGGTTCAACTTATTGTTACTATTGGTATGGAACCCCGTCAGACGCCGCCGCCTGGCCCGTCGCAGCATTGCGGCCAGTTTTCGCGCCTTTTTAACGGTAGCGAAAACGCTTGGCGTTCTGGACTACCGCATCGAGGGGAGCGACGTGCTGCGACAGGAGAAAGGGTGTCTGGTGGTGGCGAACCATCCCACGCTTATCGATTACGTGCTGCTGGCTTCCGTCATGCCCGAAACCGACTGCCTGGTGAAGAGCGCACTGCTGAAAAACCCGTTCGTCAGCGGCGTTATTCGCGCGGCGGATTACCTGATCAACAGCCAGGCCGACGCGCTGTTACCGGCCTGCCAGCAGCGTCTGGATCAGGGCGACACAATATTGATTTTCCCCGAAGGGACGCGAACGCGACCCGGTGAAAAAATGACGCTGCAACGCGGCGCGGCCAATATCGCCGTGCGCTGCGACAGCGATTTACGCGTAGTGACTATCCACTGTAGCGAGCATCTGCTGGATAAGCAGAGCAAATGGTATGACGTGCCTCCCGCGAAACCTCTGTTTACCGTAGAGGTGCGCGAGCGGATCGCGATCGACCCGTTTAACGATGCAAATTTACAAGAACCGGCGCTGGCGGCAAGGCAGTTGAACCGGCATCTTTTGCTTCAATTACAACCAGGTGCTACACCTCTTTCAGGAATTAATGATGCAAGCGCTCTACCTTGAAATTAAAAATCTCATAATAAATACGCTGAATCTGGACGAGCTGTCCGCTGACGATATCGATACCGAGGCAGCGCTCTTTGGTGATGGTTTAGGACTGGATTCGATCGATGCCCTTGAGCTGGGGCTGGCGGTGAAAAACCAGTATGGCGTGGTGCTCTCCGCAGAGAGCGAAGAGATGCGTCAGCACTTCTTTTCCGTCGCCACGCTGGCATCTTTCATTCACGCTCAACGTGCCTGAGGCGAGTCCGTTATGACAGAACAACATGCCATTTATGAAGAAGTCTCCGCGCTGCTGGTCAAACTGTTTGAAATCGACCCTCAGGACATCAAACCTGAGGCGCGCCTGTATGAAGATCTGGAGCTGGACAGCATCGACGCCGTTGACATGATCGTGCATCTGCAAAAGAAAACCGGTAAGAAAATCAAGCCGGAAGAGTTCAAAGCGGTGCGTACCGTGCAGGATGTCGTCGACGCCGTAGAACGCCTGCTGAAAGAAGCGTAATACGCCATGTCAGGCGCTCACGCGCGTATGGGTATTCAGTTGCTGACCGGCCTGATGCTGCTGGCCTGGCCATTTTTGATCTGGTTTGGGCTGACGCATAACAGCCTCCACTGGCTGCTGCCGCTGATGGCGTTGCTGCTCTTTTTACGCTTTCGTCAGACCCGGCGACAGGCGGGGCCGCTGCGCGTCGTCACTCAGGTGGCGGCGGTGGCGGGCATAGCGCTTTGCGTCGCCAGCTATCTGCTTAAAACACATCAACTGCTGCTGTTTTACCCGGTCGTTGTTAACGGCGTCATGCTTGCCGTTTTTGGCGGCTCGCTGTGGACATCCATGCCGATTGTCGAACGTCTGGCGCGACTGCGTGAACCTGCGCTGCCGGAAGCCGCAGTGCGCTACACCCGTCGCGTAACACAAATCTGGTGCGCCTTTTTCATCGGCAACGGCGGTATTGCGCTCTTTACCGCGCTACACGGCGACATGGCGCTATGGACCGCCTGGAACGGCATGATTGCCTATCTGCTGATGGGCGCGTTGATGGCGGGCGAGTGGCTGGTGCGCCGCCAGGTGATTAAACGAGAAACACAATGAAGCAGACCCTTCCGCTCTCCCGCTGGCTCACCGCGCCACGCCCGGATGAAACGCCTGTTGCCTGGCTGGGTGAGGACACCTGGACGCTGGGCCACCTGCGCCATGACGTCGCGCAGCTGGTGAAACACCTGCAACAGCAGGAGGGCGAGCGCTGGGCGCTGTGTTTTGAGAACAGCTATCTGTTTATTGTTGCGCTGCTGGCAACGCTGCATAGCGGAAAAACGCCCGTTATTCCGGGGCATAACCGCGTCTCTCTGCTGGATGAGCAGCGCGCGCTGTTCAACGGCGTGCTCAGCGATAAGACGTCTGGCTGGCACGGCCCGCTGCTGGTGGTCAATACATCACGACAGTTCAGCGCAGAAGCCTTCACATTCGACGATATTGCCGCCGATGCCTTCGTTGAATTGTTTACCTCTGGCTCCACCGGTCAGCCCAAGCGCATCATCAAACCCATCGCGCGGCTGGATTGCGAGGCCGAACTGCTGGCGATGCGTTTTGCCGACCGCCTGGCAGGCTGTCGCGTCGTGGCGTCAGTCGTTCCTCAGCATCTGTACGGTCTGACTTTCCGTATTTTCCTGCCGATGGCGCTCGGCCTGCCGCTTCATGCCGCAATGCTCTACTACGCAGAGCAGCTTGCCGCGCTAAGCCACGACCACCGCTATGCGTTTATCAGCAGTCCGGCGTTCCTGAAACGCCTCGACCACCGGCTCACGCCGCCGCCGGTCAACATGATCCTTTCCGCAGGCGGTATGCTGCCCTGGGGCGATGTCACGCAAACCGCCGCCTGGCTCAATATCTGGCCGGATGAAATCTACGGCAGCACCGAAACCGGCATTCTCGCCTGGCGCTACCGCCAGCAGGAGGAGATCGCCTGGCTCCCCTTCCCCGGCGTACATTTCCAGCAGGAGGGCGAAGCATTTCGCGCCTTTTCGCCGCTGATCGTGCAGCAGGACGGCCTGTTGCTCGACGATATCCTCCAGTTTGATGAGAACGGCCAGTTCCGCCTGATGGGACGCCGGGGACGCGTCGTCAAAATTGAAGAGAAACGGATCTCGCTCAGCGAAGTTGAACAGCGGCTGCTGGAATTGAAGGGCATCCGCGAGGCGGTCGCGCTGCCTGTTTCACGCGGCGGTCGTCAGGGCATTGGCGTTCTGCTGGTGCTGGATGACGAAACCCGCCAACAATGGCAGCGCTGCGGCGGCAAAGCCCAGGAGCTGACCTGGCGTCGCTCGCTGCTGCCGTGGCTGGAGCCGGTTGCCGTACCTCGCTACTGGCGCGTGATCGACGAGATCCCGGTCAACAGTATGAACAAGCGTGTCTATGCGCAATTACAGGAGTTATTTCATGATACCCCATGAAATTGAGCGCCATCAGGCACAACCCCAACAGCTTGAGATCGTCCTGCATCTCGACCCTTCCCTGTTCTGGTTCAGCGGCCACTTTACCGTGCAGCCGCTGTTGCCCGGCGTCGCGCAGCTGGACTGGGTGATGCATTACGCCACCACGCTGCTCACGCCCGGCTGGCGTTTTCACAGCATCCAGAACGTCAAATTCCAGGCGCCGCTGCTGCCTGAAACCACGGTGACGCTGACCCTGAGCTGGCAGGAAACCCGCCAGCTCCTGACGTTTAGCTATCAGCGCCACGATGGCGACGCGCGGCATACCGCCAGCAGCGGGAAGATCCGGTTATGCCGTTGACCTTCACTCCCTGCGTGCTCATCCCCTGCTACAACCACGGCACGATGATGGCGCGGGTGCTGGCGCGGCTACAGCCGTTTAATCTGCCCTGCATTGTGGTGGATGACGGCAGTGACGAAACAACACGTCGGGAATTAGCACAGCTGGCGGCTCAGGAACCGAACCTGACGCTGATCCGCCTGCCGGAAAACGCGGGCAAAGGCGCTGCGGTGATTCGTGGGCTACAGGCAGCCTCAGACGCGGGATTTACCCACGCGGTGCAGGTGGACGCCGACGGCCAACATGCCATTGAAGATATTCCGAAGCTGCTCAAACTGGCGCAGGAAAACCCAGCCGCGCTGATCTCCGGGCAGCCGATCTATGACGATTCCATTCCCCGTTCGCGCCTGTACGGTCGCTGGATAACCCACGTCTGGGTATGGATTGAAACGCTTTCGTTCCAGCTGAAAGACAGCATGTGCGGGTTTCGCGTGTATCCGGTCGCCCCTGTGCTGCAACTGGCGCAGCGCGTCACGCTCGGCAAACGGATGGACTTCGACACCGAAGTCATGGTGCGCCTCTACTGGCAGGGCAACACCAGCTATTTTGTCCCGACCCGCGTTACCTATCCGCTGGACGGGCTGTCCCATTTTGACGCGCTAAAAGACAACTGCCGAATTTCACTGATGCACACCCGCTTGTTCTTCGGCATGCTGCCGCGCATCCCGTCTTTGCTGTTTCGCCGCTCGTCGCCGCACTGGGCGCGCCAGCAGGAAGTTAAAGGGCTGTGGGGAATGCGTCTGATGCTGCTGGTCTGGCGTCTGCTTGGGCGTAAGGCGTTCTCGCTGCTGCTTTATCCGGTGGTCGGCGTCTACTGGCTGACGGCAGCGCACGCCCGCAACGCGTCGCAACACTGGCTGACCCGCGTGCGAACGCAACTGACGTCACGCCAGCGCCCCGTTCCGTCCCGGCTGACCAGCTTCCACCACTTTCTGCGTTTTGGCGAGGCGATGCTGGATAAAATCGCCAGCTGGCGCGGGGAGCTACAGTTTGGCCGCGATGTGGTCTTTGCGCCGGGCGCAGAAGAGACGCTCAACATCACGGCGCCGACGGGCAAACTGCTGCTGGCCTCGCATCTGGGCGATGTCGAAGCCTGCCGCGCGCTGGCGCAATTGCAGGGCAGCAAAACCATCAACGCTCTGGTGTTCAGCGACAATGCCCAACGTTTTAAACAGATTATGGACGAGATGGCGCCGCAGGCCGGGCTGAACCTGATGCCCGTCACCGACATCGGCCCGGACACCGCCATCCTGCTGAAAGAGAAGCTGGAACGCGGCGAGTGGATCGCCATTGTTGGCGACCGTATTGCGGTTAACCCACAGCGTGGCGGCGAGTGGCGCGTCTGCTGGAGCCGTTTTATGGGCCAGCCCGCGCCGTTTCCGCAGGGGCCATTTATTCTGGCCTCCATCCTGCGCTGCCCGGTTCAGCTTATTTTCGCTCTGCGCCAGAACGGGAAACGGCATATCCACTGTGAACCGTTCGCCGACCCGCTGCTGTTGCCGCGCGCCGAACGCCAGCAGGCATTACAGCAGGCCATCAACCGCTACGCCGAACGCCTTGAGCACTACGCGCTACAGTCGCCGCTCGACTGGTTTAATTTTTTCGATTTCTGGCAGTTGCCGGATGCCAAAAACAAGGAGTAAAGGGTGCTTAACGATCCCCGTTTTACTGCTGAAGTAGAGCTGACCATTCCGTTCCACGACGTCGATATGATGGGCGTCGCGTGGCACGGCAACTATTTCCGCTACTTCGAGATTGCCCGTGAGGCGCTGCTCAACCAGTTCGACTACGGCTACCGCCAGATGAAAGCGTCCGGCTACCTGTGGCCCGTGGTCGATACCCGCGTGAAGTACCGCAACGCGCTGACATTCGAACAACGCATTCGGGTGCGCGCCCGTCTTGAGGAGTACGAAAACCGCCTGCGCATCGGCTACGAAATTTTTGATGCGCAGACGGGAAAACGCGCCACGACGGGTTACACCATCCAGGTGGCGGTAGAAGAGAAAAGCCGCGAGATGTGCTTCGTCAGCCCGGATATTTTGTTTGAACGTATGGGAGTAACGCCATGAGATTCCTGCCGCTGCTGGCGCTGATCATCAGCCCGTTCGTGAGCGCTCTGACGCTCGACGATCTGCAACAGCGCTTTACCGAACAGCCGGTTGTCCGCGCCCACTTCGATCAAACCCGGACGATTAAGGATCTGCCGCAGCCGCTGCGATCCCAGGGCAGGATGCTGATCGCTCGCGACCAGGGGCTGCTGTGGGATCAAACCGCCCCGTTCCCGATGCAGCTGCTGCTGGACGACAAACGGATGGTACAGGTGATCAACGGCCAGCCGCCGCAGGTCATCACCGCCGAAAACAACCCGCAGATGTTCCAGTTTAATCACCTGCTGCGCGCGCTGTTCCAGGCTGACCGCAGCGTGCTGGAGCAGAACTTCCGCGTTGATTTCGCCGATAAAGGCGAGGGGCGCTGGGCGCTGCGGCTAACGCCGATCACCACGCCGCTGGACAAGATTTTCGCCACGATTGACCTGGCCGGACAAACGTATCTGGAGTCAATCCAACTGAATGATAAACAAGGCGATCGCACGGATATCGCACTCACTCAACACCAACTGACGCCCGCTCAACTGACTGATGACGAACGCCAACGTTTTACCGCGCAATAACCGTAAAAGCCTCGCGCTGCTATGGGGTGTCGCCTGCCTGATTATGTTGGGCGCATTGCTGACGCTGCTGCCCCAGTCACGGCTGAACAGCAGCGTGCTGGCAATGCTGCCAAAACAGGCTTTAGGGAACATTCCGCCTGGCCTGAACGACGGTTTCATGCAGCGCCTCGACCAACAGCTGGTCTGGCTGGTAAGCCCGGGTAAACAGGCCGATCCGCAGGTGGCGCGCGACTGGCTCGCGCTGTTGCAAAAATCCCACGCGCTGGCGGACGTCAAAGGCCCGATGGACGCCGACAGCCAGCAGGCATGGGGCGCCTTTTTCTGGCAGCATCGCAACGGCCTGATCGATGAGGCCACCCGCGCTCGTCTGCAAAACGGCGGCGACGCGCAGGCGCAGTGGATTCTGTCTCAGCTGTATTCCGCCTTCTCCGGGGTGAGCGGTAAAGAGCTGCAAAACGATCCGCTGATGCTGATGCGCGGTTCGCAGCTGGCGATGGCGAAAAACGGCCAGCGTCTGCGGCTGATGGACGGCTGGCTGGTCACTCAGGATGAGCAGGGGCACTACTGGTATCTGCTGCACGGCGAGCTGGCCGGTTCGTCGTTTGATATGCAGCAAACGCACCAGCTCGTCACTACGCTCAGCGCGCTGGAAGGTGAACTAAAAACGCGTTATCCGCAGGCACAGCTGCTGTCGCGCGGTACGGTTTTTTACAGTGATTACGCCAGCCAGCAGGCGAAACAGGATATCTCCACCCTTGGCGTGGCGACGGTTCTGGGCGTGATTCTGCTGATCGTGGCGGTCTTTCGCTCGCTGCGCCCGCTGCTGCTGTGCCTGATATCAATTGGCGTCGGCGCGCTGGCCGGAACCGTCGTCACCCTGTTGATTTTTGGCGAGCTGCACCTGATGACGCTGGTGATGAGCATGAGCATCATCGGTATTTCGGCCGACTATACGCTTTATTACCTGACCGAGCGCATGGTGCACGGCAACGACGCGTCGCCATGGCAGAGCCTCGCCAAAGTGCGTAACGCCCTGCTGCTGGCGCTGCTAACCACCGTCGCGGCGTATCTGATCATGATGCTCGCTCCTTTCCCCGGCATTCGCCAGATGGCGGTATTTGCCGCCGTGGGATTAAGCGCCTCCTGCCTGACGGTCATTTTCTGGCATCCGTGGCTGTGTCGCGGGCTGCCTGTGCGCCCCGTTCCGGCAATGGTGCTGATGTTGCGCTGGCTGGCGGCGTGGCGGCGCAATAAAAAACTGTCCATCGGCCTGCCTGTGGCGCTGGCGATCTTCTCGCTGGCGGGCATCGCAACGCTGCATGTGGATGACGATATTTCACAGCTACAGGCGCTGCCGCAGCAGATTCTGGCGCAGGAAAAAGCAATCACCGCCCTGACCGGGCAGAGCGTCGATCAGAAATGGTTTGTGGTTTACGGTCAGTCCGCACAGCAAACGCTGGAACGGCTGGAAGCCTTTACCCCAGCGCTGGAACAGGCAAAGCGCGACGGGCTGTTCAGCGGCTATCGCACGCTTCCGATCAACTCGCTCGCCCGTCAGCAGCAGGATCTGAGGCTACTGAAAAACGCCGCTCCGGCGGTGAGCCGCGCGCTACAGAATGCCGGGCTTTCCACGGTTAACCCGGATCTGAACGCCATGCCGGTAACGGTGGACGCCTGGCTTGCCAGCCCGGCCAGCGAAGGCTGGCGGCTGCTGTGGTTGACGCGGGAGAATGGCGAAAGCGGCGTGCTGGTGCCGGTAGACGGCGTGAAGCGGAGCGCCGCGCTGAACGCCCTCGCCACGCAATATTCCGGCGTGGCGTGGGTTGACCGAAAAAGCACCTTCGACACGCTGTTCGCCCTCTATCGCAATGTGCTGACGGGACTGCTGTTTGTGGCGCTGGCGGTCATTGCCTGCGGCGCGATGATCAGGCTTGGCTGGCGCAAAGGGCTGGTAAGCCTGGTGCCGTCAGTGCTGTCGCTGGGCTGCGGTCTGGCGGCGCTGACATTGAGCGGCCATGCGGTCAATCTGTTCTCGCTGTTAGCGCTGGTGCTGGTGCTGGGGATTGGCATCAACTATACGCTGTTTTTCAGCAACCCACGCGGAACGCCGTTGACCTCGCTGCTGGCGATTACGCTGGCGATGATGACCACGCTGCTGACCCTCGGCATGCTGGTCTTTAGCGCCACCCAGGCCATCAGCAGTTTCGGTATCGTACTGGTCAGCGGGATTTTCACCGCATTTCTGTTATCGCCTCTGGCAATGCCCGGTAAAAAAGAGAAAAAAAGAAGATGATCAAACAAACAGCGCGCTGGTTGAGACACCATTTGCCGGATGGCGGCTTTGCCTTATCCGGCCTACGCCAGCGCACAAACCGCAGGCCGGATAAGCGTAGTGCCATCCGGCAATTTCTTCTGATGACCGCAGCGCTCATTCTGACCGGATGCAGCCACTCGCAGAAAGCGCCGGAAGGCCGCCCGCAGGCGTGGCTGGAACCCGGCGCGCGCGTCACGCTGCCTGCGCCGGGCATCTCTCCGGCGGTCAGTTCGCAACAACTGCTCACCGGCAGCTTTAACGGCAAAACCCAGTCGCTGCTGGTGATGCTCAATGCCGACGAGCAAAAAATCACCCTTGCCGGACTGTCGTCGGTTGGCATCCGCCTGTTCCTTGTCACCTATGATGAGAAAGGGCTGCACACCGAGCAGTCCATCGTGGTGCCGCAGCTGCCGCCCGCCAGCCAGGTTCTGGCCGACGTAATGCTCAGCCACTGGCCGATTAGCGCCTGGCAGCCGCAGTTGCCGACGGGCTGGACGCTCACCGACAACGGCGACAAACGCGAGCTGCGCAATGCCAGCGGTAAGCTGGTGACGGAAATTATCTATCTGAACCGCAAAGGCAAACGCGAGCCGATCAGCATTGAGCAGCATGTGTTCAAATACCACATCACCATTCAATATCTGGGTGACTGATATGATCTATATTTCTGCGGTCGGTATGATCAACGCGCTGGGCAACGATACGGATGAGATCGCCACGAACCTGACACGCGGCGTGGCGCCTGGTATGCGCCCTCGCCCCGGCTGGCTACAGGGGCATCCGCAGGCGGTGCTCGCCGGTGTTGACGGCGAACTGCCCGCCATCCCCGATGACTTTGCCGCTCACCGTTCGCGCAACAATCAGCTGCTGCTGGCCGCGCTCGCGCAGATCCAGCCCCGGGTGGATGAAGCCATCGCGCAGTATGGCCGCGATCGCGTCGCCGTGGTGCTCGGCACCAGCACCTCCGGCCTCGACGAGGGTGATGCCCATGTCAACCTGACGCTAAACGGCCAGGAAAGCCTCTCCTGGCAGTACCCGCAGCAGGAGCTGGGCGATCCGTCGCGCTTTCTCAGCCACTGGCTGGCGCTTGATGGCCCGGCGTTTACCCTTTCCACCGCCTGTTCCTCCAGCGCCAGAGCGATCATCAGCGGACGCCGACTGATCGAAGCCGGTCTGGCGGACGTGGCGATTGTCGGCGGCGCGGACACCTTAAGCCGGATGCCGATTAACGGCTTCCACAGCCTGGAGTCGCTCTCTCCAACGCGATGCCTGCCGTTCGGCCGGGATCGCAGCGGCATTACCATCGGCGAAGGGGCCGCGCTGATGCTATTGACCCGCGAACCGCAGCCTGTCGCGCTGCTGGGCGTCGGCGAGTCCAGCGACGCGTACCATATTTCCGCGCCGCATCCGCAAGGTGAAGGCGCGATTCGCGCGATTACCCAGGCGCTCAATGACGCAGGCATCACGCCGACGCAGGTGGGTTATATCAACCTGCACGGCACCGCCACGCCGCTCAACGACCAGATCGAATCGAAAGTCGTGAGTGAACTGTTTGGCGAGAATGTGCCCTGTAGCTCCACCAAACATCTGACCGGGCACACGCTGGGTGCAGCAGGAATCACCGAAGCCGCCCTCAGCATGTTGATTCTGCAACGCGGCTTGCCGCTGCCGCCGCAGGATTTCAGTGATTCGCCGCGTGACCCGGCGTTGCCGCGCTGCGGCATCATCGAACAACCGCGCGCGCTTGAACGCCCGGTGATCTTATCTAACTCGTTCGCCTTTGGCGGCAACAACGCCAGCATTCTGCTCGGGAGGGTTTTATGAGTCGCTATTTATCACCCGGCGAGTATCTGCCGCATGACGCCCCCATGTTGCTGCTCGAAGACGTCGAGTGCGTCACGGACGAGTCCGCCGCCTGCCGCGTCACCGTGGCGCCAGGCGGCGTGCTGGCCCCGTTTCTTGACCCGCAGGGCAATCTGCCCGGCTGGTTCGCGCTGGAACTGATGGCGCAAACCGTCGGCGTCTGGTCAGGCTGGCATCGTCATCAACAGGGTCAGAGCGCCATCTCTTTGGGCATGGTGCTCGGCGCGCGTGAACTCGTCTGCGCCGCAGGCGCCCTCCCCGCCGGGGAAACGCTGACCATCAGGGCCACATTACTCATGCAGGATGAGCGTTTCGGCAGCTTTGAATGCACAATCGACGTGGGGGATAACACGCTGGCGACAGGCCGCGTAAATACGTTCCAGCCCACGCAGGAAGAACTCACCACGCTATTTCAACAGGGAGCTGCAACATGAGTCGTTCCGTTCTGGTTACCGGGGCCAGCAAAGGCATCGGTCGCGCCATCGCCCGTCAACTGGCGGCTGACGGCTTTGTTGTCGGGGTTCACTATCACCGTGACGCACAGGGTGCGCAAGAAACGCTGGATGCCATTCTCGCCGTCGGCGGCGCAGGCCGTCTGCTCAGTTTTGACGTCGCCAGTCGCGAGCAGTGCCGCGAGGTACTGGAGCAGGATATCGACGCGCATGGCCCGTGGTATGGCATAGTCAGCAACGCCGGGATCACCCGCGACGCTGCCTTTCCGGCGCTGAGCGACGACGACTGGGATGCCGTGATCCACACCAATCTCGACAGCTTTTACAATGTGATTCAGCCGTGCATCATGCCGATGATTAGCGCACGTCAGGGTGGACGGATCATTACCCTGTCATCCGTTTCCGGCGTGATGGGCAACCGTGGTCAGGTTAACTACAGCGCCGCAAAAGCGGGCATTATCGGTGCGACAAAAGCGCTGGCGATTGAGCTGGCAAAACGTAAAATCACCGTCAACTGCATCGCGCCGGGGCTGATTGACACCGGCATGATCGCAATGGAAGAGGCCGCGCTGAAAGAGGCGATGTCCATCATCCCAATGAAACGTATGGGCCAGGCAGATGAAGTGGCAGGGCTGGCCAGTTATTTAATGTCGGATATTGCGGGTTACGTTACCCGCCAGGTCATATCCATCAATGGAGGGATGTTATGACGCGTCGCGTTGTGATTACAGGCATGGGCGGCGTCACCGCGTTTGGCGAGAACTGGCAGGACGTTTCCACCAGACTGAACGCTTACGAAAACGCCGTGCGCCAGATGCCGGAATGGCAGGTTTATGACGGACTGCATACGCTGCTTGGCGCGCCAGTCGATGATTTCACCCTACCGGCACACTATACCCGCAAGCGTATTCGGGCGATGGGCCGCGTGTCGCTCATGTCCACCCGCGCCACCGAACTGGCGCTGGAGCAGGCAGGGCTTATCGACGATACGGTGCTGACCAACGGCGAAACCGGAATTGCCTATGGTTCTTCTACCGGCAGTACCGGTCCGGTGAGCGAATTCGCCACCATGCTGACGGAGAAACACACCAACAACATCACCGGCACCACTTACGTGCAGATGATGCCGCACACCACCGCCGTCAATACCGGGCTGTTCTTTGGCCTGCGGGGCCGCGTGATCCCGACGTCCAGCGCCTGCACCTCCGGCAGTCAGGCGATTGGTTATGCCTGGGAAGCGATTCGTCACGGCTACCAGACGGTGATGGTCGCCGGCGGCGCAGAAGAGTTATGCCCGTCTGAAGCGGCGGTTTTTGACACGCTGTTTGCCACCAGCCAGCGCAATGACGAACCGAAAACGACGCCTTCGCCGTTCGATGAAAAGCGCGATGGGCTGGTGATTGGCGAAGGCGCAGGGACGCTGATTCTCGAAGAGCTGGAACATGCCAAAGCCCGAGGGGCGACCATTTACGGCGAAATCATCGGCTTTGCCACTAACTGCGACGCCGCACATATCACCCAGCCACAGCGTGAAACCATGCAGATTTGCATGGAACAATCGCTGAAAATAGCAGGCTTAAGCGCGCGGGATATAGGGTACATTTCCGCCCACGGCACGGCGACCGATCGGGGCGATATCGCAGAAAGTCAGGCAACGGCCGCAATTTATAGCGATAATGTGCCGATCTCCTCGCTAAAAAGCTACTTTGGGCATACCCTTGGCGCCTGCGGGGCACTGGAAGCCTGGATGAGTCTGCAAATGATGCGTGAAGGTTGGTTTGCACCTACGCTAAACTTGAGTCAGCCGGATACCCAATGCGGCGCGCTGGATTACATCATGGGTGAAGCCCGCAAGATTGATTGTGAATTTTTGCAAAGCAACAACTTTGCGTTTGGCGGCATCAATACTTCTATCATTATTAAACGTTGGCCCTGATATGTACCGGATTGTTCTGGGAAAAGTTTCGACACTGAGCACAGGCGCGTTGCCGTCGCCACTGTACGCACAGGCGCCGCAGGGCGCTCGCCGCGCGCGCTGGCTGGCCGGTCGCGTGCTGCTTTCCCATGCCCTTTCGCCATTGCCGGAGATTGTGTATGGCGAACAGGGAAAACCTGCTTTTTCTCCTGACACCCGGCTCTGGTTTAACCTGAGTCATAGCGGGGACGATATCGCCCTGCTGCTGAGCGACGAGGGCGAAGTCGGCTGCGACATTGAAGTGATCCGCCCGCGAGATAACTGGCGGTCGCTGGCCAACGCGGTGTTCAGCCTTGGCGAACATGCGGAAGTAGAAGCCGAACATCCCGAACAACAGCTGACGGCGTTCTGGCGCATCTGGACGCGCAAAGAGGCTATCGTAAAACAGCGCGGCGGCAGCGCCTGGCAAATCGTCAGCGTGGACAGCACGCTCAACTCGGCGTTGTCGGTCAGCCAGTGCCAGCTCGATACCCTGAGTCTGGCGGTCTGCACGCCGACACCGTTCACGCTGACCGCCGATTGCGTGCAGCGCCTGGAATCCATCGCGTAAATTTGTATGTCATGCCTGCCGTTAAATCTTTACGGAGAACATTTCATTCTGACGCGTGATTCCGTTCACTTTAGGTTCAGCATTTCTCTGGAATTTCATCACCCGTGAACGCGTTAAGGGGGCTATCGCTGCCCCCTTAACAATCCCCGCTCCCGGCAGGAAAATTGTTGCTTC
>NZ_JAOWGM010000028.1:163754-470985 GCF_030333125.1 Citrobacter sp. CK206
ATGCCCCTGTTCCGGCTGAAAATCGATGAGACGTTGACGGCTGACCGGGTCCGCCCGCAGGGACGCGGGCGGAGGGGACGCAGGCTCGGCCCCGACCCGAAAGGCAGACGGAATAAGGCGAATAAACCGCGCAGCGGCGATTTTCCCTGCCGGAGAGCCTGGGTTGCAAGGGAGGCGGCGGCGAGCCTCCCTTGCACGTTCACAGGTGACGAGGCTCCAGATAAATGCTGAACCTAAAGTGAACGGAACAATATTTCAGAGTGAAATAATCTCCTCATAGAAAACATCCGCTACCATATGATTTTCGTATACCTTTCCCCTTTGACCGCCCAACTATTGATCCAGAACACGTCAAAAGTATGATGAATCTTTAGAATCGTCATACTCATTTAGTCGTACCTCTTTTTAATCGGGGCCACCATTTTGTCCAGACTACGCCACACACTTTTTGCGCTGCTGGCCTGTGCGTCATTCCTCGCGCATGCCGCCGCACCTGACGAGATCACCACCGCATGGCCGGTAAACGTAGGGCCGCTAAACCCGCACCTTTATACGCCTAACCAGATGTTCGCCCAGAGCATGGTGTATGAACCGCTGGTGAAGTATCAGGCGGATGGTTCAGTAAAACCCTGGCTGGCAAAAAGCTGGACCCACTCGGCAGATGGCAAAACCTGGGTGTTTACGCTGCGCGATGACGTAACCTTCTCTAACGGCGAAGCGTTTAACGCCCAGGCCGCAGCAGAGAACTTCCGCGCGGTGCTTGATAACCGCCTGCGCCATGCCTGGCTGGAGCTGACGAACCAAATCACCGACGTCAAAGCGCTGAGTAAAACCGAACTGCAAATCACCCTGAAAAGCGCCTATTATCCTTTCCTGCAAGAACTCGCCCTGCCGCGCCCTTTCCGCTTTATCGCCCCGTCCCAGTTTAAAAACAACGAAACGATGAACGGCATTAAAGCGCCTGTCGGAACCGGGCCGTGGGTTCTGAAAGCGTCGAAGCTCAACCAGTACGACGTGCTGGTACGCAATGACCACTACTGGGGCGAGAAACCCGCGATCCGCCAGATAACGATTAAAGTGATCCCGGACCCGACGACCCGCGCGGTGGCCTTTGAGACCGGCGATATTGACCTGCTGTATGGCAATGAAGGACTGCTGCCGCTCGATACCTTCGCCCGTTTCAGCCAGACGCCGGAATACCGTACCCAGCTTTCCGCGCCGGTTGAGACCGTCATGCTGGCGCTGAACTCCGCCAAAGCGCCAACCAACGAGCTGGCGGTGCGTGAAGCGCTGAACTATGCGGTAAATAAAAAATCGCTGATCGATAATGCCCTGTACGGCACCCAGCAGATCGCCGATACGCTGTTTGCCCCCTCCGTGCCTTACGCCGACATTGGCCTGAAACCACGCCAGTACGATCCCCAACAGGCTAACGCGCTGCTGGAAAAAGCGGGCTGGACATTGCCTGCCGGGAAAACCATTCGTGAAAAAGCCGGTCAGCCGCTGCACGTTGAGCTGGCCTATATCGGCACCGACGCGCTGAGCAAATCAATGGCGGAAATCATCCAGGCCGATATGCGCAAAGTGGGCGTCGATGTGTCGCTGGTAGGCGAGGAAGAGAGCAGTATTTATGCCCGTATGCGCGATGGCCGTTTCGGGATGATTTTCTCCCGCACCTGGGGCGCGCCATACGATCCGCATGCGTTTATGAGCTCAATGCGCGTACCGTCCCACGCCGATTATCAGGCGCAGCTTGGGCTGCCGGACAAAGCGCAAATTGATAAAGAAATTGGCGAGGTGCTCACCACCACCGATGAGGCGCAGCGTAAGTCTCTGTATCGCGACATCCTGACGCGTCTGCATAACGATGCGGTGTATCTGCCCATCAGCTATATGTCGATGATGGTGGTGGCGAAACCCGAGCTGGGGAAAATTCCTTATGCGCCCATCACCTCCGAGATCCCATTTGAACAGATCAACCCGGTGAAACCCTGATGCTGCGTTATATTGTGCGGCGCATTTTGCTGCTGATCCCGATGATTTTCGCCGCGTCGGTGATTATCTTTTTGATGCTGCGCATGGGCACCGGCGACCCGGCGCTCGACTATCTGCGGCTCTCTAACTTACCGCCAACGCCAGAGATGGTCGCCTCCACGCGGGTTATGCTGGGGTTGGATCAACCGCTGGTCGTGCAGTACGGCTCCTGGCTGTGGAAAGCGCTGCATCTGGATTTTGGCATCTCTTTCGCCACTCAGCGCCCGGTGCTGGAGGACGTACTGAACTTTCTGCCCGCCACGCTACAGCTGGCGGGCGCGGCGCTGGTGCTGATCCTGCTCACGTCTGTACCGCTGGGGATCTGGGCGGCGCGCCATCGTGACCGTTTGCCGGACTTCATCGTGCGGCTGATCGCGTTTCTCGGCGTATCAATGCCCAACTTCTGGCTCGCCTTCCTGCTGGTGATGTTCTTCTCGGTGTATTTAAAGTGGCTACCGGCAATGGGCTACGGCGGCTGGCAGCACATCATTCTGCCTGCGGTGTCGATTGCGTTTATGTCGCTGGCGATTAACGCCCGCCTGCTGCGCGCCAGCATGCTGGAAGTCGCCGGGCAGCGCCACGTCACATGGGCGCGTCTGCGCGGCCTGAACGCGAAACAAACCGAGCGCCGCCATATTCTGCGTAACGCGTCGCTACCCATGATTACCGCCGTCGGGATGCACATTGGCGAACTGATTGGCGGCACGATGATTATCGAAAACATCTTCGCCTGGCCGGGCGTCGGGCGCTATGCGGTGTCAGCCATTTTTAACCGCGACTACCCGGTCATTCAGTGCTTTACGCTCATTATGGTGGTGGTTTTCGTGGTCTGTAACCTGATTGTTGACCTGCTGAACGCCGCGCTGGACCCGCGCATTCGTCGCCATGAAGGAGCGCATTCGTGAATTTTTTTCTCTCTGCACGCTGGCCGGTGCGCCTGGCGCTCCTCATTATCGCTTTGCTGGCGATCATCGCGCTCACCAGCCAGTGGTGGTTGCCGTACGATCCGCAGGCGATTGATTTACCGTCACGTTTACTGTCGCCGGACAGCCAGCACTGGCTGGGCACCGACCATCTGGGACGCGATATTTTCTCCCGCCTGCTGGCGGCAACCCGCGTCTCGCTCGGTTCCGTAATCGCCTGTTTGTTGCTGGTGTTAGCGCTGGGGCTGATCGTCGGCGGCAGCGCCGGGCTGATGGGCGGTCGCGTCGATCAGTTCACCATGCGCGTCGCGGATATCTTTATGACGTTCCCGACCTCCATCCTCTCTTTTTTCCTCGTGGGCGTGTTGGGGACGGGGTTGACCAACGTCATCATCGCAATCGCCCTGTCGCACTGGGCCTGGTATGCGCGGATGGTGCGCAGCCTGGTGATCTCCCTGCGCCAGCGTGAATTTGTGCTCGCCTCGCGCCTTTCCGGCGCCGGGCATGTGCGCGTGTTTATCGACCACCTGGCCGGGGCGGTAATTCCCTCCCTGCTCGTGCTGGCGACGCTGGATATCGGCCATATGATGCTGCACGTCGCCGGGATGTCGTTCCTCGGCCTCGGCGTCACTGCGCCAACGCCGGAATGGGGCGTAATGATTAACGATGCGCGCCAGTATATCTGGACTCAGCCGCTACAGATGTTCTGGCCGGGACTGGCGCTGTTTATCAGCGTGATGGCCTTTAACATGGTGGGTGACGCCCTGCGCGATCACCTCGACCCTCATCTGGTGACGGAGCATGCCCACTGATGCCACAACAAATTGAATTACAAAACATTGTGTTGCAAGCAGACAGACCGTTGGTGCACGGCGTGTCGTTAGCGCTCAGGCGCGGGCGCGTACTGGCGCTGGTAGGCGGCAGCGGCAGCGGTAAATCGCTGACCTGCGCGGCGACGCTGGGCATCCTGCCCGCAGGCGTGCGTCAGACAGCGGGCGCCATTCTGGCCGATGGTCAGCCGATTTCCCCCTGCAAGCTGCGTGGAATTAAGGTCGCGACCATCATGCAGAACCCGCGCAGCGCCTTTAATCCGCTGCACACGATGGCGGCCCACGCAAAAGAAACCTGCCTGGCATCAGGTAAACCGGCGGATGACGCCACGCTTATCGCGGCACTGGAGGCGGTAGGTCTGGAAAATGCCGCGCGGGTGCTGAAGCTTTACCCGTTCGAGATGAGCGGCGGCATGCTGCAACGCATGATGATTGCGATGGCGCTGCTGTGTGACGCGCCGTTCATCATCGCGGACGAACCAACAACCGACCTGGACGTGGTCGCCCAGGCACGAATCCTCGATCTCCTGGAAAGCATTATGCGCAGCCGCGCGCCCGGTATGCTGCTGGTCACTCATGATATGGGCGTCGTCGCGCGACTGGCGGACGATGTGGCAGTAATGGACAACGGCAAGATCGTAGAACTGGGTGACGTTGAAACGTTATTCCGCACCCCGCAGCATAGCGTGACGCGTAATCTGGTTTCGGCGCATCTCGCGCTGTACGGTATGGAGTTAGCCTCATGACGTTACTGACGGTAAGCGGTATTTCCCATCAATACGCGCACGCTAACCTCAGCGGCAAACATCAGCATCACACGGTGCTGAAAGAGGTGTCATTAAGCCTGAAAAGCGGCGAAACCGTGGCGTTATTGGGGCGTAGCGGCTGCGGGAAAAGCACGCTTGCCCGCCTGCTGGTCGGGCTGGAATCGCCGACGCAGGGCCGCGTCTGCTGGCAGGGCGAGCCGCTCTCCACGCTTAACCGGGCCAGACAAAAAGCGTTTCGCCGTGATATCCAGATGGTGTTTCAGGACTCAATCAGCGCGGTAAACCCGCGTAAAACCGTACGCGAGATCCTGCGTGAACCGATGCGCCATTTGCTGTCGCTTTCCAGAGCCGAGCAAATCGCGCGCGCCAGCGAGATGCTGCGGGCGGTGGATCTGGACGACACGCTTCTGGATAAACGTCCGCCACAGCTGAGCGGCGGGCAATTACAGCGCGTCTGCCTGGCGCGGGCGCTGGCGGTCGAACCCAAATTACTGATTCTGGATGAAGCGGTCTCCAACCTCGATCTGGTATTGCAGGCGGGCGTCATTCGTCTGCTCAAAAAGCTGCAACAGCAGTTCGGCACCGCCTGTCTGTTTATCACCCACGATTTACGTCTGGTGGAACGTTTTTGCCACCGGGTAATGGTGATGGATGAAGGGCAGATTGTTGAGACGCGAACCGTAGGTGACACATTAACCTTTTCCTCTGACGCCGGGCGTGTGTTACAAAATGCGGTACTTCCCGCATTTCCCGTGCGCCGTCGCGCAACAGAAAAGGTTTAATTCAGATGCAACGTGTCACTATTACTCTCGATGACGATTTACTCGAAACGCTGGATAGCCTGAGCCAGCGTCGGGGTTACAACAACCGCTCCGAAGCGATTCGTGACATTCTGCGCGGCGCGCTGGCGCAGGAGGCCACGCAGGAGCACGGCACCCAGGGTTTCGCGGTGCTCTCGTATGTTTATGAGCATGAGAAACGCGATTTAGCCAGCCGCATCGTTTCCACTCAGCATCATCACCATGATTTGTCGGTGGCGACGCTGCATGTACACATTAATCACGACGACTGTCTGGAGATCGCCGTACTGAAAGGCGATATGGGCGACGTTCAGCATTTTGCCGATGACGTCATCGCCCAGCGCGGCGTGCGCCACGGTCATTTGCAGTGTTTGCCGAAAGAAGAGTGATTGCCTGTTTCGTTGCCGGGGGCGCTTCGCTTGCCCGGCCTACGTCCGTTTTCGTTGGTAGTTCACAGGCCGGATAAGGCGTAGCCGCCATCCGGCAATAATGTTTACGCCATCGTGCCAATCGTCTTTCTGAAACGCAGTAGCGCTATCAGGAAGAAAGCGCTGCCGATCGCCAGTAGCGTCAGAAACTGCGGCCAGACGATGCCAAACCCGGCGCCGCGATAAAGTATCGCCTGCGCGAGGCTGACAAAGTGAGTGGTCGGCATCGTCAGCATGATGTCCTGCACCATCTGCGGCATACTTTCACGCGGCGTGGAACCGCCGGAGAGCATCTGCAACGGCAGCAGCACCAGAATCATCAGCAGCCCCAGTTGCGGCATCGAACGCGCCAGGGTGCCCATAAAAATGCCGATAGACGTGGTGGCGAACAGGCTTAACGCGACCCCCAGCATAAACAGCGGAATGGAGCCCTCAATCGGCACGCCGAGTGCCCCCTTCACCATCAGCATCAGCGACAGCCCGGAAACCACCAGCACCACCAGCCCCATCGACCAGACCTTCGCCATCATGATCTCAAACGGGGTGATCGGCATCACCAGCAGGTGTTCAATCGTCCCGTGCTCCCGCTCACGGATCAGCGCCGAGCCGGTCAGCACAATTGCCAGCATGGTGATGTTATTAATAATCGCCATTACGCCGCCGAACCATGCCGGGTCCAGATTCGGGTTGAAGCGCATCCGGGTTTCCAGCGAGACCAGCGGCTCGCTATTGTCGCGGTAACGCGCCACAAAGCTGTTCACCTCGCCGCTGATAATGTTCTGGATATAGCTGTTGCCGGTAAACGCCTGACTCATGCGCGTCGCATCGACGTTCACCTGAATATCCGGCTGCCGCCCCGCCAGCACATCCCGTTGGAAATTGGGCGGAATATTGACGGCAAAGGTGTAACGTCCGGCATCCAGTCCGGCGTCCATCTCATCGGCGGTGATCATCTCCGGCGGCAGGAACCACGGGCGATAGAAGCTGTTCACAATGCGATTCGACAGCTGAGACTGGTCCATATCGGCAATCGCGATTGGCGCAAGGTGCAACGAACCCGGCAGAACGGTGGCGGAGGAGTACACCGAAATCGTGAAGGCAAAGACAATCAGCGTCAGCATTGCCTTATCCCCCAGCAGGCTGCGTAACTCTTTGATACCGAGGTTATAAATATTGCGTAATCGGCGCATCACCCCTCCTGTTTTTTCAGCAGCAATACGCTCAGGCCAATCACCAGCGGAATGGCGATCGCCAACGGCACGAACAGCGGCCAGAGATCCATCAGATCCAGCGCTTTCGAGAACGTACCGCGCGCGATCGTCAGAAAATGGCTGGTCGGGTAGATCTCGCCGATCCATCTCCCCGGCCCTTCCAGCGACGCCACCGGGTCGATCATCCCGGAGAACTGGGTCGCCGGGATCAGCGTAATGATCGAGGTGCCGAAAATCGCGGCGATCTGGCTTTTCATAAACGTCGAAATCAGCAGCCCCATTCCGGTGGCGATGGTGACGTAAAGCAGCGCCGCCAGGGTGAGCGTCAGGAAGCTGCCCTTATGCGGCACGCCAAAAACGGACACCGACAGCGCGCAGAGCAACAGGAAGTTCAGCATCCCCAGCGCGATGTACGGCAACTGTTTACCGAGTAAAAATTCGCTGCGGGTGGTCGGCGTCACATACAAGTTGATAATCGATCCCAGCTCTTTTTCACGCACCACGCTCAGGGCGCTGAGCATCGACGGGATCATCATCAACAGCAGCGGAATCACCGCCGGCACAATCGCTGGCAGGCTTTTCACATCCGGGTTGTAGCGATAGCGCGTTTCAATGGTCATCAGCCCGCCCTGGCTGCTGGCATTCGGCTGACGGCTCGCTACATCCTGTAGCCAGCTCTGGTGCATCGCCTGTACGTATCCCCTCACCGTTTCCGCGCGACTGGGCATTGCGCCATCCACCCACACGCCAATCTGCACCGGCGTGCCGCGGGCGATATCCCGTCCAAAATTGGGCGGAAGTTCTATCGCGACCGCCACCTCGCCCGAGCGCATACGTCGGTCAAGATCGTCATAGCTGGTGAGCGGCGACTGCTCGATAAAATAGCGAGACCCCGCCAGGTTCAACGACCAGGCCTGGCTGCTGACGGTCCGATCGCGATCGAGCACGGCAAAGCGCAGATTTTCCACATCCATGCTGATACCGTAGCCCATGATCAGCATCAAAATGACCGTCCCCAGCAAGGCCAGCGTTGACCGCACCGGATCGCGGCGCAGCTCCAGCGCTTCACGGCGGCTGTAGCTGAACAGGCGTCGCAGACTAAAGCCCTGGCGCGGCGGTTTACTCGTTTTATGCGCGTCTGGCGCGTCCGCTGGCGGCAGCGGTGATACAGGCGCTGGCCCTGCGGCTTCCTGTAACCAGGAGATAAACGCCTCTTCAAGACTGGCTGCGCCCCGCCGCTCTACCAGTTCCTGCGGCGTGCCGCTGGCAAGCACCTTTCCGGCGTGCATCAGCGACATACGGTCACAGCGTTCCGCTTCGTTCATAAAGTGGGTGGAGATAAAAATGGTCACCTTATCCTGGCGCGACAGATCCACCATCAACTGCCAGAACATATCCCTGGCGACCGGATCCACACCGGAGGTCGGCTCATCCAGAATCAGCATTTCCGGGCGATGGATCACCGCCACCGCCAGCGACAAGCGCTGGCGAATACCGAGCGGCAGCGCTTCCGGCAGCATATCTTCGACGTCAGAGAGCATAAAACGCTCGCTCATCTGCGCTACGCGCTGCGGAATCTCTGCGTCCGGGATGTGGAACAGGCGGGCATGTAGCTCCAGGTTTTGCCGCACGGTCAGCTCGCTGTAGAGTGAAAACGCCTGCGACATGTAACCCACCCGGCGGCGGGTTTCGATATCCTTCGGGTCAACCGACTGTCCGAACAGCCAGGCTTCCCCTTCGCTGGCAGGCAGCAGCCCGGTGAGCATTTTCATGGTGGTGGACTTGCCGCAGCCGTTCGAGCCCAGAAAACCAAAAATCTCTCCGCGCGGGATGCGGAAATTGACGTGATCGACGGCGACGAAATTGCCAAACCGCATGGTCAGATCTTTCGCCTCAATGGCGATCTCTTCCTGCGTCGCATCATAAGGCGGGATAACAACGGGTTTGTGCGCCTGGCGCTGCGCCTCTGGCAACAGGGCGATAAACGCCTGCTCCAGCGTGGCGCTGCCGGTTTTGTCCCGCAGTTCTTGCGCACTGCCCGTCGCCATCACTTCACCTGCGTTCATCGCCACCAGCCAGTCGAAACGCTCGGCTTCTTCCATATAGGCCGTGGCGACCAGCACGCTCATGTTAGTCTGGCGCTGACGAATGCTGTCGATCAACGCCCAGAACTGGGCGCGGGAAAGCGGGTCAACCCCGGTGGTAGGCTCGTCAAGAATCAGCAGTTCCGGGTCATGGATCAGCGCGCAGCACAGCCCCAGTTTTTGTTTCATGCCGCCCGAGAGCTTCCCCGCCGGGCGATCGCGAAACGGCGCCAGCCCGGTGCTGTTCAGCAGATCGGTAATTCGCGCTTCACGCTCCGCTTTATCATGCCCGAAGAGACGCGCGAAGAAATCGACGTTCTCATACACCGACAGCGTATGGTAGAGGTTCTTTCCCAGCCCCTGCGGCATCCAGGCTATCCGTGGGCAGACATCGCGGCGGTGCGTCGCATCGCGCATGTCGCCGCCCAGCACCCGCACATTGCCTTGCTCGATAACGCGCGCGCCGGAGATAAGCGACAGCAGGCTCGACTTACCGACGCCATCCGGGCCAATCAGCCCCACCATACAGCGAGCGGGGATATCCAGCGTGATGTTGTTCAGCGCCACCGTTGCCCCGTAATGCTGACTCACGCCGTCAAGGTGCGCCACGGGAGGAATGGGAAGACGCGCCAGGTTCGTCATTGCGGTAGCCTCACCGCCAGATCGTCAGGCCAGGGACGCTGTTCATCCAGCCGCACCCATGCCATACCCGGCAAACCGGTTTTAACGTATTCCAGATGCTGCTGTAACAGCGCTGGCGGGATACGCGCCTTCACGCGGAACATCAGCTTCAGCCGTTCATCGCTGGTTTCGACGGTTTTCGGCGTGAACTGCGCGACGCTGGCGACAAAACTGATGGTGGCCGGAATGCGCAGGCTGGGCGCGGCATCCAGCACCAGGCGCGCTTCTCCGCCAATTTTCAGCAGGCCGGCCTGCTCGGTCGGCAGGAAGAAGGTCATGTAGACATCGCTGAGATCGACCATATTCAGCACCCGACCGCCCGCAGACAGCACCTCTCCCGGTTCGGCAACGCGGTACTGGACGCGGCCATCTCGCGGCGCTTTTAATTCACTGTCATCGATGTCCGCCACAATGCGTCGCTCGGTAGCCTGCGCCGCGTCTACGCGGGTCTGCGCCTGAATAATGCTGGTGCGGGCCGCTTCAATCGCCGCTTTCGTCGCAGAGACCTGGGCTTTGGCGGATTCCAGCGCGGCGCGAGCGCTTTCGGCAGCGGCGCGATCGTCATCCAGCTGTTGAGCGGAAACCGCACCGCGCTGCGACAGCGAGCGGGAACGCACATGACGTTTGGAGACCGAATCCAGCTCTGCTTCACGCTGCTTCACCACCGACTGGGCGGCGCGCGTTTCGCTCTGGCGTTGCTCCAGCAGGGCGCGCGCGGCGGCAACCGCGCTTTCAGCCTCTTTGATTTGCGCGATGGCTTCCAGCCGCTGTTCCTGCAACACGCGGGTGTCCATCTTCGCCAGCACCTCGCCCTGGCGCACAAACTGCCCTTCCGACACCAGAATGGTGTCAATTCGACCGGCGATTTTGGTGGCAATATCGACTTCTGTTGCCTCAATTCTGCCGTTGCTGGCGGCAAAGCCATCCGGTACGCCAGCAGGACGTAGCATCCACCACGCTACGGCTGCTATTGCCACCAGGATGCCAACACTCCACCACACCAGATGACGCTTTATTTTGTCCATATCCGACCCGCCGTGATCCCTGTTAGCCAACAATGCGTGTCACAACACCCCCGAACACATGTTCAGCGGGATATTCCATCCGGGATAAGAAGGAAAAAAAGAAAATGGCCAGACGGCATGCAGGCGTCAGCGCGGCGCTCGCCGTAAAGGAAAGTGAATGACGGAAATGCTCGAAAAACGGGTACTAATGTTGTCATCATCAGCGTTCCTGGCCGTAAATGAAACACGCATACTCATATGTACTATCAATGAAATACTAACACCAATACCCGTGATGTCTATTCACTTCATTCTTTAATGGGTTTCGCTGGCTTTTATTGGCAGAGAGACAATGTGGTATATCAACCGTTGATAAACCATCTAAATTATAAACATTGTGAATGGTTAACATTCTCTATACTGGCGGCTCATTTTATCGATCTCGTTATGGCGAGGCTCCTGCACAAATATAAGTTACCGCCCTGCTGGTATCGAGAGAGACCACTCAGGGAAATACAGGCATCCATCGAATCAAGGTGTTGCCAAGGTAACTTCTGACGGCGTAAACACCGGACAGATACGTTGTGCAGTGCTAAAACCAGGACGTAGGGATCTGCCTGTGCTCATCCTGTCTTGTTCGCCCCTATGAGAGCTTTTTATAGGGAATTACATCAATGTCATCCATCCACGTTTGCAACGCACATCACCCGGCTCCGGCTTTTGACGGCGATGCTATCGCGCAATATATGCGTACCGATTTTATTACGCTGCCGGATCATCTCAGCGTTCACGAGGCGCGTGAATTCTTTGTGTCGCAACTCACCTCAGATGATATTCCCGGCCAGGTGTTTGTGGTTGCGGAAAAACAGCTGCGCGGGGTTTTATCCATCAAGAAACTTTTACAGGCAAGCGACACGGCGCAATCTATCCACGCCTTAATGGACAGTTGCCTGTTTCGCGTCAAACCCGACGACGAACGTCCACACATCATTGCCGAGCTGACCGAACGCCAGCTCGATCTGGTGCCGGTCGTCGATAAAGGCGAGCTGGTCGGCTGCCTGATGGAAAAAGAGATTGCCCATCTTCTGGAAGATGACGTCACTGAAGACGTGCAGCGCCAGGGGGCGACGCTGCCGCTGGAGAAACCGTATCTGGACATCAGCCCGTGGACGCTGTGGAAGAAACGTTCTGTGTGGCTACTGTTGCTGTTTGTGGCGGAAGCCTATACCAGTAGCGTACTGCAACATTTCGAAGAGGCGCTGGAGTCAGCGATTGCGCTGGCCTTCTTCATCCCCCTGCTGATTGGCACCGGCGGCAACAGCGGTACGCAAATAACCTCTACGCTGGTACGCGCAATGGCGCTGGGCGAAGTGCGGCTGCGCGACATGGGGCGGGTCATTCGCAAAGAGGCGTCGACCTCGCTGCTGATCGCCATAACGCTGGGCCTGGCGGGTTGTCTGCGCGCCTGGATGATGGGTATCGGCGTAGAAATCACGCTGATCGTCAGCCTGACGCTGGTATGCATTACGCTGTGGAGCGCGGTGGTGTCATCGGTGATCCCGATGGTGCTCAAGCGCATCGGCATCGACCCTGCGGTGGTCTCCGCGCCGTTTATCGCCACGCTGATCGACGGCACCGGACTGATTATCTACTTTAAAATCGCCCAGTATTTTCTTGGCCTGAACTGACAACTGCGCCCGACCGCTCTCTGGTCGGGCAAACCCGTTATCCTTCGCTCAGCGCCTGCGCGCATGCCCACGCGCTCGACCAGGCCCACTGGAAGTTGTAGCCCCCCAGCCAACCGGTGACATCCATCACCTCGCCGATAAAATAAAGTCCCGGCACTTTTCGGGCCTCCATCGTGCGCGAAGAAAGTTCATCGGTGTTCACGCCGCCAAGCGTCACTTCCGCCGTGCGATAGCCTTCCGTACCGTTAGGCTGTACGCGCCATTCGGTCAGCGTTTCAATCAGCGCTTGCTGCTCGCGTGCGTTCAACTGTTTCAGGGAAACATCCGGGATCTGCCCAAGCTGCTGTAAACATTCCACCAGGCGCTTCGGCAACTGCATCGCCAGCGTATTTTTCAGGCTTTGATTCGGGTGCGCGCAACGTTGTTCATTGAGGAAATCATCAGGATCGACCTCCGGCAGCAAATTGATGCTGACAAATTCGCCGGGCTGCCAGAAACTCGAAATCTGTAAAACCGCCGGGCCTGACAGCCCACGGTGGGTAAAGAGCAGATTTTCACGGAATACCGTACCGTCCTGCGCCGCGATCACCGCAGGCACCGAAACGCCGGATAACACCTGAAGCTGCTCCAGCAGCGGTTTATGCAACGTGAAGGGCACCAGCCCGGCGCGGGTCGGCAGGACATCCAGACCAAACTGTTCAGCAATTTTATAACCCAACGGCGACGCGCCCAGACCCGGCATGGAGAGACCGCCCGTGGCGATCACCACTTTTTTCGCCGCGACCGTCATGCCGTTCAGTTCCAGGGTAAACCCTTCGTCATCACGCGCAATACTGAGCACTTCGCTGCGCAGGCGCATCGTCACGTTGCCCTTTGCGCATTCCGCCACCAGCATATCGACAATTTGCTGCGCAGAGTCGTCGCAGAACAGCTGGCCAAGCGTCTTTTCATGCCAGGCGATGCCGTGTTTGCCCACCAGATCGATAAAGTCCCACTGGGTGTAACGCGCCAGCGCCGATTTGCAGAAATGGGGGTTCTGGCTCAGATAGGCAGCAGGTTCGACATACAGATTCGTAAAGTTGCAGCGCCCGCCGCCGGACATCAGGATCTTACGCCCCGGTTTTTTACCATTATCGACGAGCAGCACGCGGCGCCCCGCCTGACCGGCCTGCGCCGCACAGAACATACCCGCCGCGCCAGCGCCTATAATAACGGCATCAAACCTTTCCACTTTGCGATCCTCTCTGAAAACAGGGCGTGAATTGTAAAGATTCCTCAGTGGTCGCACCAGCGACAAAATCAATGGATATGAGTATTTAATTGAATTCTATAAGATAATTCTTTAGTGGCATGACATTAAGCAGGCGTTATATCAAAAAAAGTCTATATTTCACTTTGCCCGCGCCGCGAAAGTCACTGATAATGCGCCGCGTTCATGTCCTCAAAATGGCGTAACGTCCTATGCTACATTTGTTTGCTGGCCTGGATTTACATACCGGGCTTTTATTATTGCTTGCTCTGGCTTTTGTGCTGTTCTACGAAGCGATTAACGGCTTCCATGATACAGCCAACGCAGTGGCAACCGTGATTTATACCCGTGCGATGCGTTCGCAACTGGCGGTTGTTATGGCTGCGGTCTTTAACTTCTTTGGCGTTCTACTGGGCGGTCTGAGTGTAGCCTATGCCATCGTGCATATGTTGCCTACGGATTTGCTGCTTAACATGGGTTCCGCACATGGCCTCGCTATGGTGTTCTCTATGTTGCTGGCGGCCATTATCTGGAACCTCGGTACATGGTACTTTGGTCTGCCTGCCTCCAGTTCCCATACGCTGATTGGCGCCATCATTGGTATCGGTTTAACCAATGCAATGATGACCGGCACTTCAGTGGTGGATGCGCTAAATATACCTAAAGTTATCAATATCTTTGGGTCATTGATTGTCTCCCCTATCGTAGGCCTGGTGTTTGCTGGCGGTCTGATCTTTTTGCTGCGTCGCTACTGGAGCGGCACTAAAAAGCGCGCACGTATCCACCTGACCCCTGCTGAACGTGAAAAGAAAGACGGTAAGAAAAAGCCGCCATTCTGGACGCGTATCGCACTTATCCTCTCGGCTATCGGCGTGGCGTTCTCTCATGGCGCTAACGATGGTCAGAAAGGCATTGGTCTGGTCATGCTGGTTCTGATTGGCGTGGCGCCTGCGGGCTTCGTCGTCAATATGAACGCATCCGGCTATGAAATTACCCGTACCCGCGACGCCATCAACAACGTCGAAACGTACTTCCAGCAGCACCCTGATCTGCTGAAAAAAGTCACCGGCGTGGATCAGCTGATTCCCGCACCGGAACCGGGCGCGACAGAACCCGCAGAGTTCCATTGCCACCCGGCGAATACCATCAACGCGCTTGATCGCGCGAAAGGTATGCTGGCGAATCTGGAAAGCTACGACACGTTAAGCGTTGACCAGCGTAGCCAGCTGCGTCGCATTATGCTGTGCATCTCCGACACGACCGATAAAGTCGTGAAGCTGCCTGGCGTAAGCAATGACGACCAGCGTCTGCTGAAAAAACTGAAAACCGATATGCTGAGCACCATTGAGTACGCGCCGATCTGGATCATCATGGCCGTCGCGCTGGCGCTGGGTATTGGCACCATGATCGGCTGGCGCCGCGTGGCGACCACCATCGGTGAGAAGATTGGTAAGAAAGGCATGACCTATGCGCAAGGGATGTCGGCGCAGATGACGGCCGCAGTCTCTATCGGTCTCGCCAGCTACACCGGTATGCCGGTATCCACCACACACGTCCTTTCTTCCTCCGTCGCGGGGACAATGGTTGTGGACGGTGGCGGTCTACAGCGCAAAACGGTCACCAGCATTCTGATGGCCTGGGTGTTTACCCTGCCAGCGGCGATTATTCTGTCCGGCGTGCTGTACTGGATCTCGCTGAAGATTATCTAAGCGCGACCGTGCCGGATGGCGGCGATGCCTTATCCGGCCTACAAAAACGCAGCACGTAGGCCTTAAAGCGACGCGCCATCAGGCAAAGGAATGCAGAATCAACCGTATTGAGCGGGTCAGGAAACTGACCCGCTTTTTTTGCTCAGTGCCAAATCAACAGCGCAACCATACTGATCAGCACCAGACCGCATAATGCGCTGGTGAGGATGAACTGGCCGCGAACGCGTTCACAACGGCGGATGAATTCATCATCGTGGTGATCGCGATAACGTTGCGCGTAGATATACCACACCAGACGCATCTGTTTGTTGGGTTGACCATGCGAGGTAAAGAAGCCACCTCCATCCACATATTGGTAGAGCAATGGATCGCAACCACGCAGTACCACTAACAGCGCGCGTAACGATGAGAAATAGCGCGCCATATTAACAATGCAAACGACACATAAAGCCCAGAATAATGCGACGGTGCTTATCATACCTCCTCCCCGGCGACCCGCCCACGGAGCTCCTCTCCGGGACTACCGCTCCCCCGATACTCAGCCAGACAGTTCAGTGAAAGAGTCCTGCTAAACCGTTCACGCCAGTGCCCTGCATCCGAACGGCTCTATTAAATAGTGTAGGAGATCAGTTAATTTTTTTGCCAGAAGGTTAACCGCTATCAATGCAATTAACTGAAAATTTTGTTTAACTGATTGGCAAGCAAGGCGGATTGACGGATTATCCAGGTCGCTATAATGTAAGGATAGTCTTTACATTCACTTCTCGGCTGGGCTAGCCCCGCGCTGTAGTTCGCAGGACGCGGGTGACGCGGCGGCACAAGAAACGCTAGCTGGCTAGTCATCGACAACTTATGGAAGGAGTAACACTATGGCTTACAAACACATTCTCATCGCGGTTGACCTTTCCCCGGAAAGTAAAGTTCTGGTAGAAAAAGCGGTTTCAATGGCGCGTCCTTACAACGCGAAAGTCTCTCTTATCCACGTTGATGTCAATTACTCTGACCTGTACACCGGCCTGATCGACGTGAATCTGGGCGATATGCAAAAACGCATCTCTGAAGAAACACACCATGCGCTGACCGAACTTTCCACCAATGCCGGTTACCCTATCACCGAAACCCTGAGCGGCAGCGGCGATCTGGGTCAGGTACTGGTTGACGCGATCAAAAAATACGATATGGATCTGGTCGTTTGTGGTCATCATCAGGACTTCTGGAGCAAACTGATGTCTTCAGCACGCCAGCTGATTAATACCGTGCATGTCGACATGCTGATTGTTCCGCTGCGCGACGAAGAAGAGTAAGTTCCTGTTGTGCCGGATGGCGGCTGACGCCTTATCCGGCCAGACATTCATCAGCCCGATATACACAGCGCCCGCCAATGCGGGCGTTTTTGTTTATGCCTTCCCTCGAACACATTCCAGTACAACATTCCAGGCCACAAATCATAATTAGTGTGATCAACTAATTAGATCGAAAACCATCTCTATAATAATCTATTCATTCGGTTAATGACCGCAGTCTATAACAGAGTCAGACTTTTTCGGCGCGTTTTGGCATACGCGTTCATACTTTTCGGGATGGCATTGAAAGGCGAAGGAATATGAATACAACTGCACCTACGGGCTTGCTACAGCAACCCCGTCCGTTCTTCATGATCTTTTTTGTAGAATTATGGGAGCGATTCGGCTATTACGGCGTCCAGGGCATCCTGGCGGTTTTCTTTGTTAAACAGCTTGGCTTCTCTCAGGAACAGGCATTTATCACCTTTGGCGCATTTGCCGCACTGGTGTACGGCCTGATATCCATTGGCGGCTACGTTGGCGATCACCTGCTGGGAACTAAGCGTACCCTGGTACTGGGGGCGATTGTCCTGGCGATCGGCTACTTCATGACCGGGTTATCGTTACTGAAACCGAACCTGATTTTTATCGCGCTAGGGACGATTGCCGTCGGTAACGGGCTGTTTAAAGCCAACCCTGCGAGCCTGCTGTCCAAGTGTTACCTGCCCAAAGACCCCCGTCTGGACGGCGCGTTCACCCTGTTTTATATGTCGATTAACATCGGGTCGCTGCTGTCGCTCTCCCTCGCCCCGGTCATCGCCGACAAATTCGGCTATGCCGTTACCTATAACCTGTGCGGCGCCGGGCTGATTGTCGCGCTGCTGGTCTACTTCGCCTGTCGCGGCATGGTGAAAGATATCGGTTCAGAGCCAGACCATAAGCCGCTGAGCTTCCGTAATCTGCTCGCCGTACTGATCGGCACCGTCGCCATGATTTTCCTCTGCGCCTGGCTGATGCATAACGTAAAAATCGCCAACCTGGTGCTGATCGTCCTGTCGATTGTGGTCATCATTTTCTTCTTCCGTGAAGCGTTTCGTCTGGATAAAACCGGACGCAACAAAATGTTCGTCGCTTTTATCCTGATGCTTGAAGCGGTGCTGTTTTATATTCTGTACGCACAGATGCCTACATCGCTGAATTTCTTCGCAATCAATAACGTACATCACGATATTCTCGGTTTTACCATTAACCCGGTCAGCTTCCAGGCGCTGAACCCATTCTGGGTGGTGGTTGCCAGCCCGGTACTGGCGGCGATTTACACGCGTCTGGGGAGCAAAGGCAAAGATCTGACCATGCCGATGAAGTTTACGCTGGGCATGTTCCTCTGTTCGCTGGGCTTTCTGACCGCCGCCGCCGCAGGCATGTGGTTTGCCGATGCGCAGGGGCTGACTTCACCGTGGTTTATCGTGCTGGTGTACCTGTTCCAGAGTCTGGGTGAGTTGCTGATTAGCGCCCTGGGGCTGGCGATGGTTGCCGCGCTGGTGCCTCAGCACCTGATGGGCTTTATTCTCGGGATGTGGTTCCTGACGCAGGCGGCGGCTTTCCTGCTAGGCGGCTATGTCGCAACCTTCACCGCCGTACCGGAAAACATCACCGACTCGCTCCAGACGCTGCCTATCTACACCGGCGTGTTCAGCAAAATAGGCCTCGTCACACTGGCGGTCACCGTTGTGATGGCGATTATGGTGCCGTGGTTGAACCGGATGATTAATACGCCGGATAGCAGTAAATAAGCGTCAACTTTTAGTTCTGACCGCGAGTAACATCGCGGTTTTTTTATCTGTTAACTCTTACGATGTAAGAGTATAATTTGAACAAACAGGTCATCATGGACGGACATGACCATGAACTACATTGAATTTATTGAGACTTCTGTCTTTGCCCGCCAGCGGGAAACGCTGCTCACCGAGGATGAATATCGCGCATTTCAGGAAATGCTCATTATAAACCCGCTGGAAGGTGATTTAATTCAGGGTACAGGTGGTTGCAGGAAAGTTCGTTTTGCTCCAGCAAGCCACTGTAAGGGCAAAAGCGGCGGGATTCGTAGTATTTACTATTTTCAAAATAGCGAAGGGCGTATCTGGCTTTTCATGGCTTACCCTAAGAACAAAAAGGATAGTCTGAGCGGCGAAGAAAAAAACGCCCTCAAATCCATCATTCACCAACTAAAAGAGGGCTCGTTATGAACGATTTCTTTAAAGATCTGATGGAATCTGCAAGCGAGGCCGTTGAAATCAGCCAGGGTCGCAAACCTGCTGCCCGAATCACCCGATATGAACTTCCAGATGTCAAAGCTATCAGGAAGAAAGCCAATATGAAGCAGAATGAGTTTGCACAGGCAATAGGCGTCTCATCTTCCCTGATTCAGGCCTGGGAGCAGAAGAGGCGTATCCCTACCGGAACTTATCTTAAGGTTCTTCGGGTGATAGAGCGTAATCCAGAGATGGTTAATCTTTTCAAAACAGTCTAATCGCAACATAGTCCGATAAGCACAGCGCTATCGGACATAGCCGCATCCGGCCTGCGTTCGGGCATTTACCCTTTACGCGCGTCAATCCATTCCTGCACTTCAACCACAAAGGTCTCTGGCGCTTTGCGGTACATCTTACGCGCCAGATCGAGAATGGTATGCTGCCCTAACGCTTCTTCCATACGCTGCTGCGCCATGTCCATTACCGAGCGCACGCCGCAGATACCTTCGCAGGCCCACGCCGGAGGTTGCTCATCAAAAACAGCCAGACGCTGGCGAATTTCACGGCATTCAAAGATGCGCTTGTCACCGTCAATGGCGTTGACCACATCCAGCACCGTGATGTGTTCGGCAGGCCTGGCGAGCTGAAAACCACCGCCTTTGCCTTCGATGCTGCGCACCAGGCCCGCTTTCGACAGACGGGTAAAAATCTTGGCCAGATAGTCGTAGGGCACGCTTTGCAGGTCAGCAATTTCGCGAACGCTCATATCGCGGGCGTCGCCTTTGCTGTCCACCATACACATCAGGCTATGGATGCCGTACTCAACCCCGGAACTGTAGAATGCCATGCTCTTATCTCAGCCAAAATAATTCTGAGTTATTGTAGCTTTTTCGACAGGCGCTTGCCAGACAGAGAACCACAGCACATTAGGAATTAAAATTTAATTCATTATTTATCATAATGATAACCAACAGATCTGGATCATTTTCCACCGGATCGCACAAATGACATTGCATTCATTAACTACGACCAATAAAATCCGAGTAAATAACTTCATCGTTAACATTGAGTGCAACCTAAATGCGTAAACAAATTCTGATCGTTGGTGCAGGTTTTTCCGGGATGTGGGCCGCGCTGAGCGCCGCCCGTCTGGCAGATAAACACCAGAATGACACAATTGATATCACCGTTATCGCCCCACAACCCGAACTTCGCGTACGCCCTCGCTTTTATGAAAATGCCGTCCAGACGCTGGTCGCTCCCCTGCAACCGCTGTTCGACGAAACCGGCGTCAACTTCCTGCGCGGGACGGTTGCGCAGATCCTTCCCGACTCAAAAGAGGTGAGCTGGGCGGATGCCTCTGGCAAAACGCACTTGCATCGCTACGACCGTTTGATTCTGGCAAGCGGCAGCCACGTTAACCGTTCACTCGTAACGGGCGCAGATGCGCATGCGTTCGATCTGGATCAACTGGAAAGCGCCGCCGTACTGGAGCAGCACCTGAAGGATCTGGCGAACAAAGAAGAAAGCGACGCGCGCAATACCGTTGTTGTTTGCGGCGGCGGCTTTACCGGGATCGAGATGGCGCTGGAGTTGCCTGGCCGTTTGCGTGATATTCTCGGCGCTGATGCTAAGACCAGAGTAGTCGTAGTTGAACGCGGCCCGCAGCCTGGCGCTCGCTACAGCGAAGAACTGCGCAACGTGATTATCGAAGCGTCGGCAGAACTGGGCGTGGAGTGGCTGGTGAATACAGAAGTGGAAAGCGTAGACGCAACGGGCATCACGCTGAAAGACGGGCAAACCATCGCGTCGCAAACCGTCATCTGGACCGTCGGCGTTCAGGCGAACGATCTGACCGGGCAGATTGACGCTCCGCGCGACCGTCAGGGGCGTTTACATGTGAACGCTCAGCTTCAGGTGGTGGGTCACGATGACATTTATGCCACTGGCGATGTGGCGTACGCCGCAACCGATGACAAAGGCAACCATGCGTTAATGACCTGCCAGCACGCGATTCTGCTGGGCAAGTTTGCCGGGAATAACGCGGCCGCTGACCTGCTGGAGGTCGCTCCTCTGCCGTATCGTCAGGAAAACTATGTCACCTGTCTGGATCTTGGCGCATGGGGCGCGGTCTACACCGAAGGCTGGGATCAGCAGGTAAAACTGACGCGTGCGGAAGCGAAAAAACTCAAGCTGTCGATTGTCAGCGAGCTGATCTATCCACCGAAGGCCGACAGAGCCGTGGCGTTTGAGATTGCCGATCCGCTGGCGCCGTTTGTTTAGTCAGCCTTGCCGGATGGCGGCATACCCTGCATGAACCGTAGGCCCGATAAGCGAAGCGCCATCGGGCAACTCGTTACTCCACCAACGCCGTACCGGCATAAATATCAAACCGGTGGCCTTTGGTGACAACCGCGTTCGGCGTGGCGACATCCGCTAACGGTGGCGCGTAATCCGGGCGCTTCACCACGACCCGTTTGGTCGCCAGCTGGCGCGCTGGCGCCAGCAAACCATCGGCATCAAGATCCGGCCCGACCAGCGACTGAAACACCCGCATCTCTTTTTTCACCAATGCGCTTTTCTGCTTATGCGGGAACATCGGATCGAGATAAACCACCTGCGGGCGCGGCGTGATATCCGTCAGCGCCGTCAGGCTGGAGGCATGGATCAACTGCAAGCGTTCCTGCAACCACGGGCCGATTTCCGGGTCGGCATACCCGCGCGCCAGACCGTCATCCAGCAACGCTGCGACCACCGGGTTGCGCTCCAGCATGCGCACTCGACACCCCACGGAAGCCAGCACAAAAGCATCGCGCCCCAGTCCCGCCGTCGCATCGACCACGTCCGGCAGGTAATCGCCTTTAATGCCGACCGCTTTCGCGACCGCTTCGCCGCGACCGCCGCCGAACTTGCGGCGATGAGCCATCGCCCCGCCGACGAAATCGACAAAGATGCCGCCAAGCTTCGGCTCATCGCGCTTACGCAGCTCCAGATGCGCAGTCGTCAGCACCAGCGCCATCGGGTTGTTTTCGTCATGCTCTAACCCCCAGCGGGCGGCAAGAACAGATAAGGCGCCGTCTCCGGCGCCTGTTTCATCAACTAAGCAGATCTTCACGTACGCTATCAGCCTTTAATGCCGTAGTGCGTCAGCATCGCGTCCAGCTGCGGTTCACGACCACGGAAGCGCTTGAACAGCTCCATCGGCTCTTCCGAACCGCCGCGCGTCAGGATGTTGTCGAGGAACGACTGCCCGGTATCGCGGTTGAAAATGCCTTCTTCCTCAAAGCGCGAGAAGGCATCCGCCGCCAGTACATCGGCCCACAGATAGCTGTAGTAACCTGCCGCATATCCCCCGGCGAAAATATGGCTGAAGGCGTGCGGGAAGCGGCCCCATGACGGCCCCGGCACCACGGCGACCTGTTTTTTGATCTCAGAAAGCGTCTCCAGAATTTTCGCCCCTTGTTCCGGGTTAAATTCCGCATGCAGACGAAAGTCGAACAGGCCAAACTCCAGCTGACGCAGAATAAACAGCGCCGCCTGGTAGTTCTTCGCCGCCAGCATTTTATCCAGCAGTTCCTTCGGCAGCGGTTCGCCGGTCTCGTAGTGACCGGAGATAAACGCCAGCGCGTCCGGCTCCCAGCACCAGTTTTCCATAAACTGGCTCGGCAGTTCGACCGCATCCCACGGCACGCCGCTGATGCCGGAAACGCCCGCCGTTTCGATGCGGGTCAGCATGTGGTGCAGACCGTGGCCGAACTCGTGGAACAGGGTGATCACTTCATCATGCGTGAACAGCGCCGGTTTACCGTTAACCGGACGGTTAAAGTTACAGGTCAGGTAGGCGACCGGTTTTTGCAGCGAGCCATCGGCTTTGCGCATCTGGCCGACGCAGTCATCCATCCACGCCCCGCCACGCTTGTGCTCACGCGCATACAGATCGAGGTAGAAACTGCCACGCAGTTCGTTGTTTTCGTCATACAGCTCGAAGAAGCGCACGTCGGGATGCCAGACATCCACATCGTTACGCTCTCTGGCCGTAATGCCGTAAATGCGTTGTACCACTTCAAACAGGCCGTTCACGGCTTTGTTTTCCGGGAAGTACGGGCGCAGTTGCTCATCGCTGATGCTGTAAAGGTGCTGCTTTTGTTTCTCGCTGTAGTACGCGATATCCCACGGTTGCAGTTCATCGACGCCGAACGTCGCTTTCGCGAAGGCGCGCAGTTGCGCCAGCTCTTTCTCGCCCTGCGGACGCGCGCGTTTCGCCAGATCGGTTAAGAAATCCAGCACCTGCTGCGGGTTTTCCGCCATTTTGGTGGCGAGCGATTTAAAGGCATAGCTGTCGAAACCCAGCAACTGCGCCAGTTCATGACGCAGCGCGAGGATCTCTTCCATCACCGGGCTGTTGTCCCATTTACCCGCGTTCGGCCCCTGATCGGAGGCGCGCGTCACATAGGCGCGGTACATCTCTTCACGCAATACCGGGTTGTCGCAGTAGGTCATCACCGGCAGATAGCTTGGAATATCCAGCGTCAGCAGCCAGCCTTCCTGTTCTTTCGCTTCCGCCTGCGCTTTCGCGGCGGCCAGAGCGCTTTCCGGCATGCCCGCCAGTTCCGCGTCGTCAGTCACTAACTTCGTCCAGCCCATCGTGGCGTCGAGCACGTTGTTGCTGTACTGATTACCCAGCTCGGACAGGCGAGTGGCGATTTCACCATAGCGCTGCTGTTTTTCCTTCGGCAGACCAATACCGGAAAGCTCAAAATCACGCAGCGCGTTATCAACCGCTTTTTTCTGCGCGACGTTCAGGGTCGCGTAATGGTCGCCATCGCGCAGGTCGCGGTACGCATTGTACAGACCCTCGTGCTGACCAACCCAGGTGCTGTATTCAGACAGCAGCGGCAGCGTCTGCTCATAGGCTTCGCGCAGTTCCGGGCTGTTTTTAACGGAATTCAGGTGGCTGACCGGAGAGAAAATGCGCCCCAGCACGTCGTCCACTTCCGCCAGCGGCTGGCAGAGATTTTCCCAGGTGTACGGCGCGCCCTGCGCCACTACCCGCTCCACGTTTTCACGGCAGTCATTCAGCGCCTTTGTCACGGCAGGCACCACATGCTCAGGCTGGATTTGGGAAAACGGCGGTAGCGAGAAAGGCGTCAGTAATGGATTGGTCATAAGCGCTGTCCTGTTGAATGAGGTGAATGAAGCGCGCATCCGGCGCTGTGCATATTTGTTTCAGATGGGGGTAAGTGTAGTGAATTTCAATGGCGAGCGTAGCGGAAAAATACCCGGTAGCGCTGCGCTTACCGGCCTACGGGTAATCTGCCCTTTTCTGCTGTAAACTGTGACAAATCGTCTATTTCAGCGGAATTTAATTACCCATGCTCAGTTATCGCCACAGCTTTCACGCTGGCAACCACGCCGACGTCCTCAAACACACTGTTCAGAGCCTGATTATCGAGTCGCTCAAAGAGAAAGAGAAACCGTTTCTTTATCTGGACACGCACGCTGGCGCTGGCCGTTATCAGCTGAGCGGCGAACACGCCGAACGCACCGGTGAATATATGGAAGGGATCGCCCGCATCTGGCAGCAGGACGATTTACCGGCCGAGCTGGAGCCTTATATCGGCGTGGTAGAGCACTTTAACCGTAACGGGCAACTGCGTTACTACCCGGGTTCCCCGCTCATCGCCCGCCAGCTGCTGCGTGAGCAGGACAGCCTGCAACTGACGGAGCTGCATTCAAGCGATTTTCCGCTACTGCGTTCTGAGTTTCAAAAAGACAGCCGCGCCCGCGTGGAGCGTGCCGACGGCTATATGCAGTTGAAGTCCAAACTGCCGCCGGTTTCGCGTCGCGGCCTGATCCTCATCGACCCGCCTTACGAAATGAAAACCGATTATCAGGCGGTCGTCAGCGGCATCAGCGAAGGGTATAAGCGCTTTGCCACCGGCACCTATGCGCTGTGGTATCCGGTGGTGTTACGCCAGCAAATTAAACGCATGATTCACGACCTGGAAGACACTGGAATCCGCAAAATCCTGCAAATTGAGCTGGCAGTTCGCCCGGACAGCGACCAGCGTGGCATGACCGCCTCTGGCATGATCGTCATTAACCCGCCGTGGAAGCTGGAACAGCAGATGAACAACGTGCTGCCGTGGCTGCACAGCAAGCTGGTTCCAGCGGGCACCGGGCACGCTTCCGTCAGCTGGATCGTGCCAGAGTAATCACAGCCATCGGTGGAACCTTTTAATTCCAGGTATACAATCGCGAATATTTTGGCGAATGGCATTGCGCTCATTCGCCCTACAATGAACATGAAGGAGCGGTCATGACCAAACACTATGATTACATCGCGATCGGCGGCGGAAGCGGCGGTATTGCCTCGATTAACCGTGCCGCTATGTACGGTCAGAAATGTGCGTTGATTGAAGCCAAAGAGCTGGGCGGCACCTGCGTCAACGTCGGTTGCGTCCCTAAAAAAGTGATGTGGCATGCCGCGCAGATTCGCGAAGCGATCCATATGTACGGCCCGGACTATGGCTTTGACACCACCATCAACGCGTTCAACTGGGACACGCTGATTGCCAGCCGCACGGCCTATATCGACCGTATTCACACCTCGTACGACAACGTGCTGGGTAAAAATAACGTGGATGTGATCAAAGGCTTCGCCCGCTTCGTGGATGCCAGAACCCTTGAAGTGAATGGGGAAACGATCACTGCCGATCACATTCTGATCGCCACCGGCGGTCGCCCGAGCCATCCGTCCATTCCGGGTACGGAATACGGTATCGACTCCGACGGTTTCTTTGCGCTACCTGCGCTGCCGGAGCGCGTTGCGGTGGTCGGCGCGGGTTACATCGCCGTAGAACTGGCTGGCGTGATTAACGGCCTGGGCGCCCAAACGCACCTGTTCGTGCGTAAACACGCGCCGCTGCGCAGCTTTGACCCGATGATCACCGAAACGCTGGTTGAAGTGATGAACACGGAAGGCCCGACGCTTCACACCCACGCGATCCCGAAAGCGGTGGTGAAAAACGCCGACGGCAGCCTGACCCTGCAACTGGAAGACGGTCGCAGCGAAACGGTGGATTGCCTGATTTGGGCGATTGGCCGCGAACCGGCAACCGACAACGTTAACCTTGCCGCCACTGGCGTGAAAACCAACGAAAAAGGGTACATCGTCGTCGATAAATTCCAGAATACCAGCGTGGAAGGTATTTATGCGGTGGGCGATAACACCGGTGCGGTTGAGCTGACGCCAGTCGCCGTGGCCGCGGGTCGTCGTCTCTCCGAACGTTTGTTCAACAACAAGCCGAACGAGCATCTGGACTACAGCAATATTCCGACCGTGGTCTTTAGCCACCCGCCGATTGGCACCGTGGGCCTGACCGAACCACAGGCGCGCGAACAGTACGGCGACGACCAGGTGAAAGTGTACAAATCATCGTTCACAGCCATGTACACTGCGGTGACGTCTCACCGTCAGCCCTGCCGCATGAAGCTGGTGTGCGTTGGCGAAGACGAGAAGATTGTCGGTATTCACGGCATCGGCTTCGGGATGGATGAAATGTTGCAGGGCTTCGCGGTCGCGCTGAAAATGGGCGCCACCAAGAAAGACTTCGACAACACCGTGGCGATTCACCCAACGGCGGCGGAAGAGTTCGTGACAATGCGTTAATCGTCGATAAGCGCCGGATGGTGTGACGATCCTGTCGGCCGGATAGGCGTTTACGTCGCCATCTGGCGCCATGCCCGATGGCGCTATGCTTATCGGGCCTACGCGTGCGGTTTTCGTAGGCCCGATAAAACCTCAGCCGTCATCCGGCATTCTTTTATTTTCCTTGCATATACGGCGTATACACCCCGTTCAGGCTTTCCAGGAATGCGACGATATCATCAATATCTTTCTGCGGAATCTCTTTCCCCACCTGATAACGCAACATCAGTTTCACCGCTCCGTCGAGGGTTGGCACATCCCCCCGGTGGAAATACGGCGCGGTCAGCGCAACGTTACGTAATCCGGGCACTTTCTGACGCAATTTATCGCGAACTTCATTGGTGACGTTCATACGTCCAATGTCCGCAGCGGTAATTTCGCCGAAATTAAAGTCTTTCTTCAGACCCAACGGCTCGAAGGAACGCCCACCGAGAATAATACCGCCGTGACAGGTCGCGCATTTATTCTCTTTGAACAGCTCATAGCCATGTTTCTGCTGCGCCGTCAGCGCATTTTCATCCCCTCGTAACCACTTATCGAAAGGCGAATTTGGCGTAATCAGCGTCTTCTCAAACTCGGCAATGGCATCCGTAATCGTTTCTCCGCTGAAGCCCTGCGGATATATCGCCGTGAACTGCTGTTTTAGCACCGGATCTTTATCGAGTTTCCCAATGATTTCATCCCAGGATTTAGAGGCCATTTCAATCGGGTTTAACGGCGGCCCACCAGCCTGCGCCTGCAACGTCGGCGCGCGACCATCCCAGAATTGCTCAACGTTAAAGATCGAGTTGAACACCGTTGGCGCGTTGATTGGCCCTACCGCGCCGCCCACGCCGATGGAGGTTTTCCTGCCGTCCACACCGCCCGCGTTCAGCGCATGGCAATGCGCGCAGGAGATGGTGCTGTCACCCGATAAACGGGCATCGTGGTAGAGGGTAAAACCCAGTGCGACTTTTTGATCGTCAACCGGCAGTTTTTCGGGGACAGGCTGAACCGGCTCATTACGATGCGCCGCCGCCGTATCCGCGCTGGCGTAGTAACGCTCGCGCTGTTTAGCGATCCAGCCGAGAATCTCCTCCCGCTCCGTATCACTGACCTTACCGGCCCAGTGCAGCGCGGTATAGCGCGTTGGCGGCATTGTTTCGTACTGCATCACCCATTCAATCTTATTCAGATCGCTTTGCGTGACGGGTTTATCCGCGACCAACGCGGCGCGTACTGCTTCAAGGTTGAAAGATTTATAGCCTAGTTGAATATCATAATTCATCAACTGCTTAGCAACGGGAAAAGAGGAATAAAAAGGCAGTTCAGCAGAGGGGGTATGACAATAATCGCATCCCTTTTCCCGTAAAAAACCCAGGATTTTATTATTGTCTTCCAGCGTTGAGGCTTGCACATCAGCTTCTTTACTACGTTGATTATCGTGATACCAGACGTAACCAGATAATCCTAAATAACAAATCGCAATGCCTGCTATGGCTATCGCGGTAAGACGGGTAATGATTTTCATTATTTTACCCTCACTATAGTGAGATATTATGGCCCAGAAGATGAACATAAATCAGGCGTATGTCTTTATTAGACATAGCCATCATAGGAAATACAGGCGAAGGGTTTTTGATAAGTATCAAGCAATTACATGGGGATAAACTATCGATAAGATAGCTTTTCCCTATTATAAGCAGGGTCTTTCGGCGTCGGTATTCATAACTCGTTGCAATCGAATGTTCTGAAAGTGAAAATCTTCCTGTTACGGCTATTCCATATTTTTTATATTATTATCAGTAATCTATATTTAAAGACTCTTTTTCACGTATTAACAAAGCGTGATCTATCGCACAGTTTGCACCTCATATACCGAAGCGAATGTCTACGCTTAATAGACAGCCGGGCAACACCCGTATCATTTACGACGCAATCCGGAGGTCCTTCTCATTATGCTCAACCAGAAATTACACCCCGCCCCATCCGACGAATTAACGATCGAAATCGATCTGCTTTATGAAACGGACCCGTGCGAGTTAAAGCTGGATGAAATGATCGAGGCAGAACCGGAACCTGAGATGATTGAGGGGCTACCCGCCTCCGACGCCCTTACCCCAGCCGATCGCTATCTTGAGCTGTTCGAGCATGTGCAATCATCCCGGCTTTTTGCCGACAGTAAAACTTTCCCCGACTGCGCGCCGAAAATGGACCCGCTGGATATTCTGATCCGCTACCGTAAAGTCAGACGACACCGCGACTTTGACCTGCTGCGCTTTGTTGAAAATCACTTCTGGCTACCGGAAACCTGGTCCAGCGAATATGTCTCCAACCCGGAAAATTCACTGAAAGAGCATATTGATCAGCTCTGGCCGGTGCTGACGCGTGAGCCGCAGGATCACATTCCCTGGTCCTCGCTGCTGGCGCTGCCGCAATCCTATATCGTGCCGGGCGGACGTTTTAGCGAAACCTACTACTGGGACTCCTATTTCACCATGCTGGGCCTGGCGGAAAGCGGCCGGGAAGACCTGCTGAAATGTATGGCAGACAACTTCGCGTGGATGATTGAGAATTACGGCCACATCCCCAACGGAAACCGCACATATTATTTGAGCCGCTCTCAGCCACCGGTCTTTGCGCTGATGGTCGAACTGTTCGAAGAGGATGGCGTGCGCGGGGCGCGGCGCTATCTGGATCATCTGAAAATGGAGTACGCCTTCTGGATGGACGGCGCGGAATCTCTGGTGCTCAACCAGGCCTATCGCCATGTCATCAGAATGCCGGACGGTTCCCTGCTCAACCGCTACTGGGACGATCGCGACACCCCCCGCGACGAATCGTGGCTGGAGGATGTGGAAACCGCCAAACATTCGGGTCGCCCGGCCAATGAAGTATACCGGGATCTCCGTGCTGGCGCGGCCTCCGGTTGGGATTACTCATCACGCTGGCTGCGCGATGCAAGCCGACTGGCCAGCATCCGCACAACCCAGTTCATCCCCATTGACCTGAACGCTTTCCTCTACAAACTGGAGAGCGCGATTGCCAACATTTCCGCCCTGAAAGGCGACCGTGAAACCGAAGCGGCATTTCGCCAGAAGGCCAGCGATCGCCGCGCCGCCGTAAACCGCTATCTGTGGGATGACGAGAATGGCTGCTATCGGGATTACGACTGGCGGCGCGAGCAAATGGCGCTCTTTTCCGCCGCCAGTATCGTGCCGCTGTATGTCGGCATGGCGACTCACGAGCAGGCAGACCGCCTCGCTAACGCCGTTCGCAGCCGTCTGCTGACGCCTGGCGGGATCATGGCGACAGAGTATGAAACCGGCGAGCAATGGGATAAGCCTAACGGCTGGGCGCCACTACAGTGGATGGCAATCCAGGGCTTCAAGCTGTACGGCGACGATATGCTGGGGGATGAAATTGCCCGCAACTGGTTAAAAACCGTCAATATTTTTTACCAGCAGCACCATAAACTGATCGAAAAGTACCATATTGCCTGCGGCACGCCGCGTGAAGGGGGCGGCGGGGAATATCCGTTGCAGGATGGGTTTGGCTGGACCAATGGCGTGGTTCGCCGTTTGATTGGTTTATACGGCGAACCATAGCGGCGTTACCGAATCACGTTATAAATGGCGGTCTGAATCTTTAACCATTTTTTGTTTTCCACGCTGGGCTCGGCCTGAACACGCAGCCGGGCCTGCTCCATATCATGCTGCTGGCGCATCACCACCGCCGGAACGGTACAAAAACTTTGCAGATACTTTTTATGCAGCGACGTCAGCGACGCTCCGTTCAGCATGGCGTGGCTCAGCGACGTCAGGAAGCGTCGGCAGGGTTTTACCTCATCCATCAGCGAAGGGTAGCGCAGCAGCAGTTGCAGCACATCGGCGTTGCCCGTCGAAAACGCCTGTTCGGTCCAGGCCAGCTGCCAGTTCATCCCGCCCTGTAAGAACAACGCCGTAACGCGCGTATCATTACGGTCGATCGCCGAGCGCATATTAAACGGGTCCCAGGTGATCCCCATGCGGCTCATGGTTTCCCGCGCGGAGGGCGCCTCAAGCCGGGCGTCATCCTGCATGACCTCGTCGCGTTGTACGGGCGCAGCAGAGGGAGGCGGCGAGCTGAACAACCAAAACGCCCCCACCAGAATCGCCAGCACCATTGCGCCAACCCCGCCCCACAACACCCCGGAAATCAGCTGCTCACGCTCTTCAGCCGTCCGCTGCTGTCGCTTGTGAGGCGGTTCAATACTCTCGCCAATTTCCTGGTTATCTCCCCCCGCCAGCGCGTCTTTTTCTCGCGCCTCCTCCCAGAATTTCTCCACCACGCCCTCATCGGACGCCATAAACGAAGCCGGGTTTATGCGAGTGCGTTTTTCATTAAACGCCCGCTGTACCGAGCGGGTGATCTGGCGGAACTGACAATCCAGTAGCGACAACTGTACGGAACTGAGCGGCTGCCCGGCGATGATGCCGTTACGCGCCTGACGGCAATCCTCAAGGAACATACGCAGGGTCGTACGCGGCTCAACAAACAGCGTCAGCGCAGACGCGTCTTTGAAAAATGCGGAATAGTGACGGGCAAACGACTTTTTATCGACCACCATCAATGCCAGCTCGCTGAACAGCATCGCGCTGAGCGCATCCTGTCCTTCGCTGAGTTTTAACCAGCGTCGCAGACGATCGGCGCCAAAATGCAGCTTCAGGTAACTATTCAACTGATGACGATCCGGCCACACCTGCGAAATAAGCGCTTTCAGCGTGAGTTCAATCGCCCGCAGCTGACGCCGGGCCTGTATTTGCGCGTCCTGATTGCCTGCATCAATATCAGTCTGATAAGTGAGAAGCGGCTGCCGCTGGCGCAGTTGTTCCAGCGACGCCACAAAACGCAGGGCGGCAAGCAGTTGGTTTTCACTGACATCCTTCCCGCTGTCATATTGCGGAACATACTGCTGGAGATGTCGCAAATGCAGCATAAACTGGCTCAGTTGCGCATCGTTTATATGTAATTTTTTTGCCACCACGCTCCAGCCGCCTAAATTAAGGCGGGCTTGATCCAGTTGTTCCATAAACCAGCGCGGTTCTTTTCCTTCCGCAACATGTACGCCCAGCAGCAGCAGGATCTCCACTGACGCCTGACGGATGATGCCCAGACAGTGTTCAAAAGGCGAATGCATCGCCTGCGAAGCGTTATTCGTCATGATCGTCCCTAAAAAAGCCCCTCCATAAAGAAGGCTTTTAATATTATTTTAATTATCTGTTTTGATAGATATAACAGATTTTTTTGGCATTACAGTGACTACAACGCAAAGGTTGAGAAATTTATTGTGGGCGGCGAGGGAAATAAAGAGAAGTTGATGAACAGTCATCGCGGAATATTAAAATTAACGTCAGGAATAAAACAGCGTTCCTGAAATAAGTTTATCCTTAATCTAAATTAATGTTGCGGGTGTAAACCACCCGCTTAATATTATCATCCTGATTATAAGAACATGCCGCCCGACACTTCGATACGCTGCGCGGTCATCCAGCCCAGTTCATCGCTGAGCAACGCGGCGATGGCATCACCAATATCGTCCGGCAAACCAACCCGTCCCAGGGCGGTTTGTGACGCGATATACGCATTCAGTTGTTCATTGTCCCGCACATTGCCGCCGCCAAAATCAGTTTCAATGGCTCCCGGCGCGATAATGTTCACGGTGATGCCGCGTTCGCCCAGCTCTTTTGCCTGATAACGCGTCAGCACTTCCATCGCCCCCTTCATCGCGGCATAAGCGCTGTAGCCAGGCAACGCAAAACGGGCCAGCCCCGTCGACACATTGAGGATCCTGCCGCCATTCTTCAGCAGGGGTAACAGCCCCTGAGTCAGGAAAAACGGCCCTTTAAACTGAATATTCAAAAGCTGGTCAAACTGCGCTTCAGTGAAGGTCGAATACGGCGCGTTGATGCCGATTCCGGCATTGTTCAATAAATAATCAAATGAATCACGCTGCCACTCCGTTTTCAGGGTTTCCCGCACCTTTTCAACAAACGCCGGGAATCCCGAAATATCCCCGACATTCAACTGCAATGCTGCGGCTTTCCCGCCTGATTGCGTAATTTCATGCACGACCTGCTGCGCCTCTTTTTCATTGCTGTTCCACGTCAGAATGATCCCGATTCCTTTGCTCGCCAGCTTAAGCGCCGCGTTTTTACCGAGCCCTCGGCTGCCGCCGGTCACTAATGCGATACGTTGCGTCATAAGAAACCTCATTTCAGGTGTTGTGAAGATTGAGAAAGAGCTTATTAGGTGTTAGAAAAACAATAAATGTAGCGAAATGCGCTTCACTGTTTCATTCAGAACAACACCGGGACCTCGCGATGGATAAAATTCACGCAATGCAGTTGTTCATTCGCGTCGCTGAACTGGAGAGTTTTTCCCGCGCCGCCGAAACATCAGGCCTTCCTAAAGGTAGCGTATCCCGCCAGATACAGGCGCTGGAAAACCACCTCGGCACGCAGTTGCTGCACCGCACCACCCGGCGGGTTCAGCTTACTCAGGACGGAATGGTGTATTACGAACGTGCGAAAGATCTGCTGACGAACCTGGACGAGCTGGACGGTTTGTTCCAGCACGACCCGGCCAGCATCAGCGGCAAGCTGCGGGTCGATATGCCGGTTGGGGTCGCCAAGAACCTGGTGATACCGCGCCTGCCCGCGTTTTTACAGCAGTATCCGGGTATTGAGCTGGAACTCAGCAGCAGCGATCGCCTGGTGGATTTGATACGGGAAGGGTTCGACTGCGTGGTGCGGGTCGGGGCGCTAAAAGATTCCGGGTTGATCGCCCGCCCGTTGGGAAAGCTGTCGGTCATTAACTGCGCCAGTCCGCAGTATCTGGCGCGTTTTGGCTACCCAGAAGGTCTGGACGATCTGGCCTCGCATGCGGTGGTTCATTATTCCGTCAATCTGGGCACGCGCCCGCAAGGCTTCGAAGTGGCAACGGCAAACGGCACGCAGTGGATTAAAACCGGCGGCATTCTGACGGTCAACAGCACCGAGACCTACCATGCCGCCTGCCTGGCGGGGCTAGGAATCATTCAGGTGCCGCGCATCGGCGTTCGTGAGGCATTGCGCGCCGGGACGCTCATCGAGATCCTGCCGCAGTATCGCGCTGACCCAATGCCGGTGTCCCTGCTCTACCCGCATCGCCGCAACCTCTCCCGCCGGGTACACCTGTTTATGGAGTGGCTGACCGGCGTAATGAAAGACTACGTGGACTGACACGCTATACTGTTCTGAGAGTTAACAAAAGAAGGACTATCGACCTGATGACGCAGGAAAAAGATGTAAAACGCCCTATTCAGGAACTCGACCATGCGCCGGTGCCCAAAGTGGAGACGCACGATCGTGACGAACCAGAAACAAACAACAAGGCCACCCAGGCGCTCAAAACGGTCTCCACGACGGCAGCGAGAATCCAGCGTCAGCCGGTGATTGCCCACCTGATCCGCGCCGCAGAGCGTTTTAACGATCGGCTGGGCAACCAGTTTGGCGCCGCTATCACCTATTTCTCGTTTCTGTCGATGATCCCTGTCCTGATGGTGTCGTTTGCCGCCGCCGGTTTTATTCTCGCGTCACATCCCACGCTATTAGAGGACATTTTCAATAAAATCCTGATGAACGTCAGCGATCCTACGCTGGCGTCCACGCTGAAAAGCACCATCAACACCGCCGTTCAGCAGCGAACCACCGTCGGCCTGGTGGGGCTGGGCATTGCGCTCTATTCCGGGATCAACTGGATGGGCAACCTGCGTGAAGCGATTCGCGCCCAGTCTCGGGACGTGTGGGAGCGCACCCCGCAGGATCAGGAAAAAATCTGGATAAAATACCTGCGCGATTTTGTCTCGCTGATTGGGCTGTTGGTTGCGCTGATTATCACGCTGTCTATTACCTCGATTGCCGGTTCTGCGCAGCAGATGATTATCTCCGCGCTGTATCTCGACAGCATTGAGTGGCTAAAACCCGCCTGGCGGTTGATTGGGCTGGCCATTTCAATTTTCGCCAACTACCTGCTGTTCTTCTGGATTTTCTGGCGGCTACCGCGCCATCGACCGCGCAAGAAGGCATTGATTCGCGGTACGTTTATCGCCGCGATCGGTTTTGAGGTGATCAAAATCATCATGACCTACACGCTGCCTTCCCTGGTGAAATCCCCGTCCGGCGCCGCATTCGGTTCCGTGCTTGGCCTGATGGCGTTCTTCTACTTCTTTGCCCGCCTGACGCTGTTTTGCGCGGCCTGGATAGCCACCGCCGAATACAAAGACGACCCACGTATGCCAGGGAAAACCCACCGCTAGTTCATCATTTGATGCCGGATGGCGCGATGCTTGTCCGGCCTACCGCCCGGCAGGTTGCTACGCCTTATACGGCACGCATTGCAGCATATAAATCCAGACCGTAACTTTTATTTAACCTAAAACCAGTTTTATCATCTAAGTTTAAAATTGTGTGAAGCATTTCATAGACGTGAAATCGCAGGTCTAAACATTATCCCCTTTTTGACCATTATTTGAGCAAAATCCCGCTTTGTTACAGATTGAAATGTCGCTTTTGCTGTGCGTAATATGGCCGTTCGTTCGCCAAAAAATAAGAAAATACTATGCAAGCAACCGCCACCACACTCGACAACGAACAGGAACACGTTCCGGTAAACTCGCGCAATAAAGTCGTCGTTGCCTCCCTCATCGGCACCGCCATTGAGTTCTTCGACTTCTACATTTACGCGACTGCCGCAGTAATCGTGTTCCCCCATATTTTCTTCCCGCAGGGCGATCCGGCAGCGGCAACGCTTCAGTCCCTCGCCACCTTCGCCATCGCCTTTGTCGCGCGCCCAATTGGCTCTGCGCTATTCGGCCACTTCGGCGACCGCGTCGGGCGTAAAGTGACGCTGGTGGCGTCATTGCTGACGATGGGGATCTCCACCGTCGTGATCGGCCTGCTGCCGGGCTATGCCACCATTGGCATTTTCGCCCCGCTGCTGCTGGCGCTGGCGCGCTTTGGCCAGGGTCTGGGTCTCGGTGGAGAATGGGGCGGCGCGGCGCTGCTGGCGACCGAAAACGCCCCGCCGCGCAAGCGCGCGCTGTACGGCTCTTTCCCGCAGCTTGGCGCGCCTATCGGCTTCTTCTTCGCCAACGGCACGTTCCTGCTCCTCTCCTGGCTGCTGACCGATGAGCAGTTCATGACCTGGGGCTGGCGTTTACCGTTCATTCTCTCTGCGGTGCTGGTCATTATCGGCCTGTACGTCCGCGTCTCGCTGCATGAAACACCGGTATTCGCTAAGGTCGCCGCGGCGAAAAAGCAGGTGAAAATCCCGCTGGGCACCCTGCTGACCCGGCACGTACGCGTAACGGTACTCGGGACATTCATCATGCTGGCGACCTATACGCTGTTCTACATCATGACGGTCTATTCCATGACGTACAGTACCGCAGCCGCTCCTGCGGGGCTCGGTTTGCCGCGTAACGAAGTGTTGTGGATGTTGATGCTGGCGGTGATCGGCTTTGGCGTGATGGTGCCGGTTGCAGGCCTGCTGGCAGACGCTTTTGGTCGCCGTAAGAGCATGGTCATTATCACGACAATGATCATTCTGTTCGCGCTGTTTGCCTTTAAACCGTTGCTCGGTTCCGGTAATCCGGCATTGATATTCGTTTTCCTGCTGCTGGGGCTGAGTCTGATGGGGCTGACCTTCGGCCCGATGGGCGCGCTGTTGCCGGAGCTGTTCCCGACAGAAGTTCGCTACACCGGCGCGTCCTTCTCGTATAACGTGTCGTCAATTCTTGGCGCGTCCGTAGCGCCATATATTGCCGCATGGTTGCAGGGGAACTACGGTCTGGCGGCGGTCGGCACCTATCTGGCGTCAATGGCCGCCCTGACGCTGATTGCGCTGCTGTTGACCCACGAGACGCGCCACCAGTCGTTGTGATTTGACCGCCATCACCCGTAGGCCGGATAAGGTGTTTACACCGCCATCCGGCACTATCATCATTTCTTCATCTGCGACAAAATCATCCGACACTGATTCGCATCGCCTTCTGACGGGGAAATCAACGCCAGAAGCGCGGCGGCAGGCGTGACTAACGTCGCCAGCGCCGCAGCGACCGCGCCTCGCGCGATCAGCGGCCCGGCTTTCACCCCCGCCTGCGGGTTTTTAAACGACCCGCGCACATACAGCGGCGAACGCAGCGTAATAATGCGAATCCCTTTGCTCTCTGGATCGATGGTTAAATCCAGTTGCTCAGAGGCGAAACTCGCGGTTCCGGTGACGTTAACCAGCGCATTTTCCGTATCAAAAGCAAAGATTTGCGGGCGCGCAACGCCATTAACGATGTCAAGATTAGCCGCCGCGCAGTTGACCCGTACCTCATCGTCGCCAAATATCTGCCCGACAATAAAGTTGCCCACGTTCAGGCCGACAATCTCCATCAGGTTGCGGCTGATCACGCCATCGTTCATCAGCAGCTTCAGGTTGCCATTACTGTTACCTAACAGCGCCGCCACTGAATTGCCGCTTCCCCGGATATCCGCGTCACCGTTCATTTCGCCCAATGTTTTCTGCATCAGTTCGACATCCGGCATCAGCGCTTTCAGTTTAAGACGACGCGCCTGGATATTCGCCCTTCCCTGCATCGGCTTTTTATCCCCTTCCAGATGAATGCTGGAGACAATGCTGCCGCCTGCCAGGCCAAACTTCAGCGGCTGCAAACGTAAATCGGCATTTTTCAGGATGATATGGGTAGAGAGATCGCTGACCGGCAGGCTGCTGCCGTGCTCAATGCGCCCGCCCTTAAAGCGCACGTCGGCATCCATCACGTCCCATTTATCGGTTTCAAAGCGGTCATAAGGCAGCACTTTGTCGGCAGGCTGAATGCTCTTTTCGCCCTTGCTTTGCTCGGCGCGTTTCGACTGCTGCGCCCCCTTCCCGGAATCCACGCCGATCAGCGGCCCCAGGTCAGCCAGGCGAAGCTGGCGCGACTCCACATCCCCTTCCAGTTTGGGGCGCGGCTTGCCGGTGGTGTAAGTAAGAGAGCCGTGAATATCGCTGTCGCCGATGCGGCCATTAAAATTGCGGTAGTCAAAAACCGAGGATGTCTCCGTATCGATTTTCGCCACCAGGCGACCGTCCGTTTCAAACGGCGGCGTGTCCGGCAGCAGTACGCCGGTCAGGTCGTACAATTCGCCCAGCGAGTCGCCGGAAAACTTAAGCTGGAGATCGACGCCGCCCATGTTCAGCGGATCGTTGACCACCCCGGCAAAGGCCACGCGAGTATTGCCCGAGCGGAAATCAGCCTGCACCGGGAAAGGCGCGCCTTCGCTGCGTAACGCCAGCATACCGCCAATTTTGCCCGTGCCGGTCAGCGGTTCCCCGTTATAACGCCCCTGCGCCTTAAGGCCGAAAACATAATCCCCCACGTTGTTGTCGTTGTTGCTTTTGGCTCCCGTGACTTCGCTAAAAGGCAGTGGTTTACCCAACGGATCAACCAGGATCTCGATATCGGCTTTGCTGACCTTATCGTCAATGGCGATACGCCCCTGATCGAACAAAATCGTATCCAGACGGAACGACCAGGCGGACGGCTGCGCATTGGGATCGTTTTTCTCGTCAGCCGCAAGATTGAAGGTCCAGTTATTGTTTTTCTCCGAGAGGCGGATAAGGCGGGCGTCAGGCTTCACCAGTTTGATCCACGGCAGCCAGACGGTTTTGGTCAGCAACGCCAGCGGCGCCAGCGTGGCTTCAACGCGCGGGAGATGCACCATCGTGACTTCGGGGATATCCGGCGGATTGCCGAGGATAATGTCTTCGGCATGAACGTGCGGCCAGGGCACCCAGCTTCGCCAGCCGGTTTCCTGTTTTTGACGTTCCCACACCACGCCCAGATCGCCGCGAATGGCGAATGGCCGGTTGAGTTCTGTAGAGACTTTCTGGTTGATGGTCGGTTTGAGGCGATTCCAGTCAAATGTCGCAATCAGGACGATGAGTACGACGATCAACAGCAACAAAGTCCCTGATATGGCAGCGGTTATTTTGCCTGCTTTCGTCATGTTTTACTTCCTCACTTCTTTCCTTGCCAGTCCTAAAGATAGTCCAGCAGACGGAAAAGGGAGGCAGGCTGCGTCCTGGAATACCGCGTGAAAGACGCGCCATTCCGGGAAACAGCGGGTATTACAGCATCAGGATCACCTGTTCAAGGTTCTCCAGCGGAACAGGACGCGACAGAAAATACCCCTGCGCCGCGAAAGCGGGCGAACGTTGTACATCGCGCCACTCTTCCAGCGTTTCCACGCCTTCGACGATAACGCCTCGGCAATAGCGGTTCATCAGTTGCAGCAGCAGCGTAAAGAGGTTTCGCCCTTCCGGCGTCTGGCGCAGCATCACAAACAGATCCCGCGCCACTTTGATGTAGTCGTAACGCACTTCGCTCAGGGCAGAGAAATTCGCCATGCCGGTGCCGAAATCATCCAGCCAGAGCGGGCCGAATTCACACATTGAGGCGAACGAAGAGTCTTTCGGTAAACGAATATGTTCCACCAGTTCGAATCGCAGCCAGGGCAGGCGCTCAATCGTTTTCAATACCTCTGGCTGCTGACGCATCGCGATCAGCGTCGGGCCATCGACATTGACCGAGGCCAGCAGGTCATGACGCATGAAAAAATCGGCTTTCTGCTCCAGAAACTGGAGCTGTTCTTTCACCACATCCACGCGGTGTCTTACCGCCAGTTCGGCAAAATAGCGATCCGGGGCAACGCGCCGGGAAGGGTTATCCGGGTGTACCACAACCGTCAGCAGTTCCACGGCCATCAATCGCCCGTTGGTCTGGTAGATTGGCTGATAAGTGTAAGCACGTTCGCACTGCAACCAAAAGCGCCGCTCCTGCAAGCTTTCAATGCTTGCCTCAGGAATGCTTAGCTGCTGGATAACCTGCTTTATCATCTCAGATGTCCTGTTAATGAGAGTGTGACTGCCCGGACTCGTCAAAGGTTATCGGCGCTCTGGCAAAGAACTTTATGTTCAGCGTCCCGCAAAATAGAAACAGCATGACAAAAATCAACACAGAATACGCGTTGGCTCAAAAAAATAATGGAACGATGTTTTAATATAGTTGACCGCTGAATACACCACAGCGCACACTAACGCTAATTTTTTTCAGAGCAGGTTCACGACTATGTCCAAAAAGATTGCCGTGATTGGCGAATGCATGATTGAGCTGTCACAGAAAGGCGCAGACGTTCAGCGCGGTTTCGGTGGCGACACGTTGAATACATCCGTTTACATCGCCCGTCAGGTCGATTCTGCGGCCTTGTCCGTACACTACGTGACGGCGCTGGGCACTGACAGCTTCAGCCAGCAAATGCTGGATTCATGGCAAGGCGAAAATGTCGATACCTCCCTCACGCAGCGCATGGAAAACCGTCTACCGGGCCTCTATTACATCGAGACGGACAGCACTGGCGAACGCACTTTCTATTACTGGCGCAACGAGGCGGCAGCGAAATTCTGGCTGGAGAGCGAGCAGTCTGCGGCAATCTGCGAAGAGCTGGCGACCTTCGACTACCTCTACCTGAGCGGGATCAGCCTTGCCATTTTAAGCCCATCCAGCCGCGATAAATTACTGTCGCTGATGCGCGAATGCCGCGCCAACGGCGGGAAAGTCATTTTTGACAACAACTATCGTCCGCGCCTGTGGGCAAGCAAAGAAGAGACGCAGCAGGTATATCAGCAGATGCTGGAATGCACGGATATCGCGTTCCTGACGCTGGATGATGAAGACGCGTTGTGGGGTGAAAAGCCGGTTGCCGAGGTCATTGCCCGCACGCACGACGCAGGCGTCCAGGAAGTGGTGGTGAAACGCGGCGCAGATTCCTGCCTGGTTTCCATCAAAGGCGAAGAGGTGATTGACGTTCCGGCGGTGAAATTGCCAAAAGAGAAAGTGATCGACACCACCGCAGCGGGCGACTCCTTTAGCGCCGGGTATCTGGCAATACGTTTAACCGGCGGCGACGCTGCCGGGGCCGCACAGCGCGGGCACCTGACCGCCAGCACGGTCATTCAGCATCGCGGGGCGATTATCCCGCGCGATGCGATGCCGCAATAACCGCACTGTAGGCCGGATAAGCGTAGCGCCATCGGGCATGACATTCTCACCGGATGGCGGCGTGACCGCCTTATCCGGCCTACTGCTACTGCGCAGCCGGGATATCCGTGACTTCCGGGTGGACATCATCGGTTTCTGCGCTTGTTGCTGCTGCTGTCACTGGCGCCATGATTTGATCCCACGTTGCCTGTAGGTCCTTCATATTCAGCTCCGGTTCTCCCTTCGGCTGAAGCAGAATCAACGCCATATCTTGCGATAGCTGCTGACGCAGGTTTTGATTCAACATCTCAACGGTCAGGTTATTCAGGAAGTTCTGCCGTAAACGCTGGTACTGTTCCGGGGCAATATCGACCACCTGATTTTGCAACGAGCGCATCCGTTGGCTGATCAAGATATCGGTATCGGTACGCGCATAAGTGGCGAACAGCTTCTGCAACTCCAGATTCTTCTGCGCCACCAGCGCGTTAAACTCCTCTTCCGGCAAGCCGTTATCACGGACTTTCGCCAGTTCACGCGCCACCAGCCCCAGGTTCAGATTCAGCTTATCGCCGGGGGATTCAACGTTGATCGCGCACTGCGCACGCAGGAACAGCACCCGGCAGTCAAAGCCGAGACCAATCTCTTTAGCGTTGTTCTTGCTGAGCGCCTGCTGAACATGCCAGAACAGGGCTTCACGGGCTAAATCCGCCTGCCAGTAGCGCAGCAGCGCGGCGGACTCGCGAATGGGCTGCCACGGCGTATCCCACATGATGGAGAGACGATCCTGGCGCACGGCGTCAGTCATAATGCTGACCGCTTCGGCGCGCAGAGGGGAAAGCGTCGGCACCGGCGCAGGCGTTTCACGTTTGCCTTGCAACTCGCCGAAGGTTTTGTTGATCTGCTCAGAAACCGAACGCGCGTCCACGTTACCGACGATAATCAGCGTCATCGCGTCCGGGGTGTACCATTTCTGGTAAAACGCGTTAAGTTTCTCCACATCCACAGGCTGTTTCAGCGGCTCGGCCGGATCGTGGCCTAACAGCGCAGACCCTTTCAGACGATAGCGCCACCAGCCCTCTTTGGTGTCCATAGGCCAGGTGGCAACCATATCTTCACTATTGACTGCATGCGCAACCGTCTCTGGCGTGATGGACAGTTTGCCGGAGGTATGCGCCAGATAAGAGAGCGCCTCTTTTAGCAGATCGTTACGGGTGTTGGGCAGGCTGAGGTTATATAACGTGGAATCATAAGAAACGATAACGGGCGGCACAGGGCGTTTGGGGTCAAAGCCCTGCTGCCAGAGTGAACGTGCTTGCGCGGCGTCAAGGCCGCCGCTTTGCGTCAGCGCGATACGGGGAATGGCGTGGCTGAAACCGCTCTGTTGCGTACTTTCGGTGAGCGAACCGGTATTGACCAGCAGACGAACCTCAATACGATCGCTTGGGCGCTGCGGGGTAGCTAATACTTGCCACTGTAATCCATTTGCCAGCGTCCCCTGTTGCCATGCCGGGTCAGGCTGGAGCGCATCTGCCTGCACATAGCCGACAGTAGCCATCATCAGCAGACTGCCCGCTAAGAGTCGAATTTTTGTGCCCTGCATGTAAACCCCTGATCAACAATCCTGGTAATAAAAAGACAGCCTGGAAGGCTTATCTGAATATGACGTTAAAAACACTTCGTGTTAGACCGCGCGAACATAAAAATGTCACGCCAGAAGTGAAAAAATCCCGAAGCCACATGTTGAGTGATTCGGGTGCAGGGGTCAATTATGCGCAAACACCCGCAGTCCTGGAAGGGACTGCGGGCATAAGAGGTGAGATTAAGAGGATAATTCGTGCGTTTTGCCATCAGGCGCACGATTATTCAGCACATCATCCAGCTTTTTGTGGTCCAGTTCTTTCACCCACTTCGCCACAACGACCGTTGCCACGCCGTTACCGACCAGGTTGGTCAGCGCGCGGGCTTCAGACATAAAGCGGTCGATACCGAGGATCAGCGCCAGACCCGCAACCGGTAAGTGGCCCACCGCAGAGATCGTCGCAGCCAGCACGATAAATCCGCTCCCCGTTACCCCGGCCGCCCCTTTCGAGGAGAGCAGCAGCACCACCAGCAGAGTTACCTGATGGAAGATATCCATATGACTGTTGGTCGCCTGGGCGATAAACACCGCCGCCATCGTCAGATAGATCGAGGTTCCGTCCAGGTTAAACGAGTAGCCTGTGGGAATAACCAGCCCCACCACCGACTTACGGCAGCCCAGCTTTTCCATCTTATCCAGCATACGCGGCAGCACGGATTCGGAGGAGGACGTCCCCAGCACAATCAGCAGTTCTTCACGGATGTAGCGGATAAATTTAAAAATGCTGAAGCCAGCTGCGCGGGCAATCGAGCCAAGCACCACCACCACGAACAGAATACAGGTGATGTAGAAGCAGACAATCAGCTGCCCCAACTGCACCAGCGTACCCACGCCGTATTTACCGATAGTAAAGGCCATCGCACCGAAAGCACCGATAGGCGCCAGGCGCATGATCATGTTGATGATGCCGAAAATGACCTGCGAGAAGCTTTCAATCACGTTGAAAATCAGCTGGCCTTTGCTGCCCAGACGATGCAGCGCAAAGCCGAACATCACCGCAAACAGCAGAACCTGTAGGATATTACCGCTGGCGAACGCGCCGATGACGCTGCCCGGGATGATATCCATCAGGAAGCCCACGATTCCCTGGTCTTTTGCTTGTTCGGCGTAGATCGCCACCGCTTTAGCATCCAGCGTCGCCGGATCGACGTTCATCCCGGAGCCAGGCTGAACGACATTGACGATAATGAGACCAATGATCAGCGCAATCGTACTGACAATCTCAAAGTAAAGCAGCGCAACCGCACCGGTGCGGCCCACCGCTTTCATGCTTTCCATACCTGCAATGCCGGTAACGACAGTACAGAAGATAACCGGTGCGATGACCATCTTAATCAGCTTAACGAACGCGTCGCCAAGCGGTTTCATTTGTGCGCCTAATTCAGGGTAGTAATGGCCAAGGAGGATACCAATGGCAATTGCTGTCAGGACCTGAAAGTAAAGGCTTTTGAACAGAGAGGTTTTCATAGGGTGTCCTTGAAGTAAAAACCACAGGTCTTGTAAGGTTATGGTTAACCTGCGGCCTTAAAATAACACCCACACAACATGACAGAAATGCACCTGGATCATAATTGAAACAAAAATGTTAAAAACTTTGAGCTGGCTCGCACAAGTCTGACCTTTTTTAAGTTTTGTAATCAGGCTGCGCGTTCTTCAGGTAACGTTCTTCAAACACATCCGGCGGAACCGCGCGGGCAAACAAGAAACCTTGCGCCACGTCCACCCCTGCCTGCGCCAGCCAGTCGCGCTGCGCTTCGGTCTCCACGCCTTCCGCAATCATTTTCAGGTTAAGGCTGCGCGCCATCAGGATAATCGCCGTAACCATGCTGTCATCCTCCGGCAATCCCTCAACAAACATTTTGTCGATTTTTAGTATATCGACCGGCAGCGATTTCATGTGCTGAAGCTGACGCAACCCTGCGTATCCCATACCAAAGTCATCCAGCGCGATGCGTACGCCCGCGCTGCGCAGCGGGCGCAGGATGGCGACGGCGGCATGCGGGTCGTCGATGCGTCGGCTTTCCGTTACTTCCAGAATCAATGTATCCGGCTGAATACGATAGCGGCTTAGCAGCTCCAGCAGATCCGACACCATATTCGGGTGCATGAGCTGCAATGCGGAAAGATTCACCGAGAGCGGCATCATCACGCCACGCTCCTGCCAGGCGGAAAGCTGGCGACAGGACTCTTCCAGCACCCAGTACCCGACCGTCACCATCAGACCGCAGGATTCGATACGGTCAATTAACCCTTCCGGGAGTTCCCAACTGCCATCCGGCTGCTGCACGCGTAATAATGCTTCTGCGCTCAGTACCTTACCGCTGGACATCTCCACCTGCGGTTGCAGCCAGATAGCGAACTGGTGGTTATCCAGCGCGTTGAGAATATCGCTCTCTTCCGTCAATCTCTGCTGCGCGGCTTCCATCTGCGCCGGGTCAAAGAACTGAATCTGATTTTTACCTTTGCGGCGGGCGGTAAAGGCGGCGGAGACGGCGCGACCATAAAGCGCCTCGGCCGTCAGGTCGCCGTAAAACATCGCCACCCCAATGCTGCAACTGGGGCGCAGCTGGATGCTTTCGATCGGCAGCCGTTCATTAATGACAGTGAGCACTTGCTGACCTAACGTAATCGCGTGCCACGGTTCTTTTACGCCGTGCGCGATGATGGCGAAATCAAAGCCGCTTACCTGCGTCAGCACCATTCGCGGCGCCAGTACCGATTTCAGTTTTTCCACCAGCGTAAGCAACAGGATTTCCCGCTGCGTCTCTTTGAGCACGCCTGCGGTATCGCGCAGCGTTTCACAGGTGACAATCATTAACGCCGTCGTCTGCTGACGCGTCACAACCTGTTCCAGAAGCCCCATCAGAAAAGCCTTGTTGGGAAGCTCGGAAACCGGAAAGCGCATCGCATGATCGTTTTGCTCAATGCTGTGACGCTGGGCAATCTGCTGATTCAGGTTGTAGCTACGCACCAGCATACCGATCTCATCGTCATGATGCAGACGCGGCAGCGCCAGCTGATGGCCTGTCAGCTCTTGCGGCGGGATATCGTTAAGCTCCCGGGCGATTTTGCGTAGAGGATGCACAATCAGGCGGTTCATACACCAGGTTATCGCCACCGTCAGCATCAGCGATAAAAGTAAGTAAATGGTCACTAACGTCGAGAGCGTGCTCATCACGAACTTATACATGCGGAACGAGTCCGCCTGGAGCACCAGATACGCCAACGGCTGTGGGTTGGCTGGCCGCTCAAGGGAATAGACCGGCAGCGAGATCTGCACCGGCAGTTCAAACAGACGCGTCACCGTCACCGGGACGGAGCGCTCAGGAATAAAACTCATTCGTAGCGCCTGGAATTGGTTCGGCAGCACCACGTCGGCGCGGCTGACCACGCCCGCTGGCTGAATGCGCGCCAGGATGGTTTCCGCTTCAGGGATATCCGCTTTCAGGATTGCGGCGGACAGCGGTTCGCGGACAGAACGGGCGATACTTTCCAGTTGCGTAGCCGTGTTATAGCGGTTCTGCTGTACTAAATGAAACAGCAAAACGGTGCAAAAAATAAATACAAACACCAGGACAACGGCCGCAACCATTGCCATCTGCTTAATTGTTAACGAGCGGCTGACGCGCAAATTGACTCTCCATGACTATCCCCAGGCTGCCGCCAGAGTATACCCGATCGCGCAGACATAAAGAGAGGCCGTATCTGAAAAGGACTTTTCCGAATCATCAGTGCCGGATGGCGGCGTAACCGCCTTATCCGGCCTACAGAAAGCGCACACTGCCGGATGGCGGCGTGGCCGCCTTATCCGGCCTACGAAAGAGCGCATTGCCGGATGACGGCGTAACCGCAAGCGCGCGTTGTAGGCCTGATAAGACGCGAATGCGTCGCCATCAGGCGTTCGGCGCTTACCAGTCCGCGTACGGCACCAGCGGCTGCGGCGGTAAATCCATATCGCCCTGCCATCCCGCAGCGGAATAACGCACATACAGCAGGAAATGGCTCGGCGTATAATCCTTCGCTTCCTGAATATCAATTGCCGTTCCGAGGAACCAGTTAGACGTCACCCGTCGCTCGATCAGCGCCCGCGCCGTATAACCAAAGCCCTGACTGCTGCCGCCGCCATTCGTCTGCGTGGCCGCCTCTTCGCGGTAATCCGTCGGGATCAGATTCATCAGCGGATAACGCGGCATGGTTTTGGTGCGTGAATGCGACCAGGATACCGAACCGCCCAGCTCCCACGACCAGTTTTCCGTACGCTGCCGCCACATCACCGGCACGGCGAACGACACATACTCCTGCGGACTGTAATAACCGCCATGCCCCAGCGAATACCCGCTCAGGTCTTTGTCGTAGTGCCAGATCATATTGTTCAGGCCGACGGTGACGCGACGGTTATTCTCATTGATGATTTTATAGTAATAGCCCGTCATCCAGCGCACGCGCCAGTTATCCGCGACGTTCTTACCGGTCAGTTGATCGCCGCTCAGCGAAGCCCAGACGCCGTTGGCTTCACCTTTGTCATAGCTCAGGCTCACACCGCCGCCGTCCGCACGCACGCCGCCCCATTTTGTGCCCGTGTTGCTCGGCGCGTCTTTCTGCCCGCCGAAGGCCAGCAGAGAGCTGGAGATTGGCCGACGGTGCGCGTTCAGCGTATAGCCCAGCGGCCCGATATCATTGCTGTAGCTCACGCCGCCAACCACATCGACAACGTTAAAGCCCATCGGCGTAGTCCCGATATCCCAGCTCCAGGTCTTGTTTTTCCAGCCGACCGCCACGCTCGTGCCGGTATCAGACTGGCTGCGGTTGCCGCTACAGTCATGCAGCGTACAGGTGCCCCAGTTCTTGTCCCAGGTGCCGTCCGCATGGGTCGAGAAACTGCCGACATCCACGTTCACCAGGTCAGCACGGAAGAACATCCGGCCATCTGACAACGGCGCGTCAACCTGGAACATGGTGGTATGCGCTTTCAGATCGGAGTAGCCGCCGGTGCCGCTCGATCCCCAGTAATCATGCTCCAGCGTAACGTTCAGATCCTGCTGTCGGTATAAATCCGCCGCATCGCTGCGCACGCCGCGTTTTAACCAGTCATCTTTCGCGTCATTACGGGTCAGGCGAGTAAAGGTGTCATTATCCTGCGGGCGGGTCGGCGTAATGCCGGAAGCCACCATCGCGTCTTTGTACGTCTCAAGCGCCTGCTGCGGTTCGCCGTTTTGCGCCTGAAAGCCCGCCGCGTCGCGCAGCACCATCGCAGTTTCCATAGAAGGCGGCTGTGACTTCGCCTGCGGCACAATCGTGTTGAAGGTCTGCTGCGCCGCGACGGTATCGCCCAGTTGCGCCTGGGCCCGCGCCATACGGCGCTGCATATTGATGGACAGCGGCTCCCCGGTCGCCGGGGCGGGAAGTTTCGCCAGCTCCGCCCGCGCCGCCGCGTTATCACCCTGCGCAATATAGACTTCCGTCAGGCCAAGTCGGGCATCGACATTACCCGGCTCCCGCGCCAGAACCGCATCATAGGCGGCGCGCGCCGAAGAATAATCGCGCCGCTGCTGCGCCCAGTCGGCAAGGGTTAAATCAATGCGCGTAGAGGCGGGCTGTTGGCGAAGCAGCGTTTCCGCTTCCCGCTCTTTGCCGCTATCACGCAGGCGGCTGGCGGTTTCCAGCACCTGATTATTTTGCAGCCTGTCCGCCAGTTCCTGAATGTTACTGTTCCACTGGCTACGCGGCAGATTATTGATATGCGCCATCGCCGCGCGATCCTGATCGTTGCCCGCGAGGTACAGCCCATAGGCATACACCTGATCCGGGTCGTTCGGTTTCTGACGCGCCAGTGCGCGCATGTGCGCATCGGCCTGGCTGCGCTGCCCGGCGTTCCACAGATCGCGGGACAAACGATACGTTACCCAGACGCTGCCGGGGTCCAGCGCCAGCCTGCGACGATGCAGTTCCGCCGCCTGCGCCCAGTTCCCCTGGTTTTCCAGCGCTTCGGCCTGCTGCGCCAGCTGGTCGTTTTCAAGGCTACGCTCAATATCATCAATACTTTGCCGCTGACGACTGGAGAGCGACGCGATAAACGCCGAGGCTTTCTCCGGGGACTGCTGACGATAGATATTCGCCAGGCCGCGCACGGCGTTGCTGTTGCCGCTGTCCATTCGCAGCGTCTGCTGATAGTAGCGCTCGGCGGCGGGATAATCTTTACGCGCCACCGCCACGTCGCCCAGCCCCAGCACGGCATAGCTGTCGGTATTGTCGATGCTCCTGGCCTGCCGGTAGAGGCGTTCCGCCTGGTCCGGGTTATTCGCTTTCAGCGCGGCGTCGCCCTGCTGAATCGCCAGCCAGTAGCGGTTTACCTTCAGCAGGCTTTCCCATTTACCGCGACTGCTGCTGTTCGGGTCCATCGCAAGCGCTTTCTGGAACTGCGCCACCGCGCGGGCACGATCGCCACGCTGCGAATAGGCCTGCCCCAGCGCGCCGACGGCTTCGCTGTCACGGTGATCCGCGCTTACCGCCTGCTGCAATTCCGTTACGGCTTTGCCGCCCTGTCCGGCTTCCACCGCCGCCAGGCCTTGCGCTCTGGCTCTGAACGCCGGGTCGGAAAGCTGTTGCTGCTGTTCACTCAACTTGCTGCGCGCGGCATTGACGCTGTCGCCTTCGCTAAACACCGTCAGGTATTTTTGCAGCGCTTTTACGCTGGCGTCGCTGGCAGGCAGATCTTTAATCTGCTGATACCAGAGAGCGGAAGCCGTCGTGCGCCCGGCGCTGGAATTCGCCATCTGCTCTAATACGGCAAATCCCTCATCGCGTCGCCCGCCGTCAAACAGCAACTGCGCCAGCGTGTTTTGCAGGGCGGTATTGCCCGGCGTACTGGCGTTAATTCTTTTAAGCTGATTAATCGCCTCGTTACGTCTCGCGGGAGATTTTGCCACCGTCGTCCAGTATTCCACCGCCAGATCGCCTTGCGGCGGATGACCTTTAAACAGCGCGTCGTAAGCGGCAATCGCTTCTTCGGTATGACCGGTGGTCGCCTGTAAACGCGCCTCCTGCAAGGACTGGCGCCCTTCCGGCGTGGAAAGCATCATCGTCGTGCGGGAGGACTGATACGCGCTGGAACTCGGCGCTAACTGGGAAAGCCTGTCGAGCTGTTTCTGCGCCCCGTCATTGTCGCCCTGGCGCAGCAGGTAGCGAAACCGGGCGGCGACCACTTCCGGGTTGTTCGGGTCGATCAGTTCCAGGCGATAAAGCGACTGGCGCACCAAATCCTCACGGTGCGAGGCTTCGCCTAACCGAACCTGTTGCAGCAACTGCTGTTGCGCGGAAGGCGCCGCCTCGGCGAACGGCATCCAGGCGATGCCGAGCGTCAGGCCGAGCACGGCCCGATGGCGATGCTTTAGCGTCTTATCCGGCCTACAATCAGCGGCATCCCGTAGGCCGGATAAGGCGTTACCGCCACCCGGCAAAAGGAGATGGATGAGACTTAATTTGAACTTGCGCATTCCTGGCCCCAGTCAGGTAGTAATTCACCTTTAGCGGTGAAGCGAAAACGATGCTGATCCCATCCTTGTCCGAAAAGCGTTAGCACATAGCTATAGTAGGCATCGCTACCGGGAAAATTGTCCGCCACGCGCTGTCGCTGCACCGCCTGAGCATCACGGTTTTGCAGGAAAGGCAATAAAGAAGCCGAAAAGCCCACCGGCCCGTCGCCCTGGGCTTTACCACTGGCGACATCCACCTTCTCTGGCGGAACGCCGTTTTTTGTCGTCAGCGTCGCCATCGGTTTCAGGCGCGTCAGCAGCCGCGCTTTTTGCGGATCGCCGTCGTGCATCATCCCCGCCCATAAATAAACGCGGATGGCATCGTAACTGCTGACCAGCGTTTTTTCCGGTTTCAGCTGCCAGCCTTTGTCTTTTTCATAGCGCACCCAGTCCGGCGAGAACCCTTTCGGGGCGGTTTCCATCAGCAAACGCATATTGGTTTCACGCAGCGTGGTCCAGGGCGCGCCAAAGCGGGTAAAATATTGCGCCAGCTGCGGGGGTAAATAGCTCGGGTTAAAGCGCCAGCGCGTCTTTTCCGCAAAACCCACGTTCCCCGGCAGCAGCATTGAACCCAGCCCCGGCACCGTTACCACCTCTTCACGCGCAATGCGTTTTAGCAGCGCGGCGCCAGTGTCGGTATAGCGCGACGTTTTCCATAAGCGCCCGGCTTCCAGCAGCGACCAGGCCATCCAGATATCGCCGTCGGAAGCGGAGTTTGCATCCAGCACCTCCCAGGTCGAGGGGTCTTTCTGCCCCCACAACCAGGCAGGCAGATGCGCCTGTAAGGAACCCTGCGCCAGGTTGTTTTGCGTCCAGTCGAGGATCAGGTCAAATGCCGGCCGATCGTTGGCGGCGAGGGCAAAGAACAGCGCATAGCTTTGCCCTTCCGACGTCGTGATTTTGCGCGCGTCGCTGGGGTCAATCACCCGTCCTTCCTGACTGATATAGTCCTTTTTGAACTGTATCCATGCCGGCCACGTACAGGCCGCCTGCACGCTGACGGTCGCCAGCATCAGGGCAGTTAACATCCATCCACGCAGCGCGTTCATCATCGATTACTCGTTATCGGGATCGAGTCGACGACGGCTGATAATGCGCAGCAGACGCCACAGAACCCAGGCCAACAGCACGACGCTAACCGCCGCCAGTACCGCCAGCAGCACCGGATGATTCGATAACGCGTACCAGAGGCGTTCGAACCACGGTAAATGCCCTACGTAGTAAATATCGCCCACCCGCAGGCTGTTGACGCCAGACTCGCGGATCACCGACACGGAGCCAAACATGGCGGCGCGTTTTCCGCTGTCGTTCATCGCTTCGGTCAGCAGTTCATACCCGCGCGGGCTGTCTGCCAGCAGCGCCACCACGCTACGCTGGTCGTTGAACGGCGACTGGAAGCCCACTACCGCCGCCATCGCGCCAGCAGAAGTGATGGTGGATTTCGCATCCGGCGCGCGGTCGGCCTCATCCGGCATGATGCTCGGGAAGGTCGTCTGGCGCATCGGCGTGTTCACCCAGCTTTGCGTCGCCTGTACCAGCAGGTCGATGCGTTTGTCATCTTTCAGTGCGTCGGGGATTGTCCCGATCACCATAATATCCGCGTCTTTACCCTGAATCTGGCGGCTATCGTCGGTGATATTCAGGTTAATCGACGGGAAACCGGTCTGCGCGCCAATCGTTCCGGTCACATCCAGCAGCGTTTCCATCTGCGCTTCGTTCGGGTTTTTCGGCATCACGGCAATGGTTTCTGAAAGGTCAGCCATCCGGCTGAACGGGAAGCCCGCATTGGCGAAGGCACGCAGATCCGGCATCGCGATAAAGTGATAATATTTCGAGAAATCAATGGTGGAGTCGTCGCCAATCACCACATGGTTTTGTACCGGCTGGAACGTCACGCAATTATCCACCGAGCCGCCCGGCATCGGGTTCATGTACTGGAAGTCAAAGCGCAGCTGGTTCATCGCCCCCAGCTTCAGCGCCGGGATCGACACGTCCGTTTTACCGTCAATCAGCCCCTGCAATACCGGCAAACGCAGCAGCAGGCGATTGCTTTCCTGGGTGCTGTTCAGGCTGAACGCTTGCAGGAACTGATCGTTCAGGCTGATATCCATACGCGAGCTGTCTTTGCTCGGCGGCGTGGTGTAACGGTAGTTGAGGTTCATATCAATACCGTTGCTGCGCAGCAGATAGAGATCCGGCGGCAGATTCAGCGACAGCGAAATCGCCGCAGGTTCCAGCCCGGTGGACTGGAGCTGCTCTTTATAGGTTTTCAGCTCGCCGAACGTCACCGCACGGTCAGTACGTACCCAGTTCGGCGCATCATAAGGTTTACGCGCCAGCAGAGGCTTCACCTCATCCACCACCACGCTGTCGCCACGGAACAGGATATTCCCTTGCGCAATGCCTTTCGCCGCCTGCAACAGATCGTTATCGTCGCGGCCAAAGACCACCAGCAGCTTCACATATGGGTTGTCCGGGTGGCTGATCATCTCAATCACCGGCGCTTTTACCGGCGGATGATCGCGCAGGAAATCAGGGCGCTTATCGTTCGTGGCAAAGACGATGGCATTACGATCCGGCAGCGTGTTGTACATCACCGGGAAATGCTGGCCGCGCCAGCCTGCGCGCGAACCGAACCATGAAGAGACAATGGATGCCGCCTGCTGCTGCATCAAATCCGGCGAACCGGCAAAGACCACAGGCAGCGTAACCTGGCGGTTGTCCCGCGGATCGAAGAACGGCACCGGGAAGTGCGACAGATCGTTTTTCACCGGCAGGGTCTGGTACGTCAGATCCAGCACGCTGCTGCGGCCAACATCCAGCCAGAGCGTACTGCTGGCCGGGTTTTCGCAGACATCGCGATAGTGCCCGACGAACTCCAGCCGCACGCGGTTAAAATCGGTGATAAAGAGCGGGTTGATCGGCATCTGGGCCAGCGTCTTTTTGCCCAGTTGCTCTTTCGTGACCGGCAACACGCCCATCAGCTCATCATTGAGGTAGACCTTCAGCTGCGACTGGATCGGCAGCAACGACGGCGACGGGGTGTATTCCAGGTTCAGCATCGCTTTCGACACCACCTCATCGCTGCGCATACCGAACTCAATGCTGCCATTCGGGTTCACGCCACGCAGCACCATGCTGCCCGGCGGCGGCGCGATTTGCGCGAAGGTCAGCTTCACATCGCGGGAAGGCCCGTTTTGCGCCACCACGGGCGCATCGGCGCCTGGTACGCCCGGCATTACCTGGCCGACCGGCTGTTCCGCCGTTTCTGGCGCAGGCGCTGTCGGCGTTTGCGCTGGCTCAGCATTGATCAATGGTTGCGTTGCAGGCGTCGCATTCGTCATGAAAGTGGGGAAAGCGCTTATCCCCATAGCCACTGCATAAACCCAGGAAAGTTTTCTTTTCATCGCGTTATCATCATTGTTGAGCCATCACCTGATCCGGCTGCCGCTCCGGGCGACGCGGAATAAACGACACAATCCAGGAAACCAGCGTCGTCAGAGAACGGAAAATTACTTTGACGGAAGACGGAGCAAATTCCGCAAGATGGCGGTAGCCACGGAAGCCCAGCTTCAGAATATCCAGCAGGCTTTCCAGCGGTTTGTCTTCCGGGAAGCTGTCCTGCCAGAGCGCCCACGTATCCGCGCGGGCAAATGTGCACTGCACAAAGTCGATATGTTGTTTCGTGGTCATCGGCAGCAATTGCAGCCCGACCTCATTGCCCAACACGCGCACGACCTGAGTAGGAAAGACGTACTCTTGCTGGCCGCGTTTAAGCAATAAATTAACCTTTTGCCCTTCCAGCACCTGCGCCTGCCCGTTGATCCGAATCCCCAGGCCGCCGTCGGAGAAGTCATGCACGGTGCATGAGAACAGGTGGCCATCTTCACGGGCAATGGCCGCCGGCATGGAGATTTCAACGCGGTGCGCCCGGCGTACCTGCTTACTTTCCACAGAGACCGCCACCGCGCCGCCCAGAATGATCAGGTTATAGAAAACCCACACCAGGCTGACGATCACCGTGAGTATTTCGTTGGCGGGGCCGTAGTAGTAACGCCAGACGCCCACCACGACCCCCAGCAGGTTGAGCAGCACCAGGAAGATATAGGGCCGGGAAATCACCCAGTCGACATACTCTTCCTCTACCAGCCCGCCTTTCGCGGTAACGTTGAATTTCCCTTTATGCGGGTTGATCAGCGCCACCATCGTCGGCGGCGCGATATACCAGGCCAGCACCGTTTCGTAGATTTCACTCCAGAAGGAGTGGCGGTATTTCCCCTGAATCTTCGAGTTGGTGAGGCTGGCGTGAATCATGTGCGGCAACACAAACAGCGCAATCATCAGCGCGGGCGCATAGATGATATAGGCGTGCAGCAGCAGGAAAGCCAGCGGCGCCGTCAGGAAGATGAGCCGTGGAATACCCGATAAAAAGTGGAACATGGCGTTGACGTAACACAGACGCTGCGCCAGCTTTAAGCCTTTGCCGAACAGCGGGTTATCCAGACGGAAGATTTGCACCATGCCGCGCGCCCAGCGAATACGCTGCCCGATGTGTGCGGACAGGCTTTCCGTCGCCAGACCTGCCGCCTGTGGAATGCGCATATAGGCCGAGGTGTAGCCGCGACGGTGCAGGCGCAGCGAGGTATGCGCATCTTCGGTCACGGTCTCAACGGCAATGCCGCCAATCTCATCCAGCGGTTTACGGCGAATCACCGCGCACGATCCGCAGAAGAACGTCGCATCCCACATGTCGTTGCCATCCTGCACCAGCCCATAAAACAGCGTGCCTTCGTTCGGCGTTTTACGGAAACGACCGAGGTTGCGTTCAAACGGGTCCGGCGAGAAAAAGTGGTGCGGCGTCTGCATCATGGCGAGCTTTTTCTCTTTCAGGAACCAGCCCATCGTCATTTGCAGGAACGAGCGTGTCGGTACATGGTCGCAGTCAAAGATCGAGACAAACTCGCCTTTCGCGTATTTCAGCGCGTTATTGATGTTGCCGGCCTTGGCGTGTTCATGCGTGGTACGGGCGATATACTGTACGCCGACGGTCTGGGCAAACTGGCGGAACTCTTCGCGCCCACCGTCGTCAAGAATCCAGATGCTCAGCTTGTCTTTCGGCCAGTCGATGCCCAACGAGGCGTAAACGGTGTTTTTCACCACGCTGAGGTCTTCGTTGTAAGTCGGAATAAAAATGTCCACCGTCGGCCACTGCGCCATCTCTTTCGGTAGCGGCACGGGCTGGCGGTTAAGCGGCCAGACGACCTGGAAATACCCCAGCACCAGGACAATCCAGGCGTAGGTTTCCGCAAACAGCAAAATCAGCCCGCAAACCAGGCTCAGCGGGTCATCCCAGTTTAGCGTCGAGGTATAGCGCCACCAGATATAACGGCATGACACCGTCAGCGACAGCACGATCAGCATCAGGGCGGAGAAACGCCCCGGTATCCGCCGCACCAGCAGCGCGACGCCCCACAGCAGTATCAGGAAGATAAACTGCGACAGCGGGTTAAACGGCTGGGTAATACAGATGATCGCCAGAATCAGGGAAAAGGTGACGATAACGCCGAGGATAAAGCGGCGCACCCCGTTGCTAAGATGGCCCAGCTCTTTTTCGCTTTCCAGGTGCGTGGTCTTTTTACTGACGCGGTCGGGCAGCGTGTCCATCCACTGATGATAGCGACCGCGCACGCCCAGCAGGCGGGAGAGCGACCGCCAGCGCGGTTCGACCTTCTTCTCTTTACGCGGCGAGAAGGCCATCAACCAGAGCGTTTGAATGGCATAGCGGGCCGGGTCCAGCGGACGCGGTCGGTTGGCGTTAATATGCGGATAGAGCGCTTTATGCTGCGCGCGAATGCGCTGCCAGCGCGGATGCTCAAGCGGAATAAAAATCCACGCCAGAATCACCCACAGGCAGCCCAGCATCGCACTGAACGGCGACGCGCCATGACGGCGATACCCTTGATAGCGCTCGCTCAGGCGTGCGCCGACCGGCGGAATGAGAAGCCACCGGGTCAGGATGTTCATGATGCGCTCCCGGCAGGGGCGCGATTGCCCGCATAGTGCAGCAAACACCAGTTTGCCAGCGTCAGCACCTCTTCTGCCGCCAGCGAATCGCCACGGTACTCGCCCAGCGGCTGTTTCGAAGCCATACACTCCGCCATCGCTTCATCGCGATGGATCACCATCGGCAGCAAACGACGCTGGCTTTGCAGCCAGACCTGGTACAGATCGTCCTGCAACTGGCTGGCAATGCGTAAATCGTTAATCAGAATATGCGCGCCCGTGGGCAGCGCCTGTTGATGCAGCCGGATATGGCAATTGGTGTCCGCTTTTACCACCGCCAGCGTATGATCGCAGAGACTGACCAACTGTTGCGTCAGCGGTGAGACGCCGTGGGGAAGATCCAGCAAAATCCACGAATAGCGTCGGCTCTCTTTCAGTTCGCGCAGGCCAGCGCAAATAGCTCCCAGCTTTTCCGCCCATTCCTGAGGATTCTCCCACTCTTCCACCGTAAGCTGTCCGAACGGCAGCAGATCGAGCTGGGTGGTATAACGCAGTCCGGCATCGCGCCAGTCTTTACCGTCCAGCAGCGCCCTGGCCCAGCCGTCGCGATGGGCAAAATCGACATTGAATGACATACGCAGCAGGTTATCGGGGCTGGCATCAACGACCAGCACATTTTCCCCGAGTATTTGCAGCGCCCAGGCGAGCGCCGAAGTGATTGATGTGGTGCCTACACCGCCGCGCACGCCCTGCAATCCCAGAATGGACATCCCTGACTCCCTTATGATGGTTGTTGCGCAAATTCAGCCAATAAAGGCCAACGTTTAATCGCCGCAGCCAGCTGTTCGCGTTGGGAAATATCGGTATAGTCTATTTCGGGCAAGGAGAAAGCCTGACTTAACGCCAGAAAATCATTTTGAAAGGTATAGCCCAATGCTGAATCAAACTGAGAGTCAGGTTCGTTGTTGTTATACATTCTGTATTGTGTCCCTTTTGAATATACTCACCATGCTTCAGACAATTTTTCTGGCAGCATCCCCCCCTCTTCACTGTTAATCTTCAATGCAGGGGATCGTTCATTTCTCGCCTTTCCGTTACGCAAACTGTAAGAGTAAAGAAAACACCATGACCGAGGTCGCAAGGCTTCCTGCCCGCCGAATTGATTCATATGCTAAATCTGATGTGTTTTAATTTCAATGTTAGGTTTATTTCTGAGCTTTCGCTAGTAAACTGATAAACAGATAAAATAGCGACAAGAGGGACGCTGTGGACCCCGTATTTTCTATCGGCATCTCATCATTATGGGATGAACTACGCCACATGCCTGCCGGCGGTGTCTGGTGGGTTGACGCTGATCGCAATGAAGATGCCATCAGCCTGGTGAATCAAACGATTGCCTCGCAGGCAGGGAACGCGAAAGTCGCGGTCATTTGTATGGGCAGCGATCCGGGTGAATTAATCAAATTAGATGAATCTCACGGCCCGGAAAAAATCCAGTTATTTTCAATGCCGGATTCTGAAAAGGGGTTATACTTTTTGCCCCGCGATTTGCTTTGTTCTGTTGATCCTACACATTACTTTTTCATTCTTCTTTGCGCGAATAACGCCTGGCAAAATATATCAGGGGAACGCCTTCATCAGTGGCTGGAAAAAATGAATAAATGGACCCGGTTCCATCACTGTTCGCTTCTGGTTATTAACCCTGGAAATAATAATGACAAACAGTTCTCCCTGTTGATGGGGGAGTATCGTTCGCTTTTCGGCCTTGCCAGCTTACGTTTTCAGGGCGACCAGCATCTGTTCGACATCGCGTTCTGGTGCAGCGAAAAAGGGGTCAGCGCCCGGCAACAACTGACGCTGCGCCATAAAGATGCGCACTGGGAGCTGGCCCACAAGGAAGAGGCGAACATTCAGCCGCGCAGCGACGAAAAACGCATCCTCAGCAATATCGCCGTTCTTGAAGGCGCTCCGCCGCTGTCGGAACACTGGGCGCTTTTTGATAATAACGAAACCTTGTTCAACGAGGCGCGAACTGCGCAGGCGGCGACGATCATCTTCTCCCTGACGCAAAATAGCCAAATCGAACCCATGGCGCGGAATATCCATACGCTGCGCCGCCAGCGCGGAAGCGCGCTGAAAATTATCGTCCGCGAAAATCTCGCCAGTTTGCGGGCGACCGACGAGCGACTGCTGTTAGGCTGCGGCGCGAATATGGTTATTCCGTGGAATGCGCCGCTTTCCCGCTGCCTGACGCTGATTGAAAGCGTGCAGGGACAGCAATTCAGCCGCTATGTCCCGGAAGAGATCGCCACACTCCTGTCGATGACGCAGCCCATGAAGCTGCGCGGTTTCCAGACATGGGACGTCTTCTGCAAAGCCGTACATAACATGATGAGCAACACGCTGCTGCCCGCTGACGGGAAAGGCGTGATGGTCGCATTGCGCCCGGTGCCGGGTATCCGCATCGAGCAGGCGCTGACGCTCTGCCGCCCAAACCGTACCGGCGATATCATGACTATCGGCGGCAACCGGCTGGTGCTGTTTTTATCATTCTGTCGGGTCAACGATCTGGACACTGCGCTGAACCATATCTTCCCGCTGCCGACCGGCGATATCTTTTCCAACCGCATGGTCTGGTTCGAAGATAACCAAATCAGCGCTGAACTCGTGCAAATGCGCCTGCTGTCGCCTGAACTGTGGGGCACACCGCTGCCGCTGACTCAGGGGCCGAACCCTGTGCTCAATGCCGAGCATGACGGGCGAGTCTGGCGACGTATTCCCGAACCCTTACGACTGCTGGATGACAGCGTGGAGCGCCCACAATGATGAACGTCAACGATATCATCCAGATCATCGTCTTTTGCGCGCTGATCTTTTTTCCTCTGGGCTATCTGGCGCGCCATTCACTTCGCCGCATCCGTAACACAGCCCGACTGTTATTCGCCAGACCCCGTTATGTAAAACCCGCCGGAACCTTGCGCCGTGCAACAAACGTCAAGGCAGACAAAAAATGACTCAGCATACTCAAACCTCATCCATGCCTTCACCACTCTGGCAATACTGGCGCGGCCTTGCGGGCTGGAATTTCTACTTTCTGGTAAAGTTTGGCCTACTCTGGGCGGGATATCTCAACTTCCATCCGTTGCAGAACCTGGTCTTCATGGCCTTTTTGTTAATGCCAGTCCCTAAACTCGGCCTGCACCGCCTGCGCCATTGGGTCGCTATCCCAATCGGCTTTGCGCTTTTCTGGCATGACACCTGGCTGCCTGGCCCACAAAGCATTATTAGTCAGGGCTCGCAGGTCGCGGGTTTTAGCGCGGACTATATGCTCGATCTGGTGACTCGCTTTATCAACTGGCAGATGATCGGCGCCGTGTTTGTGCTGCTCGTCACCTGGCTGTTTTTATCGCAGTGGATTCGGGTCACTCTTTTTGTTGTCGCCATTATGATCTGGCTGAACGTGCTGACGCTGACAGGGCCAGTCTTTACGCTGTGGCCTGGCGGCCAGCCGACCGACACGGTGACGACCACCGGCGGCTCTGCGGCGGCGACGGTCGCAACGGCAGGAGACACCCCGGTGGTCGGCGATATCCCGGCGCAGACCGCGCCTCCGACCCCAGCCAATCTGAACGCGTGGTTGAACACCTTCTATAACGCGGAAGAAAAACGAAAAACGCCGTTCCCGACGGCGCTGCCGGCCGATGCGCAGCCGTTTGAACTGCTGGTGATCAACATCTGTTCCCTCTCGTGGTCTGATGTTGAAGCCGCAGGCCTGATGTCACATCCGTTATGGTCGCATTTCGATATTCTGTTTAAGCACTTTAACTCCGCCACCTCCTACAGCGGCCCGGCGGCGATCCGCCTGCTGCGCGCCAGCTGCGGCCAGTCGTCGCACACGAATCTGTATCAACCGGCAGGCAACGACTGCTACCTGTTTGATAACCTGTCGAAGCTGGGCTTCACGCAGCATTTAATGATGGGTCATAACGGCGAATTCGGCGGCTTCCTGAAAGAAGTGCGTGAGAATGGCGGTATGCAGACGGAGCTGATGGATCAAAAAGGGCTGCCCGTCACGCTGCTGGGCTTTGACGGTTCTCCGGTTTATGACGACACCGCCGTGCTCAACCGCTGGCTGGAAACCACTGAGAAAGATCAGAACTCGCGTAGCGCAACGTTCTATAACACGCTGCCGCTGCACGACGGAAACCACTTCCCTGGCGTCAGTAAAACGGCGGATTACAAAATTCGCGCGCAAAAGCTGTTCGATGAGCTGGACGCCTTCTTTACCGAACTGGAGAAATCGGGCCGTAAAGTGATGGTGGTGATGGTCCCGGAACACGGCGGCGCGCTCAAAGGCGACAGAATGCAGGTTTCCGGGCTACGCGACATCCCCAGCCCGTCGATCACCAACGTACCGGCAGCGGTGAAATTCTTCGGTATGAAAACGCCTCATCAGGGCGCATCGATTGAGATTGACCAGCCGAGCAGCTACCTGGCGATTTCCGAACTGGTGGTGCGCGCCCTTGACGGCAAACTGTTTGTCGAAGACAACGTCAACTGGGATCAGCTCACCCGTGGGTTGCCGCAGACCGCACCGGTCGCTGAAAACGCCAACGCGGTGGTTATCCAGTATCAGGGTAAACCGTATGTGCGTCTGAACGGCGGCGACTGGGTGCCTTATCCGCAGTAAACGAAAAAGGCCTGATGGCGCTACGCTTATCAGGCCTACAGGTCAGGCACAATCTCCTGAAATTATGCCGATTTGTAGGCCGGATAAGACGCTTTCGTCGCCATCCGGCAAAACTCGCGCAAGCGCCGCAACACGCTGGAAAGATTCTTGCCAGCTGGCAACTTTTCTGACGACCCGTAAAAAACGAAACCCACTAACTCGTTGATATATAAAAACTCCTTTTCTGGCACAGCGATTGCTATTTGAGTGTGAGCTGTTCTGTTCCGAATCAAAGGAGATATCATGTCTGACTGTCGTACTTACGGATTCAACACCCAGATCGTTCACGCGGGGCAACAACCCGATCCTTCAACTGGCGCGCTCAGTACGCCAATCTTCCAGACGTCGACGTTTGTTTTCGACAGCGCCGAACAGGGGGCCGCCCGCTTTGCGCTCGAAGAGTCCGGGTACATTTACACCCGCCTGGGCAACCCCACGACGGACGCGCTGGAGAAAAAGCTGGCGGTACTGGAAAGAGGCGAAGCGGCGCTGGCGACCGCGTCCGGCATTTCCGCCATCACCACCACGCTGCTGACGCTCTGTGAGCAGGGCGATCACATTGTCTCAGCCAGCGCGATTTATGGCTGCACGCACGCATTTTTGTCGCACAGCATACCGAAGTTCGGTATTGACGTGAGTTTCGTTAATGCCGCCAACCCGGATGAGATCCGCGAAGCCATCCGCCCGGAAACCAAAGTGGTGTACATCGAAACGCCCGCCAACCCAACGCTCTCCCTGGTCGACATCGAAACGGTCGCCGGGATCGCCCATCAGCGGGGCGTGCTGTTGGTTGTGGATAACACCTTTATGTCGCCGTACTGCCAGCAACCCCTGCTCCAGGGAGCCGATATCGTGGTTCACAGCGTCACGAAATACATCAACGGACACGGGGATGTTATTGGCGGGGTCATCGTCGGCAAGCAGGAGTTTATCGATCAGGCGCGGTTTATCGGGCTGAAGGATATCACCGGCGGCTGCATGAGCCCCTTTAACGCCTGGCTGACGCTGCGCGGCGTGAAGACGCTGGGGATTCGCATGGAACGCCACTGCGAGAACGCGCTGAAAATCGCCCGTTTCCTGGAAAGCCATCCGAAGATTACCCACGTCTGGTATCCGGGGCTTCCTTCGCACCCGCAGTATGAACTTGGCAGACGCCAGATGAGCCTGCCCGGCGGCATTATCAGCTTCGAAATCGCGGGTGGCCTGGAGGCTGGCAGACGCATGATCAATTCGGTAGAATTATGCCTCCTCGCGGTCAGTCTCGGTGATACCGAAACCCTCATTCAGCACCCTGCGTCTATGACACATTCGCCTGTTGCGCCAGAGGAACGGCTTAAAGCAGGTATTACCGACGGGCTAATCCGTCTTTCTGTGGGTCTTGAAGATCCAGAAGATATTATTAACGACCTTGAACACGCCATCAGAAAGGCGACATTCTGACCATTACGGTCGGAGCTGGCCTGCGTCGGCTCCGGCTGTTGAGAATCAAGGCACAACGGCCTGGCTATACGCATCATCCTTCCCGGGGTGACGTGTATTTTGGGCAGGGGGCTCTATGCAGGACAACACATTACAATTAAGCAACAGTAAAGCGACCACCGCAGCGTTATCAGGAAAACTACCGTTTACGAAATACGATTTTGGCTGGGTGCTGTTATGTATCGGCATGGCCATTGGCGCCGGAACGGTGCTAATGCCGGTACAGATTGGGCTAAAAGGAATTTGGGTCTTTATCACCGCGTTTATTATCGCCTACCCCGCAACCTATATCGTGCAGGATATTTACTTAAAGACGTTATCAGAAAGTGAAACCTGTAATGACTACACCGATATTATCAGTCATTACCTGGGGAAAAACTGGGGCGTCTTCCTCGGCGTGATCTACTTTTTGATGATTATCCACGGCATTTTTATCTACTCTTTATCCGTGGTTTTCGACAGCGCGTCGTACATTAAGACCTTCGGTCTGACCGATGCCGATCTCTCGCAGTCCATCCTCTATAAAGTGGCGATCTTCGCCGTACTGGTCGCTATCGCCTCCGGTGGAGAAAAGCTGCTGTTTAAGATCTCCGGCCCTATGGTGGTGGTGAAGGTAGGCATCATCCTGATCTTCGGTTTCGCGATGATTCCACACTGGAACTTCAGCAATATTACGGCCTTCCCGCAGGCGTCGGTCTTCTTCCGCGATGTGCTGCTCACCGTCCCCTTCTGTTTTTTCTCGGCGGTGTTTATTCAGGTACTGAACCCAATGAACATTGCCTACCGCAAACGAGAAGCCGACAGAGTGCTGGCGACGCGCATGGCAATTCGTACCCACCGCATCAGCTATATCACGCTGATTGCCGTGATCCTGTTCTTCTCGTTTTCGTTTACCTTCTCCATCAGCCACGAAGAAGCCGTTTCCGCCTTTGAGCAGAATATCTCCGCGCTGGCATTGGCTGCGCAGGTCATTCCCGGACAGATCATTCATTTCACCTCAACGGTACTGAATATCTTTGCGGTTCTCACCGCCTTCTTCGGTATTTACCTGGGCTTTCATGAAGCGATTAAGGGCATCATTCTCAACGTGCTGAGTCGGGTTATCGACGTGGAGAAGATCAATCCGCTGGCGCTGACGCTTGGCATCTGTACCTTTATCGTTATCACGCTGGTCATTTGGGTATCGTTCCGCGTCTCGGTGCTGGTGTTCTTCCAGTTGGGTAGCCCGCTGTACGGCATTGTGTCGTGCATCATCCCTTTTTTCCTGATCTATAAAGTCACGCAACTGGAAAAACTGCGCGGCCTGAAAACCTGGCTGATTCTGCTGTATGGGATTTTGCTGTGCCTGTCGCCGCTCCTGAAGCTGATTGAATAACGCGTTCCGTGCGCCGTCGGTTCCTGGCGGCGCTTAACTCACCCCCTCCAGTTGGTAGCTGCGTATTTTATTCAGCACCGTCGTGTGCGAAACCCCCAACGCTTTCGCGATATGCCGGGAGGAGACATTCTCTTCCACCATCTGCTCAATCAGCTGCCGCTCAGCATGTTGCACCTGCTCTTTGAAGGGGCGGTCGGGATGCCCCGGCAACGCTTGTGACACCGTTGAAAGCCCCAAATCATCGCAGGTGATGACATCACTTTCTGACATCAGCATCAGACGGATAATGGTGTTCTCCAGTTCGCGAACGTTGCCCGGCCAGTGGTGGTGACGCAGTGACTCAAAACAGGCTTTGTCCAGTATCAGCCGCCGTTGAAACTCTTTGGCATATTTCTGTACAAAATGGCGAATCAGTAAAGTGATATCCGAAGGGCGCTCGCGCAACGGCGGAATCGTGAGCGTCAGTACGTTAATGCGATACCAGAGATCGGCGCGCAGCAGGCGCTGTTCGACCATCTCTTCCAGGTTCGCGTTGGTGGCGACAATAATACGCGCGTTAACCGGGATCACCTGCGCCCCGCCGACGCGGCGGATGCCGCCGTCCTGAAGCACCCGCAGCAGCTTGGCCTGTAAATTCAGCGGCATTTCGCCAAATTCATCAAGAAACAGCGTTCCCTTATCCGCCATTTCAAACAACCCTTTTTTCCCTCTGCCGTCCGCACCGCTGAACGCCCCTTTTTCATAACCAAAAAGTTCGCTCTCCATCAATGCCTCAGGCAGCGTTGAGCAGTTGACGGGGATAAATGGATAAAAGCGCCGCTGCCCGGAATTATGAATGGCGCGCGCCAGCAACTCTTTACCCGTGCCGGTCTCACCACGGATCAGGACGGTATATTTGCTGTCAGCGATTTTTAGCGCTTTTTCAATCAGCACCTGCATACTCTGGCTGCTACAGATAATGTCGGAGAAATAGCGCGGTCGCGTCAGTTCGGGCGTGGCCAGTTCAGAAAGATTCTCAGAGAGATAAGCGACATTAATAATGTCGGCATGTTGATTGAGGCAGGTCTGGACGCTGGAAATATCCTGCAAATGGCGGCACCAGGATTTAATCAGAATCCGACCCGGCGTGACCTTCATGGAGATAATATTAATATCGCGGCAGGAAAACTCCTTGAGGACATCCTCAACCATAGACAGACGATCGATTGTTTTAATATCCCAGCGTATCGTGACCACGTTGGCTCCAGATATTTCTGTGGCAATCAGAAATCTGCTTACATTCTAGTCGCTATGGGATAATGTTCTGCCGATGGACTCACATTGTGGAGCCAAAAAAGGAATATAAAAAAACCGGAGCACAAGGCTCCGGTTATGAGGCAATAACCAACAGTTATTGCTGTCGGTTCTCATCCTGATCGACGGCGAAACAGGCCACCAGTTGACCGCCGTAATCTTTAAGCTGCGGCTGCAACTGGGTGCAGGGGCCAAAGCGACGACGGCAACGGGCGTTGAAGGCGCAGCCCGGCGGCGGATTCAGCGGGCTTGGCAGCTCGCCGGTCAGCTTGATGCGCTCGCGGCGGTCATCCGGGTTCAAACGCGGCGTCGCGGAGAGCAGCGCCTGCGTATACGGATGGCGCGGGTTGGTAAAGATCTGCTCCTTCGTCCCTTTCTCCACGCAGCGGCCGAGATACATCACCATCACCTCATCGGCAATGTGTTCGACCACCGACAGGTCGTGCGAGATAAAGACGTAAGACAGCCCCAGCTCCTGCTGCAAATCCATCATCAGGTTCAACACCTGCGCGCGCACGGAAACGTCCAGCGCGGAGACCGGTTCATCGGCGATCACCACGTCCGGGTCAAGCATCAGACCGCGGGCGATAGCAATACGTTGACGCTGGCCGCCGGAAAACATGTGCGGGTAGCGATCGTAATGCTCGGTTTTAAGGCCGACTTTCGCCATCATCGCCAGCGCTTTTTCACGACGCTGCTCTTTGCTGAGCGAGGTGTTGATCAGCAGTGGCTCTTCCAGAATCTGCCCCACTTTCTTACGCGGGTTCAGCGAACCATACGGGTTCTGGAACACAATCTGGATTTTCTGCCGACGCAGTTTTTGCGCCTGCGGATCGTGCCTGAGCAGATCCTGCCCCTGATAATACAGTTCTCCGCCGGTCGGCGTTTCAATCATCGTCAGCAGGCGGCCCAGCGTGGATTTCCCGCAGCCGGACTCGCCCACGACCGCCAGCGTTTTGCCGCGCTCAAGGGTGAACGATACGCCATCCAGCGCTTTTACCAGGCGCTCGGGCGCAAACAGCCCCTTCTTCACCGGGTAGTGTTTTTTCAAATCGATGGCCTGCAACAGCGGCTGTTGCAAGGTGGCCTCGTGCGTACTCATAGTGTGGGCCTCCCGGCATCATCGAGTGGATAGTGGCATTTGGACTGGCGGCCATCGCCGAGCAGATTCAGATCCGGCTCTTCGCTACGGCATTTATCCGTGGCATACGGGCAGCGCGGGTTCAACAGACAGCCGTTCGGGCGGTCATATTTTCCCGGCACCACGCCCGGCAGCGACGCCAGGCGCGCTTTATCCTGCGCGAATTCCGGCAGTGCGCGCAGCAACGCCTGCGTATACGGATGACGCGGCGCGCGGAAGATATCGTGCGCCGCCCCTGTCTCTACCACCTGTCCGGCATACATTACGATGATTTTATGCGCGGCTTCCGCCACCAGCGCCAGATCGTGGGTAATCAGCACCAGCGCCATATTTTCTTTCTGCTGCAATTCCAGCAACAGTTCGATGATTTGCGCCTGAATGGTCACGTCCAGCGCAGTGGTCGGTTCATCGGCAATCAGCAGTTTCGGACGACAGGCAATCGCCATGGCAATCATCACGCGCTGGCTCATCCCACCGGACAACTGGTGCGGGTAGACATCCAGACGCGACGCCGGATCGGGAATCCCCACCTGAGTCAGCAGGTCAATCGCCCGCTGCCGACGGGTTTTCCTGTTGCCGCCCTGATGCACCTTAATCGCTTCCATAATCTGGAAACCTACGGTGTAGCACGGGTTCAGGCTGGTCATCGGGTCCTGGAAGATCATCGCCACTTCCGCGCCCACCAGGTTGCGGCGCTCTTTCTCAGAGATGCGCTGCAAGTCCTGGCCGTTGAATTCCAGTTTTTCCGCCATCACGCGGCCCGGGAAATCAATCAGCCCCATAATCGCCAGCGAGCTAACCGATTTACCGGAGCCGGACTCGCCGACAATACCAACGACTTCGCCCTGATTTACGCTGTAGCTTACGCGGTCTACCGCGCGAAACGGCGTACCTTCGTCACCGAAGTGCACCGATAATTTATCTACGTTTAATAACGCCATCTCGAACCTCTTACTGCTTCAGTTTGGGATCGAGCGCGTCACGCAGACCGTCACCCATCAGGTTAAATGCCAGCACCGTCAGCAGGATCGCCAGACCCGGGAAGGTCACGACCCACCAGGCACTTTGTGCGAACTGCAACACGTCGGAGAGCATGGTGCCCCACTCCGGTGTCGGCGGCTGCGCACCCATGCCGAGGAAGCCCAGGGCGGCCATATCGAGAATGGCGTTAGAGAAACCGAGCGACGCCTGAACGATCAGCGGCGCAAGGCAGTTCGGGAAGATATTGACGAACATCTGGCGCATCGCGCCTGCGCCCGCCACGCGGGAAGCGGTAACGTAATCGCGGTTCACCTCCACCAGCACGGCGGCGCGGGTCAGACGCACGTAGTGCGGGAGCGCCACGAAAGTCAGCGCCAGCGCGGCGTTACCGATAGAGGGGCCAAAGATCGCCACCAGCACCAGCGCCAGCAGCAGGCTTGGCAGCGCCAGCATGATATCGACGACGCGCATGATGATGTTATCAACAATGCCGCCGAAGTAACCCGCAACCAGGCCGAGCACAATCCCCATCACCAGCGACAGCACCACCACCAGGCAGCCCACCAGCAGCGACAGACGTGCGCCATACATCAGACGCGACAGCACATCGCGACCGACATCATCCGTTCCCAGCAGGTGCGCGATACTGCCGCCTTCCTGCCACGCAGGCGGCGCCAGCAGCACATCGCGGAACTGATCTGCCGGGTTATACGGCGCGATGACGTTCGCGAATACCGCAATCAGGATCATGATGACGACATACGCCAGACCGACAACCGCACCCTTGTTGCGTTTAAAATAGTGCCAGAACTCCTGCAACGGGGTCATCGGCACCGGTGCAGAGATAACTTTATTTTCAGTAACCTGTGACATGATGGCCCCTTACTTCTTATGACGAATACGCGGGTTCACCACGCCGTACAGCAGGTCGACCAGCAGGTTGACGAGAATAATCATCGTCGCTACCAGTAACACCCCGCCCTGTACAACCGGATAATCGCGTCGTTGCAGCGCATCAATCAGCCAACGGCCAAGGCCAGGCCACGAGAAGATGGTTTCGGTCAGGATCGCCCCTGCCAGCAGCGTCCCCACCTGCAAACCGATCACGGTCACGACCGGCAGCATCGCGTTACGCAGCGCGTGTACGATGATGACGCGCATCCTTGTGAGACCTTTGGCGCGCGCGGTACGGATATAATCTTCACCCAGCACTTCCAGCATGGAGGAGCGGGTCATACGTACGATAACCGCCAGCGGTATCGTACCGAGCACCATCGCAGGCAGGATCATGTGCGCGACAGCATCAATAAAGTTGCCCTCTTCGCCCCAGATAGCCGTGTCAATCAGCATAAAGCCGGTTAACGGATTGGAGTCATCAAGGAACACCATATCGCTGACGCGCCCGGAAACCGGCGTCAGGTTCCATTGCACTGATACCAGCATGATCAGCATCATGCCCCACCAGAAGATAGGCATAGAGTAACCGGTCAGCGCCAGGCCAACAGCGGTATGATCGAAAATGGAACCGCGCTTCACGGCGGCCAGCACGCCGACCGGAATCCCTACCGCGGTGGCGAAAATCATGGCGCAGACGCCAAGTTCCAGCGTCGCTTTAAAGCGAGGCACGAACTCGTCCCACACCGGCAAACGGCTTTTCAGCGAGATGCCCAAATCGCCATGCATCACCCCCCAGATGTAATGGAGGTACTGCTGCCACATCGGTTTATCCAGACCGAGTTCAGCCAGCAGTTGAGCATGACGCTCAGGAGAGATACCACGTTCACCTGCCATGATCATGACCGGATCGCCCGGGATCATATGGACGAAGGCAAAGGTGAGAAGGGTGATACCGATAAACGTGGGGATGACGAGTCCCAAACGTCGGAGGATGAACTGCAACATAACCCGGATTCTCTCTAATGACGCGCCGCCTGGTGACAGTGCGTCTGTATTGCTCACAAATCTTATCCCACGGCATACGCCGCCGTGGGGTAAAGCATTACGCCGGGTGGCGCTGCGCTTACCCGGCCTACGATCGTAGGTTCGTGCAAACGCAGCGCCGCCGGGCATGGGGTGCTCAGGCACCCCTGGCTTTTAATTATTCGACAGAGACGTTTTCAAAGTGGTGTTTGCCCAGAGGATCAACCACATAGCCTTTGACTTCTTTACGCACAGGTTCGTACACGGTGGAGTGAGCGATGATCAGCGCAGGCGCCTGGTCATGCATCACCACCTGAGCCTGTTTGTAGAGTTCAACACGCTTGTTGTGATCGTCAGTGGCGCGCGCCGGTTGAATCAAGTCTTCAAACGGCTTGTAGCACCAGCGAGAGTAGTTGGAACCGTCTTTCGCCGCAGCGCAGCTAAACAGGGTCGCGAAGAAGTTATCCGGGTCCCCGTTATCACCGGTCCAGCCCATCATCACCGCCTGATGTTCGCCTGACTTCGCACGCTTGAGGTATTCACCCCACTCGTAGGTGACAATCTTGGCCTGTACGCCAATCTTCGCCCAGTCAGCCTGAATCATCTCAGCCATACGGCGAGCGTTCGGGTTGTACGGACGCTGTACCGGCATCGCCCACAGTTCAACGGTGAAGCCTTTATCCTGGCCCGCTTCTTTCAGTAGCGCTTTGGCTTTTTCTGGATCGTAGTTGTAGTCTTTAACGTCGTCGTTATAGCCCCACATGGTCGGCGGAATCAGGTTCTTGGCTTCAACGCCCGCACCCTGATAAACCGCTTTAATGATCGCTTCTTTGTTCACCGCGTAGGTCAGCGCCTGACGGACTTTCACGTCATCAAACGGTTTCTTCTCGGTGTTGAAAGAGAGGTAGCCGACGTTCAGACCCGCCTGCTCCATCAGGTTGATGTTTTTGTCCTGCTTCATGCGCGCGATGTCCGCCGGGTTCGGGTACGGCATCACCTGGCACTCATTTTTCTGTAGCTTGGCGTAACGCACGGACGCGTCAGGCGTAATGGAGAACACCAGACGGTCGATCTGCGGCTTGGTGCCCCAGAAACCATCAAACGCTTTATACAGAATGCGGGAGTCTTTCTGGTACTGCAACAGCTGGAACGGCCCCGTACCGATTGGGTTCAGATCCACTTTCTCCGGCGTACCGGCTTTCAGCATGTTGTCAGCATATTCTTTAGAGAGGATGGAGGCGAAGTCCATCGCCAGGTCAGCGAGGAACGGCGCTTCTGGACGGGTCAGCACGAACTGAACGGTGCTATCGTCCACTTTCTTCACTTCGCTTATCAGGTCTGGCAGACCCATCCCTTCGAAGTATTCATAGCTGCCGCCAGACACTTTGTGGTACGGGTTTTCGGCATTTTTCTGACGATCGAACGAGAACACCACGTCATCGGCGTTGAAATCGCGCGTCGGTTTAAAGTCTTTGCTGTCCTGCCACTTCACGCCCTGACGCAGGTGGAAGGTGTAGGTTTTGCCGTCTTCGCTGACATCCCACTTTTCAGCGAGGCCTGGAATAACTTCGGTTGTACCGATTTTAAATTCCACCAGACGGTTATAGATAGGTACTGAGCTGGCGTCATAGGTAGTGCCGGAGGTAAACAGCTGCGGGTTGAAGCCTTCTGGAGAACCTTCTGAACAATAAACCAGAGTTTTAGCCTGTACACTTGCTGCGACGGTCATGGCCACCAGGCTCAGACCAAGCTTCAGCATCCCTGACTTCTTCAAGGAAATACTCATTCTTCTGCTCCAAATGTGATGTTGTTGTTTTACCCTTTGCAGTGGGTTTGCACCGCCTGGCCTTTTTTGTTTTTTACCCGGCCGGGTCGGCGTTAAGAGGATGGGGATTCCGTTCACATAAGCGCCTGAGTTGCAGTGCGGATTCTCCATGAAATGCCCCTCATGCCCTACAATCTGTCAACAGAATGTGAAAACGTCAATACAGGCAACCATGATTTACAACAACGGTGAGAATTCACAAACAAAGATTAAAAAAACTTCAAACGACTATTTTCAGCAGGGAAATTTGTGCTACTCCGTTAACACCAGAATTAATCGCTTCATATTTCGCAACATTTGGTGATTAACGTTTGTGCAGATTGTGAAAAATTTCTGACGAAATGCTGCATATCTGAGCGATTAATATCACGAACGCTAAAACGCACAGCGGAAAATGCTGGGCTCAGCCATAAGTAACGCAAAAAAAAATTTAAGCAAAGATAAAAAAAGACAATGGAATATGTCACAAAAACGTGAACAAACAGTGAGAAGTGATGCACATTTTTTGCCAATGGCGAAATCGCCGTAGGCCGGATAAGGCGCCTGCGCCGCCATCCGGCGTTGCCGAAAGTGAGCGACCGATCCTGCCTGATGGCGCTGCGCTTATCAGGCCTACAATGCTGAGCCGTAGGCCGGATAAGGCGCCTGCGCCGCCATCCGGCGTTACCGAAAGTGGGCTACCAATCCCGCCTGATGGCGCTGCGCTTATCAGGCCTACAATGCTCATCCTCGTTAAATTCCGGGCAGCAAAAAGCCAGCCCACGGGCTGGCTTTTCTGAATTGGTCGGTGATAGAGGATTCGAACCTCCGACCCCTTCGTCCCGAACGAAGTGCGCTACCAGGCTGCGCCAATCACCGAATGCGGGGCGCATCTTACTGCTCAGGTGCGCGCCCGTCAATCCCTTAGTTTGAAAATGCCATTCAATCGGCGAGAAAGTCAGCAGACCGCTTACTGCACCGCTGCATTCTGTTCAGCCGGAATATGGCACCAGTCGTTGTTTTCGTTAATTCCGCCATCTGGCGAGGTGTAGCCGAGACATCCCATCACCGTGTCATACAGCTCCACATGACGGCGCGGCGTTTTCATCGCCGCCGCCTGTTGCAGGCGCGCAAGCATCTGCGCATGCTGCGGGTTCTCCAGATACTTATCCGACATCCACACCAGCATTGGCACCCGGAACTGTTCTGGCGGCGCCATCTTGCGCGGCGTGCCGTGCAAATGCTCGCGCTCATTGATCGACTCGCCGTGATCGGCGGCGTAAAACACAATGGCTTTCTTATCGCGCAGCTGATCGAACACGCGGGTAATAAAGTGATCAACATAGCTCACCGAGTTATCGTAAGAGTTGATCATCTCCGCTTTTGTGCAGCCATCATCAACGCCGACACACTCCGGCGTCCACTGCGCAAAACTGCGGGGATACCGCTGCGTATAGTTATAATGCGACCCTTTGGTATGCATTACGATCAGGTGTTTCCCGTCAGGGGTTTGCGCTAACGAACGCTGCATTTCATCCACCAGCAACATATCATCAACCATCTTACCCCGGTTGCGCGGCTCTGCGCCGATTTGCTCGCGGTAGGCAATGTTATCCGCCATCGTATTGCTGTAGAACCACATCTCGCTCTGCATCGCATACAGATCGGCGCTAAACCCTAACTGCTTCAGCACCGCAAAAATGTTTTGCTCTTTCAGAGTACGCTGCGGATTCTCCGACGCGCCACCCTCGCGCACAAACATACAGCGCAGCGAAAGTTTGGTCGCGGTATCACACGACTCACCCCGGAACGCCGCGAGATTTTTTTCCTGCGCCAGCTTCGGCGTCGTGTTCCGCTCGTAGCCGAAGATGCCCATATGATCCCAACGCGTGGTTTCGCCGATGATAAACACAACGTACGTGTCATCAATGCCTTCTGGCGCAACATAGGTAAACTTCTTCGCCGGGTTCATCAGCGAGTTATTATCCGACGACTCATCCACCTGCGCCCAGGCGTACAGCCCTAAAGCCGATAGCCAGTTCGACGGTAAATAAGAGTTCGCCACCACGCCGCCATAGCTCGGCAAATCGATACCCGTTGTTCGTTCAACATTCTTTTGCTGAACGTCAAGCAGACGAATCGGCGCCCACACCATCACCCCAGCCAGAACCACCGCCGCCACGCTGCGAACGCGCTGGCCCGGCGTGCGTAACTGCCGCAGCAGGGTGTAACGACAGCGGTTACTCCAGATAAAGACCAGCGGCAGAATGCTCACCGCCACCAGCCACAAAATGAAGTGCCAGCCGACGACCTCTTTCGATAAATCGATATCCGTGGTCATCACGGAGGCAATAATGCCGTAGCCGATCACCACGTTCAGGAGGGTCATGTAATAGCTGGCGCTCGCGGAGAACAGCACCACCAGCGTAGCCAGAACCCGCCAGACGCGGCGACCAAACAGGGAAAGCAGACGGAGTAAGAAGAACGTGGCGAGAACCGTGGCCCCAAGTTCAACCACTGCCGAGAGGCCTTTCCAGACGGTAAATTCCTGCGCATAGCTACCGAACCGGCGGTAAAACACTGCGCAATTCATAAACAGGCCGATATAGAGCGCAAGCAAGAAGCTCAGCTTCTGCTGCGTCATCGATTTAATGTATTTCATGCAAGCAAACCCTGGAAATCGGGATAAAAACCACCCGCAAAAGGCCATTCCAGACCGGGCAGGTGGATAAATGCGGTAACAGCAGATGTCAGACAGTCTACACGCGCGGGTATGTAGACCACAGGGAAGCGTAAAAGTGTCGGAAGAATAAGCAAGCGGCCCGGATATTTACAAAAATATCCGGGCCGGGAAGTGGTTAAATGATGAATAAAATCAGGCGTGAGCCTCTTTAAAGACGCGGCGCTGAGGCTGGCGAATCGTGGTCGAGAGCGCCAGAGAGAGGATCAGCAGAGCGAAAATAACGCAGAAGGTGACGTAGAACCCACCGAACAGCGAGGCGATAATCGACCCGCAAATACTGCCAATCCCAAAGCCCAGGTAAATCACGCCGTAGTTTTTCGCCAGGTTATTCAGGCCGAAGAACTCGCTCACCAGCGACGGGAACACCGTGATCGTACCGCCGAAGTTAAAGGCGACGCAGGCAATCGCGGCAAAGAACGTCACATCATTCAGCGGCGCGAACAGTAACGCAGCCATCCCGACCAGCGAGACAACCTGACCGAGGGTAATCACGCGGATACGGGCGATTTTGTCAGACAGAATGCCCAGCACCAGGCGGCCTGACAGGTTAGCGATGGAAATCACCGTGACCGCGTTGGCCGCCGAAGCAACATCCATATGCGCCAGCCCCTGAGCAATGTCTTTCGCCACGCCGATGACATACAGACCGCTCATGCAGGCCGTCAGGAACATCACCGCCAGCATCCAGTACTGCGGTTTACGCATGGACTGCGCCAGGGTGAAGTCGTTTTCCACCACCCCGTTTACCGCTTTAACATCCTGATTCGGCGCGTCTTTCATCAGCGTTGAACCAAAGACAATCATCACCAGCACAATCGCGCCCCAGATCATAAATGTCTTTTCCAGACCGACCGTCGCCAGCAGCTGGCTGTCGATGAATTTGAAGCCGAGGCTACCGAGGCCATAAGAACCAATCGCGAAGGCGGAAATCAGCCCTTTACGTTCCGGGAACCATTTTACGCAGTTAGACAGCGTTAACAGGTATCCCGCACCGTCCGCCAGGCCAACCAGCACCCCGGCGCTCAGCCACAGCATCATAAGGTTGTTGGAATGCGCCGTTAAAAAGAAGCCGATGCCCAGTAAAACACCCGACGCCATCGTGACGCGTTTTACGCCGAAACGTTCCTGTAATTTACCCGCCACGGAAGAGGAGATCGCCAGTCCCAGGCTCAACAAGCCAAATGAAAAGGCCACCTGGCTGACGGGCTCATCCAGTTTCGCAGAGAGCGCGCCATTAAACAGGCTCCAGGTGTAAACAGAACCTAACGCAAATTGCGTGATGATGGTGCCGATAAGCGTCAGCCAACGGGTACGCTGATAATCAGAAGTTTTCATGGCAGTCTTCCTGCATAAACAAAGGAGAAATTCACTGCTGACAACAATAACGAAGTGCTTTTTATGCAGGGGAAAAACGGCATGAAATGCCATCAGAACGGAATGAAATGCCTGGATTGCGGAATGAATGACGAGACAAAGACTGCGCGGCGTGATTTTTTTAAGGTCAGTTAGTACCTACTATCGCTGTACGTCTTGTTATGAAAGAGACTTAATTGTAAAAAACTTGTTTTTATTACGTGCGTATTCTCGTTAAAATCTGGCGCTAACGCCCAGGGTGTACAGATAGTCGCTATTACTTGCGCTGTTATCTGCCTGAGAGAGCGCCGCATACGCCGCGATATGCGGGTTCAGTAGCATATCCGCCCCCACCGTCACATCCAGCCAGTTGCCATTCTGATCCGCTGCCGTCATTCGACTCAGCCCCGACTGCGCTTTCCAGATGTTCTCGCCGTATTGCTGGTTATAGCTGATTTGCGCCCAGGGACGGATATCGCCAAACTGCGAATTCACCCGCCAGCCCAACGTACTGACGCTGGCATGCCACAGAGGGTCGGTCAGCGTCTGCGCCGTCACGCTGTCGCCAAATTCATTAAACATCGAGGTGGTTGAGCCGTCGTAATGCAGGCTGGCGACCGGCCCGGTCGTCACGCGCCCGGCAAGCGGAAAATTCCAGCCCATGCTCATGCCGCTGGTCGCGTCCAGTGGCGTTTGATCGGCCAGGCTCAGCACAGGGCCAGGCGCATTCTGGCTGGACCGAATCCGCTCCGCCAGAATATCGTTGTAACTTGGTTGGTGATCGCTGTCCCATGTATAGCGTTCTGTCGTATGACCCGATACGGCATCAGCGATATATTCTTGTTGCCAGGCATATGCTGTGTTAGTGAAAATTGCACAGACGATAACGCTCGCCAGGCAGCACCACACCTGGCGACCACTGCATTTTTTTATAATCATCAACGCGACTCCAGAGAAGAGCCGAATTCGGCGATATTATTGTCATTGTTTGGCGGTTCCAGGGCTTATTAGCCCTGTATTAAATATTGTCTTTTTAGCTGGCGCGTCAAGGCGGGCCGAATGAAATTTTTGCGGTAGTCAAAACAGCGAGGAAGAGTATGCAGCGTTGCGGATGGGTCAGTCAGGACCCACTATACATCGCCTATCACGACAAGGAGTGGGGCATTCCCGAAACCGACGGCAAAAAGCTGTTCGAGATGATCTGCCTTGAAGGCCAGCAGGCGGGGCTTTCCTGGATCACCGTGCTGAAGAAACGGGAAAACTATCGCGCAAACTTCCACCACTTTGATCCCGTCCGCGTCGCGGCGATGCAGGAAGACGACGTTGAGCGTCTGTTGCAGGATGCGGGCATTATTCGCCATCGGGGGAAAATTCAGGCCATCATCGGCAATGCCAGGGCGTATCTCGCGATGGAGCAAAATGGCGAACCGTTTGCTGAATTCGTCTGGTCTTTTGTCGAAAACCAGCCGCAGGTAACGCGCGCCGCCAGCCTGAGCGAGATCCCCACCTCAACCCCCGCGTCGGATGCGCTGGCAAAAGCGCTGAAAAAACGCGGCTTCAAGTTCGTCGGCACCACCATTTGCTACTCCTTTATGCAGGCGTGCGGGCTGGTCAACGACCATATCACGGGCTGTTTCTACCATCCTGGAGGTCAGCATGATTCGCGAATCCCGGACTGACGATATGGCGTCAATTTTGACGCTCTGGATGGAAAGCACGATCTATGCCCACCCGTTTATCGAAACGCGCTACTGGCGCGAAAGCGAAGCGATAGTGCGTGACGTGTACCTGCCCGCCGCGCAGACCTGGGTGTGGGAAGAAGCAGGTTCACTGAAAGGCTTTGCCAGCGTGATGGAAGCGCGCTTTTTGGGCGCGCTGTTTGTCACGCCGGACGCGATCCGCCGCGGGATTGGCAAGGCGCTGGTGCAGCATGTTCAGCAGCGCTTTACCGCGCTCAGCCTGGAGGTTTACCAGAAAAATCAGTCGGCGGTGAATTTCTACCATGCGCTGGGTTTTCGTATCGAAGACAGCGCATGGCAGGAAGATACACAGCATCCGACATGGATTATGGGCTGGCAGGCGGATTAAACGCCGTAAGCGTCAGCGAGGGGCCGGTATACTTTTCAATCCACGCCAGCGCGGTGTTGCCCGCACAGCCGTTCCCCAGTCGCGAACTGGGGAGATCTTTGGTCAACACGTTTACCGCGCCATTTTTACAGATGCCGCCAGCCGACACCTCTAAATCCGGCCATGCCCCTTCATGAATGCAGATAACGCCGGGTCTAATGCCCTCCGTCACCACCGCGCCCGCCAGAATTTGTCCTCGGTGATTCCAGACCCGCACCGTGTCGCCGTCGGCAATGCCCCGCGTCTGCGCATCCTGCGGATGCAGAGTAACCGGTTCGCGCCCCGCCACCGCATACTGTTCACGAAGCTGGCTGTAGTTAAGCTGGCTGTGCAGACGATGCGCCGGATGGGCGGACAGCACCTGTAGCTGACCGGGTTCGGCATTGCCGTGCCATTCGTCCGGCTCCAGCCACATTGGGTGTCCTGGGCAGTCCGCATAGCCGTAGTCCGCAATTCGCCGGGAATAGATCTCTATCTTGCCGCTGTCCGTTTTCAGTGGATGCGCGTCGGGGTCGCGGCGGAAATCCGCAAAGCGGATAAACTGCGCGTTGGCCGCATTCTCCGGCATTTCAATCAGATCGTTGGCTTCCCAGAACTGTGCAAACGGCGGCAGCGTCACCTGCTGGCTGGCGCCGCGTTGCCCGGCGATGTTGTAGAAGGTTTCCAGCCACTCAAGCTCGCTTTTCCCTTCGGTAAAGCGCGCATGACCGCCCGTTTCCCAGCGCTCGCTCAGTTCGGCAAACACGTCAAAGTCATTACGGGCCTCATCACGCGGCGGCACAACCTGCTTCATCGGCACCAGATGCTGGTTGCTGTAGTCGCCGGTCATAGTTAAATCGTTACGTTCATAAGAGGTCGTGGCAGGTAACACGATATCGGCATGTTTCGCCGCAGCGGTCCAGAAACATTCGGAGATCACCACCAGTTCCGGCTTTTGCCAGGCGCGAATCAGACGGTTGGTATCCTGATGATGCGTAAAGTTCGCGCCACCGGCCCACCAGACGAAGCGGATATCCGGGAAATGGCGGTTCATACCGTTGTGCTGATAGGGCGCGCCGGGATTCTCCAGCGCCTCGACAATGCGCGCCACCGGAATTTTGTCTACCGCATCGGTGCCGCCTGGCAGACTGCCCTGCATTGAAGCCAGTACGGCGGCGCGGCGCGTCGGGTTTCCCCCGTTGGCGAAATGGTACGAGAGGCCAAAACCGCCGCCGGGCGTGCCAATTTGCCCTAACATGGCGGCAAGCGTTACCAGCATCCAGTGTTTTTGCTCGCCGAACTGCTGACGCTGCATCCCCCAGCCAGACATCAACATAGTGGTGTTTTTATGGAAGAGTTCCGCCAGTTCGTGAATTTTAGCGGCGGATACGCCGCAAATATCTGCGGCCCATTCCGCCGTTTTCGCCACGCCGTCGCTCACGCCCAGCAGATAGTCGGCGAATGTCTCGTAACCGGTCGTGCAGCGCGCCAGAAACGCGTCATCATGCCAGCCGTTTTTTACCAGCGTATGCGCAATCCCCAGCATCAGCGCCACGTCAGTCCCCATATGCGGGGCGATCCACTCCATCTTATCGCCAAAGAACGCCGCGCTTTCCGATCGCATTGGATCGATGCAGATCAGCCGTTTCCCGCTGTTGCGCAGCGCGGCAAAGTAAGCAATGCCCTGCTCATCCGACGCATTCCAGGCAATTTTTAGCGTATTCAACGGGTTGGCGCTCCATAGCACCACCACGTCACTGTGCTCCAGCACAACCGGCCAGCTGGTCTGCTGCTGGTAGACTTCGTTTCCGCCCACCACATACGGCATGATGGCCTGCGCCGCCCCCGTGGAGTAATCCCCCAGATGCCCGGTATACCCGCCCGCCAGCGCCATATAACGCTGCAACAGGGTGGAAGCTTTATGCAGCACGCCATTCGAGCGCCAGCCATAAGAACCGGCAAAAATCGAGGACGGCCCATATGTTTCACGAATACGTTTGTGCTGGGTATGGATCAGATCCAACGCCTCATCCCAACTCACCCGCACAAATTCATCCTGACCGCGCACGCCCTGTGGCTTCTCTGGCGAGGCGAGAAATCCTTTACGCACCATCGGGAAACGCACCCGGGTAGGGCTGTGAACCTGGTCGCGCACGACGGTTTGCAGGGAATTGAGATGCGAAGTGGGCAGCGCCCCGCGAGACGCGAGAACCGTCTCGCCGTCAGTGTCGACCCGGACAGGTCCCCAATGGGCGGCGGTTAATACCGAATAGTGCGATGGTGCGTTGATCAAAATGCGCTCCTGAATGCGATGCAGGTGTGACGGCTTATTTATTATGCCGCTCAATGTTACTTACAAATTTAAGAGTCTTCCCTGGAATTTTCTTCATGTTCGCACGTCATAATCAACCGCCACCGTCGCTGTGGCGAAAAAATAAAAAAGTCATTAAGGAACTAAGATGAAAAAACGTGTTTTGGTCATTGCTGCTATCGTGAGCGGCGCCCTGGCAGTATCTGGCTGCACAACAAACCCTTACACCGGCGAGCGCGAAGCGGGTAAATCCGGCATTGGCGCGGGCATTGGTTCCCTGGTCGGCGCAGGCGTCGGCGCACTCTCCTCCTCCAAGAAAGATCGCGGCAAAGGTGCGCTGATTGGCGCAGCGGCAGGCGCGGCGCTGGGCGGCGGCGTTGGCTATTACATGGACGTACAGGAAGCGAAACTGCGTGACAAAATGCAGGGAACAGGCGTGAGCGTGACGCGAAGTGGCGATAACATCATCCTGAATATGCCGAATAACGTCACCTTCGACAGCAGCAGCGCAACCCTGAAACCGGCGGGCGCCAACATGCTGACCGGCGTGGCGATGGTGCTGAAAGAGTACAACAAAACCGCCGTTAACGTAGTGGGCTACACCGACAGTACCGGCGGGCAGGATCTGAACATGCGTCTGTCGCAGCAGCGCGCGGACTCCGTGGCCAGCGCGCTGATCACCCAGGGCGTTGCCGCCAACCGCATCCGCACCAGCGGCATGGGCCCGGCGAACCCGATCGCCAGCAACGGCACCGCCGAAGGTAAAGCGCAAAACCGCCGCGTGGAAATCACCTTAAGTCCGTTGCAGTAATCGTTGTGCCGGGTAGCGACAGCGCCACCGGGCACATCGCCGGATGGCGGCTTCGCCTTATCCGGCCTACATTCTTATCCGGCATGAAGCGCTTGCCATCGTTGATTTTCGCGTTAAGGTGTTGTCACCAAATTCAGGGAAATCAGCGATGAGCAAATCAACACGGGCAACCATCAGCGATGTGGCGAAAGCCGCTAAAACCGGAAAAACCAGCATTTCACGTTATCTCAACGGTGAGAAGCATTTGCTGTCCGATGCCCTGCTGGCGCGCATTGAAAAAGCCATTGCCGAACTCGACTATCACCCAAGCCTGATGGCCAGAGGCCTGAAACGCGGTCGTACCCGCCTGATTGGCCTGATCATCGCCGATATTACCAACCCCTATTCCGTTAACGTGTTGAGCGGCATTGAAGCCGCCTGCCGCGAGAAAGGGTTCACTCCTCTGGTCTGTAACACCAACAATGAGGTGGATCAGGAACTGCACTATCTGGATCTGCTGCGCAGCTACCAGGTGGAAGGCATCGTGGTGAACGCCGTCGGGATGCGCGAGGAGGGGCTGAACCGCCTGCAACAGTCGGCGCTGCCGATGGTTCTGATTGACCGTAAAATCCCTGATTTCGCCTGCGATGTCGTCGGTCTGGATAACACCCAGGCGGCAACAACCGCCACCGAACATCTCATTGAGCAAGGGTTCGAGGCGATCCTGTTTCTCAGCGAACCGCTCGGTATGGTCAATACCCGCCGCGAGCGCCTGAACGCATTTCGTGCGACGCTGGCGCGTTACCCTGGCGTGGTGGCGGAAAACGCCGAGGTGCCGCTGGCGGAAAATACGCAACTGGATAACACCCTGCGCCAGTTTCACCAGCAGCACCGGGGGATGCGCAAAGCCGTGATCTCCGCTAACGGCGCGCTCACATTGCAGGTCGCCCGTTCGCTCAAACGCATTGGTCTTAACTGGGGCAGCGACATCGGCCTGCTCGGTTTTGACGAACTGGAATGGGCAGAGCTGGCAGGCGTCGGCATCACCACGCTGAAACAGCCGACCTGGCAAATTGGTTTTGCCGCTGTCGAGCAGGTTGTACGCCGCATTGAAGGGGGCAGCGACGCGATTCACGAGCAGGTTTTCTCCGGCGAGCTGATCGTTCGCGGCTCCACCGCCCGCTAATTTTCCTTCGTGATGGTGATCATAATTTCGACACACTGCACTTTTCTTTGGAACCGGTTCCATCTAGCGTAATAGCAAGAGCGATAGATTTGGAGTTCCCATGCAAAGAAAAATTATGGTGGTCACCGCCGCCTATGGCTACGACCAGGTGCGTGCCGCAGGCGGGCAAACCGCGATGCTGCCCATCATTGCCGGAGCGGGGGCGGATGGCGTCGAGATTCGCCGTGAAATGTTCACTGACGCCGAGCTTAACGCGCTCCCGCTGCTGGCGGCCGCCATTGACATTTTCGGCCTGCTGGCCTGCTATTCCGCGCCGGAACCGCTGTTCCTGGAGGATGGCAGCCTCAACCCCCACCTTCCCGACCTGTTACAGGAAGCCCGCACGCTGCAAGCGCGGTGGCTGAAAGTGTCGCTGGGTCATTTTGAACGCCAGGATCAGCTCGACACCCTGCGTGACTGGCTGGAGAGCAGCGGCATGGCGCTGGTGGTGGAAAATGATCAAACCGCCTGTGGGAAATTGCGCCCGATGCAACGCTTCAATGCCGCCTGTCAGGTACAGAACCTGCCCATCAGACTGACGTTTGATATGGGGAACTGGCTGTGGGTAGGCGACTCGCCGGAAGACGCCGCACGCTACCTGGCGCCCGCCGTCGGCTATATCCACGTTAAAGCCGCCACGCCCCATCACGACAGTTTCCGCGCCGTTGCGCCGGATGACGCCGATCCCCGCTGGCTGGCGCTGCTGAACGCGCTGCCTGTTGATGTACCGCGCGGTATTGAGTTCCCACTGGAAGGGCAAGATTTGACGGCGGTGACTCGTCGCTACGTCGATTTGTTACGTGAGGAGTAACGCATGAAAAATTCTCTGGATGTCATCACGATTGGTGAAGCAATGGCGATGTTCGTCGCCACGCAAACGGGCGATCTCGCGGACGTAGACGCGTTTATCAAACGCGTCGCCGGGGCCGAACTTAACGTAGCGACCGGCCTGGCGCGCCTGGGGTTAAACGTCGGCTGGGTAAGCCGCGTCGGTGATGACAGCTTTGGCCGTTTTGTCCTTAAGTCGCTTGAAAAAGAAGGGATTGATGCGCAGGGCGTCACGCTGGACGGACGTTACGCCACCGGCTTTCAGCTTAAATCTAAAGTCGAAAATGGAACCGATCCCATTGTGGAATATTTCCGTAAAGGTTCTGCTGCAAGCCACCTTTCCGTGGACGATTACCACGATGCGTACTTCTCCGGCGCGCGTCATCTGCACTTAAGCGGCGTTGCGGCGGCGCTTTCCGCCAGCTCTTATGAACTGCTGGCGCATACCGCCCGAACCATGAAAGCACAGGGCAAAACGATTTCATTCGATCCGAATCTGCGCCCGGTGCTGTGGAAAAGCGAAGACGAAATGGTGGAAAAACTTAACCGCCTCGCCTTCCAGGCTGACTGGGTGCTGCCCGGTCTGAAAGAGGGAATGATATTAACCGGACAGCAAACGCCTGAGGGCATTGCCGATTTTTATCTGCGCCACGGCGTGAAAGCGGTGGTGCTGAAAACCGGCGCGGATGGCGCCTGGTACAAAACCGCTGAGGGCGAGCAAGGCTGCGTCACACCGGTAAAAGTGGACAACGTGGTCGATACGGTTGGTGCGGGCGATGGCTTTGCCGTGGGCGTGATCAGCGCCCTGCTGGAAGGCCGCACGCTGCATCAGGCAGTGACGCGAGGCAATAAAATTGGCGCGCTGGCGATTCAGGTTCAGGGCGACAGCGAAGGATTACCCACTCGTGAAGCGTTAGGCGAATAAACTTCACGCAATGATAACAGCCCCCTGTACCCTACATACAGCGGCGGCATAGTGACAGAGGCAGGCCTATGACAAGCTCAACAAATGCAGCAAAACGCTGGTGGTACATCATGCCTATCGTGTTCATCACGTACAGCCTGGCGTACCTGGATCGCGCAAACTTCAGCTTCGCTTCCGCAGCGGGAATTAACGAAGACCTCGGCATCACGAAAGGGATCTCCTCCCTGCTGGGCGCCCTGTTCTTCCTCGGCTATTTCTTCTTCCAGATCCCAGGCGCGGTGTACGCCGAGCGTCGCAGCGTACGTAAACTAATTTTTATCTGCCTGATTTTATGGGGGGCATGCGCATCGCTGACCGGGATGGTGAGTAATATCCCAATGCTTGCCGCCATCCGCTTTATTCTCGGCGTCGTGGAAGCGGCCGTTATGCCCGCCATGCTGATTTACATCAGCAACTGGTTCACAAAGTCAGAGCGTTCGCGCGCCAATACGTTCCTGATTCTCGGCAACCCGGTGACGGTGCTGTGGATGTCCGTAGTTTCAGGCTACCTGATTCAGGCGCTCGGCTGGCGTGAAATGTTCATTATTGAAGGTTTCCCCGCCATCATCTGGGCGTTCTTCTGGTGGGTGCTGGTGAAAGACAAACCGTCACAAGCTGGATGGCTGACGGAGTCAGAAAAAGCCGCGCTTCAGGCGCAGCTGGAAAAAGAGCAGCAGGGCATCAAAGCGGTACGCAATTACAGCGAGGCATTCCGCTCACGCAACGTCATCCTGCTGTGCATGCAGTATTTCACCTGGAGTATCGGGGTGTACGGGTTTGTTCTGTGGCTGCCGTCCATCATCCGCAGCGGCAGCGCGAATATGGGCATGGTGGAAGTCGGCTGGCTCTCTTCAGTGCCGTACCTGGCGGCGACGATCGCGATGATCGTTGTCTCCTGGGCATCCGATAAACTGCAAAACCGTAAACTGTTCGTCTGGCCGCTGCTGTTGATTGCCGCCTTTGCCTTTATCGGTTCATGGGCCGTTGGCGCGAACAACTTCTGGCTTTCTTATTCCCTGCTGGTTATCGCCGGTGCGGCGATGTATGCCCCTTATGGCCCGTTCTTCGCCATTATTCCTGAAATGCTGCCGCGTAACGTCGCGGGCGGCGCAATGGCGCTGATCAACAGTATGGGCGCGCTGGGCTCTTTCTTTGGTTCATGGTTCGTCGGCTATCTCAACGGCGCAACCGGCAGCCCGGCCGCCTCGTACATTTTTATGGGGGTGGCGCTTTTCGCCTCAGTATGGCTAACTTTAATTGTTAAGCCTGCTAACAATCAGCAATTACCGATTGGCGCACGCCACGCTTAAACCTTAACTCACGGAGATCCGCATGAAGCCGTCCATTATTCTCTACAAAGCGTTACCTGACGATTTACTGCATCGCCTGGAAGAGCATTTCACCGTCACGCAGGTGCCAAATCTTCGCCCGGAAACGGTAGAACAACACGCCCAGGCTTTCGCCAGCGCGGAAGGTTTGTTGGGCTCCAGCGAAACCGTCAATAGCGCACTGCTGGAGAAGATGCCGAAACTACGCGCGGCATCGACCGTCTCCGTGGGTTATGACAATTTTGATGTGGCTGCCCTCAATGCGCGCAGCGTATTGCTGATGCACACGCCGACCGTGCTGACGGAAACCGTTGCGGATACGGTAATGGCGCTGGTGCTGAGCACCGCCCGCCGCGTGGTGGAAGTGGCCGAACGCGTCAAAGTGGGGGAATGGACAAAAAGCATCGGGCCAGACTGGTTTGGCACTGATGTACACCACAAAACGCTGGGGATTGTCGGGATGGGGCGCATTGGTCTTGCGCTGGCGCAACGCGCTCACTTCGGCTTTAACATGCCGATTCTCTACAACGCCCGCCGCCATCATCCTGAGGCGGAAGAACGCTTCAACGCCCGGTACTGCGATCTGGACACCCTGTTGCAGACGGCGGATTTTGTCTGCCTGATCCTGCCGCTGACGGAAGAGACGCATCACCTGTTTGGCGCGGCGCAGTTTGCCAAAATGAAGTCCTCCGCCATTTTCATTAACGCAGGTCGCGGCCCGGTCGTGGATGAAAACGCGCTGATTGCCGCCCTGCAAAGCGGTGAAATTCATGCAGCGGGTCTGGATGTGTTTGAACAAGAACCGCTGCCGGTCGATTCGCCGCTGCTGTCGCTGCCGAACGTTGTGGCGCTGCCGCACATCGGCTCCGCCACCCATGAGACGCGCTACAACATGGCCGCCTGCGCGGTGGATAACTTAATTGATGCGTTACAAGGCAAGGTGGAGAAGAACTGCGTGAACCCGCAGGTCGCAGGATAATAAATGGCCGGGCGGCGGCGTTGCCCTGCCCGGCCTACAACGTTGCTTAACCGTATGCCCGATCGACGCCAGCGCCATCGGGCATAAACAGCGTTACTGGATCGCGTTTACCGCAGTGGTCCAGGCCTGATTAAATGCCTGGTGCTGAGACGCCAGCGGCCCAATCAGCGTGTTGTACTGGCTGGCCTGCTGTGACGTTGGGAACTGAATGCCGTTCGCGACAAAGCTCACCTGCGTATCCTGCTGCGCCACAAAGTCGCCGACCTGCACCAGTTGCTGCGTGAAAATTTGCGCAGCCGGAATCAGCGGCTGTAACGCCTCCGAAGGCGCCGTCACCACTTTACTGTAAACCTGATCAAAGACCGGTTTCAGGTCGTCGGACTGTTTCAGCGCGCTGTGCGCGGCATCTGCCTGCAATTTCGCATTCTGCAACTGCTGGCCCAGCACGCCCAGAGAACCATTTGCCTGACGCAGCGGCTCGCGCTGAGTGACATAGTCCTGAGGAACGCGGATTGCATTGACGCTATCCACAACCGGACGCAGACCGGAATCCATCGCCTGATTCACCTGCTGCGAATAGCCATACAGAATCGCATAATCAGACACGAACGGACCAAATTGTTTTTTCTGATCGGCGGTCAACGTCGGCAGACGCTCCCCGCTACGCATCGCAGTATTCTGCAGGAAATCAATAAACGCTTTACGCTGATCACCTTCTTTATCAAAACACCCGCTCAGGCTAACTACCATTAATAACGCCATAACAGGCGCAAACCAGCGAGAGCAGGACTTACCTGTCGCCATTTTAATACTCCTTTCACCCAAAAATGCGCACAACGATGCCGCGTGCCTGACGCTGACAAGGATAGTCCAGGACAGCCTTGCAAGATACCCTTTCTGCGTAATCTTGCCGTGGAATATTATACGAAGAAATGGCCAGCTTTTTTACGTGATAAAATTTTTGTTATCTTTACAATTGCGCGCCGTCGATCCGATATGTCGGCCTTTTTCAGATCCTTAGCCAACGCGCGATCCTGACCGGAATGCGCTGAAACGAATCCACTTCTTTGCCGCTTCCAACCGGCTTCACGTTTCCCGACTATTCTTAATGAGCTTCGATGAAATTCACGATCCCGCTGTGTGATTTATAGGAGTTCTCAATGGAATACAAAGATCCTATGTTTGAACTGCTGAGCAGTCTGGAACAAATTGTTTTTAAAGATGTATCGCAGACGATTATCCTGACAAACAAGCCCAACCCTTTTACAGAGTTTGAACAGTTACGAAGAGGAACCGGGCTAAAAACAGATGATTTTGCCCGGGCGATGGGCGTAACCGTTGCCATGGTGCAGGAATGGGAATCCAGACGGGTAAAACCGTCGAGTACCGAGTTAAATCTGATGCGCCTGATCCAGGCCAACCCAGGTTTAAGTAAGCAGTTGATGAAATAGATTATTGCCTGATTTTTTCGTTTAACGGTCCTGTTAAGGGGCCGTTTCCCGACAGACTTACCCGAAAGAAGTAAAATAAAAGTTGCATCCACAGGCGTTACATGAGTTAATGCGTCCAACGGTTTGACGTACAGACCATTAAAGCAGTTTAGTAAGGCAGTCCCCTTCAAGAGTTATCCGTTGATACCCCTCGTAGTGCGCATTTCCTTAACGCTTAAAAAATCTGTAAAGCACGCCATATCGCCGAAAGGCACACTTATTTTTTAAAAGGTAATACACTATGTCCGGTAAAATGACTGGTATCGTAAAATGGTTCAACGCTGATAAAGGCTTCGGCTTCATCACTCCTGACGATGGCTCCAAAGACGTGTTCGTACACTTCTCTGCTATCCAGAACGACGGTTACAAATCCCTGGATGAAGGTCAGAAAGTTTCCTTCACCATCGAAAGCGGCGCTAAAGGCCCGGCAGCTGGTAACGTAACCAGCCTGTAATCTTAGCTTTATAAGCTCAGAATTGAAGATCCCTGCCAATCGGCGGGGATTTTTTTTACCTTTTTCCCCATAAAAAAACCTGCCAGATGGCAGGTTTTTTTTATTGCGACGAACTTACTGCAACAGGGAAATATCCGCTACTTGCAGGAACAGCTCGCGCAGTTTCGCCAGCATAGAGAGGCGGTTGATGCGCAGATCTTTGTCATCAACCATCACCATCACTTTTTCAAAGAACGTATCGACCGGTTCACGCAGCTCAGCCAGTTCGACTAGCGCTTCCTGGTAACGACCTTCAGCAAACACGGGTTCAAGTTTGTCACGCAGAACCACAACTTGCAGAGCCAAAGCAATTTCCTCTGGTTCCTTCAACGTTGCCGCATTGACACGATCGTTCAGCACTTCGTCGGACTTCGCCAGAATGTTGGACACACGTTTGTTCGCCGCCGCCAGCGCGGAGGCTTCTTCCAGCGTGCGGAAGTGCGACACGGCCTTCATACGGGCATCGAAATCCGCCGGACGGGTCGGACGACGCGCCAGAACCGCCTGAATGGTGTCCACGGTGTAACCTTCATCCTGATACCAGGCGCGGAAACGACCGAGCATAAAGTCGATAACGTCATCAACCACATTCGCGTTGGTCAGCTTGTCGCCGTACAGACGCGCCGCTTCTTCGGTCAGCGTTTGCAGATCCAGATTCAGGTTCTTCTCAACGATGATACGCAACACGCCCAGCGCGGCACGACGCAGCGCGAACGGGTCTTTATCGCCTTTCGGATGCTGACCGATACCGAAGATCCCCGCCAGCGTGTCCATCTTGTCGGCAATCGCCAGCGCGCAGGCAACCGGGTTAGACGGCAGGTCGTCACCGGCAAAGCGCGGCTGATACTGCTCGTTCAGCGCGACAGCCACATCTTCCGCTTCGCCGTCATGGCGCGCGTAGTGCATCCCCATGACGCCCTGCGTGTCGGTGAACTCAAAGACCATGTTGGTCATCAGGTCACATTTCGACAGCAGGCCCGCACGGGTCGCGTGGTTAACATCCGCGCCAATTTGTTCAGCAATCCAGCCCGCCAGCGCCTGAATACGGTCGGTCTTGTCGCGCAGCGTACCCAACTGTTGCTGGAACAGCACGGTTTGCAGACGCGGCAGGTTATCTTCCAGACGTTTTTTACGGTCGGTATTGAAGAAGAACTCGGCATCTGCCAGACGCGGACGCACCACCTTCTCGTTACCGGAGATGATTTGCTGCGGATCTTTAGATTCGATGTTCGCCACGAAGATAAAGTTCGGCAGCAGTTTGCCGTCTGCGGCGTAAACCGGGAAGTATTTCTGGTCGCCCTTCATGGTGTAAACCAGCGCTTCAGACGGCACCGCGAGGAATTTCTCTTCGAATTTCGCCGTCAGCACCACCGGCCATTCCACCAGCGAAGTGACCTCTTCCAGCAGGCTCTCGCTCAGGTCAGCGTTACCGCCAATCTGACGCGCCGCTTCTTCTGCATCGGCTTTGATTTTCGCTTTACGCGCTTCGTAATCAGCAACAACTTTACCGCGCTCCAGCAGGATTTGCGGATACTGGTCAGCAGTGTCGATGGTGATTTCCGGCTCGCCCATAAAACGATGGCCGCGAATGACGCGATCGGACTGGATACCCAGAATCGTTGCCGGAATGAGCTTGTCGCCCAGCAGCAGCGTTACGGTGTGTACCGGACGCACGAAGTGAACGTCAGACGCGCCCCAGCGCATCAGTTTCGGAATCGGCAGTTTCGCCAGAGAGGTGGCAATCATGTTCGGCAGCAGCACTTCTGCGCTTTCGCCTTTCACATGCGCGCGATACAGCAGCCATTCGCCTTTGTCAGTGGTCAGACGTTCAGCCTGGTCCACGGTGATACCGCAACCACGCGCCCAACCTTCTGCCGCTTTGCTCGGTTTGCCTTCCGCGTCAAACGCCTGGGCAATCGCCGGGCCGCGTTTTTCAACTTCGCGATCGGGTTGAGAAGCAGCAAGATTCGCCACTTTCAGCGCCAGACGGCGCGGTGCGGCGAACCACTCTACGTTGCCGTGTGCGAGGCCAGCGTTATCCAGCTCCGCAGTAACGTTCGCAGCAAAGGACTCCGCCAGGCTGCGCAGGGCTTTTGGTGGCAGCTCTTCAGTGCCGATTTCCACCAGAAAAGTTTTCTCAGACATGGCCGCCTCTTATTTGTCTTTGTTGCACATCGGGAAGCCAAGGGCTTCACGGGAAGCGTAGTAAGCTTCTGCCACTGCTTTGGTCAGGGTGCGAATGCGCAGGATGTAGCGCTGACGCTCGGTAACGGAGATGGCTTTACGCGCATCCAGCAGGTTAAAGCTATGGGCGGCTTTCAGAATACGCTCGTAAGCAGGCAGCGGCAGCGGGTTTTCCAGCGCCAGCAGTTGCTGTGCTTCTTTCTCATACTGTTCGAAACAGGTGAACAGGAAATCCACATCGGCGTATTCGAAGTTGTAGGTGGATTGCTCCACTTCATTCTGATGGAACACGTCGCCATAGGTGGTTTTACCCAGCGGGCCGTCGCTCCAGACCAGGTCGTAAACGCTGTCTACGCCCTGAATGTACATAGCCAGACGTTCCAGGCCGTAGGTGATCTCACCGGTAACCGGCTTACACTCCAGACCGCCAACCTGCTGGAAGTAGGTGAACTGAGTCACTTCCATGCCGTTCAGCCACACTTCCCAACCCAGCCCCCAGGCGCCCAGCGTCGGGTTTTCCCAGTTATCTTCCACGAAACGGATATCGTGGATAGTCGGGTCCATCCCCAGCTCTTTCAGAGAACCGAGATACAGCTCCTGGATGTTATCCGGCGATGGCTTAATCACCACCTGGAACTGATAGTAGTGCTGTAAACGGTTCGGGTTTTCGCCATAGCGACCATCGGTCGGACGACGAGAAGGCTGCACATAGGCAGCCGCCATCGGCTCTGGCCCCAGCGCGCGCAGACAGGTCATTGGGTGAGAAGTCCCCGCGCCGACTTCCATGTCCAATGGTTGAACAATGGTGCAGCCCTGGCGAGCCCAGTAATCCTGTAAGGTCAGGATCAAGCCCTGGAAGGTCCTGGTATCAAACTTTTGCATATTATTTCGTGCTGGATACGTGTGGATTTAAAGGAAGGGATCAGTATACCCGCTGACCGCAAGATATACAGTACGAAACGGGAAAAAGGGGGAACTTAGCGCATGGAAAGATGTAAAAACTGCCCTTCTGCGTCAAAAGAGCAAACAAAACTCTCTTTGCGGAAAGTATTGCCGCGCATCTCATAGCTACCCTGGTATTGCTCAAAACCGGTCACATCAATTTTCTGCGTGCCGGTGTTATAACGCCGCGCCGCCTGCGCTTTGCACAATGTTTCCATATCCAGTGAGCGTTCCGGGTTCACGTTGACCTTCTGCGCCTTCTGAACCGGCTGCGCTGTCGTCGCGCATCCCACCAGCAGGAGGGTTAACAGCGCCGGAAAAACAGACTTCATCATCATTTTTATTACCGCCTTATTTGCCGGTCGCTCTTATTATTATTAAGGTTAGGGTTTAGCCCAAAAGACAGGCGCATTTTGCGAATCTCGCTGGGCCATCACAAGCTTTAGCGTAAAAACTCAGAATATTCCAGTGAGATACCGCGCCAATAAACAAGTCAGACCCTATTTAAAACGGAAGCAGAGGAACTGATGCAACCCAAAATATACTGGATTGATAATTTGCGAGGGATCGCCTGTTTAATGGTCGTGATGATCCACGCCACCACCTGGTACGTCACCAATGCGCAAAGCATCAATCCGTTTAGCTGGGATTTTGCCAATGTCCTGAACTCCGCCTCACGCGTCAGCGTACCGCTGTTTTTTATGATCTCGGGCTATCTCTTTTTTGGCGAACGTAGCGCCCAGCCGCGACATTTCCTGCGCATTGCGCTTTGCCTGCTGTTCTATAGCGCCGTCGCGCTGGTATATATCACCCTTTTTACGTCGATTAACGCAGAGCTATCGCTGAAAAACCTGCTGCAAAAACCGGTGTTCTACCACCTGTGGTTTTTCTTTGCGATCGCGGTGATCTACCTGGTATCGCCGTTAATACAGGTTAAAAACATCAGCGGCAAAATGCTGCTGGTGCTGATGATCGTCATTGGCGTTGTCGCCAACCCCAATACCGTGTCGCAAAAAATCGGCGGATTTGAGTGGCTCCCCGTTAACCTGTATATCACTGGCGACACGTTTTACTACATCCTCTATGGCATGCTGGGCCGGGCGATTGGCATGATGGAGACACAAAAACGTTCGCTGACCTGGATAAGCGCCGCGCTTTTCATTACGGCGGTATTGATTATTTCGCGCGGAACGTTACATGAACTCAACTGGCGCGGAAATTTTGCCGATACCTGGTACGTCTATTGCGGCCCGATGGTGTTTATTTGCGCCGCGTCGCTGCTCACGCTGGTCAAAAATACCCTGAATACGCGCACGGTTCCCGGGCTGGCGCTGATTTCCCGCCACTCACTCGGTATTTACGGGTTTCACGCGCTGATAATCCATGCGCTACGGACGAATGGCGTGGAGTTTAAACGCTGGCCGCCGCTGGATATCGTATGGATTTTTACCCTCACCCTGGCCGGAAGTTTGCTGCTGTCGATATTGCTACAGAAGGCTGATACGCGCAGGCTGGTCAGTTGACCGGCCCTTATTCGTCATCAGAATACGTGGCGTACATATCCGTACCCAACAGACTCACGCCCAGCCCCAGAAGGCACATCACTTTGACGGCGACCGGTAAATCAATATTCCATAGACCGACAAAAAGCATACCTGCGGCGAGAAGTAACAGATATTTGCACCGGGTGAGCAGACGCTCATTTCCCGTCGGCTCCTGGCGTATTAACAGGGGAAAACCACTCATCACCATTATCGCAAAAAAATAGCCCTTATCGCTCAACGAGTGGCAAGCAGGCCACAGCCCTGTCAGATAGACCAGCGCACCGCCCGCCAGCATGATTAAACCGACCAGACGCTTCCTGCGCGCAACCTTATCGTCCATATCACTCTCCTTATGCTTTGCCGATTCACATTAAGACAAGAAATAAGAATGGAAAAGACGATAACCGGACAATAACGTGAAAATCAGAAAACACACATATTGATTTCGATATATATCGAGGCAATCAATAGGAAATAAGAATTCCTTCCGGCCACTGCCGGAAGGAATAGCGGATTAAGACATGAGCGGTAATAACTGCTGGTAAATGCGGCGGAACGTTTCGCGACGTTCAAGGTAACGCGCATGGCGTTCAGCATCAGGGAAATGCGCCTGCTCCAGCGGAAGCTGCGGTAATAAATCAGATAATGGTTGCTCTTTATTCATCGCAATTTGCGCCAGACGCGCGGCGCCCAATGCCGGGCCTACATCGCCGCCGGTACGGTAATCAAGCTGTAGCCCGCTGATGTCCGCCAGCATTTGTCGCCAGTATTCACTGCGCGCCCCGCCGCCGATCAGCGTCACGCTGCCGGGTTTCACGCCACAGGCATGCACAACATCCATGCCATCCGCCAACGCATAACCGACGCCTTCCAGCACCGCCCGCGCCAGCTCTGCGGGGCCATGCTGATGCGTAAGGCCAAAGAATACGCCCTTCGCCTGCGGATTATTATGCGGCGTGCGTTCGCCGGAAAGATAAGGCAGGAACCAGACGGCATCCGCGTTATCATCCGCCTGGCGTGCCGCGTCAATCAGCGCGGGAACAGACGCCTGACCGGTCAATTTTGCCGCCCAGTCCAGGCAGGATGCCGCGCTCAGCATGACGGACATCAAATGCCAGCGTTCGGGCAATGCGTGGCAAAAACTGTGCACCGCACTTTCTGGTTTACTGAGAAAACCGTCGCTCACCGCAAAATAGACGCCTGATGTTCCCAGCGACAGCATGGCCTGACCCGCATTGATCATCCCCACGCCCACCGCGCCCGCCGCGTTATCTCCACCCCCTGCAACAACAGGCACCGCAGGCATCCCCCAGGAGTGCGCCACCTCAGGCAGCACCGTACCGGTGATGTCGCTGCCTTCGTACAGAGCAGGCATGTGCTCACGGGTTAGCTGACAAGCGTTGAGCATGATGACGCTCCAGTCACGCGCTGCGACATCCAGCCACATCGTTCCCGCCGCGTCCGACATATCGCTGGCAAAATCCCCCGTCATACGCAGACGCAGGTAATCTTTAGGTAGCAGCACCTTTGCAACCTGGCGGAAAATATCCGGCTCATGGCGCTGAACCCACAGCAGTTTTGGCGCGGTAAAGCCGGGCATCATCAGATTGCCGGTAATGGCGCGAGACTGCGGAACCTGCTGCTCAAGCAGCGCGCACTCTTCACCACAGCGTCCGTCATTCCATAAAATCGCCGGGCGTAGCACCTTCTGGTGTTTATCAAGCAACGTGGCGCCGTGCATCTGCCCGGCAATCCCCAGCGCCTTTACATCACGCAATGAATGCTCTCGCCCCAGCGCTTTTACGGCGCAATCCGTCGCCAGCCACCACTGTTCGGGATCCTGCTCCGACCATAATGGATGCGGGCGAGAGACGGACAGTTTCTCCGTCTGCGAGGCCAGCACGTCTCCCTGCTCATTCAGCAGGATGGCTTTCACACCGGACGTGCCCAGATCTATCCCGATATACATCGTGACCACTCCTTTATCGATGCGCCGCGTTGGCTAAACGCGGCGCAATGGCGATTACTTGTCGAACAGATAATGATTCACCAGATTTTCCAGCAGTTCCTGATGACCGCTTTGATGCACCGGCGCCAGATTACGCTGTTCAGCATAGTGCGCGACGTCGCTCAGGGATAACTGGCCTTTCAAAATTTGCTGGCCCAGTTCGCTATTCCAGCCGGAATAACGTTTCGCCACGCGTTTATCCAGTTCGCCATCTTCAATCATGCGCGCTGCCACTTTTAATGACAGCGCCATCGTGTCCATCGCGCCAATATGACCATAGAACAGATCGTATTTGTCGGTGCTCTGGCGACGAACCTTCGCGTCAAAGTTCAGGCCGCCGGTCGTGAAACCGCCCGCTTTCAGGATTTCATACATCACCAGCGCGTTCTCTTCGACGCTTACCGGGAACTGGTCGGTATCCCAGCCCAGCTGCGCATCGCCACGGTTGGCATCCACAGAACCAAAAATGCCCAGCGCAATGGCGGACGCAATCTCATGATGGAAAGAGTGGCCCGCCAGCGTAGCGTGGTTGGCTTCAATGTTCACCTTGATCTCTTTTTCCAGGCCGAACTGCTTGAGGAAGCCGTAAACCGTTGCCACATCGTAGTCATACTGGTGTTTTGTCGGCTCCTGCGGTTTTGGCTCGATCAGCAGCGTGCCCTGGAAACCTGTTTTATGTTTATGTTCCACCACCATCTGCATAAAGCGGCCAATCTGCTCGCGCTCCTGGCGCAGATCGGTATTCAGCAGGGTTTCATACCCTTCACGGCCCCCCCACAGAACGTAGTTTTCGCCGCCCAGTTTGTGCGTGGCGTTCATCGCGTTCACCACCTGCGTCGCCGCCCAACTGAAGACTTCCGGGTCCGGGTTCGTCGCCGCACCGGCGCCGTAACGCGGGTTGGTAAAGCAGTTCGCGGTGCCCCATAACAGCTTCACGCCGCTCTGTTCTTGCTTCGACTCCAGCACATCGACCATCTGCGCAAAGTTGTTTTTATACTCTTTCAGCGAGGCACCTTCCGGCGAAACATCCACATCGTGGAAGCAGTAGTAAGGCACGTTCAGCTTATGGAAAAATTCAAACGCCACATCCGCCTTGCGCTTCGCCAGCTCCAGCGCATCGCCGGGCTGTTGCCACGGACGGTTGAACGCGCCTACGCCAAACATATCCGCGCCGTTCCAGCAGAAGGTATGCCAGTAGCAGGCCGCAAAACGCAGATGCTCTTCCATGCGTTTACCCAGTACGATTTCATCTGGATTATAATGGCGGAAAGCTAACGGATTAGTGGTTTTAGGGCCTTCATAACGAACACGATCGAGTTGGTCAAAATAAGCCTGCATAATGAACTCCATAATCAGGTAATACGGCGAGGGATGGGTAATGGCGTAATATTGGTTACTCGATTCACATTGCTCAATTATGTTATTTCACTCTGCTATTTAGATAATTCGTAAGTGTGCGCTGCCTCGCAAAATAAAAGTAACCGTCTGCAAAAAATGGTTATTCATCAACAACGAAATGTAACGGGCGTAATGCGTCATTAAAAGTACGATCTCGGTCATAATTCCCGAAATAAACCAAAAATCGTAACTGCAAGATAAAAATCTATAATTGCCTTCCGCGTATTAACTGCTAAAAATCTGCTACGTCTCACGCTGTGATTGTTACTTTTACCGCTGTTCCCTCTAACAAAAGGCATCACGATTATGAAGATAAAAAACATCTTACTCACCGTCTGCACTTCACTCCTGCTCGCCAGCATAACGGGACATGCCAAAGAAGTTAAAATTGGTATGGCTATCGATGACTTACGTCTGGAACGCTGGCAAAAAGATCGCGATATTTTCGTGAGCAAGGCCGAGTCCCTCGGCGCAAAAGTATTTGTACAATCTGCCAATGGTAATGAAGAAACCCAAATGTCGCAGATTGAAAACATGATCAACCGTGGCGTTGATGTTCTGGTCATTATTCCTTATAACGGGCAAGTATTAAGCAATGTCGTAAAAGAAGCGAAACAAGAAGGAATAAAAGTATTAGCGTACGACCGCATGATAAATGATGCCGACATCGATTTTTATATTTCTTTTGATAACGAAAAAGTCGGCGAATTACAGGCTCAGGCGTTGGTCGATAAAGTGCCTGAAGGGAATTATTTCCTGATGGGCGGCTCGCCAGTAGATAATAATGCAAAATTGTTCCGCGCCGGACAAATGAAAGTATTAAAACCTTATATCGACTCAGGAAAAATTAACGTCGTCGGCGATCAATGGGTGGACGGATGGTTGCCTGAAAATGCGCTGAAAATTATGGAAAATGCGCTGACCGCAAACAATAACAAAATTGACGCGGTTGTCGCTTCCAATGACGCGACCGCAGGCGGTGCGATTCAGGCGCTCAGCGCTCAGGGATTATCAGGAAAAGTCGCTATTTCAGGTCAGGATGCCGACCTTGCGGGCATTAAACGTATTGTCGCAGGCACGCAGACCATGACGGTTTATAAACCCATCACGCTACTGGCGAATACCGCCGCCGAGATCGCCGTCGAGCTGGGTAACGGGCAACAACCTAAGGCCGACGCCACGCTGAATAACGGTCTGAAAGATGTCCCTTCCCGCCTGCTTACTCCAATTGATGTTAATAAAACCAATATTGACGAAACCGTGATTAAAGACGGGTTCCACAAAAAGAGTGATCTGTAAACGTTGCGCCCTCTACAACAGCGGAGGGCGTCAAACCCTCCATGCCGGGTTCTCGCATTGGCTTATGTGGAGTAGTTATGCCCTATCTACTTGAAATGAAAAACATTACCAAGACCTTCGGCGCAGTGAAGGCAGTTGATAACGTCAGCCTCAGGCTTAATGCCGGGGAAATCGTTTCATTGTGCGGTGAAAATGGTTCGGGTAAATCAACGTTAATGAAAGTGCTGTGCGGTATTTACCCTCATGGCTCTTATGAAGGTGAAATTCTGTTTGCGGGAGAAACACTGCAAGCCAGTCATATTCGTGATACCGAACGTAAGGGCATTGCTATTATTCACCAGGAGTTAGCGCTGGTTAAACACTTAACCGTGCTGGAAAATATCTTCCTGGGCAGCGAAATCACCCGTAACGGCATTCTTGATTACGACATGATGACGCTACGCTGCCAGAAGCTGTTAGACCAAGTCAGCTTGTCTATCTCACCGGATACCCGCGTGGGCGACCTGGGCCTGGGGCAACAACAGCTGGTAGAAATTGCCAAAGCGCTTAATAAACAAGTTCGGCTGCTGATTCTTGATGAGCCGACGGCCTCCCTCACGGAACAAGAAACCACCGTGCTGCTGGAAATTATTCGCGATCTGCAACAGCATGATATTGCGTGTATTTATATCTCACACAAGCTCAATGAAGTTAAAGCTATCTCGGACACAATCTGCGTGATCCGCGACGGCCAACATATTGGCACCCGCGCAGCCGCCGGAATGGAAGAAGACGATATCATCACCATGATGGTCGGTCGCGAGCTGACGGCGCTCTATCCTAATGAACCACATGCTACCGGGGAGGAGATTTTGCGCGTTGAGCGCCTTACCGCCTGGCATCCCGTCAACCGTCACATCAAACGCGTCAATGATGTCTCCTTTTCGCTGAAACGGGGCGAGATTCTCGGCATTGCAGGGCTGGTCGGCGCGGGCCGCACGGAGTTAGTGCAATGCCTGTTCGGCGTCTGGCCCGGGCGCTGGGAAGGAAAGGTCATGATCGATAATCAGGCCGTGGATATTCGTCATTGCCAGCAAGCGATCGCTCATGGCATTGCGATGGTGCCAGAAGACAGGAAACGCGACGGCATTGTGCCGGTTATGGCCGTCGGGAAAAATATCACGCTGGCGGCGCTCGATCGGTTCACCGGGAAGATAAGCCATCTTGACGATGCCGCAGAGCAAAAATGCATTCTGGAATCGCTGCAACGCCTGAAAGTGAAAACATCCTCGCCTGATTTAGCGATTGGGCGCCTTAGCGGCGGGAACCAACAAAAGGCCATACTGGCGCGCTGTCTCCTGCTGAACCCGCGCATTCTCATCCTCGATGAACCCACCCGAGGAATCGATATCGGCGCGAAATATGAAATCTACAAACTCATTAACCAGCTTGTTCAGCAAGGTATTGCTGTCATCGTCATCTCGTCGGAACTCCCCGAGGTTCTTGGATTAAGCGATCGCATCCTGGTGATGCACGAAGGAAAACTGAAAGCCAACCTGGTGAATCATAACCTGACTCAAGAACAGGTGATGGAAGCCGCATTGAGGAGCGAATATCATGTCGAAAAACAATCCGTCTGAAGTGAAACTCTCAGCCCCTCTGACGGGCGGTTTTCCTGGGTTAAAATCACTGAACCTACAGGTGTTCGTCATGATCGCGGCGATTATTGTGATCATGCTGTTCTTTACCTGGACCACGGAAGGCGCATATCTGAGCGCGCGCAACGTCTCCAACCTGCTTCGTCAGACGGCGATCACCGGTATTCTGGCCGTGGGGATGGTTTTCGTGATTATCTCTGCGGAAATCGACCTCTCCGTTGGCTCAATGATGGGGCTATTAGGCGGCGTCGCGGCAATCTGCGACGTCTGGCTGGGCTGGCCATTGCCGCTTACGATTGTTGTCACGCTGGCGCTGGGTTTACTGCTCGGCGCCTGGAACGGGTGGTGGGTCGCCTACCGGAAAGTCCCTTCGTTTATCGTCACCCTGGCCGGGATGCTGGCTTTCCGTGGCATTCTCATTGGCATCACGAATGGTACGACCGTCTCGCCCACCAGCTCGGCGATGTCGCAGATTGGTCAGAGCTACTTATCCAACGGTCTGGGCTTCACAATAGGCGCTATCAGCTTAATGGCATTTATCGGCTGGCAATGGCGCGGGCGTATGCGCCGGCAGACTCTGGCGCTTAGCACCCCGGCTTCTACTGCGGTAGTCGGTCGCCAGGCGCTAACCGCCGTCATTGTCCTGGGCGCAATCTGGCTGCTGAACGATTATCGCGGCGTTCCAACGCCCGTACTGCTGCTGGTATTCCTGCTGCTTGGCGGTATGTTTATGGCGACGCGAACGGCGTTTGGCCGGAGAATTTATGCGATTGGCGGCAATCTGGAAGCCGCTCGTCTCTCCGGCATTAACGTTGAGCGAACCAAACTGGCGGTCTTCGCCATCAACGGCCTGATGGTGGCGATTGCAGGGCTGATACTCAGTTCGCGCCTCGGCGCCGGATCGCCTTCCGCCGGGAACATTGCCGAGCTGGACGCGATTGCCGCCTGCGTGATCGGCGGAACCAGCCTGGCGGGTGGCGTGGGTAGCGTCGCGGGCGCCGTCATGGGGGCGTTTATTATGGCCTCTCTTGATAACGGAATGAGTATGATGGACGTGCCCACATTCTGGCAGTACATCGTGAAAGGTGCGATCTTGTTACTGGCAGTATGGATGGACTCAGCAACTAAACGTCGTTCCTGAATTCCAGAAAAGGGGTCATGCTCAATGCCGGTCAACACGTACCGGCATTGTCCTTTATGACTGATTCAGCAGGGAAAGAACTATGTTTGAGAAACGCCACCGTATCACACTGTTATTTAATGCAAATAAAGCCTACGACCGTCAGGTAGTGGAAGGCGTGGGTGAATATTTACAGGCATCGCAATCGGAATGGGATATCTTCATTGAAGAAGACTTCCGCGCGCGAATTGATAACATCAAAGAGTGGTTGGGCGATGGCGTCATTGCCGACTACGATGACGATGACATTGCTCAGGCGCTTGCCGATGTGGATGTGCCCATTATCGGCGTCGGCGGTTCTTACCACCTTGCTGCACACTATCCATCCGTCCATTATATCGCCACCAATAACTACGCACTGGTGGAAAGCGCCTTTCTGCACCTGAAAGAAAAAGGGATCAATCGCTTCGCCTTTTATGGCCTGCCCGCCTCCAGCGGCAAGCGCTGGGCGGCTGAGCGTGAATACGCGTTTTGCCAACTGGTTGCACAAGAAAAATACCGTGGCGTGGTCTATCAGGGGCTGGAAACCGCACCGGAAAACTGGCAGCACGCGCAAAACCGGCTGGCGGACTGGCTGCAAACCCTGCCGCCGCAAACCGGGATTATCGCCGTTACCGACGCCCGGGCGAGACATGTGCTGCAAGTTTGCGAGCATCTGCATATCCCGGTTCCCGAAAAGCTGTGCGTCATCGGTATTGATAACGAAGAACTGACCCGTTATCTGTCGCGGGTCGCGCTGTCATCGGTCGCTCAGGGAGCCAGGCAGATGGGCTATCAGGCGGCAAAACTGCTACACCGCCTGCTGGATAAGGAAGTGCTGCCGCTACAACGTATTCTGGTTCCGCCTGTGCGCGTCGTTGAGCGTCGCTCGACGGACTACCGCTCATTGACCGACCCGGCCGTCATACAGGCGATGCATTTCATCCGTAACCATGCCTGCAAAGGTATTAAAGTCGATCAGGTGCTGGACGCAGTCGGTATCTCCCGCTCAAACCTGGAGAAACGGTTTAAAGAAGACGTCGGGGAGACCATTCACGCCGTTATTCATGCTGAAAAACTGGAAAAAGCGCGCAGCCTGTTAATTTCAACCACGCTGCCGATTAACGAAATATCACAGATGTGCGGCTACCCATCCCTGCAATATTTCTATTCTGTTTTCAAAAAGGAGTATGACACGACGCCAAAAGAGTACCGCGATCGGTACAGTGAGGTGTTGTTGTAGCGGTGGCAGGTGGTCGTTTGTAGGCCCGGTAAGCGAAGCGCCACCGGGCGTTTGTGCCGGATGGCGGCGCAAGCGCCTTATCCGGCCTACAAAATCGGGTCATTACATATGCGCGGCGATTAAACGCTGGTTATCCTGATACATCGCGAACAGATAGTTGTTGTAGCTCTGCCCTTTCGTCGAATAACCCTTCAGCTTATGGATCATTGCGCTTGCGGTAACTTCCTGATCCGCCTTACGCAACTGGGCGCGAGACTTACGGAAAGACGAGTAAGCAGGATGCGTGTTCAGGTTAATCACGTACGCGTTAACCGACTCTTTAACCGAACCGAACTGCGAGTAACCTTTCACTTTACCCGGCGCATTGGTACAACGCCCTTTTCCGCATTTCATGCCGAACAGGTTATTGTTGTTGCGCGCCAGTTTAGAGGTTCCCCAGCCGCTTTCCGCCGCCGCCATCGTCGCCACCATACTGGTCGGGATGATGTCTACGCGTTCCAGCAAGGTATTCCACGGAATGTTACGCGTGTTGCCAGACCACTTTACCTTGTAGCGCGCCGCGATATCTTTCATACGCGTACGCTCAGAAGGCGACCAGCGGTTCTGGTACTGTTTTGAAATCAGCCAGTTACGATCCGCAGTAATCGCAGCATTTTGACTGGTGATAAAAGGCATAACCGTCCGGAGAAACGCTTTTTTCCTTGGTGTTCCGGAAGGGTATTTTCGCAAATCAGGAAGTGAACTACTCTTTGCACTATTGCGAGAATACTCTTGTTTACTGCTTACCTGTTTATGACCTGTCTTGGTTACGTGGGACTTTTGACTCGTTGTTGTCGTGTGCGCCTTCGCCAGCACCTCACCCGAAAATACTACGGTGAGTAACATAAGAATCATTGCCCCATATCGTCGTATGGGCGTCAATATCATTAGGTCTCCTGGTCGGATTTATACATTCCAACGCCTTATATTTTTCAAAAAAATGAGAGATGAATCTCAAATCATATCAAAAATAACCGTCAAGAGCACCCCAAGGAATAGTCCAATTCCGAAACCCTGTCACGCAATAATGGCGAAGAACGCTATTAATACGAAGAAAATGTGGTGGTTATCGCAAAACATGGCTATTTTCTGCGCACGATCGCTCACCCTCGCGCCTCAGCCTGGCGGAATACGCCAGAGGGATGAGTTATCCGCTATCTTTCAACGGCATACTGGCTAAAATCGCAGCAATAAGGAAAGCGTAATGAAACTTACCGCTTTTGCGCTGGCGCTTATGCCCGGCATCGTATTCGCCTCATCATGGACATCTCAGGGATTCCCGCCCTTTACGGCGGAAGGTACGGGTAAGTTTGTCAGCCATGCCGCGTTGACGAAAGGTACGCGCCCTTTGACGCTGCATATTGACCAACAGTGCTGGCAACCTGCTGATGCCATAAAACTCAATCAGATGCTGTCGCTCAAACCGTGTGAAGGCACGCCGCCGCAGTGGCGACTGTTTAAAGACGGCGACTACTCGCTGGAGATTGATACCCGCTCCGGTACGCCAACGCTGACGCTGTCGATAAAAAGCACCGCCGATCCCGTCGCCAGCACGGTGCGCCAGTGCCCGACGTGGAACGGCTCGCCGCTGACCCTGGAGGTGAGTCACACCTTCCCGGAAGGCGCGGTCGTGCGCGATTACTACAGCCAGCAAACCGCTACCGTTAAGAACGGTCAGATTACGTTACAACCCGGCGCGACCAGCAACGGGCTTTTGTTGCTTGAACGCGCGGAAACCAACGCGCCCGCCGCATTCAACTGGCATAACGCGACGGTCTACTTTGTGCTGACAGACCGTTTCCAGAACGGCGATCCGACGAATGACCAAAGCTATGGCCGCCACAAAGACGGCATGGAGGAGATTGGCACCTTTCATGGCGGCGACTTACGCGGGCTGGCAGACAAGCTGGACTATCTGCAACACCTGGGGGTGAATGCCCTGTGGATCAGCGCGCCGTTCGAGCAAATCCACGGCTGGGTCGGCGGCGGTACGAAAGGGGATTTCCCGCATTATGCCTACCACGGCTATTACACCCAGGACTGGACCACGCTGGACGCCAATATGGGCAGCGAGGACGACCTTCGCGCGTTAGTCGATGGCGCACACCAGCGCGGCATCCGTATTCTGTTTGATGTGGTGATGAACCACACGGGCTACGCCACGCTGGCGGACATGCAGACATTCCGGTTTGGCGCGCTGTATCTGCAAGGCGATGAGCTGAAAAAGACGCTGGGCGAACACTGGACTGACTGGAAGCCCGCCGCCGGGCAAAGCTGGCACAGCTTTAATGACTACATCAACTTCAGCGACAAAGCGGCATGGGAAGCATGGTGGGGGAAAGAATGGATTCGCACGGATATTGGCGATTATGACAATCCAGGCTTTGACGATTTGACCATGTCGCTGGCCTTCCTGCCCGATATTAAAACGGAATCCACAACCCCTTCCGGCCTGCCGGTGTTCTATAAAAACAAACCGGATACCCGCGCAAAAGCCATTGAGGGCTACACGCCGCGGGATTATCTGACCCACTGGCTCAGTCAGTGGGTGCGTGATTACGGCATCGACGGGTTCCGCGTAGATACCGCCAAACACGTCGAACTTCCTGCCTGGCAGCAGTTGAAAACCCAGGCCAGCGCGGCGTTGACCGAGTGGAAACAGGCCAACCCGGAAAAGACGCAGGACGACGCGCCTTTCTGGATGACCGGTGAAGCCTGGGGCCACGGTGTCATGCAGAGTGATTATTACCGCCACGGCTTTGATGCGATGATCAACTTTGATTACCAGGAGCAGGCGGCAAAAGCGGTCGATTGTCTGGCGGATATGGACGCCACCTGGCAGCAAATGGTAGAGAAATTACAGGATTTCAACGTGCTGAGTTATCTCTCCTCGCACGACACGCGCCTCTTTCGGGAAGGCGGCGATAAGGCCGCAGAGCTTCTGCTGCTGGCGCCCGGCGCCGTACAGATCTTTTATGGCGACGAATCCGCACGCCCCTTTGGCCCGACGGGTTCCGATCCGCTGCAAGGCACCCGTTCTGACATGAACTGGCAGGATATCAACGGTAAATCCGCCGCCACCGTCGCCCACTGGCAGCGAATCAGCCAGTTCCGCGCCAGACACCCCGCCATCGGCGCCGGCAAGCAAACCACGCTCTCACTGAAGCAGGGGTACGGTTTTGTGCGCGAGCACGACGACGATAAGGTCATGGTCGTCTGGGCGGGTCGCCCTTAATCCTGCCTGACGTCCGGCGTGCCTATCCGCCGGACGTCTCATCAAAACAAAACACCAGCCAGATAAAAATCTTCAGCATAAAGCATCACCCACGGCGTTAACGCCTGATTTGCACCCTGTCATAGGTAGCGCTATGGTTAGCCACTTTGATAATGAGTTCGACAGACCACCTGCTATGACATTCTCACTTTTTGGCGACAAATTTACCCGCCATTCAGGCATTACCCGCCTGATGGAAGACCTCAATGACGGCTTACGCACGCCCGGCGCAATCATGCTCGGCGGGGGTAATCCAGCGCAAATCCCGGAAATGCAGAATTACTTCCATTCGCTACTGGGCGAAATGCTGGAAAACGGCAAAGCCACTGATGCGCTTTGTAATTATGACGGTCCGCAGGGAAAAACGGAGCTACTGACAGCGCTCGCGTCGCTGCTGCGTGAGAATCTGGGTTGGGATATCGAACCACAGAATATTGCACTAACAAACGGCAGTCAGAGCGCGTTTTTCTACTTGTTTAATCTCTTCGCCGGACGCCGCGCCGACGGGACGACTAAAAAAGTGCTGTTCCCGCTGGCACCGGAATACATTGGTTATGCCGATTCCGGGCTGGAAGAGGATCTTTTCGTTTCCGCTCGCCCGAATATCGAGCTATTGCCGGAAGGTCAGTTCAAATACCACGTTGATTTTGAACATCTGCGCATCGGGGAAGAGACCGGCATGATCTGCGTGTCGCGCCCGACTAACCCAACAGGCAATGTGATTACCGACGAAGAGCTGATGAAGCTGGATACCCTTGCCAATCAGCACGGCATCCCGCTGGTGATCGATAACGCCTACGGCGTTCCCTTCCCGGGCATTATTTTCAGCGAAGCGCGCCCGCTGTGGAATCCGAATATCATCCTGTGCATGAGCCTCTCCAAACTGGGGCTGCCCGGCAGCCGCTGCGGCATCATTATCGCCAATGAAAAAATCATCACCGCCATCACCAATATGAACGGCATTATCAGCCTGTCGCCTGGCGGTATTGGCCCGGCAATGATGTGCGAAATGATCAAGCGTAACGACCTGCTGCGCCTGTCGGAAACGGTAATAAAACCGTTCTACTACCAGCGCGTACTGGAAACAATCGCGACCATTCGCCGGTATTTACCGGAAAATCGCTGCCTGATCCATAAACCGGAAGGCGCTATTTTCCTCTGGCTGTGGTTCAAAGATTTGCCGATTTCAACTGAATTGCTGTACCAGCGTCTGAAAGCGCGCGGCGTATTGATGGTTCCCGGCGACTACTTCTTCCCGGGGCTGGACAAACCCTGGCCGCATACGCACCAGTGCATGCGGATGAACTACGTTCCCGATCCGCAAAAAATTGAGGCAGGGGTGAAAATTCTTGCTGAAGAGGTTGAGCGCGCCTGGCGCGAAGGCTGACAGCCCCCCCCGGTCATCGCCTGACCGGGGTGACAATCAGACGGGTTGCGCGTGCAGTCGTTGTCGCTGCACGTTTTCCACATCAAGGCACTGCAATGCGTCAGTCGGGCAGGCCTCCACGCATGCCGGGCCCGTTTCACGGTGCCAGCAGAGATCGCATTTAATCGCCTGTACGCGTGAGGTTCGCGACACAACGTTCATCGCGCCGAACGGGCACGCCAGCATACAGCTTTTACACCCGATACAGCGCGCTTGTTCCACGAAGATGTGCCCATGATCGCGACGAATAGCCTGCGTTGGGCACACGTTCGCGCAGGGGGCATCTTCACACTGGCGACATGCCGCCGCCGTGGTAAACGCATCGTCTTTAATGACCCGGATGCGGGAGACAAATTCCCCGGACGACACCGCCGCACAGTCCTGGTTCTCCTGATGCGCCACTACGCAGGCAACCTCACAAGTACGACAGCCGATACATTTCGCCGCATCCGCCATGATAAATCGGTTCATTGCCCTCTCCACCTGCGTAAAACCCCAGAGTGCCAGAGAGGGCGCGATCGCTGCTTTGATCCGACGAGGGAAACGATTAAATTTTGTCAGATGCCCATCATCTTCCGGGCGCCTGCCTTAATCGCGCACGGTAAAACCCAACTCATTCGAGATCGCCTGCGCGGTGTCACGCAGGGGTTTGAGCAGATTTTTCTCGCCAATTTGCTTAAGCCGGGACGTCGAAAGCGAAATAGAGATGGCGTATGGCACCCGATGGTGAATATCAAACACCGGCACGGCAATGCAGGAAACGCCCAGCTCATTCTCTTCGCGATCCATCGCCATACCGCTTTCACGAATTTGCGCCAGCTCGTCATACATCGCCGGCAACCCGGTAATGGTGTTACGGGTCAGCGGCTGGATCTGATCCTTGTGGCTTTCCCAATAGGTTTCCACATAGTCAGGATGGCCGAACGCCATGTAAATCTTCCCCATCGCAGAGCAATACAGCGGCATATGCTGACCGATATAGGCGCGGGTACGCAGCATGCCAGTGGTCGGCTCCAGCTTATAGATCAGGATGGCATGATCGTCTTCACGGCTGGAGAAGTTGACGGTCTCGCCAGTGGCAATATTCAGCGTCTCAAGATGCGGCGCAGCCACATGAATGATATTTAGCGATGACAGGGCTTTCTGCCCGACAGCGATAAATTTAGTGGTCAGACGATAGCTTCCGGCGGCAGGCGCGGGGGTGACATACCCGCAGGACTGCAACCCCTGTAGCAGTCGATGCACGGTACTTTTGTTCAGCCCTGCCAGTTCAGACAAGTGCGCCAGCGGGCATCCGTTCGGGTAGTTACTGAGGATCTCAATCAGCATCAAACCACGGAACAGGCTCTGACTACCGGCTGGCCTCTCTTTTTCTTGCGTCATTTCGCTCTCTTTTATGTCCATCGCTTCCGCTCCCCTTTTCGTCGCGCTCTGATGGTAGCGCAAAGTGTGTTTCAGTTCACGATCTGAACCGAAAAAACACAACTATTTGATTTTGATGATTTTAAAAAATAGACCACCCCGTTGATCTGTCAAAATTTGATCGCTATATTTGAAATCAGATTTCGCATAGTGAAATTTAAAGATAAAAAAGCGGTCAAAAATAAACGGGAGAAGCAGGAATGAAAGTAACTTTTGAGCAGTTAAAAGAGGCGTTCAATCGGGTGCTGCTGGCGCGCGGCGTTGCGGCGGAAACGGCTGACGCCTGTGCAGAGATGTTTGCCCGTACTACAGAATCCGGCGTCTATTCGCATGGCGTGAATCGCTTTCCCCGTTTCATTCAGCAACTGGATAATGGCGACATCATTCCTGATGCCAAACCGCAGCGCATCACCAGCCTTGGCGCCATCGAGCAGTGGGATGCTCAGCGAGCCATTGGCAATCTGACGGCGAAAAAAATGATGGATCGCGCCATTGAACTGGCTTCCGACCACGGCATCGGCCTGGTGGCGTTACGCAATGCCAACCACTGGATGCGCGGCGGCAGCTACGGCTGGCAGGCGGCGGAAAAAGGCTACATCGGCATCTGCTGGACCAACTCTATCGCCGTGATGCCGCCGTGGGGGTCAAAAGAGTGCCGCATTGGCACAAACCCGCTGATCGTCGCCATCCCTTCATCGCCAATCACCATGATCGATATGTCGATGTCGATGTTCTCCTACGGCATGTTAGAGGTAAACCGGCTGGCGGGACGTGAGCTGCCGGTAGACGGCGGGTTCGACGATGAAGGCAATTTGACCAAAGAACCTGGCGTGATCGAAAAAAATCGCCGCATTTTGCCGATGGGCTACTGGAAAGGGTCAGGTCTGTCGATTGTGCTGGATATGATCGCCACCCTGCTTTCCGACGGCGCTTCCGTTGCCGAAGTTACCCAGGAAAACAGCGACGAATACGGCGTTTCGCAGATCTTCATCGCTATTGAGGTCGATAAGCTGATTGATGGCGCCACGCGCGATGCCAAACTCCAGCGCATTATGGATTTCGTCACTACCGCTGAGCGCGCCGATGAGAACGTGGCAATCCGTCTGCCAGGCCACGAATTTACCCGGCTGCGGGATGAGAATCGCCGCAACGGCATCACCGTCGATGACAGCGTATGGGCCAAAATCCAGGCGCTGTAAGGAGACATAGCATGATATTTGGACATATCGCACAGCCCAATCCGTGTCGTCTGCCAGACGCGATTGAAAAGGCGCTCGATTTCTTACGTACCACCGACTTTCGCACGCTGAACCCTGGGGTGGTGGAAATCGACGGCAAAAATATTTTTGCCCAGATAATTGATTTAACCACCCGCTCTGCGGCTGAAAACCGTCCAGAAGTTCATCGCCGTTATCTGGATATTCAGTTTCTCGCCTGGGGTGAAGAAAAAATAGGGGTTGCCATCGACACCGGTAATAACCAAATCAGCGAATCGTTATTAGAACAGCGCGATATTATTTTCTATCACGACAGTGAACATGAATCTTTCTTTGAAATGGTTCCGGGAAGCTACGCTATTTTTTTCCCGCAGGATGTTCATCGCCCTGGCTGCAATAAAACGGTCGCGACACCCATACGGAAAATCGTCGTTAAAGTGGCAATATCCGCTTTATAAAACGTTATCTTTGGAGCACAACATGAAAACGAACAATACCGGTTATATTATCGGTGCGTATCCCTGTGCACCCTCATTTCACCAAAAGAGTGAAGAGGAAGAGAAGGAATTCTGGCGGCAACTCTCCGATACTCCTGATATTCGTGGGCTGGAGCAACCCTGCCTTGAACATCTTCACCCACTCGGCGACGCGTGGTTATTGCGCCATACGCCAGGCAACTGGCAAATCGTCGTGACGGCGATTATGGAAACCATGCGCCGTCGCGGTGAAAACCGCGGCTTTGGGCTGGCCTCCAGCAATGAAGATCAGCGTCAGGCCTGTGTGGCGTACTATCGCCACCTTTACCAGAAGATCACGACAATCAACGCGGCAAGCGCCGGGAAAGTGATCGCGCTTGAGCTGCACGCCGCACCGCTGGCCGATAACCCAAACGTCGCGCAGGCAACGGACGCATTTGCCCGTTCAGTGAAAGAGATCGCTGGCTGGGACTGGCCGTGCGACCTGGTGCTGGAACACTGCGACGCGATGACCAGCGCCGCGCCGCGCAAAGGATTCCTGCCTCTGGACAACGTGCTGGAGGTGATTGCCGACTACGACATCAGCGTTTGCATTAACTGGGCGCGTTCCGCCATTGAAGGACGCAACACCACCCTGCCACTGACCCATACGCAGCAGGTGAAACAGGCTGGCAAACTCGGCGCGCTGATGTTCTCCGGTACAACGCAAAGCGGTGAATACGGCGAATGGCAGGATTTACATGCGCCTTTCGCGCCTTTCTGCCCTGACAGCATGATGACGCAAGAACATGCCCGTGAATTACTGACCTGCGCAGGAACAGACGTTCTGCAATTCATGGGCATTAAGTTACTGGAAATTAACGCTAATGCCGACGTCAGTCACCGCGTAGCGATATTACGCGACGGCATTACGGCATTAAATAACGCCAAATAATAAGACGTTGCCGGATGGCGGCGTTGGTCTGATAAGCAAAACGTCATCAGGCATTAAATAATTTACTTTTCATCGCCAGAATACTTACTTTACGAGAATACGAAGATGAATATGACCTCTCGCCCTACAGAAAAAGATATACCTCGTCAGCGTTGGCTGCGAATTATTCCGCCCATTCTGATTACCTGTATTATTTCTTATATGGACCGCGTGAATATTGCTTTCGCGATGCCTGGCGGAATGGATGCCGAATTAGGTATTTCCGCCACTATGGCCGGTCTGGCTGGCGGGATTTTCTTCATCGGCTATCTGTTCTTACAGGTTCCCGGCGGCAAAATCGCCGTTCACGGCAGCGGCAAGAAATTTATTGGCTGGTCGCTGGTTGCCTGGGCGGTTATTTCCGTCCTCACAGGCTTAATCACCAACCAGTATCAATTGCTTGCCCTGCGTTTCTTACTGGGTGTGGCGGAAGGCGGCATGCTGCCCGTCGTACTGACGATGATCAGCAACTGGTTCCCGGACGCTGAACGCGGTCGTGCGAACGCCATTGTGATTATGTTTGTGCCGATTGCCGGGATTATCACCGCCCCGCTCTCCGGCTGGATAATCACCGTACTCGACTGGCGCTGGCTGTTCATTATTGAAGGTCTGCTCTCTCTCGTCGTGCTGGTGCTGTGGGCGTACACCATTTATGACCGGCCGCAGGAAGCCCGCTGGATCTCCGGGGCGGAAAAAAACTATCTGGTGGAAACCCTCGCCGCAGAACAGAAAGCCATTGCCGGAAGCGAAGTCAAAAACGCCTCTCTCAGCGCGGTCCTTTCCGACAAAACCATGTGGCAACTTATCGCCCTGAACTTCTTCTATCAGACCGGGATTTACGGTTACACCCTCTGGCTGCCAACCATTCTCAAAGAGCTGACCCACAGCAGCATGGGGCAAGTCGGTATGCTCGCCATTTTGCCATACGTCGGCGCGATCGCCGGGATGTTCCTGTTCTCTTTCCTTTCCGACCGCACGGGTAAACGCAAACTGTTTGTCTGCCTGCCGCTGATTGGCTTCGCCCTGTGCATGTTCCTGTCGGTGGCGCTGAAAAACCAAATCTGGCTGGCCTATGCCGCGCTGGTCGGCTGCGGTTTCTTCCTGCAATCGGCGGCGGGCGTTTTCTGGACGATCCCGGCACGTCTGTTCAGCGCCGAGATGGCGGGCGGCGCACGCGGCGTTATCAACGCGCTTGGCAACCTCGGCGGCTTCTGCGGCCCCTACGCGGTTGGCGTACTGATCACGCTGTACAGCAAAGATGCGGGCGTCTATTGCCTGGCGATCTCCCTGGCGCTGGCCGCGCTGCTGGCGCTGTTGCTGCCCGCGAAATGCGATGCGGGTTCGACACCGGCAAAGACAATGAGTCCGCGTAAACACGCCGCGTAACACCATGCCCGGGGCGCAGCGCTTACCGGGCCTACAAAACCCGTAGGCCGGATAAGCGTGGCGCCATCCGGCAAAAATGAGACATGAAAGATGAGAGAGAAAGAGGCCTTCTGGCTGGGCATCGATTGTGGCGGTACTTATCTGAAAGCCGGTTTGTATGACGCCAAAGGTCATGAGCATGGGATCAACCGGCAGTCGTTACAGACGGCAACGCCACTGCCAGGTTACGCCGAACGCGACATGCACCAGCTCTGGCAACAGTGCGCAGCCACCATTGCCGGGCTTTTGCAGCGTACAGGCATCTCCGGCGAGCAAATTAAAGGCGTCGGTATCTCCGCTCAGGGTAAAGGACTGTTTCTGCTCGACAGGCAGGATCAGCCGCTGGGCAGCGCCATTCTCTCTTCCGACCGCCGGGCGCTGAAGATTGTCCAGCGCTGGCAGCAGGACGGCATTCCTGAACAGCTTTACCCCGTTACCCGTCAGACGCTGTGGACAGGGCATCCCGCCTCTCTGCTGCGCTGGATTAAAGAGAACGACCCTCAACGTTACGCACAAATTGGCTGCGTGATGATGGGGCATGACTATCTGCGCTGGCACTTAACCGGCATAAAAGGGTGCGAAGAGAGCAACATTTCTGAGTCCAACCTCTACAACATGAGCAGCGGGCAGTATGACCCGCGCCTGACCCAATGGTTGGGCATCAGTGAAATCGACGATGCGCTGCCCCCCATTATGGAGTCAGCCGAAATATGCGGGGAGATCACTGCTCAGGCAGCCGCCATCACCGGTCTGAAGGCGGGCACGCCCGTCGTCGGCGGTCTGTTTGACGTGGTTTCCACCGCGCTCTGCGCCGGTATTGAAGATGAATTCACCCTCAACGCGGTGATGGGCACCTGGGCGGTGACCAGCGGGATCACCGAGGGGTTGCGCGACCACGAAGCGCACCCTTATGTCTATGGCCGCTACGTCAACGACGGGCAGTACATCGTTCACGAAGCCAGCCCTACCTCATCCGGCAATCTTGAATGGTTTACCGCCCAATGGGGCGAACTCTCTTTTGACGAGATCAACCAGGCCGTCGCCAGCCTGCCGAAAGCGAGCGGCGAACTCTTTTTCCTACCGTTTCTGTACGGCAGCAATGCCGGGCTGGAGATGACCTGCGGCTTTTACGGCATGCAGGCGCTGCATACCCGAGCGCATCTGCTACAGGCCATTTACGAAGGGGTGGTGTTCAGCCACATGACCCATCTCAACCGTATGCGCGAACGCTTTACTGAGGCTCACACCCTGCGCGTAACCGGCGGCCCGGCGCACTCCGACGTCTGGATGCAGATGCTGGCGGATGTCAGCGGCCTGCGCATCGAACTGCCGCAGGTTGAAGAGACCGGCTGCTTTGGCGCCGCGCTCGCCGCCCGCGTCGGCACCGGCGTATATCGCAGTTTCAGCGAGGCTCAGCACGCCTTACGGCACCCGGTACGCACGCTGATGCCCGACATGGCCGCGCACCGTCTTTATCAGCGCAAATACCGCCAATACCAGGATTTGATTCAGGCATTACAGGGCTACCACGCCCGCATTAAGGAGCACGCATTATGAGCCGACCATTACTGCAACTGGCGCTCGACCACACCAACCTTCAGGCGGCGCTTCGCGATGTCGCCCTGTTACAGGACCACGTCGATATCGTTGAGGCTGGCACCATCCTCTGTTTAACCGAGGGGCTGGGCGCGGTGAAAGCGCTGCGCGCCCAGTGCCCGGATAAAATCATCGTTGCCGACTGGAAGGTGGCCGATGCGGGTGAAACGCTCGCGCAGCAGGCTTTTGCCGCAGGCGCCAACTGGATGACGATTATCTGTGCGGCGCCGCTCGCCACGGTGGAAAAAGGCCATGCCGTCGCGCAATCCTGCGGCGGTGAAATTCAGATGGAGCTGTTCGGCAACTGGACGCTGGACGATGCCCGCGCCTGGTATCGCACCGGTGTACGCCAGGCGATTTACCACCGTGGGCGCGACGCGCAGGCCAGCGGACAGCAGTGGGGAGACGCGGATCTGGCGCGGATGAAGGCGCTTTCTGATATCGGTCTGGAGCTGTCGATTACCGGCGGCATTACGCCTGCCGATCTGCCGTTGTTTAAAGATATTCGCGTCAAAGCATTTATCGCCGGACGCGCGCTGGCAGGGGCGGCGCATCCGGCACAGGTTGCTGCCGGGTTCCACGCGCAAATTAACGCCATCTGGGGAGAGCAGCATGCGTAATCATCCGTTAGGTATCTATGAAAAAGCGCTGGCAAAAGACCTCAGTTGGCCGGAGCGCCTGGTGCTGGCGAAAAGCTGCGGCTTTGACTTTGTCGAAATGTCGGTGGATGAGACCGACGAACGCCTGTCGCGCCTGGACTGGAGCCCCACGCAGCGGGCGTCGCTGGTGACCGCCATGCTGGAAACCGGCGTGGCCATCCCGTCAATGTGCCTGTCCGCGCATCGTCGCTTTCCCTTCGGCAGTCGCGATGAAGCCGTACGCCAGCGGGCGCGCGACATCATGACCAAAGCGATTCACCTGGCGCGCGATCTGGGTATCCGCACCATTCAACTGGCGGGTTATGACGTCTATTACGAAGAACATGACGAAGGTACGCAACAACGCTTTGCCGAAGGGCTGGCGTGGGCGGTGGAGCAAGCCGCAGCGGCGCAGGTGATGCTGGCGGTGGAGATCATGGACACCGCCTTTATGAACTCCATCAGCAAATGGAAAAAATGGGACGCGCTGCTCGCCTCGCCGTGGTTTAGCGTTTACCCGGATGTCGGCAATCTCAGCGCCTGGGGCAACGACGTCGCCGCTGAGCTGAAGCTCGGTATTGACCGCATCGCCGCCATCCACCTGAAAGACACGCAGCCGGTGACCGAGAACAGCCCCGGTCAGTTCCGCGACGTGCCGTTCGGTGAAGGGTGCGTGGATTTTGTAGGCATCTTCAAAACGCTGCATGAGCTGAACTACCGTGGCGCGTTTTTGATTGAGATGTGGACGGAAAAGGCCAAAGAGCCGGTGCTGGAAATTATCCAGGCGCGGCGCTGGATAGAAGCGCGTATGCAGGAAGGAGGATTCACATGTTAGAGCAGTTAAAAGCCGAGGTGCTGGCAGCCAATCTGGCGCTTCCGGCACACCATCTGGTGACATTCACCTGGGGTAACGTCAGCGCCGTCGATGAAACGCGAAAACTGATGGTCATTAAACCTTCCGGCGTTGAATATGACGTCATGACCGCCGACGATATGGTGGTGGTGGAGATCGCCAGCGGCAAGGTCGTTGAAGGCAGCAAAAAGCCCTCGTCCGATACGCCGACGCATCTGGCGCTCTATCGTCGTTATCCGCAGATCGGCGGAATTGTGCATACCCATTCCCGCCATGCAACGATCTGGTCACAGGCGGGTCTTGACCTGCCCGCCTGGGGCACCACGCATGCCGACTATTTCTATGGCGCAATCCCCTGTACCCGGCTGATGACCGTGGAGGAAATTAAAGGGGAATACGAATACCAGACGGGCGAGGTAATCATCAAAACCTTTGAAGAACGCGGTCTGAACCCAATGCAGATCCCGGCGGTATTAGTCCATTCACACGGGCCATTCGCCTGGGGGAAAGACGCCGCTGACGCCGTGCATAACGCCGTGGTGCTTGAGGAGTGCGCCTATATGGGGCTGTTTTCCCGCCAGCTCACGCCACAGCTACCGGATATGCAGCCAGAATTGCTCGACAAACATTATCTGCGTAAACACGGCGCGAACGCCTATTACGGGCAGTAAGACAATAAAAAAATCCCTGGGCGTAAAACGTCCAGGGTAAGAATCCGAAGGCGACATCACGCTACGGAATAAACGGTTACTGACCTCAGCGATATCGGTATTGATAATCTACATTGTCCACCACACTATAAAGCGGTTGAATATCATCCAGTGCCAGTATGTATCCACTTCCTTTCACGCAGACAATTGAATTCTTCGGTAGCCCCAGCAGACTTAATTTATTATTTAGATTTTTGACGACTTTAGATAAACGCTGCGTGGAAGCACATAATTCATTTTTTTCCCAAACGTTGATGAGTAATTCATCCTTTGAGACATATTGAGAACGTGCATTGACCAAAAGGTAAACAAACAGATGGAGCATTGTCCGATTAAAAAACACTCCACAGAAAGAGATGACGCTATCCATTTTATTAACCGGCAGCCGGAAAATTCGAGCTTCGTTAATATCAAGGAATATTTCCCTGCCAATCATAAATCCATGTAACTGATATTCCATACTTTAGATACTCACGTTGAGCTAAACCAGAGATACCTGCTCATGTTCACCTCCTCCTTGATTATTGTGTAAGCCTCAAGTGTAAAAAAAAGCAATTTATTTTCAATAGTTAACCGACACAACTCTTTTCCCACACCTTTCTGATGGGGTATAGGTTTAATAGCTGAAAAACATATTTGTATAAATTAATGTAATTACTAAAGACAAACGATTAGCAGTATAAGCTAAATAGACAGGGCCGGTGTATGTGACAATTAAATATTATATATTTATCTCAAATTACAGTTAATAATCCTGCGACGGGTTCCCAACGACCGAACAGCGGCTTCACTCTCCCCGGCAAATCTGCCCGATGGCGCTGCGCTTATCGGGCCTACATGTGCGATTTCCCGTAGGCCGGATAAGGCGAACCTCATGCCCGATGGCGCTACGCTTATCGGGCCTACATATGCGGTTCTCCGTCGGCTGGATAAGGCCCGATGGCGCTATGCTTATCGGGCCTACATGTGCGATTTCCCGTAGGCCGGATAAGGCGAAGCCGCCATCCGGCAACGTGGTTATACGGCGCTTAAAACAGCCCCAGCGGTTTATCGGAATAGCTCACCAGCAGACATTTGGTTTGCTGATAATGCTCCAGCATCATTTTGTGGGTTTCGCGGCCAATCCCCGACTGCTTATAGCCGCCGAACGCAGCATGCGCCGGGTAAGCATGATAGCAGTTGGTCCATACGCGTCCCGCCTGAATACCGCGCCCCATTTTGTACGCCAGGTTGCCGTTACGACTCCAGACTCCGGCGCCAAGCCCATACTGGGTGTCGTTAGCCAGTTCCAGCGCTTCCTCCATCGTCCTGAAGGTCGTCACCGCCAGCACCGGGCCAAAAATCTCCTCCTGGAAGACGCGCATATTGTTCTTACCAAACAGGATGGTCGGTTCGAGGTAATAGCCCTCTTTCAGCTCTCCTTCCAGCTGCTTGCGCCGTCCGCCGGTTAACACATCCGCGCCTTCTTTCTTACCGATATCAATGTAGTTGAGGATGGTTTCCAGTTGACCCTGAGAGACCTGCGCGCCCATCTGCGTAACGCTGTCGAGCGGGTTACCGCTGCGAATGCTTTCGACGCGACGAATGGCCCGCTCCATAAAGCGCTCATAAATGGACTCCTGTACCAGCGCACGGCTCGGGCAGGTACAAACTTCACCCTGGTTAAAGGCAAACAGCGCAAAGCCCTCCAGCGCCTTGTCGAAAAACGCATCCTCTTCATCCATCACATCGGCAAAGAAGATATTGGGGGACTTACCGCCCAGCTCCAGCGTTACCGGGATAATGTTTTGTGTCGCGTACTGCATGATCTGTTGCCCGACTTCCGTCGAACCGGTAAACGCCACCTTCGCGATCCGCTTCGACGTCGCCAGATATTCGCCGATCTCTCCGCCCGCGCCGTTCACGACGTTGACCACGCCCGGCGGGAGCAGGTCGCCAACGATTTCCATCAGCAACAGAACCGAAAGCGGCGTCAGACGCGCAGGTTTGAGCACCACGCAGTTCCCCGCCGCCAGCGCCGGGGCCATTTTCCAGCTCGCCATCAGCAGCGGGAAGTTCCACGGGATGATCTGCCCCACCACGCCCAGCGGTTCATGGAAGTGATAGGCCACCGTTTCGCTGTCAACTTCGCTGATACCGCCCTCTTGTGCGCGGATACAGGACGCAAAATAGCGGAAATGGTCGATCGCCAGCGGCACGTCGGCGGCGCTGGTTTCACGGATGGGTTTGCCGTTATCCCAGGTTTCCGCCGTTGCCAGCAGTTCCAGGTTTTGCTCCATGCGATCGGCAATCTTAAACAGAATCGCGGCGCGATCCTGCACGGACGTATGCGCCCACTGTTCTTTCACGTTATGCGCGGCATCCAGCGCCAGATCGATATCTTTTTTGCCGGAAGAGGCGACTTCACACAGCAGTTGCCCGGTCACCGGCGTCAGATTCTGGTAATACTCGCCGTCTACCGGTGCGACCCAGTCTCCGCCGATAAAGTTGTCGTAGCGGGCTTTTAATTTCAGAGGAAAACCATACTCGCCGGGCTGAATACGCGTTGAAGGGGGATTATTGGTCATGACCGTCTCCTTACTGTAGGGGTACTACAAAGGTTAGACGGGACTGGCGAAATCTTCGCCAGCCTTTTACTGCTTTACGACTGCGGTCACGATATAGACAAGCGGATGTTTAAGCCGTTTCACCTTACCGCACAGTGTAGGCCCGATAAGCACAGCGCCATCGGGCATGACGCCGGAATGACACGATGCGTATCGTATATCCAGCAATCACTCAATTACATCGCCGCGTGGTAAATCGCCATGATCTCGTCGTGGGTCGCCTGAATAGGGTTGGTCAGGCCACAGGCGTCTTTCAGCGCATTGATCGCCAGCACCGAAATATCGTCTTCTTTCACATTCAGGTCGCGCAGACCCGCCGGAATGTTGACCTGCTGCGCCAGCTGACGGATAGCGTCAATGCACGCTTTCGCGCCGTCGGCTTCACGCATCCCGGTTACATTAACGCCCATCGCAGCCGCACAGTCACGCAGACGGCCTGCCGCGACCTGGCTGTTAAATACCTGAACGTGCGGCAACAGCACCGCATTACATACGCCGTGCGGCAGATTGTAGAAGCCGCCGAGCTGGTGCGCCATCGCGTGGACATAGCCCAGAGAAGCATTGTTAAACGCCATACCAGCCAGGAATTGCGCATAGGCCATCGCTTCGCGCGCCTGCGCGTTGCTACCCTCTTCCACGGCAATCGCCAGGTTTTCCGCAATCATAGAGATGGCTTTCAGCGCGCACGCATCAGTAATCGGCGTTGCGGCAATAGAAACATAGGCTTCAATGGCGTGGGTTAACGCATCCATGCCGGTCGCGGCGGTCAGCGATTTCGGCATCCCCATCATCAACGAAGAGTCATTCACAGAGAGCAGCGGCGTAACGTGTTTATCCACAATCGCCATCTTAATATGGCGCGCCTCATCCGTAATGATGCAGAAGCGGGTCATTTCTGATGCCGTTCCCGCCGTCGTGTTGATGGCAATCATCGGTAGCTGAGGTTTCGCGGAGCGATCCACGCCTTCATAGTCTCGGATGTCGCCGCCGTTCGCCGCCACCAGCGCGATGCCTTTCGCACAGTCGTGCGGAGAGCCGCCGCCCAGCGAAATTACGCTATCGCACCCGTGTTCTTTCAGGAGTTTCAGCCCGGCAGCCACGTTTTCGGTGGTCGGGTTCGGCTGCGTGCCATCATAAATAACGCTGAAAATATCGCGTTCCTGCAACGCTTTCTGAATATCTCCAGCCATGCCTAATGTTGTCAACATACTATCCGTGACAATTAATGTACGGCGAAAACCATATTCCGCCATAGTATTCATTGCTTCTTTTAATGCACCAGCGCCGATTACATTCACGGAAGGAATAAAAAATGTTGAAGCAGCCATTGTACCATCCTTAATTACTGAAATAAGGCTGGCAGCATACGGATGAACCTGTCGTGAAAATATGATCGCTGTTGTTATTTTCCCATTATAAAATATAAAAAAGCACATTAGGTTCATCGCCTGCTGTGCTTTATATAATTCAAGAAAATAATTGTATTAATTCATTTTCTATTTTAATAATTCGTATCATTCTTTTGCCGGAAATAATAACGCATCGCGTAATAAATGATCGTTTCCGCGACGGCGCGTGAATCCTGTCCGGTCAAAATACTCCAGAATTTGAATGGCGAGTTTTCGTCCAACATTCAACCGATCGCGAAAATCAGCGGCGCAGGTCGAGCCTCTCTCCTGATCCAGTTCGCGGATCAGGTTCGCAAAAGCGACAATCCGATCGTTACGGTAATAACGATCTTTCACGATCGCGGTAATCATGCCCTGCTGTGCCGCCTGTCGCAGCACCTGCCGCATAACCTGCTCGTCCACGCCCTTTTCTTTCGCCAGATCGCGCACCCACCAGGGGTCGTCGCCAAACAGCGGCTCAATGTTTTGCCAGACGGCCTGCTGCTCGTCGCTGAAACCGGCTTTGTGATCCGGTAAATGCAACCAGCCGTGGTGGCTGTGAATCACGCCGCTTTCACGCATACGGTCGATGAGCAGCAGCACCAGCGCTTCGTCTTCCATCGGGAGCGCCATGCGCCGCAAACGCTCGCGCCCCGGGCCGGGTTCATCGCGATGGTGTTCGTGGTACATCGCGAGCGTATCCAGAATCTTACGCTGCCAGCGCGCGGCAACAGGGGCGTTCAACAGGCTGTAACCCGCCTGAATAAAACCATGCTGTTCAATAAGCTGGCGCATACCGTCGCCGTTGAGCTGCCGCGCCCACACGAAATCAGGAATATTCACCGCGCCGCGTTCGAGATGCGTCGCCAGCGCGGCGCTGTCATCCCTGGCGTTTTCCAGCGCCGACAGCCATTGCAGATATTCCGGTTTACGTTTACCGCGACGCGGCGAGTTGAGCGTCACCACACGTGCGCCAGCAAGCGTGGTTCGGGCAGAAATATCGCGTAGTACCAGCCGGTCGTTATCGGCAAGCCATAGCGGCGTATCGAACACCAGCTCCGCCAGCGTACCCTCCAGCAGGGAAATACGTCCGGTGACATGGCTGGCGGCGTGGTGAATATGCAGCGGTTGCCATTGCACGAGCGGCGCAGCATGTTCTAACGAAACGATGACGCGTGAAAAGGCATCCGGCGGTACGTCAGAGAGAAGCCAGTCACCACGGTTAAGCTGCTCTTTTTCCGCATCGCCCGCGATATTCAGCGCAATACGCTGTCCGGCATGAGCGTGTTCAGTCGCCTGATTCTGCGCATGCAGGCTGCGCACACGCATTGGCTTATTCACACCGGTAAGCCACAGCGTGTCGCCGACGTTCACTTCGCCGCTGAGCGCCGTACCGGTCACCACCAGCCCTGCGCCTTTCACCGTAAACGCGCGATCGATCGCCAGGCGGAAGCTCTGATGGCCGGGATACGCGCGGCCCGTCAACTGCCGTAAATGCTCACGCAATGCTTCAATACCGCGCCCTTCATTCGCGGCGGTAACAAACAGCGTCGCGTCGGCAAACCCGTAATGGCCCAGCGTCGCCAGAATCTCTTCCCGCACCTCTTCGATTCGCGCTTCGTCCACGCGGTCGGCTTTGGTCAGCGCAACCGTAAGCTGCGGATTGCCCGTCAGTTGTAAAATTTGCAGATGCTCGCGGGTCTGCGCCATCACGCCGTCATCGCAGGCGACAACCAGCAGCGCATGATCGATACCGCCCACGCCCGCCAGCATGTTGGAGAGAAACTTTTCATGACCGGGAACGTCGATAAATCCCAGTACGCGGCCATCCGGCTGCGGCCAGTAGGCATACCCCAGATCGATAGTCATACCGCGTTTTTTTTCTTCCGGCAGACGATCGGCATTCACGCCGGTAATCGCCTGTAATAGCGTTGTTTTTCCGTGGTCAACGTGTCCGGCGGTTGCAATAATCATTTCAACATCATCTCCATAAACCGGGTCTCGTCTTCAAGGCAGCGGATATCCAGCCACAGGCGACCATCGTAAATTCGGCCAATGATCGGGACGGGCAGCGCGCGCCAGCGAGCCGCCAGCGCCTCAAGACGGCTTCCGCGCCCGTCATGCGGCGTAAAGGTCAGCGCCGCGCTGGGCAGCCGATCAACCGGCAGCGAACCGCTGCCGATCTGCGACAGGCAAGGCATCACGTTTACCGCGAACTCCGCGCTAAAGCGTGCGGCAAGCGCCGCCTGTAGCCGCTGCGCCTGCGCCTGAATCGCCGCTTCACTGCGGGTTAACAGCCGCAGCGTCGGCAGTTTCTCCGCCAGCGCTTCCGGGTGCAGATAAAGCCGCAGGGTTGCCTCCAGCGCCGCCAGCGTCATTTTGTCGGCACGCAGGGCTCGCTTCAGCGGGTGGCTTTGCAGTTGCGCAATCATCTCTTTCTTGCCGACAATGATCCCGGCCTGCGGCCCGCCCAGCAGCTTGTCGCCAGAGAAGCTGACCAGGCTGACGCCTGCGGCAATCAGCTGCTGCGGCATCGGTTCTTTCGGCAAGCCGTACTGACTGAGATCCACCAGCGAACCGCTGCCCAGATCCGCCACCACCGGGATATCCAGCTCCAGCCCAATAGCGGCCAGCTCTGCCTCATCCACCGCTTTGGTGAAGCCTTCAATACTGTAATTACTGGTATGCACTTTCATCAACAGGCCGGTGTTTTCATTCACCGCCTGACGATAATCTTTCGCGTGAGTCCGGTTGGTGGTGCCCACCTCATGCAGCGTACAACCCGCCTGACGCATCACATCAGGAATACGAAACGCGCCGCCAATCTCCACCAGTTCGCCACGCGATACCACCACCTCTTTACCGTTCGCCGTCGCCGCCAGCATCAGCAACACGGCCGCCGCGTTGTTGTTCACAATACAGGCGTCTTCCGCCCCGGTAATGCGACATAACAGATCCGCCAGCGCCCGATCGCGGTGCCCGCGCCCGGCGCCATCCAGATCATATTCCAGTGTGACCGGAGCGCGCATTGCCTGCGCCACCGCGTCAATCGCCTCTTCCGCCTGCTGCGCTCGCCCCAGATTGGTGTGCAGCACCGTTCCCGTCAGGTTAATCACCGGACGCAGCGCGCTTTGCGCCTCTTTCGCCAGCCGGATATTCACCTCTTGCGCCCAGTTCTCGCACCACGCGGGCAACGCCTGCGTATCGCGAATCGCTTCCCTTGCTTCATCCAACATCTGGCGAAGCAGATCCACCACCCTGGTGTGCCCGTGGGTGTCACGTAAAGAGAGAAAAGTGCTGTCACGCAGTAAGCGATCGATAGCAGGAAGCTGGCTGTAGAGTGAACGCGTTTCGGTTGTCATGAAAAAGGCCTGGCTGTTGGTGGCCCCCTCCGGTGCGGAGAGGGATATCGACATGAGGGGGATTGTACCGTGAGTTTGCTCAGGCGGACATAATACGCATCAAGCCTTTGGCGGTTCCGTGCGGGCAAAGCTTTCGCGTTGAAAGAGCGTTTCCACCAGTTTGACTAAGTGCGGTCTGTCCACACACCAGCCCGGCGCCACGCGGCGGAAATTGAGATAGCCCACAGCGCAGGCAATGGCGATGGTTGCCAGATTCACGGTATCGGTCTTAATCGTCCCGTCCACCAGATAGCCTTCCAGCGCGTCCAGGCTACGGTTGATTTTCTCGCGCTGGCGCAACAGTTCCGTTTCAGACTGCTGCGCCGCCGGGCGCGCCTGTTCACGCACGGAAACCAGACCGGCATCCATAATGCCGTCCGCCAGCGCTTCAATCTGCCGTACTTTCAGTGAGGCCAGCGGTTCACGCGGAATCATCACCGGAGCAATATCCAGTAACTCAATATATTCGGCGATTATCGGGGAATCGAACCAGCACTCTCCCTTATCCGTCACCAGCGCGGGGACTTTGCCAAGCGGGTTGTACTGCGCCACGCCGTTTTCCGCGTTGTAGGGAAGTTCATTCACAAATTCGAAAGTGATGCCCTTTTCCAGCAATAAAACCGAAATCTTTCGCACAAAAGGGCTGGTATAGCTGCCGATGAGTTTCATGCCGTGTCCTTTTTGCCAACAAAAAATAAAGTGGTATCAATAAATCCTGCCTTAGTTTTGCCGGATGGCGGCGCAAGCGCCTTATCCGGTCTACACATTGCAGACATTGTTCCTGTCGGTCTGATAAGCATAGCGCCATCAGGCATTTTTACTAAAAAGCAGGTGACGACCCGCTTAATGATCCAAATAAAGATAGTGCATCCAGCTGGTCATGCGCAGTAGCACCTTACGCATCACGGAGACATGGGCGAAGTGATCGGAGTAAACCGCAACCTGGGCGTAAATGCCGTCAGGCAGGGCATCCACATCGCTATTCGGCTCCAGCTCAATCAACGCAAGCACGCCGTCCATCCCCGGCGTTACGCTTAAGGACTGTAATGTTCCCTGCGCCTGGTAAGAACCGCCGGGCACAACCGGTAAAATACTCAACAATTTGCCCTGGAATACCTGGCCGGGCAGCGCATTGAACACCACTTCTGCCTCATCTCCCGCCTCAAGACGTAATAATGAGTTCTGCCGGAACTGGGCGACAATTTGCCGTTTTTGTTCGGGAATAAAAACCATTACCGGGCGCAGCGGCAGCGCGGCGGCATAGCTACCGGGCCGGATGAGCACCTGGGTTACATAGCCATTGCTCGGCGCGCGAATAACCGTCTGTTCAAGATTGTATTTCGCCTCGGCCAGCTGCGCCCGCAGGCTGACGATTTGCGACTGCTCGCCATCGACCATGCTGTCCAGTTGGCTCTGGATCTGCGTTTGTTCAGCAACAGAACCTTTTACCATCGCATCCTGCGCTAAATAGTTTTGCCGCGCGTTATCGATATCGCTTTCAGAGAACGGATTCACCCTCGCCTGACTGCCTTTCAGATAGCGCTGATAATCCTTATAGAGGCGGTCGCGTTCTGCGGACACCCGCGTGGTATTGGCCTGAGCCTCCGCTAATTGCGCCTTCAGGGTATGTATATTATGCGTGGCCGTGACCAGGTCGGCCTGTAACCTGTCGACCCGCGCCTGATACCGCACGGGATCGATTTTGAATAAAACATCGCCTTTTTTAATCAGCTGATTATTTTTATCCGTTACCTCACTCACAATACCGGTTACCTGCGGCGTAATGGGAATAGAAATAACCGCTTTCTGCGCCGTAAAAGTATAGGGATGGTTATAGTTCATTAATAATATAAGTCCGCTAACTAAAAATACCCCGCCTAATGCCGCCGTGGAAAGTGTCCATTGATTCACCGGAATCCTGAATATTTTAAATACTGCCCAGGCTAAGGCTACGTAGGTCAAAACAATCAACAGATCCATGATTAGCTCTCCGACGGGGGAATATCAGGGGACTGTACCTCAGCCAGCTTTCGCTCCAGCGCTTCCACACGTTTCGACAAGGCGATAAGTTCCGGGTCAGGCTCCGGTTCTGGCTCCAGCTCAGGTTCCTTTTCCTGCGGTAAAACATGCGCTTGCATGCCCCAGCCCCGTTCGGGCTGATAAAGCGTGGCCCAAATCCACAGAAACGGCCAAATAACATGAAGCGTAAACAGGCTGACCCAACCAGCAGTATGAATAGCATCAGCATGGGGGTGGTTTCGTTTTTTAGCGATCAGATAAGGGATGTCATGAATCATGATGATTCCATAAAAAATCACCAGAAAAACAAAGATCAATACTCCTAACGCGAAATAATTTAGAAACATACCTGCTCCGGCTTCACGCTAATAAGAGTGTTAAATGACAGGCGGCGTATTACGATTCCACCGATATTTTGAACATAATTCGAGTCCGCCATTTTCGCCATCAAACCAAAAGATAATTTTGCACGGCGAGAGGTTGCTCAATTACACATCAGAATGAAGCATGAGGCGGAATCTGCTTAAGATCACACCACACAGGTTTCGGATGAAAATATCTTGTGATTTAGATCACAAAAATTCAACAAACCCTCAAATCAAAAATGTGAAACAGTTCACATTTAAACGCTATTTCCACTGGTGATTCCGGGTTTGTTGTTTTTCTACACAGCGGTTTTGTGATCAATATCACATCAATAACTACCATCTACCCTATATTCATGTGATCTAAATCACACAACAAGCCAGCAACTGGACAGTTGAACGATTCAGTGCCAGATTTCGCACTATCTACAGGGTCCGGCTACCTCTGCCGCTACATTAACAAACCTCGGGCTTCGAGCCTGCGCGACAGCAAACATAAGAAGGGGTGTTTTTATGTCATCCGATATTAAGATCAAAGTGCAAAGCTTTGGTCGTTTCCTCAGCAATATGGTGATGCCAAATATCGGCGCGTTTATCGCGTGGGGTATTATCACCGCATTATTTATTCCAACAGGGTGGTTGCCTAACGAAACGCTGGCAAAGCTCGTTGGTCCGATGATCACCTACCTCCTGCCGCTGCTGATCGGTTATACCGGTGGTAAGCTGGTAGGCGGCGAGCGCGGCGGCGTGGTCGGTGCTATCACCACGATGGGCGTTATCGTCGGTGCGGACATGCCGATGTTCCTCGGCTCAATGATCGCAGGCCCGCTGGGCGGCTACTGCATCAAGAAATTCGATAGCTGGGTAGACGGTAAGATCAAATCCGGTTTCGAAATGCTGGTGAATAACTTCTCTGCTGGCATCATCGGGATGATCCTCGCGATTCTGGCGTTCCTCGGCATTGGCCCGGCGGTTGAAGTCCTGTCCAAACTGCTGGCAGCCGGCGTTAACTTCATGGTTGTCCATGATATGCTGCCGCTGGCGTCTATCTTCGTTGAACCGGCGAAAATCCTGTTCCTCAACAACGCGATCAACCACGGTATCTTCTCGCCGCTGGGTATTCAGCAGTCCCATGAGCTGGGTAAATCCATCTTCTTCCTGATCGAAGCTAACCCAGGCCCGGGTATGGGCATCCTGATGGCGTACATGTTCTTCGGTCGCGGCAGCGCAAAACAGTCTGCTGGCGGTGCGGCAATCATCCACTTCCTGGGCGGTATCCACGAAATTTACTTCCCGTACGTGCTGATGAACCCGCGTCTGATCCTGGCCGTTATCCTCGGTGGTATGACTGGCGTGTTTACGCTGACCATCCTGAACGGCGGTCTGGTTTCTCCGGCGTCTCCGGGTTCTATCCTGGCGGTACTGGCGATGACGCCAAAAGGCGCCTACTTCGCTAACATCACGGCGATTATCGCTGCTATGGCGGTCTCCTTCATCATTGCCTCCATTCTGCTGAAAACCAGCAAAGTGAAAGAAGATGATGATATCGACGCGGCAACCCGTCGCGTGCAGGACATGAAAGCAGAATCTAAAGGCGCATCCGCGCTGTCCGCTGGCGATGTGACCAACGACCTGAGCCATGTACGTAAAATCATCGTTGCCTGTGATGCCGGTATGGGTTCCAGCGCAATGGGTGCGGGCGTACTGCGCAAAAAAGTTCAGGATGCGGGTCTGAGCCAGATTTCCGTCACCAACAGCGCGATCAACAACCTGCCGCCGGATGTCGACCTGGTCATCACTCACCGTGACCTGACCGAGCGCGCCATGCGCCAGGTTCCGCAAGCGCAGCACATTTCGCTGACCAACTTCCTGGATAGCGGACTGTACACCAGCCTGACCGAACGTCTGGTTGCCGCGCAGCGCCACAACACCAACGAAGAGAAAGTACGCGATCATCTGAAAGACAGCTTTGATGAAGGGGATAACAACCTGTTCAAGCTGGGCGCAGAAAACATCTTCCTGGGTCGTAAAGCCGCCACTAAAGAAGAAGCCATTCGCTTTGCGGGCGAGCAACTGGTGAAAGGCGGTTATGTTGAGCCAGAATACATCGACGCCATGCTGGAACGTGAAAAACTGACCCCGACTTATCTGGGTGAGTCTATCGCCGTACCGCACGGCACCGTGGAAGCCAAAGACCGTGTGCTGAAAACCGGTGTGGTGTTCTGCCAGTACCCGGAAGGCGTTCGCTTCGGTGAAGAAGAAGACGATATCGCCCGCCTGGTCATTGGTATCGCGGCGCGTAACAACGAGCACATCCAGGTCATCACCAGCCTGACTAACGCGCTGGATGATGAGTCCGTGATCGAGCGTCTGGCGCATACCACCAGCGTGGATGAAGTGCTGGAACTGCTGGCCGGTCGTAAGTAAGTCCGTTGCCCGGTGGCGCTCGCGCTTACCGGGCCTACGATGTGCAGTTCCCGTAGGCCGGCATCATGCCCGGCGACGCTGTGCTTACCGGGCATGCGATGTGCAGTTCCCGTAGGCCGGATAAGGCGTTTACGCCGCCATCCGGCATCATGTCCGGTGGCGCTGCTACCGGCCTGCGGTGTACGGTTTCCTCTCCCGCAAGGGAGAGGGTTTGGGTGAGGGGGGAAGCCATGCGGTCCCTCACCCCAGCCCTCTCGGGTAAAAACATTAATGAAGGTTAACACTATGAAAGCATTACATTTTGGCGCAGGTAATATCGGTCGTGGATTTATCGGCAAACTGCTGGCTGACGCGGGGATACAACTGACGTTCGCGGATGTAAACCAGGTCGTGCTCGACGCCCTGAATGCCCGTCATAGCTATCAGGTTCATGTGGTGGGTGAAAATGAGCAGGTTGATACGGTTTCCGGCGTTAATGCCGTGAGCAGCATCAGCGATGACGTGGTTGAGCTGATTGCGCAGGTCGATTTGGTCACCACCGCCGTTGGGCCGGTGGTACTGGAACGCATTGCTCCGGCCATCGCCAAAGGCCTGGTTAAACGTAAAACGCAGGGAATTGAAGCGCCGCTTAACATCATTGCCTGCGAAAACATGGTGCGCGGCACCACGCAATTGAAAGGTCATGTGATGAACGCCCTGGCGGATGAAGACAAAGCCTGGGTTGAACAGCATGTCGGTTTTGTCGATTCCGCCGTCGACCGTATCGTGCCGCCTTCCGCCTCCGCCACGAACGACCCGCTGGAAGTCACCGTGGAAACCTTCAGCGAGTGGATTGTCGATAAAACGCAGTTCAAAGGCGCGCTGCCAGATATTCCAGGTATGGAATTAACCGATAACCTGATGGCATTTGTCGAACGTAAACTCTTCACGCTGAACACCGGGCATGCTATAACCGCGTACCTCGGAAAATTAACCGGTCATCAGACCATCCGTGACGCGATTCTCGATGAGAAAATCCGCGCTGTGGTAAAAGGGGCGATGGAAGAGAGCGGCGCGGTGCTGATCAAACGCTACGGTTTTGATGCCGACAAACATGCGGCATACATTCAGAAAATCCTCGGTCGTTTTGAAAACCCGTATCTGAAAGATGACGTTGAGCGCGTTGGCCGCCAGCCGCTGCGTAAACTGAGTGCGGGCGACCGTCTGATCAAACCGCTGCTGGGCACGCTGGAATACGGCCTGCCGCACGTTAACCTGGTCAACGGTATCGCTGCCGCGATGCACTTTACCAGCGAAGACGATCCGCAGGCCCAGGAACTGGCTGCGCTGATCGCAGAGAAAGGGCCGCAGGAAGCGCTGGCGCAAATTTCCGGGCTGGATGTAAACAGCGAAGTGGTAGCGGAGGCGGTTAACGCATACAACGCGACCAAATGAGGCAAAATACGGCGCAGGTCATCCTGCGCCCGAATGACAGATTGTCAGATATGCAGGCAATAATGGAACAAACCCAGGCCTTTGAAAACCGCGTGCTTGAGCGTCTGAATGCTGGCAAAACCGTACGAAGTTTCCTCATCACCGCCGTAGAGTTACTCACCGAGGCGGTGAATATTCTGGTACTTCAGGTGTTTCGCAAAGACGATTATGCGGTGAAATACGCAGTGGAACCGTTGCTCGACGGCGATGGACCGCTGGGCGATCTCTCGGTGCGTCTGAAACTGATCTACGGTCTGGGGGTACTCAGTCGCCCTGAATACGAAGATGCGGAACTGCTGATGGCGCTGCGTGAAGAACTGAATCACGACGGTAATGAATATGCGTTCACCGACGACGAAATTCTCGGGCCGTTTGGCGAACTGCACTGCGTGACGGCGTTACCGCCGCCGCCGCATTTTGAGACCTCTGACCCGGGTTTATACGCCATGCAAATTCAGCGCTACCAGCAAGCGGTGCGCTCAACGATGGTGCTTTCCCTGACCGAGCTGATTTCTAAAATCAGCTTAAAAAAAGCCTTTCAAAAATAGACCGTTAACCACTTACTGTTTTTCTTCCGGCTGCGGCTGATAGAGCTGGCGATAATATTCCAGACGTTGCAGGTACATCTGCGCATTTGCCTTCGGCACCTCATCAGGAACCATATCGCGCGGCGGCGTTTTATTCAGATACTCCCGAAATGCCTGACTCGAAGCCATAAAATCTACAGCCTTATCAATAAGAAGCGGAACGTTGTCACCTATTTTAACCATGATGATATCTCCATGTATTCTCCGCGTCGGGGAATGCGCGGCCGCTAATTTTAGTTTAGGCTCAGACAGGGTTTTCTATTGGGGAAAACGTGCTTAATCGCAAACCGCCATGCAGAAACCGTTAACATCACGTTTTGTTTATTAAATGAGTATTAAATCAAGACGTTACACAATCAATTAGCATTATAATACTTGCCTTATTTGATTATTTTTATCCCATTAGTTGTGAATAATCCCGCTCTGCGCGCATACTATAGAAAATTCATCCTGGTTCCATCAGAAGCTATCCCATGAAAGAAGTCGAAAAAAACGAAATTAAACGTCTGAGCGATCGCCTGGACGCCATCCGCCACCAGCAGGCCTCGCTATCCCTTGTCGATGCCGCTGACAAATATGCCGAGCTGGAAAAAGAGAAAGCCACGCTGGAAGCCGAGATCGTGCGCCTGCGTGACGTTCACAGCCAGAAGCTGAGTAAAGAAGCGCAAAAGCTGATGAACCTGCCGTTTCGCCGCGCGATTACCAAAAAAGAACAGGCCGATATGGGCAAGCTGAAGAAAAGCGTGCGCGGTCTGGTTGTCGTCCACCCAATGACGGCGTTAGGCCGTGAAATGGGCCTGAAAGAGATGACCGGTTTCGCAAAAACCGAGTTTTAACCTTCTGCCGGGTACGCGCACGCTTGCCCGGCCCGCCCTTTCCCTCCCTCAATTGGCCCAACCAATTATCCCTTAATCCGATCACTGGTTCACAGTTCATTAAAATTCACCTACACTAGCGTTGCCAATAAGCAACATTTGATTAACCATTCATTGTCATTACCCCTACATCCCAATATTGGCAGGGCCACTTTTACACATAATGTGACAAAGAGATGAGCAAAAGACTCATTGCATTATGCGTGTGACCCTCAGGAGACCTGCAATGAATCTCTGGCAACAAAACTACGATCCGGCCGGTAACATCTGGATTTCCAGCCTGATCGCATCGCTTCCGATCCTGTTCTTTTTCTTCGCGCTGATTAAGCTCAAGCTGAAAGGCTACATCGCCGCCTCCTGGACGGTCGCAATCGCGCTGGCTGTCGCGCTGCTGTTTTACAAAATGCCGGTGGATAACGCTCTGGCTGCGGTGGTGTATGGCTTCTTCTATGGTCTGTGGCCGATTGCCTGGATCATTATCGCCGCCGTCTTTGTCTATAAAATCTCTGTCAGAACCGGGCAATTCGACATCATCCGGTCATCAATATTGTCGATTACCCCTGACCAGCGTCTGCAAATGCTGATCGTCGGCTTTTCCTTCGGGGCATTCCTTGAAGGGGCAGCGGGCTTTGGCGCGCCAGTGGCGATTACTGCGGCTCTGCTAGTCGGCCTGGGCTTTAATCCGCTGTATGCGGCGGGTTTGTGCCTGATCGTCAACACCGCGCCGGTCGCGTTTGGCGCGATGGGGATTCCGATTCTGGTGGCCGGTCAGGTCACCGGGCTGGACAGCTTTGAGATCGGCCAGATGGTCGGCCGTCAGTTGCCGTTCCTGACCATTATCGTGCTGTTCTGGATCATGGCGATTATGGACGGCTGGCGCGGCGTGAAAGAGACCTGGCCTGCGGTGATGGTGGCGGGTGGTTCATTTGCTATCGCCCAGTACCTCAGCTCTAACTTTATCGGCCCGGAACTGCCGGACATCATCTCGTCGCTGGTCTCGCTGGTCTGTCTGACGCTGTTCCTGAAACGCTGGCAGCCGGTACGTATTTTCCGCTTTGGCGATATGGGCGCTTCACAGGTCGATCAGACGCTAGACCACACCCATTACACGGTTGGTCAAGTCGTTCGCGCATGGTCGCCGTTCCTGTTCCTGACTGCAACCGTTACCCTCTGGAGCGTTCCGCCGTTTAAAGCGATGTTTGCCCCAGGCGGCGCGCTGTACGACTGGGTGATTAATATTCCGGTTCCGCATCTCGATAAGCTGGTTGCCCGTATGCCGCCGGTGGTACATGAAGCAACTGCCTACGCTGCGGTCTATAAGTTCGACTGGTTCTCCGCTACCGGTACGGCCATTCTGTTCGCTGCGCTGCTGTCCGTCGTCTGGCTGAAAATGAAACCGTCTGCCGCAATCCAGACATTCGGCAGCACGCTGAAAGAGTTAGCGCTGCCGATTTACTCCATCGGGATGGTGCTGGCATTCGCGTTTATCTCTAACTACTCCGGGCTCTCCTCTACGCTGGCGTTAGCGCTGGCGCATACGGGCAGCGCCTTTACCTTCTTCTCGCCGTTCCTTGGCTGGCTGGGCGTATTCCTGACGGGGTCTGATACCTCATCAAACGCGCTGTTTGCCGCCCTGCAGGCGACGGCCGCCCAGCAAATCGGCGTCTCTGACGTGCTGATGGTGGCGGCGAATACCACCGGCGGCGTAACCGGTAAGATGATCTCTCCGCAGTCTATCGCCATTGCCTGTGCGGCAGTGGGTCTGGTAGGGAAAGAGTCCGACCTGTTCCGCTTTACCGTTAAACACAGTCTGATTTTCACCTGCATGGTGGGTGTGATTACCACACTTCAGGCCTATGTCTTAACCTGGATGATTCCGTGATTGTGATGCCAAAACGCCTGTCAGACGAGGTTGCTTCTCGTGTGCGGGCGCTGATTGAAGAACAACAGCTGGAGGCGGGCATGAAGTTGCCCGCCGAGCGCCAGCTGGCCGTACAACTGGGCGTGTCGCGCAATTCTCTGCGCGAGGCGCTGGCAAAACTGGTCAGTGAAGGCGTGCTGATCAGCCGCCGGGGCGGCGGAACGTTCGTTCGCTGGCAGCATGAAACCTGGTCCGAACAGAATATCGTTCAGCCGTTGAAAACGCTGATGGCGGACGACCCGGACTACAGCTTCGACATTCTGGAAGCCCGCCACGCCATTGAAGCCAGCACCGCCTGGCACGCCGCGATGCGCGCCACGCCCGCTGATAAAGAGAAAATTAAGCTCTGCTTCGACGCCACGCTCAGTGAGGACCCGGACCTCGCCTCCCAGGCGGATGTTCGCTTCCATCTCGCGATTGCGGAGGCCTCGCACAACGTCGTGCTGTTGCAGACCATGCGCGGCTTCTTTGATGTCCTGCAATCATCCGTGAAGCAGAGCCGCCAGCGTATGTATCTCGTTCCGCCGGTGTTTTCAAAACTGACGGAACAACATCAGGCGGTGATGGACGCCATTCTGGCCGGTGATGCCGACGGCGCACGTAAAGCCATGATGGCGCACCTCAGTTTCGTCCACACCACCATTAAACGATTTGATGAAGACCAGGCCCGCCAGGCGCGTATTACCCGCCTGCCCGGTGACCATAATGAGATTTCCAGGGAGAACAAAGCATGATCATTTCAGCAGCCAGCGATTATCGCGCCGCAGCCCAACGCATTCTGCCCCCTTTCTTGTTCCACTACATCGACGGCGGCGCCTATGCGGAATATACCCTGCGTCGTAACGTGGAAGACTTGTCAGAGGTGGCGCTCCGCCAGCGCGTGCTGAAGAATATGTCCGACCTGAGCCTGGAAACCACCCTGTTTAACGAAAAGCTGTCGATGCCGGTTGCACTGGCTCCGGTTGGCCTGTGCGGAATGTATGCGCGTCGCGGTGAAGTTCAGGCCGCCGCCGCCGCCGATGCGAAAGGGATTCCGTTTACCCTCTCCACCGTTTCTGTCTGCCCCATCGAGGAAGTCGCGCCGACGATTAAACGCCCGATGTGGTTCCAGCTGTACGTCCTGCGCGATCGCGGTTTTATGCGTAACGCGCTGGAGCGCGCCAAAGCGGCGGGCTGCTCCACGCTGGTCTTTACCGTCGATATGCCAACGCCTGGCGCGCGTTACCGTGACGCCCACTCCGGGATGAGCGGCCCGAATGCCGCCCTGCGCCGCTACTGGCAGGCTGCGACCCATCCGCAATGGGCCTGGGATGTCGGCCTGAACGGTCGTCCGCACGATCTGGGCAATATCTCTGCCTACCTCGGCAAACCGACCGGGCTGGAAGATTACATCGGCTGGCTGGCGAACAACTTCGATCCGTCGATTTCCTGGAAAGACCTGGAGTGGATCCGTGAATTCTGGGACGGCCCAATGGTGATCAAAGGGATCCTCGATCCCGAAGACGCCCGCGACGCGGTACGCTTTGGCGCTGACGGCATCGTGGTCTCTAACCACGGCGGCCGCCAGCTCGACGGCGTACTCTCCTCCGCCCGCGCCCTGCCCGCCATTGCCGACGCGGTGAAAGGCGATATCGCCATTCTGGCTGATAGCGGAATTCGTAATGGTCTGGACGTGGTACGCATGATTGCGCTTGGGGCCGATAGCGTACTGCTTGGCCGTGCGTATCTGTACGCGCTGGCGACGGCGGGTCAGGCTGGCGTGGCGAACCTGCTGGATCTGATCGAAAAAGAGATGAAAGTCGCCATGACGCTGACCGGCGCAAAATCAATCAGCGAGATCAGCCGTGATTCACTGGTGCAGGAACTCGGTAAGTCTGTTCCGGCTGCGCTGGCGCCACTATCGCAGGGTGATGCGGCGTAGGCTGGATAAGGCGTCAGCCGCCATCCGACAATGTAATGTGCATCAGGGATGCCTGATGGCGCTACGCTTATCAGGCCTACTACAGGATGAGGGTGAACGTATTTTCTGCTATTCTGCCCCCCGCACTTAAGGGGGCAGTTAAGCATGTTGAATATCGTATTATTCGAACCAGAAATCCCACCAAACACCGGCAATATTATTCGTCTTTGCGCCAATACCGGTTTTCGTCTGCATATTATCGAGCCAATGGGCTTCACATGGGATGATAAACGTCTGCGCCGCGCGGGGCTGGACTATCACGAGTTTGCCGCCGTACAGCGCCATCACGATTACGCTGCCTTTGTCGCCGCCGAAAACCCACAACGTCTGTTTGCTCTGACCACCAAAGGCACCCCTGCCCATAGCGCGGTGAGCTATCAGGATGGGGACTACCTGATGTTTGGCCCGGAAACGCGCGGTTTACCGGCGACCATTCTTGACGCGCTGCCCGCAGAACAAAAAATTCGTATTCCAATGATGCCGGACAGCCGCAGCATGAACCTGTCGAACGCGGTGTCGGTCGTGGTGTATGAGGCATGGCGCCAGTTGGGGTATCCTGGCGCGGTATTGCGTAGTTGATTTTTGTCGGATGGCGGCTGACGCCTTATCCGACCTACGGAGCTGGTAGGCCCGGTAAGCGCAGCGCCACCGGGCATAAAGTCAGATGCCGTCGCCGTATTCGAACGTATGGTGAATCCCGTTAAAATGCTGATCCATATCCATTGACGGCTTATCGCTGTCGGGCTTGCCGACAATCCGCGCCGGAACGCCCGCTGCGGTGGTGTGTGGCGGTACGGGCTGCAAGACCACGGAGCCCGCGCCAATCTTCGCACCGCGCCCCACTTCGATATTGCCAAGGATCTTCGCCCCGGCGCCAATCATCACGCCTTCACGAATTTTGGGATGACGATCGCCGCTGGTTTTCCCGGTCCCGCCAAGCGTGACCGATTGCAGGATCGAGACATCGTTTTCGATTACCGCCGTTTCACCGACCACAATCCCCGTCGCGTGATCGAGCATAATGCCGCGTCCAATTTTCGCCGCCGGGTGAATATCGACCTGGAAGGTGACAGAAACCTGATTTTGCAGGAATATCGCCAGCGCGCGGCGGCCTTCATTCCATAACCAGTGGCCGATACGGTAAGCCTGGAGAGCATGGAAGCCTTTCAGATACAGAAGCGGCGTTGAGTATTTGTCTACCGCCGGGTCGCGGGTGCGTACCGCCTGAATATCACAGGCAGCAGAGGCGATCATTTCCGGGTCGGCGGCGTAGGCCTCTTCCACCACTTCACGGATGGCGATGGCAGGCATAATCGGAGATGCGAGTTTGTTCGCCAGCATATAGCTCAGCGCACTGCCCAGGTTTTCATGCTTGAGTAGCGTCGCGTGGTAGAAACTGGCCAACATCGGCTCACAGTCCGCCAGAGCCCGGGCTTCGGCTTTAATATTGTTCCAGACGATATCCAGTTCTTCACATGACATTGCTGACTCCAGGTATCAGGCTAACGACCGGCCCGTTCTTCGCGGGCCGGGTCATTTAATAAAACAGATCCTTACGGCTAGTGGCGACTACGCTCGTCCTTGCGTGCACGACCTAATAACGTCAATGCTGCCTCGCGCGCGTTTTTTCCGCAATACAATACTTGATAAATTTCCTCGGTTATTGGCATTTCGACACCAAAACGGTGCGCCAACTCACGAACTTCTTTTGTATTACGGTAGCCTTCAACCACCTGACCAATTTTGTCCTGCGCGCTCTGAACATCCATGCCCTGACCGAGCATCATGCCAAAACGGCGGTTACGCGACTGGTTGTCAGTACAGGTCAGAACCAGGTCGCCCAGACCCGCCATTCCCATAAAGGTGGTCGGATCGGCCCCCAGCGCCGCGCCAAGACGCGACATTTCCGTCAGCCCACGCGTGATCAGCGCGGTACGTGCGTTTGCGCCAAAACCGATGCCGTCAGACATGCCTGCGCCAATCGCAATCACGTTTTTCACCGCACCGCCCAACTGCACGCCGATGAAATCGGGGTTGCTGTAGACGCGAAAACTCTTACCGCAGTGCAAAAGTTCCTGCAAATCATCCGCGAAGGTTTCGTCCGTCGACGCCAGAGAAATTGCCGTCGGCAAACCCGCCGCCAGTTCTTTAGCGAACGTCGGGCCGGATATCACCGCCAGCGGGATGTCATCGCCCAACGCTTCACGGGCGACATCCTGCAACAGGCGCCCCGTTTCCGCTTCCAGGCCTTTGGTCGCCCAGACCAGGCGCGCATCAGGACGCATCAGCGGTTTAATCTGTCGCAGCACCTCGCCAAAGACATGGCTTGGCACCACCACCAGAATGTTACGGCTGGCCGCCAGCGCGGTGGCTAAGTCGCTTTCAAGGCGTAGCGTATCGGGAAAAGGCACATCAGGGAGGAACGCGACGTTGCAGCGGTCTCGCTCAAGGGTCGCGACATGTTTAGGATCGTGGCCCCACAGGACAACCTGGTGGCCGTTTCTCGCCAGAGTGATGGCAAGAGCGGTGCCGTACGAGCCAGCACCGATCACAGTCATTGAAGCATTACTTTGGTTCATCAGGCATCCTGATGTTCTTCAGTACCTTCGCCAGCCTGCTGCTGTAAATAGTTCATGAACAGTGCATCGAAGTTAACCGGCGCAAGATTCAGTTGCGGGAACGTGCCGCGTGAAACCAGGCTGGTGATGCATTCGCGGGCATACGGGAACAGAATGTTCGGGCAGTATGCACCCAGGCAATGCGCCATCTGAGTTCCTTCAATACCACTGATGGAGAAAATGCCGCCCTGCTGAACTTCGCACAGGAAAGCGGTCTCTTCGCCCAGGGAAGCCGTTACGGTAACACGCAGTACCACTTCGTATACGTCATCTGCCAGTTGAGTAGACGCCGTATCAAGATCAAGTTTAACCTCTGGCTGCCAATCTTTCTGGAAAACATGCGGCGCATTTGGCGCTTCGAAAGACACATCCTTGGTGTAGATACGTTGGATCTGGAAAGCCATTTCGGTGTTATTTTGTTCTGACATGTGTAGAAAACCCTTTAGTGTTGTCCTTAAAATACTTGCGGCATGTTTTAACGCAGCAGGGGATCCAGTCCACCACGCGCATCCAACGCATACAAGTCGTCACAGCCGCCAATGTGCTGTGCATCAATAAAAATCTGCGGAACCGTCGTGCGGCCACTACGCTTGATCATCTCTTCACGTTTTACGGCATCGCCGTCAATCGGAAGTTCCTGGAAACTCACACCCTTACTGCTCAACAACGCTTTTGCACGATGGCAAAACGGGCAGGTTGCTTTGGTGTAGATCTCGATGTTGGCCATGACTTATCTCCCGTGTTGAGTAACGCGTTATTTCCCGCGCACTAATGGCAGGTTCTCACCGCTCCAGCCCGCAACGCCTTCTTTCAGCACAAAAACTTTCTCAAAGCCCGCTTTGATCAGTGCGTTTGCGGATTCCTGACACTGCATACCGGAACCATCAACCACGATCAGAGGCTTATCTTTGTGCTTTTCAAGCTCGCCAACATTGTTGGCCTTGATTTCGCTCGGCAGCAGGTTAGTCGCGCCCGCGATATGGCCTTTGCGGAAGTCGTCACGCTGACGTAAATCCACCACAACGGCGTCTTCTTTGTTGATAAGACGCGTCGCTTCGCCGCGAGTAATAACCTTAACTTTAGACATCAGGCCTTTGAAAGTGGTGAACAACACCGCCACCAGTAACGCAATCCAGGCGATACTCAGTATGGGATGGCGGCCAACAAATTGCATAATTTCTTGCATGGGGGGTAACAACTCCCGACTCAGTGATTAAAAAACCAGGAAAGGAGTATACCTGCGCGTTGGCGCAAATACAGCCAGAGCGTGCAATGGATTGCATTTTTGCGGGGCGCTACGGAAAAAAAACGTCGATCCGCGCCGTCCCCGGCTCGCTCTCTGCCCCATTCTTTGATCTTCTGAGGCTATTTTATCGATTCAGCTGTAGTAAAATTACGCAATTATTTTGTCTATTGAGTGTGAGGTTGTCGCAATGTCGGTTTCTAAAAAACCTATGGTACTGGTGATTCTGGATGGCTATGGCTACCGTGAAGACAGCCAGGATAACGCCATTTTGAATGCCAAAACCCCGGTAATGGATGCTCTGTGGGCAAAACGTCCGCATACCCTGATCGACGCTTCCGGTCTGGAAGTGGGTCTGCCGGACCGTCAGATGGGCAACTCCGAAGTGGGTCACGTTAACCTGGGCGCGGGCCGTATCGTGTATCAGGATCTGACGCGCCTGGATGTTGAAATTAAAGAACGTACCTTCTTCGCTAACCCGGTACTGACGGCGGCGGTCGATCAGGCGAAAAATACCGGTAAAGCCGTGCACATTATGGGCCTGCTGTCTGCGGGCGGCGTGCACAGCCACGAAGATCACATCATGGCGATGGTCGAACTGGCCGCAGAACGCGGCGCAGAGAAAATTTATCTGCACGCCTTCCTTGATGGCCGCGATACCCCGCCACGCAGCGCGGAATCCTCGCTGAAAAAATTCGAAGACAAGTTTGCCGCGCTGGGCAAAGGCCGCGTAGCGTCCATTATTGGTCGTTACTATGCAATGGACCGCGACAACCGCTGGGATCGCGTTGAGCAAGCCTATGACCTGATGACGCTGGCGCAGGGTGAATTCCAGGCCGATACCGCCGTTGCTGGCCTGCAGGCCGCTTACGCGCGTGACGAAAACGACGAATTTGTGAAAGCGACCGTCATCCGCGCGGAAGGTCAGGCCGATGCCGCGATGGAAGACGGCGACACGCTGATTTTCATGAACTTCCGTGCTGACCGCGCCCGCGAAATTACCCGCGCGTTCGTTAATGCTGATTTCGACGGCTTCGCCCGTAAGAAAGTGGTTAATCTGAACTTCGTCATGCTGACCGAGTACGCCGCTGATATCAAAACCGCCGTGGCTTACCCACCGGCATCGCTGGCAAACACTTTCGGCGAGTGGATGGCGAAGAACGACAGAACCCAACTGCGCATTTCCGAAACGGAAAAATACGCCCACGTCACCTTCTTCTTCAACGGCGGCGTAGAAGAACCGTTTGCAGGCGAAGAACGCATCCTGATCAACTCGCCTAAAGTAGCGACCTACGATCTACAGCCGGAAATGAGTTCCGCAGAACTGACCGAAAAACTGGTTGCGGCTATCGGGAGCGGTAAATACGACACCATCATTTGTAACTACCCGAACGGCGATATGGTCGGTCACACTGGCGTGATGGAAGCGGCGGTTAAAGCGGTTGAAGCACTGGATCACTGCGTTGAGCAGGTTGCTAAAGCGGTTGAGTCCGTTGGCGGCCAACTGCTGATCACCGCAGACCACGGCAACGCCGAGCAGATGCGCGATCCATCCACCGGCCAGGCGCACACCGCGCATACCAACCTGCCGGTTCCGCTGATTTATGTCGGCGCGAAAAGCGTAAAAGCGGTCGAAGGCGGCAAACTTTCTGATATCGCACCGACGATGTTGACGCTGATGGGTATGGAAATCCCGAAAGAGATGACTGGTAAGCCGCTGTTCATCGTGGAATAATCCTTCCCCATGAGGGGAAAGGCGTTTAATTCCATTACACGGGCCGTGAAACCACGCAGGTTTTCAGTCAGGCCCATGATTTACGCCAGCGTGTTGAGCGCTGGCGTATTGTTGTGCGCCTTTTCCGCCCATGCGGATGACCGCGATCAGCTCAAATCCATCCAGGCGGATATCGCCGCCAAAGAGCGCGCCGTACGCCAGCAACAGCAGCAACGTTCCAGTTTGCTCGCACAGCTCAAAACGCAGGAAGAGGCCATCTCCGCCGCCGCGCGTAAACTGCGTGAAACCCAGAATACCCTTGCCCAGTTGAATAAGCAGATCGACGCAATGAACGCGTCTATCGCGAAGCTGGAACAACAAAAAGCCATTCAGGAACGCAGCCTTGCCGCGCAGCTGGATGCGGCGTTTCGCCAGGGCGAGCATACGGGGATTCAGCTCATTCTTAGCGGTGAAGAGAGCCAGCGCGGGCAGCGTTTGCAGGCCTATTTCGGTTATCTGAACCAGGCGCGCCAGGACACCATTGCCGAACTGAAACAGACGCGTGAAGAGGTGGCGTCTCAGAAAGCGGCGCTGGAAGAGAAACAGAGCCAGCAACAGACGCTGCTGTATGAACAGCGCGCCCAACAGGCGAAGCTGGAGCAGGCGCGTAATGAGCGTCAGAAAACGATCGCCGGTCTTGAGTCGTCAATCCAGCAGGGACAACAGCAGTTAAGTGAATTGCGGGCGAACGAATCCCGCCTGCGCAACAGCATCGCGCGCGCAGAGGCGGCCGCCAAAGCCCGGGCGGAGCGAGAAGCCCGCGAAGCGCAGGCGGTGCGCAATCGTCAGCAGGAAGCCACCCGCAAAGGCACAACCTACAAACCAACCGAAAGCGAAAAATCGTTGATGTCCCGTACCGGCGGTCTGGGTTCACCGCGCGGTCAGGCATTCTGGCCCGTTCGCGGCCCAACGCTGCATCGTTATGGCGAACAGCTGCAAGGTGAGCTACGTTGGAAAGGGATGGTTATCGGTGCGTCTGAAGGTACTGAAGTCAAAGCAATTGCGGACGGCAGGGTGATTCTGGCGGACTGGTTGCAGGGCTACGGTCTGGTCGTCGTCGTGGAGCACGGTAAAGGCGATATGAGCCTTTATGGGTATAACCAGAGCGCACTGGTCAGCGTTGGCACACAGGTTCGCGCAGGCCAGCCTATTGCGCTTGTAGGCAGCAGCGGCGGTCAGGGCCGACCGTCACTCTATTTCGAAATTCGTCGCCAGGGTCAGGCCGTCAATCCACAGCCGTGGTTGGGAAGATAAGTTTTGCCTCACTTTCGTCGCACAATACTCTCACTCGCCAGCCTGCTGGCATTCGCCTCCCCTGTTTTTGCTGGCAAACTCGCCATCGTAATCGACGATTTTGGTTATCGTCCGCACAATGAAAATCAGGTGCTGGCGATGCCGTCCGCCCTCTCCGTTGCCGTCCTGCCCAATGCCCCACATGCCCGTGAAATGGCAACCAAAGCGCACAACAGCGGGCATGAGGTGCTGATCCATCTGCCGATGGCGCCGCTGAGCAAGCAGCCGCTGGAGAAAGATACGCTGCGCCCGGAGATGAGCAGCGACGAAATTGAACGCATTATTCGCGATGCGGTGAATAAGGTGCCGTATGCCGTGGGTCTCAACAACCACATGGGCAGCGCGATGACCTCCAGCCTGTTTGGCATGCAAAAAGTGATGCAGGCGCTGGAGCGTTATAATCTTTACTTCCTCGACAGCATGACCATTGGCAACAGTCAGGCGATGCGTGCCGCCTCCGGGACGGGCGTGAAGGTGATTAAGCGCAAAGTGTTCCTTGATGATACGCAGAACGAAGCGGATATTCGTCGCCAGTTTAATCGCGCCATTGAGTTAGCCCGTCGCAACGGGTCCGCTATCGCGATTGGGCACCCGCATCCATCAACGGTGCGAGTCCTTCAGCAGATGGTCTATAACCTGCCTGCGGATATTACGCTGGTGCGTCCGAGCAGCCTGCTCAACGAGCCGCAGACAGATACCTCTACGCCAAATCTGACGCCGCCGAAAAACGGTACGCCGGATTCGCCGCGAAATCCGTTCCGCGGCGTGAAGGTGTGTAAATCGAAGAAACCGTTAGAACCTGTCTACGCCAGCCGGTTCTTTAGCGTGTTAAGCGAAAGCATTACGCAGAGCACGATGGTGAACTACTTCCGGCATCAGTGGCAAGGCTGGGGCAAGATCGCTGCCCCCCAGAACGCTAACGCGGATTAATCGCTTTACGGGCAACGCGGTGGTGCGAGGCCGTTTTATCACGCCACCGGTATAACCGACCCGACCACAACAGCGCCTGATAAGCCGCCTTCGCGCTTCGTATGTTAAGCATCATGCGCTTATACATGCCGGAGGCAAATATTTCGGCGATCATCCGCTGGCGAATAAGCGTGTCCTGCTCCTTACGCACCGCATGACACACCCGCAGCGCTTCCCAGGTAATTTGTTGCTTAAATTCAGGATAGACGGGAATGCGATCCGCATAATCACTATTCAACTTTTCTAATAAACGCGTGATTTTAATGTAGTGTCGCTGGTAATGCAGATTACGCTCACCTTGTCGTTTCAGGCGGCTAACAGACTGATCGTGAAGAAAATATTTATACAACACCTGTTCGGTATAGCGTACGCGCGTGGCATTGAACATCACTTCCGTGGTCCACAGGATATCCTGATGATGTAATCCTGGAACAAAGCTAATCGCGTGTTTTTCAATAAGGGCGCGCCGATAAACGCCCATCCAGACAACATGCGTCCAGCGGCGTGAAGCCAGCCCCATACGCAGCCAGTCCGGGCCGGTTAATACCCCTGTCGACCGAATGCGATCCGTGGGAATGGATGGCCAGGTATGCCCCGTCTCAAGAATGCACCAGTCTGCATTACACTGCGCCACATCCAGGTCATCCTGTAGCGCCATGGTCATCAGCGTTTCATACATGTTCGGATACACCAAATCATCGGCATCGACAAAAGCAACGTAGTCGCCGGTCGCCGCGGCCAACCCCCGGTTGCGGGCCACGGACGCGCCTGCATTATCCTGATGCAACAGGTGAACATGTGAATGGGTATCGGCAAAATGCCTTGCGATATCAACGGAGTTGTCGGTAGACCCGTCGTTAACAATGATGATCTCCAGCGCATTCCATGTTTGTGCAATCAAAGATTCCATGCATGCCTGGAAGCTATTACCCGCATTGTATAACGGAATAATAACACTCAGTGTACTTGTGCTGCTTTTCATAGAATGGCCCGTCAGTCTTTAATACATTGGCCCTTTCTACCGTGCTTTCATTAAGAAATTATTAAGTCCAGTGGAGATAATGGTTAAGGCGCACAAAACACCCTACAGATGAGAAGCCTCACCATGTATACTACGCCTTCGTATTATACGTATTTAGAATACTTATCTTGAGGGAAGTGATGACCATCAGTAAGACACATGAAAAGGGCTATACGGTCTATTACAAAGAGGAAAATAAAGACCTTAAGTCCCTGATGGATAAGTATATGAATAACGAAATCAGTGGCAAACCGCTGAACAGCGGCAACGAATTCCGCAGCGTAGAACTTGTTGAATACCAGTCACGGAAGTTCATCATCAAAAACGATCGCGAAATAGACCCACGATTTGAGAAAAAGATTCAGAATTTTCTCTCCGGGCCTTTTTATTCTCAGCTGCTCCAAAAACTGGACAGCCTGGCGCCACAAGTGCGTGCCTGTACCGCCGATCTCTACTGTGTGGCCGAGAAAACACGTTTTCGCCAGTGCTATGATGTGTATACCCTTCATGAATATATTGAAGGGGAACCATTAAATGATATTAATGAAAGCAATAAAAAAGATATTAAGGCGTGTATTCAGCAACTGCACCGGGCAGGTCTGGCCTCCAATGATATTCATGCCGGAAACTTTATCCGCACACCTTCCGGGGAATTGCGCATCATCGACTTATCCTGCAAAGGAAGTCTGAAAATTTGCCAGGCAAATGATATTTTAGTATTACAAAATAAATACCATATGAATATTGAAGGTCAGGGTCTGGTTTATAAACTTATTCAGCTTAAAGAGAAATTCAGACGCTTATCCCGCAAGATGCGCGGAAAATAAAAACGCCATTTTACGGCCAGGTTCGGGAAAACCTGGCCGCCAGCAGGATGCTGTCAGTCCCAGCTCAGAATCACTTTTCCTGACTGGCCTGAACGCATCGCATCAAAGCCTTTCTGGAACTCATCAATGGAGAAACGGTGGGTGATGATCGGAGACAGATCCAGGCCAGACTGAATCAGCGCCGCCATCTTATACCAGGTTTCAAACATCTCACGACCGTAAATACCTTTAATAAACAGCCCCTTGAAGATCACCTTCGTCCAGTCGATAGACATATCCGAAGGCGGAATCCCCAGCATCGCGATACGACCGCCGTGGTTCATGGTATCCAGCATGGCGCGAAACGCAGGCGGCGCACCGGACATCTCCAGGCCGACATCAAACCCTTCAGTCATGCCCAGATTAGCCATCACGTCGGTCAGGTTCTCTTTCGCAACGTTCACCGTGTGGATGATGCCCATTTTACGCGCCAGTTCCAGACGGTACTCATTCACATCCGTGATCACGACATGACGCGCGCCCACATGTTTCGCTACCGCCGCCGCCATGATGCCGATCGGGCCGGCACCGGAAACCAGCACATCTTCACCAACCAGATCGAACGACAGCGCCGTGTGTACGGCATTGCCGAAGGGGTCGAAGATAGAGGCTAAATCATCGGAGATGTTATCCGGGATCTTAAAGGCGTTAAACGCCGGAAGTACCAGATATTCCGCAAAACAACCGGGACGGTTAACACCGACACCCAGAGTATTGCGGCACAAATGTGTACGACCACCGCGACAGTTACGACAATGGCCGCAGGTAATATGGCCTTCGCCGGAAACGCGATCGCCAATCCTGAAGCCTTTAACTTCCTGACCGATACCGACCACCTCGCCGACATATTCATGCCCTACCACCATCGGAACCGGGATGGTTTTTTGCGACCATTCATCCCAGTTATAGATGTGAACGTCAGTGCCGCAGATGGCTGTTTTACGGATTTTAATCAGCAGATCGTTATGCCCGACTTCCGGTACCGGAACGTCAGTCATCCAGATGCCCTCTTCCGCTTTCAGTTTGGATAACGCTTTCATCTCACATCCTCAGGCAATAACGCCCAGTTGTTTACCAATACGTGTGAACGCCTCAACCGCACGCGTGATTTGCTCAGGGGTATGCGCCGCAGACATCTGGGTACGAATACGCGCCTGACCTTTCGGAACAACCGGATAGAAGAATCCGGTCACGTAAATCCCCTCTTTTTGCAGTTCGCGGGCAAATTGCTGCGCAACCACCGCATCACCCAGCATCACTGGAATAATAGCGTGATCGGCGCCAGCCAGCGTGAAGCCCGCAGCGGACATTTGCTCACGGAACTGACGCGCATTCGCCCACAGGCGATCGCGCAGTTCGCTCCCCGCCTCAACCATCTCCAGCACTTTAAGGGAGGCCGCCACAATGGCAGGCGCCAGGGAGTTCGAGAACAGATACGGACGGGAACGCTGACGCAGCCACTCCACCACCTCTTTACGCGCCGCCGTATAACCGCCAGATGCCCCACCCAGCGCTTTGCCTAACGTACCGGTAATGATGTCCACGCGTCCCATCACGTCACAGTATTCGTGAGAACCGCGACCGTTCTCCCCGACAAAACCGACAGCATGGGAGTCATCAACCATCACCAGCGCGCCGTAAATGTCTGCAAGGTCACAGACGCCTTTCAGGTTGGCGATAACGCCGTCCATCGAGAACACGCCGTCGGTGGCGATCAGCACATGACGAGCGCCAGCTTCACGGGCCTCTTTCAGACGCGCTTCCAGCTCCTGCATATCGTTGTTGGCATAGCGAAAACGCTTCGCTTTACACAGACGAACGCCATCAATAATCGAGGCGTGGTTTAACGCATCCGAGATAATCGCATCTTCTGCGCCCAGCAGGGTTTCGAACAAGCCGCCGTTGGCGTCGAAGCAGGAAGAGTACAGAATAGCGTCTTCCATACCGAGGAAGTCCGCCAGTTTTTGCTCCAGCTGTTTATGGCTGTCCTGAGTGCCGCAGATAAAGCGCACTGAAGCCATACCAAACCCGTGAGAATCCATTCCCGCTTTTGCTGCCGCAATCAGTTCGGGATGGTTAGCCAGCCCCAGATAGTTGTTGGCGCAAAAGTTGATGACGTGGCTTCCGTCTGCCACGGTGATGTCCGCCTGCTGCGCAGACGTGATAATGCGCTCTTCTTTAAACAATCCTTCCGCACGGGCGGTTTCCAGATCGTTGGTTAACTGCTTATAAAAATCCCCACGCATTGCGATTCTCCAGACTGGGCAAATTTCAGCACATATTACCCAAAGCTATACATTGATACGAGATGACGCATCATCACTTCTTGAAAATGCAGCATAAATCACGCGTACCCGCACAGCTTATCGGTGAATGGCTGAAGCCTGGGCCGTGTAGTGATATGATAAGAAGTATTCGTGTCTGAGATTGTCTCTGACTCCATAATTCGAAGGTTACAGTTATGATCATCGTTACCGGCGGCGCGGGCTTTATCGGCAGCAACATCGTTAAGTCCCTGAATGATAAAGGCATCACCGATATCCTGGTGGTGGACAACCTGAAAGACGGCACCAAGTTCGTCAACCTGGTGGACCTGAATATTGCTGACTATATGGATAAGGAAGACTTCCTGATCCAGATTATGGCCGGAGAAGAGTTCGGCGATATCGAAGCGGTTTTCCACGAAGGCGCCTGCTCTTCCACCACCGAGTGGGACGGCAAGTATATGATGGACAACAACTATCAATACTCCAAAGAGCTGCTGCACTACTGCCTGGAACGTGACATTCCGTTCCTGTATGCCTCTTCTGCGGCAACTTACGGCGGTCGCACCTCTGATTTCATTGAGTCTCGTGAATATGAGAAACCGCTAAACGTTTACGGCTACTCTAAATTCCTGTTCGACGAGTATGTACGCCAGATCCTGCCTGAAGCCAGCTCGCAGATTGTGGGTTTCCGCTATTTCAACGTTTACGGACCGCGTGAAGGCCATAAAGGCAGCATGGCGAGCGTCGCTTTCCATCTGAATACTCAGCTCAACAACGGTGAAACGCCAAAACTGTTTGAAGGCAGCGAAAACTTCAAACGCGATTTTGTCTACGTCGGCGACGTGGCTGATGTAAACCTGTGGTTCTGGGAAAACGGCGTGTCCGGCATCTTTAACCTGGGCACCGGGCGCGCGGAATCCTTCCAGGCCGTGGCGGATGCCGCGCTGGCTTATCACAAGAAAAGCGACCTTGAGTACATTCCGTTCCCGGAAAAACTGGAAGGCCGTTACCAGGCGTTCACGCAGGCGGATCTGACCAATCTGCGCGCCGCAGGCTATGACAAACCGTTCAAGACCGTTGCCGAAGGCGTAACGGAGTATATGGCCTGGCTGAATCGCGACGCGTAAGAAGAAACATGAAAATACTGGTGATTGGTCCGTCCTGGGTAGGCGACATGATGATGTCGCAAAGTCTCTATCGCACGCTCAAGGCGCGCTATCCCCAGGCGATAATCGACGTGATGGCGCCCGCGTGGTGCCGCCCGTTATTGTCGCGTATGCCGGAGGTCAACGACGCGATCCCCATGCCGCTTGGCCACGGGGCGCTGGAAATTGGCGAGCGGCGCAAGCTCGGTCATCGTCTGCGTGAAAAGCGCTATGACCGCGCCTATGTTCTGCCGAATTCGTTTAAATCCGCACTCGTTCCTTTCTTTGCCGGCATTCCGCATCGCACCGGCTGGCGCGGCGAGATGCGCTACGGCCTGCTCAACGACGCGCGCGTGTTAGATAAAGAGGCCTGGCCATTAATGGTGGAACGCTATGTGGCGCTGGCCTACGACAAAGGCGTTATGCGTACTGCCCAGGATCTGCCGCAGCCTCTGTTATGGCCGCAGCTACAGGTGAGCGAGGGCGAAAAGTCCCTCATCTGCAACGAATTTTCTCTTTCCGCTGAACGTCCGATGATCGGTTTTTGCCCCGGCGCGGAATTTGGCCCGGCGAAACGCTGGCCGCATTATCACTATGCGGAACTGGCAAAGCAGCTCATCGATGAAGGCCACCAGATCGTCTTGTTTGGCTCAGCAAAAGATCATGACGCCGGAAATGAAATTCTGGCTACACTGAATACTGAGCAGCAGGCCTGGTGCCGCAATCTGGCGGGAGAAACGCAGCTGGAACAAGCTGTTATCCTTCTATCCGCCTGCAAAGCCGTTGTCACGAATGACTCTGGTTTAATGCATGTCGCCGCTGCGCTGAACCGTCCGCTGGTCGCGCTGTACGGCCCCAGCAGCCCGGACTTTACTCCCCCACTTTCGCATAAAGCGCGGGTTATCCGTCTGATTACGGGTTATCACAAGGTGCGCAAAGGGGATGCTGCGGAGGGGTATCATCAGAGCCTGATTGACATCACGCCGACGCGTGTCCTGGAAGAACTCAATAGTCTGTTATTACAAGAGGAAGCCTGACGGATGCGGGTTCTGATAGTCAAAACATCATCAATGGGGGATGTGTTACACACATTGCCCGCACTGACTGACGCACAGCAAGTCATCCCGGGTATTCAGTTTGATTGGGTGGTAGAAGAAGGATTCGCGCAAATTCCATCCTGGCACGATGCTGTCGATCGCGTGATTCCCGTCGCTATTCGCCGTTGGCGTAAGGCCTGGTTTTCCGCGCCCATCAAAGCTGAACGTAAAGCCTTTCGCGATGCCGTACAGGCACAGCAATACGATGCGATTATTGATGCCCAGGGGCTGGTAAAAAGCGCGGCGCTGGTCACAAGACTGGGACGCGGCGTAAAGCACGGCATGGACTGGAGTACGGCCCGGGAGCCCCTGGCCAGCCTGTTTTACAACCGAAAGCATCACATCGCTAAAGCGCAGCATGCCGTTGAACGCACCCGCGAGCTGTTCGCCAAAAGCCTGGGGTACAGCAAGCCACAGTCCCAGGGCGATTATGCGATTGCGCAACATTTCCTGAGCAATCTGAATGCAGACGCAGGGCAATATGCGGTATTTTTACACGCAACTACCCGAGACGATAAGCACTGGCCGGAAGCAAACTGGCGAGATCTGATCGGCCAACTGCGTGATGCGGGTGTACGCATTAAGCTGCCCTGGGGTGCGCCCCATGAAGAAGCACGGGCAAAAAGATTAGCGGAAGGATTTGATTATGTGGATGTTTTACCACGAATGAGTCTGGAAGAGGTCGCACGCGAGTTGGCGGGGGCAAAATTTGTAGTGTCCGTTGATACCGGGCTTAGCCATTTAACCGCCGCCCTTGATCGACCTAATATCACGCTGTATGGCCCGACCGATCCGGGACTGATTGGGGGATATGGGAAGAATCAGTGCGCGCAAAAGAGTCATTCAGAGAAGATGTCAACTCTGAGTGCGGATGCCGTCAAAGTATCATTGCTTGATTTTAATTTGCTATAACTTTTAAAGAGATTAATCATGCTTCGTGGACACACGTTTTCTCGCTTTATCCGCAGCACGCAAAATAATCCGTTTAACGTTATCTATTTTTTATTTTATGCCGGGTGCCTGACGACCCTGGCGATGCTGCTGATCAATCCAGACGAAGCTTTAAAAGTTTTTATTGCATGTGCGGTTCTGTCGCTACCGATTATCGGTAAACACAGCAAGTCACTTCTGAGTGATAAGAAAAACCTGCTGTTACCCGTGATGCTGCTGCTCTTCGGTTTAGTACAAATTATTTGGGTTGAGATCTTTAAAGCACCGGGCTCATCCTTTACTGGCGCTTATCGCTCATACCAGAACGGCGGTAAAGTGATGATCTTTGCCTCATTGATTGTCACAGCCCTGCAATCGCCAATCGCATGTGCGATGAAAGATCGTATAACCCGCTACTGGGTGATTGCGACGGCTGTTGGTTTGTATCTTTTTGCGGGTTATCAACTCCTCACCTCACCAGATCCGCTTAACTACCGTGTCGAACTGGGTTTTGAACATCCGACAGGAGCGGCTTATGCGTTGACGTTTGTCGCATTGCTCGCGTCACAGGCCATCATCAACTTGCGGCTGAAGCATACAATCCTGCTCTATTTATTACACTTTTTGGTATCACTGGCGGTTATCACTATAACGCAAACCCGCGCCGCCATTCTGGTCTATCCGGTTCTGAGCATAGGGCTATTTTTCTTACACTATCGGCATAACCGCACCGTTTTGCTGCGTACGTTACTGGCCTTTATTGTTCTCGCGGGGCTGGCAGCAATCCCTTTAAAATCGGTGATTGAAAAGCGCTATAACAGCTTCGTAACCGATATGCATTCTTACAGTAAGAATAACAGTAATACCTCGATTGGCGCCCGACTCGCGATGCAACGAGCGGGTATTGATGCTGGAAAAAACCACTACTGGGGCCAATCACTTGAACAACGCGATGCTGGAATGCGGGATTTTGCCCGACAGGATACCTCGTTAAGAGGAGCACTTGGGTTCGTCGACATCCATTTGCATAACGAATTCATTGATACTTTTTCTCTTAAAGGGATTTCTGGCGTCATCGCTCTGCTCTTTTTGTATCTGGCGATGTTTTTAAAAGCTTATACACAACGTAGCCCTCTGTTATTCATCATTTCCAGTGCTATAGTTATCTATGGTTTAAGCGACTTATTATTATACGCCAAAGGTGAAACTCTGAGCAGTATGCTGGCATTATGCGCGGCGATGATGCTGACACCAGGCACGATGAGAGAGTTATGCCATGATTAACGCTTCAGATTATTTGCTGAGCATTATTATACCGGCATACAACAATGCCGAATTCATTACGGATACGCTGGCGTCTTTACATCAGGGCATCACTAATGAGGTAGAAGTAATCATTATTAATGATGGCTCAACGGATTTGACTGAAGAACGCATAAATGCGTTTTATCGCGAACATCATTGCAATAACGTGAAATACATCTACCAGGAAAATCATGGTGTTGCGATTGCCCGCAACGTCGGGCTTTCACATGCGACAGGGAAGTATATTGGCTTTGTTGACAGCGATGACATTATTAGCCCGGATTATTTTTCGGTCCTTCTCCCTAAATTAAGAGAAGAGAAATATGATATCGTTGAATTCAACTTAACCCGTGACATTAATAATCTCTATCAATGCAAAAAAGATAAGCCGGATGCGGTAAAACAGAGTGAAATTACGTTAACGGATGAAAATTTAACGCAGTTATTACCCACTTTCCGTGCGGGTCAATGGCACCTTGTAACAAAATTCTTTCGCCGTGACATTATTGGGCAAGACCGCTTCGAAGAACATCATCGTTATGAGGACATTATTTTTTGTCCATTTCAATACTTTAAATGCCATAAGATCTTAAAAATAGATAACAAGCTATATTATTATCGAATAAACGATCGGAGCATTACCGAGAATATTCTTGAAAATGATGCGCAATATATTTTCTTCGCCATGCGTAAAATGTGTGACTATATAAAAGAAAATGATGAAAAACGAACTGTAGCCACATTAATGATCATTAACTGCTTCCTTGAGGGACGCAAGTTGCTGCGCAAGAAGAAAGGTTATTATCGCTACGAAGAAGATATGATCAGTGACATTCAAGATGCACTAACATGCTGTGATACAAGCATCGTTAAAAGAAAAGTTATTTATAAAATGAAGTACCCACACATTGATCGTTTTATTTCAAAAATACGATTTAAAGCCATAAACGCTTGCAAAATGTTATTTGTTAGCAAGGAAAGTTAATATGTTTGATAAAGTAGAAAGAATTCTTATTTGCAAGCTTAAGTTTTATGGCGATGTTCTGCTCATTACCCCTGTTATTGCCAGTATCCAGGCACGTTATCCGCACGCAAAAATTGATCTTCTTCTTTATAAAGACACCAGGGCAATTTTGGCTGCTGATGAGAGAATCAACAACTTTTACCTTATTGAAAAAAAGAAAGGTCTGCTGGAAACCATTAAAAATTATATATCGGTACGCCGCCAGCTGAAAAAAAACCACTATGACCTTATTGTCAACTTAACCGAGCAATGGCCTATTGGCGCACTTATCGCTTCCCTACGCCGCCCCTCTATTGCCTTTAAAAGGGACAAGAAGCAGTGGAATTGCCTTTTTACAAAAGTCACACCAACAACCGGAACTCATATTGTTGAGCAAAACTTATCCATTCTAAAAGGCCTCGACTTTAGTGAAAGCGAGCTCAAAAAAGAGATGTTGCTCTGCTATCGCGAGAGTGACTATCAATATTTACTAACTCAGCTTCCCGCGCTTCCCACGCAAAAATACGTTGTGATTCAACCCACTGCAAGACAATCGTTTAAGTGCTGGGATGATGAAAAATTTGCGCATGTCATAGATTATTTGCAGCAACGCGGTCTGCATGTTTACCTGACCTGTGGGCCCGCAGTACAAGAACAGCAGCAGGTAGCGCGTATCGCCGGACTGTGTCAATCACCACCAGACCTGACGGTGGCAGGTAAAACGACTTTCCTGCAACTGGCGGCGTTAATCGATCATGCAGTACTGTATATCGGCGTGGACTCCGCCCCCATGCATATGGCTGCCGCATTAGGTACGCCGCAGGTATGTTTGTTTGGCGCCACAAATTATCAACAGTGGAAACCCTGGTCAGATAAAGCTGCGCTGATCTGGGCAGGTGATTATCATCCAATGCCGACCCGGGCAGAACTGGACAGATCCCGGAAATACCTGACCTGGATACCAGAACACGCAGTTATTGACGCTATCGACACTGTGCTCCATGATAGCAACCCGGTTGAAGGAAATGAGACAGCGTAAATGGATAACAAAACTAACGTAATTAATATTGCCTACTGCACAGATGCTAATTATCTGGAGTATGTTGCCGTATCCATTATGTCTGTCATAATGAATAACCCTGAGCAATCTCTTGCATTTTTTGTCTTTGTCTATGATGTCAGTGATGAAGACATTGCGAAGCTACAGTCGACCAGTAATAAAATTCAGGTTATCACGATCGATAAGGCTGATATTGAAAAATATAACAATGATTTTGCGATAAAACATCTCAATCGCTCAACTTATATGCGTCTGGCTGTGCCCCGTTTACTTAAAGACAAAGTAGCACGTTTTATCTATCTTGATGCCGATACGCTATGCTTTGACTCACTCAGTGAGATTAACAGCGTTGATATTGATAATGTTGTTTGCGCCGTCAGCCATGACTCTCTCAACATTCATGATAATAAACACGCCCGGCGATTAGGGCTGAGCATCGATCACTATTTTAACGCTGGTTTCCTTTATATTAATGTCGCGAACTGGATTAAGCATGACATTGAACATAAAGCAAATACCGTGTTATTTGAGCAAGGAAAATCATTGCCTTACTTTGATCAGGACGCACTCAACATTGCAATGAACGGCAATATTACGTTTATTGATAACCGCTGGAATTTCCTGTTTAACTGGTTTACTGACGAACAGAAAGAAAATTTCTTCTATCACAGTGACACGCTGCCAAGAATCATTCATTTTACGGGCGGAAGAAAGCCGTGGTATAAAGAACATACGGGGCTGTCGCAACAGCTTTATGTTTTCTACCACCATTTCACGCCCTGGCGGAATGCAGAGTTACGCTCTTATTCCCCTCGTATGAGACCTACCGATTATCGGGTGTACTCCCGTCAGGCGGCAAAAAAAGGAAATTATTTTACCGCCATAAAATGGTACGCAAAGTACCTCAAAACCAAGATTCATTAAAAAAAAGCTCCCCGAGGGGAGCTTTTTTACTTACCTTTGACTTTTTCGGCCAGATAGCCTATGTAGCTGATAATTGAAGTAATATATTTACCCTGTAGCCTTTCATGACGTGACTTCTTCTTATACTGCTTTGGCGTTCTGGCAGGCAACAACGGCACATTCGCCCATGGTGAAGCCTTCCATGCCTCCACAAAATACTGTGCAGACGGATAATTTGCCCAGGAATTCCAGGGTTTAGTTACCCCAATATAGTGAATAAGAATGGTATCCGCCGTTATATATTCTTTATAGCGTGATATATCTTTGCTTTTTAACTCTTGTTTTATACCATATATCGCATTGTAGATACGCGGTAAAAAGATCACCTTATTTAAGAAAAGAATATTTAAAACATCCTGATCGGGGAAAGAGAGTTTCTGATTTTTATCCAAGAGGATATCAAATGCAGCACCAATAAAGTTCTGCTCTTTCCACTTTTTAAGATTCGCATAGATCACACCAGAGTTAAAATAATCACTATTTTTCTCAATATCTCTGGCAGGACTATCATCGACGTCCCTTACTACCGCAGCAACATGCTCATCAAGGTTGAGATGACTCAATTCAACAAGTGAGCCTTTGCATATCACGTCTGCATCAATGTACAGGAGTGAATCAACTTTTTCACCTAAATATTCAAATGCGATAAAACGGAAATACATCGCATGAGACCAGGCATTACCGCTGGGCAATACCTTTAGCCCCCCGGCATCCATAACATATATTGAGATATTAGTAGAGAATTGCTGCGCCAGCATACTTATTTTCTGTTGATAATCATCATCCACATAATCAGTAAAAAGATGGAAATGGATATTGATGTCTTTATTACGTATCAACACTGATGTCATCGAAATCGCGGCGCCAAACATGAAATTTTTATCAACACCCCAGGCGATATTGAGCTGTGGGCTCTCCCCGGCTGGTGCTTGATTAAAATCAAGTATCTTTTTTATAGACTGATGGCAATCAAAAATCATTCACTACACCTATTTAAATTTATTTTCAACAAGCCACTCAATGCACTTTAGCGCCGTGTAGCTTATTTTTAATATACATTATATGGCTAAATATAGAACGAATATATTTTCGCTGTATCCTTTCATGGCGTGACTTACGCTTATATAATTTTGCCGTATTTGCATTGAGTAACGATTTTTCGGCCCATGCCGATTTTTTATAAGCCTCAATAAAGTACTTAGAAACCGGATAGTTAGCCCACGTATGCCACGGTTTTGTCACGCCGACATAATGAATTAATACCGTACTCTCAGTGATAAAGTCCTGATAACGATATTCATTTTTATTCTTCAGTTCCTGGTCTACGCCATAAATACAATTAAAATCACGCCTCAGTAGGATCACATGCCCAACAAATAAGATATTCAGGATATCCTGGTCAAAATAAAGCAGTTCTTTCTGACGCTCATGCAAAACTTCAAAGGCTTTGGATAACAGTTTTTTTTCTCTCCAGACATGGAGATTAGCGAATACCACCCCTGAATTAAAATAGTCACGAGCTAACTCAGGAATACCCAGTCTCTGCCCGGATTTTAAACGTACTCGATCAATATCATTAACAACAGCCGCATATTCTCCGGCAAAATGAATATCCGTCAGTTCCCGCAGCGAATTTTTACAAACGATATCGGCATCCAGATACAGCACAGAATCCAGTTCACGACTTAAATACTCGAACGCAAAATAGCGATAGTACATCGCATAGGTCCATGCTTTAGTACTCGGCAACTTGCGAAACGCCTCATTATCAAAAACTAAGACCGTTACCGTTGTACCATACATTTGCGTGAGTCGTTCCACGCTTTCCAGGTACTCATCATCAACATAGTCCGTCACAACATAGAAATGGATATCAATATCAGGGTTGTTCACCAACACTGATGTCATTGAAATTCCAGAGCCAAATAAAAAATTTCGATCTACACCATATGCAATATTCAACTTTTTGCTTTTCTGGTGTGTAGCGTTGTCGATAACCTTTTTTTGAATTATTACGTTTTCAAAATCAATGTTCATGATGAGATCACCTCAAACCCTGTATGTGATTTTATAACGCTTTTCTTATCGTTCTTTGTTTGATTTTTTGTGCTTTCGCCGCCGCTTGTTCAAGCAAACTGGCTTCCTTGCGAAGAATTTCACGCAGTGGCATCGAGAAATAAACGCGTAAAAAACGATAAATATCTCTCGAGGTCAGGCCAATTTCGAGTGAGGAGAAATAGAGTCCAATCAGATCCTTATCACGCCAGCGACGCGGCACCCGGCGACGAATTTGCGCGCGATGCAGATCAATCACGGAAAGTTTTATATCAGCCACATCAGCCGGTAACGGTTGCTGTAGTAAAAAATGGCAAATATAACAATCCCGATGATTCACCCCACCACGATGCATTTTCCCCACCATCTCCGCCAGTCGGGTGATAATGGTTCGTTTTAAGGTGAGGTCAGGACGTTCTTCACTCCACCTGGCGCAAAAGTCTTCAAGGCTTATTGCTGGCGAGAGGTCTTCCGTGATGATAAACGATGTCCGCTGCAACGGATTAAACCCTTTTTGCCCAAACGCGACGCCGATCATGGTATCAACATTCAGTGATTGCAGACGGTGAATAGCTAGCCACTCGCGATCCGCGCCAAGAACGGGCATACGCAAGGAAATAAGGTTTTTTAGCACTTCTTTCAGCGTGGTTCCGTGATGGTATTTCAGGAAATACCCTTTACCCATCATCTCAAAACGCAGCGTCCTCCGGGTCTCCAGAGCGCGGAAAACCTCTCCGTCCAGTTTCGTTACTTCGACAAACGGATCTTTACCTTGCCACTGCGTAGCGAATGGCTCTTTTAATTCAATCATTCTCAAAACCTAAAATGATATCAGCCGCTTTATCAGCCAGACTGTAGAGATCTTCTGTATCGGCAAAGTGTCTTGCATGGCTTGCCCATTCACTTCGCTGCTCACCTTTCTCCAGCGCATCGCAGAGGGAAGCATTCAGGACTTCCTGTGCAAAAGGCTCCGGTATAACAACGCCACACTGCGCAGCATTGATATAGTGCGCATATCCACAAACTTCGGTGGTCAGCACGGGTAGCCCGGCGACAATCGCCTCTAATAATACGATTCCGGCCGCTTCCTGAACGGCAGGATGAAGCAGCAAATCAGCAGCAGACATCAGCGCTGAAATATCATCGCGCCCTGAAAAAAACTGCACCTGCTTCTCAATCCCTAGTTGACGCGCCTGGGCCTGATACCGGTCGGCCTTGTCTTGCCCGACAACCATCAATCGCGTACGTTGACGTATTGCTTCAGGTAAAGAAGCTACCGCCAGTAACGTTCTTGGTACGCCTTTGCGTTTAAAATCCGAACCTACCTGCAAAAGCAGGAACTGATCTAACCCAATGCCATTTTTTTCTCTGACAATCTGTCTGCTGTTTTCAGGTTGCTGGCTATATTTCCTGTCCGGGTATATCCCTGGCGGCAAAATATGAAAACGGCGATCCTCAGTATGATAATGATGCTTAAAGTCACCGATTTGCTTATTTGTTAACATCAAAAGCTCGGTATGAGCACCTTGCTGGAAGGTCGCTTTTTCAAAAGCTGCATAGTGCTTATAACGACTGGTCAGCTTATAAAAGAAACCCTTTTCACGGGCGACTTTTTCCGCGTAGCACACATCTGCCGCATAATAGACATCAAGCCCGGGCATTTTATTAAACCCAACGACGCGATCGACGGGATGTTGGCTCAGGTAACTCTGAACCCACTGATAATACTGCTCATTTTTTCCATGATTAGTTCTGGCAGTCACCGGAACAAGGATAATTTCAAGGTCGGAGGGACGTTCGCCCTGCCACTGTTGAGTCAATACCTGAACATGATGGCCACGCGCCGCAACCGTATGCGCTATTCGCAGGAAATCACGCTGCAACCCGCCATAGGGAAAGTATTTGTACAAACAAAAAGCAATGGTCATGCAATAATATCCGCGTTACGTCGCCAAACATCCCAGGCCAGGCAGGTAAAAGCGCCGTAATCCTTGTCTGCAAACAAAGACTACCCTCCATATTCCCGGCGCCCTGAAGGCTGATGGCTGCCTGAATTTGCGCAATAGTATACCATTGATTAGCTCCCGAACCGAAATGAATGTTTTTTAAGCAAAAAGTTAATTTTTAATTTCAAAACAATAAGATGTAAACCATTACTACTGAAGGACAGAGCACAATTTCACGCGTTATTCGGCGTTAACAGCCTGTTTTGATGTATCTGGAGAAAAACACCTACCGCAAATAATGTATTGTCAATTCAGGTGTTTTAGTGCAACAAGGATAAAAATGATGGTAAAGCCCAGGCTAAATACATAGAATCCCCAGCACATCCATCAGTCAGCTATTTACTATGCTCGAATTGCTTTACACCGCCCTTCTCTACCTTATTCAGCCCTTGATCTGGATACGGCTTTGGGTGCGTGGACGTAAAGCGCCAGCCTACCGTAAACGCTGGGGCGAACGTTACGGTTTTTACCGTCATCCGCTTAAACCTGGCGGGATCATGCTGCATTCCGTCTCTGTGGGTGAAACACTGGCGGCAATTCCTTTAGTTCGCGCCCTGCGACACCGTTATCCTGATTTGCCGATTACCGTCACCACCATGACGCCTACCGGCTCAGAGCGCGTACAGTCCGCATTTGGCAGCGATGTTCAGCACGTCTATCTTCCTTATGATTTGCCCGATGCGCTCAACCGTTTCCTGAATAAAGTTGACCCTAAACTGGTGTTGATTATGGAAACCGAGCTCTGGCCGAACCTGATTGCCGCGCTGCATAAACGCCATATTCCGTTGGTTATCGCCAACGCGCGCCTTTCCGCCCGGTCGGCTGCTGGCTATACAAAGCTGGGGAAATTTGTTCGCAGACTGCTGCGTCGCATTACGCTAATCGCGGCGCAAAATGAAGAAGATGGCGCGCGTTTTATCGCGTTGGGTGCGAAAAATAACCAGCTCACCGTCACCGGCAGTCTGAAATTTGATATTTCCGTGACGCCGCAGCTTGCAGCAAAAGCGGTTACGCTACGTCGCCAGTGGGCGCCGCACCGCCCGGTGTGGATCGCCACCAGTACGCATGACGGCGAAGAGAGTATTGTTATCGCCGCCCATCAGGCATTGCTGCATCAATTCCCTAACCTGTTGCTGATTCTGGTTCCTCGCCATCCAGAGCGGTTCCCGGATGCGATTAACCTCGTGCGCCAGGCAGGGCTCAGCTATACCACGCGTTCCTCAGGAGAGGTGCCGTCCGCCAGTACCCAGGTTGTTATTGGCGATACAATGGGCGAATTAATGCTACTGTATGGTATTGCGGATCTCGCATTTGTCGGCGGTTCGCTGGTTGAACGCGGAGGACATAACCCGCTGGAAGCTGCCGCACACGCGATACCGGTATTGATGGGCCCTCATACCTTTAACTTCAAAGATATTTGCGCCCGACTGGAGCAAGCAAGCGGGCTGATTACCGTAACCGATGCCACAACGCTGGTAAAAGAGGTTTCGTCTTTACTGACCGACGCGGATTATCGTAATTTCTACGGTCGACACGCCGTTGAAGTACTGTACCAAAACCAGGGTGCGCTACAGCGTCTGTTACAACTGCTGGAACCTTACCTGCCACCGAAAACGCATTGAGGGCTGTCATGCAAAAACGGGCGATTTACCCAGGAACCTTCGATCCGATCACCAACGGCCATATTGATATCGTGACGCGCGCGACGCAGATGTTTGATCACGTTATCCTCGCCATTGCCGCCAGCCCCAGCAAAAAACCGATGTTTACCCTTGAAGAGCGTGTAGCGCTGGCGCAACAGGCGACGGCGCACCTCGGCAACGTGGAAGTCATGGGATTCAGTGACTTAATGGCCAACTTCGCGCGCATTCAGCAGGCCAATATTTTGATTCGCGGCTTGCGCGCCGTGGCTGATTTTGAATATGAAATGCAGCTGGCGCACATGAATCGTCATTTAATGCCGCAGCTTGAAAGCGTCTTCCTGATGCCTTCAAAAGAGTGGTCTTTTATCTCTTCTTCGCTGGTAAAAGAAGTGGCGCGCCATCAGGGCGACGTTACCCACTTCTTACCGGAGAACGTTCATCAGGCCCTGATGGATAAGCTGAAGTAAAACGCTTTTACCGGATGGCGCGTCAGCGCGTTATCCGGCCTGCAATCCATCTTATTTCTGACACTGACGGCAGTAGAACGTCGCCCGTTGCGCGTGTTTAGCCGCAACGATCGGCGTACCGCAAACCCGGCACGGTTCCCCTTTACGTCCGTAAACCTGCAACTCCTGAGCAAAATAGCCCGGCTTACCGTCGCTTTGCAGAAAATCTTTCAACGTTGTACCCCCCTGCTCGATGGAACGCAGTAAAACGGCCTTAATCACGCGGGCCAGCAGCTCACACTCGACCTGCGATAATGACGACGCCAGACGGTCAGGATGGATGCCTGCCGCAAACAACGACTCGCTGGCGTAGATATTTCCCACGCCCACCACCAGTTTGTTATCCATCAGCCAGGGTTTAATTGCCGTTTTCTTCTTCGCACATTTCTGCTGCAAATAGGCCCCGTTAAAATCGTCGCTCAGCGGCTCAGGGCCGAGATGCGCCAGCACGTTATGCCCTTCCAGCTCTTTCGTCCACAGCCAGGCGCCAAAGCGGCGAGGATCGGTGTAGCGCAGGACTTTGCCATTGCTCATCACCAGATCAACGTGGTCATGTTTTTCAGCGGGAAGTTCTTCAGGAAGGATACGCAAACTGCCCGACATTCCCAGATGAATGATGATCCAGCCATCCGGTAACTCCAGCAGCAAATATTTCGCGCGGCGTTGAACGCTGAGAACGGGTTTATCGCTCAGGCGGTAGATCTCTTCCGATACCGGCCAGCGCAGACGTCCATTACGCACATTGGCATGCAGAATGGTTGCCCCAACCAGATGCGGTTCAATGCCGCGGCGGCTGGTTTCAACTTCAGGTAATTCAGGCATAACGTCTCCGGCTCTGTTTCAGGTCTCATTAATATGGGGACGGCCAGAAAACAAAAAACCCCGCCGAAGCGAGGTTTTTCACTACATCAAAGCGAGAATTATTTGATTTTCGCTTCTTTGTAGATAACGTGCTGACGGACAACTGGATCGAACTTTTTCAGTTCCAGTTTTTCCGGCTTAGTACGTTTGTTCTTCGTGGTGGTATAGAAGTGACCAGTACCAGCAGAAGAAACCAGCTTGATTTTCTCACGAATACCTTTAGCCATGATTTATTTCCTCTAAGTACTTAGTACTTTTCGCCACGGGCACGCAGTTCGGACAGAACTGTTTCGATGCCTTTCTTATCAATTACACGCATACCTTTAGCAGATACACGCAGGGTGACAAAACGCTTCTCGCTCTCAACCCAGAAACGGTGAGAGTGCAGGTTAGGCAGGAAACGGCGTTTAGTCGCGTTCAGTGCGTGGGAACGGTTGTTACCGGTCACCGGACGCTTGCCAGTAACTTGGCAGACTCGGGACATGTCTATTCTCCAAAAATCAAATTAGCTCGAGCTTCGTATGGGGTATTGGCGCCTCGTCAGGCTTCTCAGCCTGGTTATCGCAGTTCATTGTGAACTCTCGATTGCCAGGCCCAAATGCCAAACCCGAGATTCTCAAAGGTGGCGTAGTATACGCTGTGTAAGCGATGTGCTCAAGTCCCGAACAGACAAAGATCCCGATGGATCGCGCGAAGTGTTCTAAATCCAACCACGTTCGGCAAAAGAAACGTACTCTCCGCGCCCAATCACAAGGTGATCCAGTACTCGTATATCCATGAACTGACAACATTTTACGACACGTTCGGTGATGAGTTTATCCGCTTTGCTCGGTTCTGCACACCCCGAGGGGTGATTATGCGCAAGGATCACCGCAGAAGCATTTAATTTTATCGCCTCGCGGATAATCTCGCGCGGATGCACCTCGACATGATTCAGCGTGCCGGAAAAAAGACGGCTGTGTTTAATCACCCGGTGCCGGGCATCCAGAAAGATCACAAGGAAGATCTCCCGCTCTTCCCCCGCCAACTGGCTTTGCAGAAACTCACGCGTCATTTCCGGGCTCAACAACGCGTTTTCCTTCATCATGCGCGCCTTGTAATAGCGCCTTGCCAGTTCGGCAATCCCCTTAAGCTGCGCATACTTAGCGATACCGATACCTGTACCGCGAAATTGCGCGAAATCCGCAGACAGCAACCCATAGAGCGACCCACTGCGTTGCAGCGTTTCATGCGCCAGAGCCATCACATCTTTTCCTGGCACTCCTGTACGTAAAAAGAGCGCCAGCAGTTCAACATCAGTCAGCGAACCAATTCCTGACTTCAACATTTTTTCCCGGGGCATTAAACGTTCCGGCGCATCCATACGTTCACCTCCTTAAGCACGCCTCATGGTGGCATAGCTCCTGAGGTGAATCGACGCCCGTATTTCACTCCTGCGTAGCGCCTCGCAAAGTGAATTACGGGCAACTGCACGACGGGATTCAGGATTGTGATAAAATGTCCGCCTTCTGGTGCAATCCAACAGGAAAGATCATGATGAGCCTGGCTGGCAAAAAAATCGTTCTCGGCGTGAGCGGCGGCATTGCTGCCTATAAAGCCCCTGAACTGGTGCGTCGTTTACGCGAACGCGGCGCCGACGTCCGCGTGGCGATGACCGAAGCGGCAAAAGCCTTTATCACGCCCCTGAGCCTACAGGCGGTGTCGGGTTATCCCGTTTCTGACAGTCTGCTTGACCCTGCCGCAGAAGCCGCGATGGGCCATATTGAGCTGGGAAAATGGGCGGATTTAGTTATCCTCGCGCCAGCCACGGCAGATCTGATCGCTCGCGTTGCTGCCGGTATGGCCAACGATCTGGTTTCAACGATTTGTCTGGCGACACCCGCCCCGATTGCCGTACTTCCGGCCATGAACCAGCAAATGTATCGCGCCGCCGCCACGCAACATAATCTGGATGTACTCGCGTCACGCGGAATGCTTATCTGGGGGCCGGACAGCGGCAGCCAGGCATGTGGAGACGTGGGGCCAGGACGCATGCTCGACCCGTTGACCATTGTGGATATGGCGGCAGCGCATTTCTCCCCTGTCAACGATCTGCAACATCTCAACATCATGATTACGGCGGGCCCGACGCGCGAGCCGCTCGATCCGGTGCGTTATATCTCTAACCACAGCTCCGGTAAGATGGGATTTGCCATTGCCGCCGCCGCCGCACGACGCGGCGCCAACGTTACGCTGGTTTCCGGCCCCGTTGCGCTGCCCACGCCACCTTTTGTTCAGCGCATTGATGTGATGACCGCGCTGGAAATGGAAGCGGCGGTCCAGGCAGCGGTTCAGAAGCAGCATATTTTCATCGGCTGTGCTGCGGTTGCTGACTACCGTGCAGCCGCCGTCGCCAGTGAAAAAATTAAGAAACAGGCGACGCAGGGCGATGAATTAACAGTAAAAATGGTCAAGAACCCTGATATTGTCGCCGGGGTCGCCGCACTCAAAGACAAGCGTCCTTATGTCGTTGGGTTTGCCGCGGAAACAAATAATGTGGAAGAATACGCCCGGCAAAAACGTATCCGCAAAAACCTTGATCTGATCTGCGCGAACGATGTTTCGCTTTCAACTCAAGGATTTAATAGCGACAGCAACGCATTACACCTTTTCTGGCAGGATGGAGATAAAGCCTTACCGCTCGAACGGAAAGCGCTCCTGGGCCAATTATTACTCGACGAGATCGTGACCCGTTATGATGAAAAAAATCGACGTTAAGATTCTGGACCCGCGCGTTGGGCAGCAATTTCCGCTTCCAACTTATGCCACCTCCGGCTCCGCCGGACTTGACCTGCGCGCCTGTCTCGATGACGCCGTAGAACTGGCGCCTGGCGCAACAACGCTGGTGCCGACCGGTCTGGCGATTCATATTGCCGATCCGTCTCTGGCGGCGGTAATGCTGCCACGTTCCGGCCTGGGCCATAAGCATGGTATTGTGCTCGGCAATCTGGTCGGCCTGATCGACTCTGACTATCAGGGTCAGTTAATGGTTTCCATCTGGAACCGTGGCCAGGACAGCTTTACCATTGAGCCAGGCGAACGTATTGCTCAGATGGTTTTCGTACCGGTTGTACAAGCCGAATTTAATCTGGTGGAAGAGTTTGAAGCCACCGACCGTGGTGAAGGCGGCTTCGGCCATTCTGGTCGCAAGTAAGACATTTACGCATCCTGATAACGACATAACATCGCCGCAAACGCTGAGTTTGCGGTCATAGTGTGGATGCTCGCCTGGCAAGTGCTTATTTTCAGGGGTATTTTGTAACATGGCAGAAAAACAAACTGCGAAAAGGAATCGTCGCGAAGAAATACTTCAGTCTCTGGCGCTGATGCTGGAATCCAGCGATGGAAGCCAACGCATCACAACAGCGAAACTGGCAGCCTCCGTCGGCGTTTCTGAAGCGGCGCTGTATCGCCATTTTCCCAGTAAGACTCGCATGTTCGATAGTCTGATTGAGTTTATCGAAGACAGTCTGATTACCCGTATCAATCTGATCTTAAAAGATGAGAAAGACACCAGCGCGCGTCTGCGTTTAATCGTGTTGTTGATTCTGGGCTTCGGCGAACGCAACCCAGGCCTGACGCGTATCCTCACCGGTCATGCGTTAATGTTTGAACAAGATCGCCTGCAAGGACGGATTAACCAGCTGTTTGAGCGCATTGAAGCGCAGCTGCGTCAGGTTCTGCGGGAAAAAAGAATGCGCGAAGGCGAAGGGTACGCCACGGATGAAACCCTGCTGGCAAGTCAGTTGCTGGCGTTTTGTGAAGGGATGTTGTCCCGCTTTGTACGCAGCGAGTTCAAATACCGCCCAACGGACGATTTCGACGCCCGCTGGCCGTTGGTTGCTGCGCAATTGCAGTAACAGCGTAGCCGGATGGCGGCGATGCCTTATCCGGCCTTACAGGCCCGGTAAGCGCTACGCCGCCGGGCAATTCACTTAAACCCCGTACGCTTCCCGATACGCGCGCACTGCCGCCAGATGTTCCGCCATCTCTGGTTTCTCTTCCAGATACGCAATCAGGTCTTTCAGAGTGATAATCGAGATCACCTGACACCCGTAATCGCGTTCCACTTCCTGAATCGCGGAAATCTCGCCACGGCCACGCTCCTGACGATCCAAAGAAATCAGCACCCCCGCCAGACTTGCGCCATTCGCCTGAATAATCTCCATCGATTCACGAATCGCAGTACCCGCAGTGATCACATCATCCACCAGCATCACGCGTCCCTGTAATGGGCTCCCGACCAGACTTCCGCCTTCACCGTGGTCTTTGGCTTCCTTACGGTTAAAGCAGTACGGCAGGTCTTTGTCATGGTGTTCCGCCAGTGCAACAGCGGTGGTCGTCGCAATCGGAATACCTTTATAGGCCGGACCAAACAGCAGATCGAAATCGATACCCGAATCCACCAACGCTTCGGCATAAAAACGTCCCAGCAGAGCCAGATCGCGCCCGGTATTAAACAGCCCGGCGTTGAAGAAATAGGGGCTTTTGCGCCCGGATTTCAGCGTAAATTCACCAAACTTTAGTACCTGCTTGTTAAGCGCAAACTCAATAAACTGGCGCTGATACGGTTTCATGGATTCGCTCCTCATTTCACTTTATTACAGACAAAAAAAAGGCGACTCGCTGGTCGCCTTAAAATCAATTTTCTAACGCCGCTTTCTGCGTCGCTACAATGGATTCGATTCCCCCTCGGGCTAATGCCAACAAGGTAAGGAGTTCTTCGTGACTGAACGGCTCGCCTTCTGCCGTTCCCTGCACTTCAATAATTCGACCGTCTTCGGTCATTACCACGTTCATATCGGTTTCAGCCGCGGAGTCTTCAACGTACTCCAGATCGCAGAGCGCTTCACCATTCACGATGCCGACGGAAACCGCAGCCACCATCCCTTTCATCGGGTTGGTTTTCAGCTTACCGTTCGCGACCAGCTTGTTCAGCGCATCGGCCAGCGCAACACAAGCCCCGGAGATAGATGCAGTACGCGTACCGCCGTCCGCCTGGATCACATCGCAATCCAGAGTGATAGTAAACTCGCCAAGCGTTTTAAGATCGACAGCAGCGCGCAGCGCGCGGGCGATCAGACGCTGGATTTCCATCGTGCGGCCGCCCTGCTTGCCTTTCGCCGCTTCACGCGCGTTACGGGTATGCGTAGCGCGTGGCAACATGCCATATTCTGCGGTGATCCACCCCTGGCCCTGCCCTTTCAAAAAGCGCGGTACGCCTTCTTCGATGGATGCCGTGCACAGCACTTTGGTATCTCCAAATTCGACCAGCACCGAGCCTTCAGCGTGTTTTGTATAGTTACGGGTCAGGGTTACGGGACGCACCTGATTAGCGCTACGGCCTGCTGGACGCATATTGAGATCTCCGGCTTGAAACGAATGTGGCTGCGCATTATACGGACTTCCGGCGGTTATTCCTATCCTGACAAGGCATGGATGGCTATAATCCTTCCATCTCTCCTTTAAAAACAGGAACGTCTATGATCCGCAGTATGACCGCCTACGCCCGGCGTGAAATCAAGGGTGAATGGGGTAGCGCTACCTGGGAAATGCGCTCGGTAAACCAGCGTTATCTGGAAACGTATTTTCGTCTGCCGGAACAGTTCCGTAGCCTTGAACCTGTTGTACGCGAACGCATTCGTACACGCCTGACGCGCGGAAAAATCGAATGTACTTTACGCTTTGAACCCGATGCCAGCGCGCAAGGCGAACTCATTCTGAATGAGAAGCTGGCAAAGCAGCTCGTTGCCTCCGCGAACTGGGTCAAAATGCAGAGCGATGAAGGGGAAATCAACCCGGTAGATATCCTGCGTTGGCCGGGCGTCATGGCCGCCCAGGAACAGGATCTGGACGCGATTGCCGCAGAGATCCTCGCCGCGCTGGACGGGACGCTGGATGACTTCATTGCCGCCCGGGAAACCGAAGGTCAGGCTTTGAAAGCGCTGATTGAGCAGCGTCTGGAAGGCGTCAGCGCTGAGGTAGTGAAAGTCCGCGCCCATATGCCGGAAATCCTGCAATGGCAGCGCGAACGTCTGGTAGCAAAACTGGAAGACGCACAGGTACAACTGGAAAATAACCGTCTGGAGCAAGAGCTGGTGCTGATGGCACAGCGCATTGACGTGGCGGAAGAGCTGGATCGTCTGGACGCGCACGTCAAAGAAACCTACAACATCCTGAAGAAAAAAGAGGCGGTTGGCCGTCGTCTGGACTTTATGATGCAGGAGTTCAACCGCGAGTCGAACACGCTGGCCTCCAAATCCATCAATGCTGATGTCACCAATTCTGCAATTGAGCTGAAAGTATTGATCGAGCAAATGCGCGAGCAGATCCAGAATATCGAGTAAAGTTTCACGCGATCTCGCGTAGTCTCATAAAGTCACATCAGGATAAAAAGGCCATTGTAAATAATGGCCTTTTTTGTTTTATATAGTCTCATATCGTATCACTACAGCGCGTGTTTTGTGTGCACTTAAAGGTGTACTTACTCAGTCTTAAGTACACTCATTTAAGTACACCCCCCTCTGAAGATGAGAGACATATGGGAAATCTGACCGACATACAAATCCGTACATGGAAAAGAAACAACGAGCGCTTCGCAGGACGCTCTGATGGGAATGGGTTATATCTATGTTTTCCTGAGAAATATAAAGAGTTGTTCTGGCGCTTTCGTTACAAAATCGCAGGAAAATCCAGGGTGATGCTCATTGGCTACTACCCCACCATTTCTCTCGCTAAAGCGCGGGAAATTGCTAAAGAGCTTTCCGCCCGTGTCGCTCTGGGTCATGACGTAGCGGGAGAGAAGCAGGAACGTAAGGCTGAAGCGCTGAAGAAGATGGAGGAAGAGAAACATGCGCTCCGCGTTTCAGAACTAGCGGCAGAATACTTTGAACGTCAAATCCTCAATCGGTGGAAGCACCCTGACATTCTGCGTCGTCGCATAGACAAAGACATCAACCCTAATATCGGGCATTTCAGAATCGAAGAAGTTAAAGCCTGGCATATCGACGATATGCTACAAAAAATCGTCCAACGTGGAGCGCCTACAGTTGCTAATGACGTTCTTCGCTGGACTCGCCGTATTTTTGATTTCGGTATCAAGCGACATATGCTTGAAAGCAACCCTACTAGTGCTTTTGAAATCTCGGATGCTGGTGGGCAGGAGCAAAGCAGAGAACGCTGGCTCAGCCGTGAAGAGTTGATGAAGCTCTTCCAGGCTATGCCCATGACAAAAGGCTTCTCACGTCAAAACGAGCTGACAATGAAACTTCTGCTGGTGTTCTGCTGCCGTAAGATGGAGCTTTGCGGTGCACGCTGGGAGGAGTTCGATCTTGATGTAGCGGTCTGGCACTTACCCGCTGAACGAGTGAAGAATGGTGATGCGATCGATATCCCTATCCCTGCACCAGCGCTTGAATGGTTGAAAGAACTGCATCAGATTTCCTGCAATAGCCAGTGGGTGCTTCCAGCCAGAAAGATGCAGCACCGCATGATTCCGCATATTCAAGAAAGCACACTGCCTGTTGCGTTGAGCAAGGTAAAGGGCAATCTACCTGATGTACCTAATTTTACTATTCATGATTTTCGGCGTACCGCACGATCGCACCTTGCGGCGTTAGGGGTTGACCCGGTAGTTGCAGAACGTTGCCTGAATCACAGAATTAAAGGTGTTGAGGGGATATACAACCGTTATCAGTATTTCGATGAGAGGAAGCGAGCTTTGGATTTGTGGGCTAACATGCTAGTTTCGTTGGAGAAAGGTAATGACTACAACGTAACACCCTTGAAGAAAAGTAGCTAATTATCATCATAAGTGGTGGATGCAAATTAACTTGCAAACCTTCAAGCAGGTTTTGGTTTCAATTGCTTTTCTGGGTTTACTGACTCGTAATCCAACGTTGTATTGACAATATCCGATCTGAGATAAGTGTTTTACTATCAATCAGTTATGAACTGATACATTTAAAATCAGGGAGAGTAAATGATAGATATTAGTTCAGCTAAAGTAGCTAAAGTCATTGTCCACCGTGTTGGGAATAAACTCAGAGACGAGGGGTTTCATCTATCACAGGCAGAGTGTCACCGTTCAAGCACACTCGACGAACTACTGATAAGAGATTTCCTTGCTCCTGTAGTCAGAAAAGGTCAAGAGTACAGCTTGACACATGAATCAGATGTTTCCTTGAACACTATCAATCATTATGCCAATAACGTTTTCAAAACTTCTAATGCATTCAAAGAAAGCAGTGATGCGATAGCAAAACACCTATATAGTTGCTCAGGCCATCAGAATATTGGTGGCGGTGAATTCCTTGTGATTTTATTTGAAGGTATTAGGTCTGAAGATCAATCACTACAAGCCCTTGGTCTATACAAAGTTGAAGGAAAGGATGATTACCTAGATGTTGGGGAAGAGAAAGGAGAGATCCAAGTAATTGAGAGGGTTGGAATATCTCTTAGTAAAGTCCAGAAAGGTGCTGTCATTATCTCTAATGGCCTGAAAGTATTTGCTATCGATAACTTAGGACTAAAAACAAAGTATTGGATAGAAAATTTTCTTAAAGTAGCACCAAGCCAAACACCTCAAAAATCCGCCCAAATAGCTGGTGCATTACTTAAAGCGATATCTAATAGAGTTGAAACACCGAGCAATGCACTGGAATTCACGCATCAAGTAGAAGAATTACTTACCGAGACGGATGCTCTATCTCTATCCGACATTCGCAAAATTTCAAATAACTATTTGAACAATGAAGAAGTTGATGAATTGCTGAATGGAGCTCGTCTTAAATATGGTGTTTCACTTGATGACAGCGTACCAATTGAAAGCAAACGTCTTGCTAAATTTGCAAAAGAAATTGTCACGAAGGCACGAATTGCAGAAGGAGTCAGTCTACTCGTTTCAAATCCAGATGCAAAGATCCATTCAATAGACGTAAAGCCCGTTAAGAACGGATATCGTGCGGTTGTAGATATTCAAATGAAGGAGGCAAAGTAATGGCTGGTGAAAAGTCAAAAAAATCAGGGGAAATTGGGGAAGCATTAGCCAAAGCTCTCCTAAACCGTATTGGTTGGCAACATTTAATTCACAATATTGCCATCAGTTGTAATACTCCAACTCATCTAAACGATGAGGGAAATGCACGTCAAAGCCACGGAGAAGATCAAGTCTATCTCTACAATAATCCCTTCCATGATGATCGAACTGATTTTGTTCATGTCTCAAATAAAAACACCCTTGGAAGTTATCCAAAAGAAGGGACATTAAGGTCACAGTTTAAAAGCCACATAAAAGAACTTAATCAAACTATTGAATGTGCAAAATACAACTCCACGTTACGAGAAATCGGTACTAACTTCAAAGCAAAGAGGAACAGATATCACGCAGGTCTTCTTATTTGGTTCCATAACGATCACGATAATATTGAGAAAAGTATTTTAGCAGACCTTGCCCCAGCCCGTCTGGATTTGGATACAGATATTCCATTTTATGTAATTGACAATGGCAGAGCTACTTTCCTTTTAAGGGTAGTTGATGACTTACGTAAACGTTCAACTGGTGGAGACTATCAGTTCTTTTATCCTCGGATTGGTACATCGATAACTGTTGATGAAATGCGGACAGGTAAAGAACTTCCACTTGAACTCTTAGCTTCAGATATAATTCCAGCTGTATTGAATAAAGATGGTATTAAAGAGCTAATTATTTATGCAAACGAAAGTTTCGATTCAACCTCTTATAAAAACTTAATGGCATATGGATTAAGTTTTTCGTCCGGGCTAATCACTAATATAAAGATTGGCATGCCTGATTACAACCCGGCACGCGATGAAGAAGCTGTACAAAAAGCTCGACTCGCATTCCATAATCGCCCTGAAGAAATTATACCATTTTCATTTAATCGCTCCATTCTTGATCTTCTCCAAGAGGAATCCCAATGAAGCAAATTTTGGAATCTAATTATACTATCCCATTGGGATCTGAACTTCGTGTACTACTCAACAGCGAACATATTTCATACGGTGAAATCCATTTAGCATTAAAGGCAAAAGGGATTTTTTCTGGGAGTAATGATAAATCGATAACAGTTCCACTTTTGTCAGCTACATTACTAACTCCCTCAGGTTATTCAGCTTTAATTGAAGCGTCTGTTGATAGAGATTCAAAACCTAAAGTTAAAGTTTCCTCACTCGATTTGGTTGATTCAGCTTCAGATTGGGTAACTCCGCTAAAGCAATTATTTGAAAGTGAATTCAATCCATTTGCTAACATCGAAAACGTTGAGGTTTTAGATAGTCCAGGCGTCATTGTTGATGGGAAAAATAAAGTACGAATTCCATTCTCAATAGTTCGTAAGGATTTTAGTAAAGACTGGACTCAGAGGGAACTAAGATTTGATGGCGAGGTTGCTATTGAACGTCTAGGAGGCAATCTTAAGCTCGATTTTTCGTCAACACATTCATCGAAAGAGACAGAGATTGTTAATAGAAGAATGACCGCTCAAATAACCAAAACTCTTAAAGAATCAGGAGTGACTCAAAATGAAAAAGAGCGGAGAATTACATTTGACAGTTTTACAAATATTGAACGTGTTCGTTTCTTCAAAAGGTTAACAGGCGGTCACGGGAGATTTATTAAAAAAGGTAGCGTGAGTGATATGGAAATAAATCGGGATACCTCAGGCCCTTCACTTCCAGACGATCCACAAATTTCATGGATGAAGCATACAGTAAAACGACTGAAGATAGATGGCGAAAAACTTAATGATATATTCCTAATATCTGATGAAAAATATTATGATTATTATCATGTACAGAGAATGGACGTTACGTTCGGCTTTGCTTCCGCAGCAAATACTGGTGAATTTAAAGCCAGTTTATTTTTTAGCACTCCTTCAAGAGGTGACTTAGCAAAAAATGATGCTGAACTTACTTTCGAAATTCTAAAGATCACTCATGATCACAAAGTAAACTCAGATGCAAAAAGAGAACTAAGTACAGAAATTGGTAAGCAAGTACGACTTCTTATAGAAACTGAATTTGAGAAAATTGTAGCAGAGCGGATTACTGATAAAACTGCCGCTTAAACTATGGCAAGCATCATCATAATTTATGATGCTTGCCTAATTGATTAATTATATTGGTACTGCCCATCCATTGAGCCAACAGCAGAAATACCGCAATAGTTCTCGCAACTACGGGTCATAACATTAACAGAACCATCTTTCAATTCACTAATCACTGCCACACATGCACTCGATGAGTCGCTGTAAACCCAGCGATTTCGCTGCCCTGCGCCTGCACCGACACGTTCAGCAATGCCCTCCATATTACAAACACCAGAAGCATTACCGTGAGATGCATTAATATTAAATTCAGCAGTGCCATTCCCCATCCACAACGATAAAGCACCATTTCTCTTAACGTATTCAGCTGCATGCGCCATAGTAAAGCTACTGGCCAATAACAAAGTTATAACTATCTTTTTCATTACTACTCCTTTATATGTCATTAAATATTAAAAATATTTTTACCAACAAATCATTAGCGATAAAATTTTGTACTAGAATATCCTTGTTTTCGTGTTTCCATACGCTGAGTATCATAGGTATTGCCACATTTAATACACGAATAAATATTAGTAATGTTATATCGCTCTTCTGTCCAGGTTGATTTTATAATTGCCTGCTTTCCACAATGAGGGCCTCTTGTATCTCCACCAACCACGCCTTGGTTTTGAGTTTTACTTCTGGGTATGGCTGATAAAAACTCTCTTTTAGTATCTATTAGTTTAATACTATATGAAGCATTACAAGCCTTACATCTGAGGCCGCTTGAAATAAAGTAAAAAACCACTTTTACATTAGGAAACAAAAGCAGTAAAAAAAGTAACGCACTGACAATTAAACGAATCGGCATTTCCCCTGGCGTGAATATATAACCAATCCCTGAAATAACTCCCGTTATCCCTACTCCATATAACCATGAATGAACGTTCGCTTCACGCTTAATGTCATCTTGCCCATTATTCATACTACCCTCCTAAATTAACTCACATTATTCATTGTAAATAACATAGACCTACTTACATTTCATCTTGCTTAATCAACCAATTGTATATGTATGGGACATATAGGGAGACTCAATAATCCTGAACGTCCCAGCGCCAACAATATGATTCATTACTTTTACATTCTGGACAGATGATTTTCCGCGTAGTTGTGTTCTATGGTAAAATGCAGAATATGCCACCAATGCCTCCCCCCAGCTAATATCTCTTGTTGGAGCAATAATCGCATTACAAAATGATTTGTGTAGGGTAAATAATTCTTCTGCGCCATTACCAACAGAGCAACTTGAGAAACAAATACATTTCCCTCTTAATATCGGCCATGCAATCCGATCTAAATCTCGCCATGTAATAATAGCATCATCTGTTAGAGCAAAGCCTTTATCATATCCATGCGCACTAATGTGAACATATTTTATATTTTCTCTTTGAGCGACTTTTAATGCTTTAATAAGCATTTTCTCATTAATAGCCTCAATGCTCTTGGCATTGACACCCTGCAAATGAAGTATACGCTTTAATGTTTCGCCTTCACCTCTGCCATCATAAATATCCTGATCGCTACGTGATTCAATAATCAAAACTTCCTGTTTTTTCATCAACCACACCAAACAAGATATTCGTTTATGAGTTTGTTATAAAAATATCAAAAAGATCCCATCTTCAGTTCAAGGAGTTGATTACCGCAAAAGTGTTAGATTACGAGGTATCCACTGCCTTGCTCTCTTCTCCTCCCTTCACCACAACAACTATAGATGCGCAAAATTCATTTATAATCCATAGATGATGTTCATACAAGAGAAAAAAGGCCACAAACTTCCATCTATAGACATTTTAAAGAAGTGAAGAGCTGTATATGGCCCAGTTACCCTCAGATAGTGCAGACAAACAGGTAGGCCAACGCATTCAAATGCGTCGTAAAGAGCTGGGGATGACTGCTCAGCACTTAGCGGAGCTTGTTGATATATCCCACCAACAGCTTTCTCGTTATGAACGTGGAACGAACAAGATCAACGTAGCCCACCTCGTGAACATCGCGGTCAAGCTCAACACGCCGATTAGCTGGTTTTTCATTGATTGCTTCTCGACGTTTGAAAATGACGTCCAGAAACAACAGGATTTCGCTCCTGTAAAAGATGCAGACTTGAAGAGTCGACTTGATAATATATGGCCTCGCTTAACACATGAGCAAAGGCGCATATTGATTATGTTTCTTGATAAATACACCAAATAGCAGTAATAATTGATGGCTATTTCAACCAAATTTTTGTAAATCAGCAATGAGGGGCATTTTTATCTAATTCCATCATCTCCTGAACGACCTTTTCCTGGTTTAAAAGATCCTCAACAAACTTGTATATATCACGTCTAATAGTTTTGTTATCTAAAGATCTAAGTTCATCACGCTTCACTGATTTCACTGTATTTTCGAGCGATGATAGCGGTGTTTTAATCCCTTTATTTTTTAATTCTTTCAATATCTCTTCATCACTTAAATTTAGTCCATACTTCAAATGGCTAACGAGTAGATGTAAGTGCAGTAATTCCTGAGAACCTTCTGTTTTCGGTATGTACTTTGTTATAGTATCTGAAATTCTCAATAGATACTTCATAACTCCCGAGTATGTTTCTATAAGGTTATATTTTCCTTTCTCTGGGCGACGATAACCTAGAGTCTCACATAATTCGATTAGCTTATCATAGTGAACATCATCAAGTCTTATTGTTAACTTTTTACCCCCAAGCTTATCCAATTTTTCCTTGCGTCTGTTTTGATATTCAATGTACTTCTCACGTCGATAAGCCAATTCTGCTTCTTCTCGAATTTCATTTTTCGTAACCATGATTTTTCCTATCTGAATCAAACCACCTTTAGATCTGATCATCAGATTAACACAGCATCCTTCAGAAATCTGATCATCAGATTTGAAGATCACGGAAATTTGGTCTGCGTTCAAACGAGCACGCATCAACCATCTGATATTTATATGAAAAAATTACACCCGCAAAAATCTGTAAAGACTAGCCGCATCAATTGGATGCGTAAACCAAACAGGCTTTTACGATGCACACCTCACGCTTGATCAAACTGAAAACCGTCCTTGAATACTGTGCCTTCTCACGAGCAACCCTCTATCGCCAGATAAAAGCAGGCCACTTCCCAGAGCCTGTACGCCTAACAGGTGGAATAGCAAGTACAAACGAATCCTCGCGGGCTGTTGCATGGCGAGAAGTGGAAATACTGCAATGGATTGCCAATCGTCAAAAAGTGTCGTTAGCAGAAACCAAAATTTGATGACGTTTATGGATCAGAAAATCCCATCCCTCTAATAGCACGTTATATGCACATAGATATAAATAGTGAGAGTAATAACTGATATTGATTCATATGCTGATTATGGCCTCATATGGGCTATGACTCTCACTATTCTGAGAAGGAATAGTTATGTTATTACACAGAAGCAACATAGATATATGTCAATCTTTAAAGATCGGTAGAGACAATGACGGGCACAATCTAAAAATAAGAATTGATAAGTTAACTGTAGTTAGTAGTTTTCTTTCTGAAGAGGAAAGAAAGGAAGTGTATAGTAAACTTGAAAAAATGAATCAACGGAGTGAAAGGATATATCGAGCTGAATACATTAAAAACAAAAATGAAAAACCTTACCGCAAATCACTAAATATATACAGTAGAAAGAAGAACTCTCCAGTTCTATTGCACATTGATTATGTTCCGAAGCATCCTAATACAGGAGGGCTACGTTTGGATTTTAATCCTCAACATATGACGAAAGTAAAAATAGATGAATTAGTATCATGGATAAATGGCAGCTTAGGTGAGATATTTTATCGGCTACTTATTCGAGCATGGGTTACAAGAATTGATGTAGCTCTTGATGTATATAACTGCAAGCTAGATGATTACCTATGGGGATTAAAAAACGCAGGGAAGAGCACGTATTACGATACTGAAAATGGATTACCTGGGGTTAGAATAGGCAGCAATCGCTCTCTTCTACATATTCATTGTTATGAAAAAGTTAATGCACGCCGTGACAGAAAACTCATTCTGAAGGGTCGTGCCAAACATATTAATATCAATCTGGATGAGCATAAGCGCTTCTTGCGCATCGAAGCTCGATACAAGCCAGGCGCTAAACCAACCAGTAAGAAACAGGATGCCTTGATGCTGTCCCAACTCCTGGAGATGAGAAACCCATTCAAACGGCTGCAAGTCTATTCTAACGGCTTAGGAAAGGAGTTGCTTATGAGAGGGTGTCTTACTACCCTCCCAAAAGAACCCAGCGTTATAGCGCTGAAAGCCAGTCTCAGACAACAGCTAGGGCGTTCACGCTTGACTGCCTTACTTGCTAGACATAGAACAGTGCTTTTCGATGAACGTGAGATCTGGAATCTGTGGCCACGCTGCGTTGAGCAATTAAGCAGCATATACAACATAGCATCTGCTTAGGGTGTACTTAAGGGTGTAGCTAATCGAAAAGACGATTAGATAAAACACTTATAAATCAAAGCATATATAGCACTACTCAACATTCTAATTCAACATCGAGTAAACCTCATTCCCACGTAGCCCGTCGCGATGCGATGGTGCTACGTGCTTTCTTTACACTCCGTACCTCCCTCGCCACTCTCGGATTACTTTTTCTTATCCATTTTTTAATCCATTAAAAATAAGTAACGCATAAATAGCGGATGTATTGCAATATCTACATAAACTATAGTTATCAAAACTGCTTCACCTTAGAAAATCTCAATCGTGATATTACGCACAAATCGTTAGTCTCTGCCCTCAGTAAACCAGGGGGAAGACATGCTGTTACACGTTCTCTACTTAATTGGCATTACTGCCGAAGCCATGACCGGGGCGCTCGCTGCGGGTCGACGCCGTATGGATACATTTGGCGTTATTATCATTGCCACCGCGACAGCAATTGGCGGCGGTTCCGTACGCGATATTCTGCTCGGTCACTATCCGCTCGGTTGGGTACAGCACCCTGAGTACGTGATTATTGTCGCTTCTGCTGCGGTTCTGACGACGATCGTCGCCCCTGTAATGCCTTACCTACGCAAACTGTTCCTTGTACTTGATGCGCTGGGCTTAGTGGTCTTTTCTATTATCGGCGCTCAGGTTGCGCTGGATATGGGGCATAGCCCGGTCATCGCTATTGTGGCGGCTGTCATTACCGGCGTATTTGGCGGCGTATTGCGTGACATGTTCTGCAAACGTATTCCGCTGGTCTTCCAGAAAGAGCTGTATGCTGGTGTTTCCTTTGCGTCTGCCGTGTTGTACATCGCGCTACAACACTACGTATCCAACCACGACGTCGTGGTTATCTCCACGCTGGTTTTTGGCTTTACCGCTCGCTTGCTGGCGCTGCGTCTCAAGCTTGGCCTGCCGGTGTTTTACTATCGCCACGAAGGTCACTAAGGGCTAAAGCCGTTAATATGCCGGGCAGCCAGCCAGTTGCCCAGCGCCCGTATTTCCGGGTTATCCCGCCACTGGATGACCCGCCTGGCGCGCCCCTCCCCTGTCGTCGGAAGCTGTTGCCAGTATTCTGCCTGGCGTGCCAGTAACTGCCCCCATGAACGATCGCCGCTGGCCTTAAGCGCCGCCTGCGTTAACGGTATGCCCATCGCCATCACCCAGCGGATAAATGGCCGATGCCGCACCAGGTTAAACTGATGCCACAACTGCTTGCTTTTTTCTTTACTAAACCCAGGTGTCGCCTGTAGTTGTTCCTGCGTTAACGCGAGCCAGGAGAAAATATGCTCGAAACGATGCGCCTGGTGAAGCACACGCCATCCTGCCTCCCCCATCCCGTCAACCTCCAGCACCTCCTTCGACCCCAGCCAGACCAGCCTGGCGATGAACTGCTCCTGGCATACCTCAGTCGCATAAAAACAGGTTAATGCGTTATAGCGATTCCCCGGCGGTGCGGGCTTATCCCGTTGAGTGCTACGCCAGACAACCTTATCAATACGCGGAATCCCCTGTCCGGCAAGGCTGACAAGAATGTGGTCACCTGGCGCAATGTCCCACTCCTCCCAGCGCCTGACAGACCCTACATTTACGCGCTTCACCCGTTTATCATCCAGCATCACTGGCGCAAGCGACGCCACAACCGAGATTTTCCCGCTCTTGCCAACAGCGAACTGAACCCCGGTGACTTCAGCCACTTTTGCGACCGGAGGATACTTCCAGGCAACCAGCCAGTCGCCCTGCCCGGGCATCCAGTGTCTGGCCTCGGGTTCTTTACCCGTTCTTACCACGACTCCATCAATAACGAACGGTAATCCCGTTGTCCACCATGCTGTACGCACGCGTTCAACATCATCAGCGCTTTTCACCGGTTGAGAATATTGTTGTGCAAAGCCAAATCCTGCCCCGGACAGTTGACGCAAGCGCTCAGGCATCGTTGCCGGGCCATCAGGCCATGCCCAGATGAAAACAGACAGCGACTGGAGCGACGAGGTGTTATTCTGGCGCATCATCATTCCGGCGACCTTCGAACGGGCATTCATTCCTCCCATCTGCCGCTGAATATGGTTGTCGCGCAGCAAAAAAATCTCACCCTGCAACGTGCTATTGGCAAGCGCGCCTTTTGTGCTTTGCGGTACTGCGGGTATTAAACGCACCTTCTGCGTCCAGTCCTCGCCTTTAAGCCCGTTCCCCCGGCTAATCGCTCTGACCAGACGCCCATCCCGGTATACGAGAGTAACCGCCACTCCATCCACTTTCGGTTGCACCCACAAATCGCTGCGCTTACGCATCCACTGCTGCACCGCCTGTTTGTCCGCAAGCTTTCGCACCCCCGTATGCGGAACAGGATGGGGCAATGAGCCGCTCACTGGCGGCGCCAGTTCTGCCCCGGTATCACCGCCAAAGCAGCGTTGCCATTGCACCAATTGCGCGCTGAGCTGATCGTAAACGCTATCTTCTACCGCACTAACCCCCTGCTGCCAGTAACTGTCGTTCCACTGGGCGAGCTGCTGCTGTAGCCGGGCGATTTCGTCATTCGCTCTGGCTGGCGACCAGTCAGGGCAAGCCGCCCATACCGGGAAATGCCACAGCAACAGACTCAGCACGATGCTTTTCCCTCTTCTCATCAGTACCTCCGCTGTAGATTGCGGGCCAGGTATAACGCGGGGCGTCATCAAAACCGAGAGGAAAAAAGCGATCGTGCGAACACGCTTCCAGACATTTTCATTGATTGCAGTAACTACACGGTAAATCAGGAAACAGGTACGCAAAACGCAATAAACTGACGCAAAAAGTGTGACAAAGGCTACGTCACATAGCGGCGACGTGTATAATAAGCTCGTATGTAGGCTCTCTTTCGATAATCACATACATAAGATACTCATGGCTCAAGGCACGCTTTATATTGTTTCTGCCCCCAGTGGCGCGGGTAAATCCAGCCTGATTCAGGCGTTGTTAAAAACCCAACCGTTGTATGACACCCAGGTTTCTGTTTCACACACCACGCGCGCGCCGCGTCCGGGTGAAGTGCATGGCGAGCATTATTTCTTTGTCGATCATCATGAGTTCAAAACCATGATTGGCAGAGATGCGTTTCTGGAGCACGCTGAAGTGTTTGGTAACTATTACGGCACATCGCGTGAAACCATTGAGCAAGTGCTGGCAACGGGTGTGGATGTTTTTCTGGATATCGACTGGCAGGGCGCGCAGCAAATTCGTGAGAAGATGCCGCAAGCGCGCAGTATCTTTATTTTACCGCCGTCCAAAATTGAGCTGGACCGCCGCCTTCGCGGGCGCGGTCAGGATAGCGAAGAAGTAATCGCAAAACGTATGGCGCAAGCTGTTGCAGAAATGAGCCATTACGCCGAATATGATTACCTTATTGTGAATGATGATTTCGACACCGCCCTGGGCGATCTGAAAACCATTATTCGCGCAGAACGTCTGCGCATGAGCCGCCAAAAGCAGCGTCATGACGCTTTAATCAGCAAACTGTTGGCAGACTGAACCCACTTTCAGTATCATGCCCAGTCATTTCTTCACCTGTGGAGCATTTTAAATATGGCACGCGTAACTGTTCAGGACGCTGTAGAGAAAATTGGTAACCGTTTTGACCTGGTACTGGTCGCCGCGCGTCGCGCTCGTCAGATGCAGGTAGGCGGCAAGGATCCGCTTGTACCGGAAGAAAACGATAAAACTACCGTAATCGCGCTGCGCGAAATCGAAGAAGGTCTGATCAACAACCAGATCCTCGACGTCCGTGAGCGCCAGGAACAGCAAGAGCAGGAAGCCGCTGAATTACAAGCCGTTACCGCTATTGCTGAAGGCCGTCGTTAATCACAAAGCGGGTCGCCCTTGTATCTGTTTGAAAGCCTGAATCAACTGATTCAAAACTACCTGCCTGAAGACCAGATAAAACGTCTTCAGCAGGCGTATCTCGTTGCACGTGACGCTCACGAGGGTCAGACACGTTCAAGCGGTGAACCCTATATCACGCACCCGGTTGCGGTAGCCTGTATTCTGGCCGAGATGAAACTCGACTATGAAACGCTGATGGCTGCGCTGCTGCATGACGTGATTGAAGATACTCCTGCGACCTACCAGGACATGGAACAGCTTTTTGGTAAAAGCGTTGCAGAGCTGGTAGAAGGGGTATCCAAGCTTGATAAGCTTAAGTTCCGCGATAAGAAAGAAGCGCAGGCTGAAAACTTTCGCAAGATGATTATGGCGATGGTGCAGGATATCCGCGTCATTCTCATCAAACTTGCCGACCGCACTCACAACATGCGCACGCTGGGCTCATTACGCCCGGATAAACGTCGCCGCATCGCCCGTGAAACCCTTGAGATCTACAGTCCGCTGGCGCACCGTTTAGGTATTCATCACATTAAAACCGAGCTGGAAGAGTTGGGTTTTGAAGCGCTGTACCCAAACCGCTATCGCGTGATTAAAGAAGTGGTAAAAGCCGCTCGCGGCAACCGCAAAGAGATGATTCAAAAAATCCTCTCTGAGATCGAAGGGCGTTTGCAGGAAGCAGGCATTCCGTGTCGCGTGAGCGGGCGTGAAAAGCATTTGTACTCTATCTACTGCAAAATGGTGCTCAAAGAGCAGCGTTTTCACTCCATCATGGACATCTACGCCTTTCGCGTGATCGTGCATGATGCCGATACCTGCTATCGCGTACTCGGCCAGATGCACAGCCTGTATAAGCCGCGTCCGGGGCGCGTAAAAGACTATATCGCCATTCCAAAAGCGAACGGTTATCAGTCTTTACACACTTCGATGATCGGCCCGCACGGCGTTCCGGTTGAGGTACAAATCCGTACCGAAGACATGGACCAGATGGCGGAAATGGGGGTTGCGGCGCACTGGGCTTATAAAGAGCACGGTGAAACCAGCACCACCGCGCAAATCCGCGCCCAGCGCTGGATGCAAAGCCTGCTGGAGCTGCAACAGAGCGCCGGTAGCTCGTTTGAATTTATCGAGAGCGTTAAATCCGATCTCTTCCCGGATGAGATTTACGTTTTCACACCGGAAGGGCGCATTGTTGAGCTGCCTGCCGGTGCCACGCCGGTCGACTTCGCCTATGCCGTACATACCGATATCGGTCATGCCTGCGTAGGCGCGCGCGTCGACAGGCAGCCATACCCACTGTCACAGCCGCTTACCAGCGGTCAGACCGTCGAAATTATTACCGCCCCTGGCGCACGCCCGAATGCGGCATGGCTTAACTTTGTCGTCAGCTCAAAAGCTCGCGCCAAAATTCGCCAGCTGCTGAAGAACCTCAAGCGTGATGATTCCGTCAGCCTGGGGCGCCGTTTGCTCAACCATGCCCTCGGCGGCAGCCGTAAACTGGCTGAAATCCCGCAGGAGAACATCCAGCGCGAACTGGAGCGTATGAAGCTCGCAACGCTGGACGATCTGCTGGCGGAAATTGGTCTGGGCAATGCGATGAGCGTGGTGGTGGCGAAAAATCTTCAGCAAGGCGAAGCCACCGTACCTGCCACAACGCAGTCCAATCATGGGCATTTGCCGATTAAAGGCGCGGATGGCGTGCTGATCACCTTTGCGAAGTGCTGCCGCCCGATTCCAGGCGACCCGATCATTGCGCACGTCAGCCCAGGTAAAGGGTTAGTGATCCACCATGAATCCTGCCGCAACATCCGTGGTTACCAGAAAGAGCCAGAGAAGTTTATGGCTGTGGAATGGGACAAAGAGACGGAGCAGGAGTTCATCACCGAAATTAAGGTGGATATGTTTAACCATCAGGGGGCGCTGGCCAACCTGACGGCGGCAATCAACACGACGACCTCCAATATTCAGAGTCTGAATACGGAAGAAAAGGATGGTCGCGTCTATAGCGCCTTTATTCGCCTCACCGCGCGTGACCGCGTGCATCTGGCGAATATCATGCGCAAAATCCGCGTAATGCCGGACGTGATAAAAGTCACCCGTAACCGAAACTAGTTTTATGAACTTACAGCGTTATGCGCGTATCTGCGAGATGCTCGCCAGGCGTCAGCCTGATCTGACGGTCTGCATGGAGCAGGTCCACAAACCTCATAATGTCTCGGCGATCATTCGCACCGCCGACGCAGTAGGCGTACACGAAGTTCACGCCGTCTGGCCGGGCAGCCGTATGCGCACCATGGCGTCGGCGGCAGCGGGCAGCAATAGCTGGGTACAGGTGAAAACCCACCGTACCATCGGCGATGCGGTCAGCCACTTGAAGGGCCGGGGCATGCAGGTTCTGGCGACTCATCTCTCTGATAAAGCCGTTGATTTCCGCGAAATCGATTACACGCGCCCAACCTGCATCCTGATGGGGCAGGAGAAAACCGGTATCACCCAGGAAGCCTTAGACCTGGCGGATCAGGACATCATCATCCCGATGATCGGCATGGTGCAGTCACTTAACGTTTCCGTCGCTTCCGCTCTGATTCTCTACGAAGCGCAGCGCCAGCGGCAGAACGCAGGCATGTACCTGCGTGAAAACAGCATGCTGCCGGAAGACGAACAGCAGCGCCTGCTGTTTGAGGGCGGCTATCCGGTGCTGGCGAAAGTCGCCAAGCGCAAAGGTCTACCCTACCCTCATGTAAACATGCAGGGTGAGATCGAGGCCGACGCCGCCTGGTGGTCCACGATGCAGGCGGCAGGGTAATCACATGAAAGGCCGTTTGCTGGATGCCATCCCGCTCAATTCCCTGACCGGCGTTGGCGCGGCGCAAAGCAGCAAACTGGCGAAAATTGGCCTGCACACCGTGCAGGACCTCCTGTTGCACCTTCCCCTGCGTTATGAAGATCGCACCCATCTTTACCCGATTGGCGAACTGCTGCCGGGCATTTACGCCACTGTTGAAGGCGAAGTGCTGAACTGCAATATCACCTTCGGCGGTCGCAGGATGATGACCTGCCAGATTAGCGACGGCTCCGGCATTCTCACCATGCGCTTTTTCAACTTCAGCGCGGCAATGAAAAACAGCCTGGCGATCGGGCGGCGCGTACTGGCCTATGGTGAAGCCAAACGCGGGAAGTACGGCGCGGAGATGATTCACCCTGAATACCGCGTGCAGGGCGATCTCAGCACGCCAGAGCTTCAGGAAACGCTCACGCCCGTTTATCCGACCACCGAAGGCATTAAGCAAGCCACGCTGCGTAAGCTCACCGACCAGGCGCTGGACCTGCTTGATACCTGCGCCATTGCCGAGCTTCTGCCGCCTGAACTTGCGCAAGGAATGACGAGCCTGCCGGAAGCCTTGCGCACGCTGCATCGCCCACCACCGTCGCTACAGCTTAGCGATCTGGAAACCGGGCAGCATCCGGCGCAGCGACGCCTGATTCTGGAAGAACTACTGGCGCATAACCTGAGCATGCTGGCGCTGCGTGCCGGCGCGCAGCGTTTTCACGCCCAGCGGCTTAGCGCGAACGATTCACTGAAAAATCAGCTGCTGGCCGCATTGCCGTTCAAACCAACGGGTGCGCAGGCGCGCGTGGTGGCGGAGATAGAACGCGACATGGCGCTCGATGTGCCAATGATGCGTCTGGTGCAGGGCGACGTCGGTTCCGGTAAAACGCTGGTCGCCGCACTGGCTGCGCTACGCGCCATTGCGCACGGCAAACAGGTGGCGTTGATGGCGCCGACAGAACTGCTGGCCGAGCAGCATGCCAGTAACTTCCGCAACTGGTTTGCACCGCTTGGTATTGAAGTGGGTTGGCTGGCAGGTAAACAGAAGGGGAAAGCGCGCCTGGCGCAGCAGGAAGCCATCGCCAGCGGGCAGGTACAGATGGTGGTCGGCACCCACGCGATTTTCCAGGAGCAGGTACAATTTAACGGGCTGGCGCTGGTGATTATCGATGAACAGCACCGCTTCGGCGTCCATCAACGCCTGGCGCTGTGGGAAAAAGGTCAGCAGCAGGGGTTCCACCCGCATCAGTTAATCATGACCGCAACGCCGATCCCCCGCACCCTGGCAATGACCGCCTATGCCGATCTCGATACCTCCGTGATTGATGAGCTACCGCCGGGTCGCACACCTGTCACTACCGTTGCCATCCCGGACACCCGTCGTAGCGATATTATCGATCGCGTCCGCAATGCCTGTACCCAGGAAGGCCGCCAGGCATACTGGGTCTGTACGTTGATTGAAGAGTCAGATTTGTTAGAAGCCCAGGCTGCGGAAGCGACATGGGAAGAGCTCAGGCTCGCCTTACCGGAGTTGAAGATTGGTCTGGTTCATGGGCGGATGAAACCCGCAGAGAAGCAGGCGGTGATGGCGGCCTTTAAGCAAGGTGAGCTGCACCTGCTGGTCGCGACAACGGTGATTGAAGTCGGGGTGGATGTCCCCAACGCCAGCCTGATGATTATCGAAAACCCGGAACGGTTAGGTCTGGCGCAATTACACCAGTTGCGTGGACGCGTGGGCCGTGGCGCGGTGGCCTCCCATTGCGTACTGCTCTACAAATCACCGCTCTCGAAAACCGCACAGAAGCGCCTTCAGGTCTTACGGGACAGCAACGACGGCTTTGTGATTGCGCAAAAGGATTTAGAGATTCGCGGCCCCGGTGAACTGCTGGGCACGCGTCAGACGGGTAACGCCGAGTTCAAAGTGGCGGATTTGCTGCGCGATCAGGCCATTATCCCGGATGTTCAACGCATCGCCCGTCACATTCACGAACATTATCCGCAACAGGCAACCGCCCTGATTGAACGCTGGATGCCCGAAACCGAGCGTTATTCCAACGCCTGATAACCCCTGCCCGAGACCGTTTGTAAAATTTATAAATGCAATCGTTTGCTTTTACCATCTGGTCAGATAAAATCACCGCTTTTCCACCATGGGATTGCCTCTGATGTCTGTTAACACCGTCGAGTCGGCAAATGCGCAACCGGTTGCGCAGACGCAAAACAGCGAACTGATTTACCGTCTTGAAGATCGCCCGCCGCTCCCTCAAACCCTGTTTGCCGCCTGTCAGCACCTGCTGGCAATGTTCGTCGCGGTCATCACGCCAGCGCTGTTAATCTGCCAGGCGCTCGGTTTACCGGCACAAGATACTCAACACATTATCAGTATGTCGCTGTTCGCCTCCGGTGTGGCCTCAATTATTCAAATCAAAGCATGGGGGCCGGTCGGTTCAGGGTTGTTATCTATTCAGGGCACCAGTTTTAACTTCGTCGCCCCGCTGATTATGGGCGGCACCACGCTGAAAACCGGCGGAGCGGACGTCCCCACCATGATGGCAGCGCTATTCGGCACGCTGATGCTGGCAAGCTGCACCGAGATGGTTCTCTCCCGCATACTGCATCTGGCGCGCCGCATTATCACACCGCTGGTCTCCGGCGTGGTGGTGATGATTATCGGTCTGTCGCTGATCCAGGTGGGTTTAACATCCATTGGCGGCGGCTATGCCGCAATGAGCGACAACACCTTTGGCGCGCCCAAAAACCTGATGCTGGCAGGCGTTGTACTGGCGCTGATCATCCTGCTTAACCGCCAGCGCAACCCCTACCTGCGCGTGGCCTCGCTGGTGATCGCGATGGCGGCAGGCTATCTGCTGGCCTGGTTTATGGGGATGCTGCCGGAAAACACCACACCGGCAACACAAGACTTAATCATGGTGCCCACGCCGCTGTACTACGGTCTGGGCATTGACTGGAACCTGCTGCTGCCGCTGATGCTGGTCTTTATGATCACCTCACTGGAGACCATCGGCGATATCACCGCCACCTCCGATGTCTCCGAGCAGCCGGTCTCCGGGCCGCTGTATATGAAGCGTCTGAAAGGCGGCGTGCTGGCTAACGGCCTGAATTCCTTTGTTTCCGCCGTGTTCAATACCTTCCCCAACTCCTGTTTCGGGCAGAATAACGGCGTGATTCAGTTGACCGGCGTGGCCAGCCGTTATGTCGGCTTTGTGGTAGCGCTGATGCTGATCCTGCTCGGCCTGTTCCCGGCAGTAAGCGGCTTTGTGCAGCACATTCCTGAACCGGTGCTCGGCGGCGCCACGCTGGTGATGTTCGGCACCATCGCCGCTTCCGGCGTGCGTATCGTCTCCCGTGAGCCGCTGAACCGCCGCGCTATCCTGATTATCGCGCTGTCGCTGGCTGTCGGCCTGGGCGTTTCTCAGCAGCCGCTGATCCTGCAATTTGCGCCAGACTGGGTGAAAAACCTGCTCTCCTCCGGCATTGCCGCTGGGGGCATCACCGCTATCGTTCTGAACCTGATTTTCCCGCCAGAGAAGCCGTAAGCGAAATGCGGCGATGATCGACAATCATCGCCGCTGTAACGCTCTTTCACCATTCCCGCCTTGAGGATTGCGCGTAAATCGTGCATAACTCAGATGTGTGCACTTCGCGGGATGGAAGACCATGAAATTTATTGGAAAGCTGATTCTCTACATATTGATTGCCCTTTTGGTGGTGATCCTCGGCCTCTATTTTCTGCTGCAAACCCGCTGGGGCGCGGAGCATGTAAGCGCCTGGATATCAGAGAACAGCGGGTACAGCCTGACATTTGATGTCATGGATCACCGCTTTTCCGCACCGTCCCACGTTTTGCTTGAGAACGTCACGTTTGGCCGGGATGGCCAGCCCGCCACGTTAGTCGCGAAAACGGTGGATATCGGCCTGAGCAGTCGCCAGATAACCGATCCCCTGCACGTCGACGCCATCCTGTTGCAGGACGGCACGCTCAATATCTCCCCGCAAACCGCACCGCTTCCTGTTCAGGCTGACCGCCTGCAATTACAGAACATGGCGCTTAACAGCCCGGGCGGTGAGTGGAACCTGAGCGCTCAGCGCGTTAACGGCGGCGTGGTTCCCTGGCGTCCCGAAGCGGGCAAGGTATTGGGGAATAAGGCACAGATCCAGCTCAGCGCCGGTTCACTCACGCTGAATGATGTTCCCGCGACCAACGTGCTGATTGAAGGCAGCATTGATAAGGAACAGGTAATCTTAAGCAACATTGGCGCAGACATTGCGCGCGGCGCCTTAACCGGCGTGGCGCGACGCAACGCGGACGGCAGCTGGGTGGTGGAAAATCTGCGTCTGAACGACATCCGGCTGCAAAGCGATAAATCGCTGACCGACTTTTTTGCCCCGCTCACCGCTATCCCGTCTCTGCAAATTGGCCGTCTTGAAGTGACCGATGCCCGCCTGCAAGGCCCGGACTGGGCAGTAACCGACCTCGATCTCAGTTTGCGCAACCTGACGTTCAGCAAAGATGACTGGCAGACGCAAGAAGGCAAACTATCGATGAATGCCAGCGAGTTCATCTACGGTTCTCTGCATTTCTTCGATCCCATTCTGAATGCCGAATTCTCACCGCAGGGCATTGCGCTACGCCAGTTCACGACCCGCTGGGAAGGCGGTATGGTCAGAACATCCGGCAACTGGCTGCGTAATGGCAAAGCGCTAATCCTCGACGATGCCGCCATTGCCGGGCTGGAATACACGCTGCCGGAAAACTGGAAGCAGCAGTGGATGAAACCTCTGCCTGGCTGGTTAAACAGCCTGACGCTGAAAAAATTCAGCGCCAGTCGCAACCTGGTGATTGATATCGACCCGGCTTTCCCGTGGCAGCTCACCGCGCTGGATGGTTATGGCGCGAATCTGGGACTGGTGCAGAACCATCAATGGGGTATATGGAGCGGGAACGCAACGCTTAACGCGGCAGCCGCGACGTTTAACCGTGTGGACGTGCGTCGCCCCTCTCTGGCGCTGGCGGCAAACAGCAGTACAGTTAACATCAACGAGCTGAGCGCATTCACGGAGAAGGGGCTGTTAGAAGCTACGGCCAGCGTTTCGCAACTCCCCCAGCGCCAGACAAAAGTCAGCCTGAACGGACGCGGCGTGCCAATGAACGTCTTGCAGCAATGGGGATGGCCTGCGCTGCCCATTTCCGGCGACGGCAACATCCAGCTTACCGCCAGCGGTAATATCCAGGCGGACGCCCCACTGAAGCCAACGGTAAACGGCCAGTTGCACGCGGTAAACGCCGATAAACAGCAGGTGACGCAAACAATGCGGGCAGGCGTTGTGTCAGGAGCGGAAGTCACGCAACCACAGCCTGCGCAATAATGTGTTTTGCCCGGTGGCGCTACGCTTACCGGGCCTGTGACAGGTTTTCTCACGAAACGTCGCATGAACGTTATGTGTACTCATAATTCCCAAAAGATATGAAAACAGGTAACTCATGGATTTTGTGAAGATTTATATGAAACCGATCATGGTAAGGCGAAAGGCTGATGAAAAAAGTGAGTGGGGGGATGTGGAAACCTTGAGAAAGTAGCTATAATGCGCCCCGCCTCCATGTAGCAATGTGGGCGCGGAAGATCGTCGTCTCCGGTGAGGCGGCTGGACTTCAAATCCAGTTGGGGCCGCCAGCGGTCCCGGGCAGGTTCGACTCCTGTGATCTTCCGCCAAAGTTCCTCACTCTTCCCCTGGGTCTTAAGCCAATTCCCCAAACTCATTCCTTCATTGCGACCTGATCTTTAAACGCCCTCACCCATTATTAAGAAATCGATTATGGCTGTATCGTCCTGACGGCCTGGAGCAAACGGGAGAAAACATTACCTGGTGAACTAAAAGAAGCACAACCGCAGTTAAAAAGGATTAAGGGCGCGCTGATTCCCCTCGTCATATTGTGCGCCGGATGGCGCTTACGCTTATCCGGCCTACAAAATACAAACGGCAACGCGTATCGCCTCACATCGGGGGGAGTTCCAGTCTTTCGCAGCGTGCTTTTACCGCTTCGTGCAGCAGGCGGACTGCCGTCGAAAGCTGTTTGCGGTGCGGGCAGATCATGTTCAGCGGGACTTTCTCTCCCTGATAATCTGGCATCAGGCGCTGCAATCGCCCGTCACGCACATCTTCAGAGACATCAAGCCAGGATTTATACGCCATCCCCTCTCCGGCGATAGCCAGCCGCCGGATAACTTCAGCATCATCGCTCATCATGGTGCCGTTGACCTGTACGCTGCTGACGTCACCGTTGCGGATGAACGTCCAGCGGTCATGCAGGCGTCCGCGCAACACGAACGTTAACGCATTCAGATTCGCTAAATCATCGGGATGACGCGGATCGCCGTATTGCGCGACCCAGTCCGGCGAAGCCACCAGCACACGCCGGTTATCGGGGGAGACGGGCAGCGCGATGTAAGAAGCATCTTCCGTATTGCCGTAACGGAACGCGACATCAACCGGATCTTTAAATACATCGGCGACCTGATCGGAGAAAAACACCCGCAGGCGCAACGCAGGGTGGCGACGGCGAAACGACTGAAATACCGGGAGCAGTAAATTGCGCCCAAGATCGGAGGGCACGGCGATTTGCAGCGTACCGGAGATCTCATCTTCCGGCGTCTGAATTTTTTGCAGCCCGGCGTGCATCACCTCAAGCATCTGTCTGGCGTAAGGCAACCAGACCTCGCCTTCCGGCGTTAGCCGTAAGCTGCGGGTCGAGCGTGCGAACAGGCGAATGTTTAACGTAGACTCCAGCCGTTTGATGGCGGAACTGACCTGGGCAGGCTGTACCCCGGCTTCCCGCGCCGCATCGCTAAAACTGTTTAGCGCCGCCGCGCGAACAAACAACGTGAGATCTTCAAGCCGGAACATTTTCACTCCCCGAATATAAGTCCTGTCGTCGTGAGGCTATTTTTCCCGTTCTGCTGGCGGTTTACCATCGAATTATACAAACGATAAACCTGTTCCCACACCGGAGACGTTATGAAAGCCATCGCAATTACCCGCACCGCGCCAGAAGGCAGCAATATTGAGTTTTTACAGGACATTGACCTCCCTGTTCCGGTCGCCGCCGGACATGACCTGCTGGTTGAGGTGAAAGCCATCTCCGTTAACCCGGTCGATACCAAAGTACGCGCGGGTTTTAACGCAGAGACCCCGCGCGTGCTGGGCTGGGATGCCACAGGCGTAGTGAAATCAGTCGGCGAGGCGGTGACATTGTTCGCACCGGGGGATGAAGTCTGGTATGCCGGCGCGTTGGGCCGTCCGGGAAGCAACAGCGAGTTCCAGCTTGTTGATGAGCGCATCGTCGCGTTGAAACCCAAAACGCTGGATAATGCCGCCGCAGCAGCGCTGCCGCTGACCTCGATCACCGCATGGGAAATGTTGTTTGACCGCCTCGGCGTTGAAGAAGGCGGCAACGAAGGGGATACGTTGCTGATTGTCGGCGCCGCAGGCGGCGTGGGCTCCATCCTGACGCAGCTGGCCCGCAAACTCACCCGACTGACGGTGATCGGCACCGCGTCGCGCCCGGAAAGCCAGAAATGGGTACGCGAAGCCGGTGCGCATTATGTTATCGACCATAGCAAACCGCTGACGGAAGAGCTGGCGCGAATCGGCATCAACGCGGTGACGCACGTCGCCAGCCTGACCCACACTGATAAGCATTACCCGCAGCTCATCGAAGCCCTGGCGCCGCAGGGTAAGCTGGCGCTGATAGACGATCCAGCAACGCTCGACGCACGACCGCTGAAAACAAAGAGTATTTCGCTGCACTGGGAGTTTATGTTTACCCGCTCAATGTTTGAAACCGACGACATGCTCGCCCAGCATCAGCTACTGACCCGCGTGGCGCAGCTTATTGATGCTAAGGTGATTCACACCACGCTGGGCGAGCATTACGGAGCCATCAACGCGGCGAATATTCAGAAAGCGCACGCACAGCTTGAAACGGGCCGCTCCGTCGGCAAGATTGTGCTGGAAGGCTTCTGATAAGCCCCCAGGGGCGAGAAAGTCGCCCCTGCTTTTTTATGCGCCGCGTAAAACTATATGAACGGGTTGTCTCTTCCGGGACGAAATCGCTATGCTTGGCGCATCGCCCCTCTACCGCTAACGCCCATGATCAAAACGCTGCACATCGAAAACTACCGCTCGATTCGCCATCAGTCTCTGGAACTGGAACAGCTCAATATCGTCTTCGGCCCTAACGGCACCGGAAAGTCGAATATCTATAAGGCGATTCACCTGATGCACAGTGCGGCACAGGGGCAGTTCTCACAGGCGCTGGCGAACGAAGGCGGCATTCTGAAGGTATTCTGGGCCGGGAAAACGCGCAGCGACCAGTTGCGGCGCATGACTCTGGCGGTAGAAACAGAAACCTATGAATACGAGTTACAGGTAGGGTTTGTCGAGAAGCTCCCCTACCCGTCGCAGTTCGATCTCGACCCGGTCATCAAAGAGGAGTCTGTCTGGTTGAGCGGACACGCTCGCCGCCCCTCCTCACAGTTGATGAAACGTAAAAACCAGGTCGTATTCCTCAATAATATCCATCACGAGAAAGTCACCCACAGCGGCACGCTGTATGAGAACGAGTCGGTATTCGGCCAGTTGGGAGAGCCACACCTCTACCCGGAGGTGTCGCAGATGCGAGAAATGCTGCGCAACTGGCGCTTTTATCATGAATTTTCAGTCTCGTCTGGTTCTGCGATTCGTGTTCCGCAGGTGGGATTCCGCTCACCGGTTCTGGCCAGCGACGGAGCAAACCTGGCGGCAGCGTTCCAGACAATCGTCGAGATTGGCGATGAACTGCTGCTGATGCGGATTCTCGACCGGGCATTTCCCGGTTGCGTGTTCTACAGCGATAACAGCGGCGGCCGCTTTCGCCTGATGATGAAACGCGAAGGGTTGACCCGTCCGCTGGAACCTGCGGAGTTCTCGGATGGCACGCTACGTTTCCTGTGCCTGGCCGTAGCGCTGTTAAGCCCGCGACCGCCAGCTTTTATCGCGCTCAACGAACCGGAAAACAGCCTGCATCCGCAGATGTTGCCCGCCCTCGCCCAACTGATCGCCGAAGCCAGCCGCCATTCGCAAATCTGGCTCACCAGTCATTCGCCTGAACTGGCAAATCTGATCGAGAAACATGCCGCGTTTTCGCTGTATCAACTGGCGATGGAGGACGGTGAAACACAGCTTACCCGACTGTCGTAAAAGTGGGCGATGCTAACGCCCGTCTCGTTTGTGCCGCCATCTCTGCTATGATGCCTGCACATAAAAAAGACAAAACACCATGTTGAGGAAAAAATGGGGTCCACCAGAAGAGGGATGCTGAACGTCCTGATTGCCGCCGTATTATGGGGAAGTTCAGGGGTTTGCGCGCAGTACATTATGGAACAAAGCCAGATGTCGTCGCAGTTTCTGACCATGACGCGTCTGATATTCGCCGGGTTGATTCTGCTGATGCTCTCGTTTGTTCACGGCGACAAAGTATTTTCCATTTTCAAAAACCGCCAGGACGCCCTAAGCCTGCTGTTCTTTTCCATCATGGGGGCGCTTACCGTACAGCTCACCTTCCTGCTCACCATTGAGAAATCCAATGCCGCCACCGCAACGGTGCTGCAATTTTTATCGCCGACGATTATCGTGGCGTGGTTCTCGCTGGTACGGAAAGCACGCCCCGGCATTCTGGTGCTGACGGCCATTCTCACCTCTCTTATTGGCACCTTTTTGCTGGTAACGCACGGTAATCCGACATCGCTGTCTATCTCGCCTGCCGCACTGTTCTGGGGGATTGCCTCCGCGTTTGCCGCAGCGTTTTATACGACCTGGCCCTCTACGCTGATCGCGCGTTACGGCACGCTTCCTGTCGTTGGCTGGAGCATGTTGATCGGCGGCGTGATATTGCTGCCCTTCTATGCCGGGCAGGGAACGGATTTTGTGGTCAGCGGCAGCCTGATTCTGGCGTTTTTCTATCTGGTGGTCATCGGCACATCGCTGACTTTCAGCCTGTATCTGAAAGGGGCGCAAATGATTGGCGGGCCGAAAGCGAGCATTCTGAGCTGCGCGGAACCGCTAAGCAGCGCGTTGTTATCGCTGCTGTTGCTGGGCATCAGCTTCACCCTGCCGGACTGGCTTGGTACATTGCTGATCCTCTCGTCGGTGGTGCTGATTTCAATGGATTCCCGCCGTCGCGCCCGGGCGGCATAAGGCAAAAGAGTGGACTCCAATAATCTGGTCCACTCTTTTATCGCTTATAATGTCGCGTTAATGTTTATTAGCCTTTTGTATAATCTGCAATTTTTCTGGTCGATAAGCTTACGCGTCAGCGCCCAGCGCTCCCGATAAACCAGTTTATCGCTCACATTTAATTCCAGTGCGATTTCTTTAACCGACATGCCTTGTAAGAGATGAAACACAATTTGCTGCTCACGCAGCGTGAACAAGAAACTACTTGAACGGCATTTTCTATTACCATTAATCACCGCATTACAATGCACCATGAAAGCATCCATGCGCTCCCTGACCGCCGTAAGGCCATGCAGTCCGGCAACCGAAAGAAAAGAGGTATGGTCAGGGTTATACATATCGACAAAAAAGAGTATATGATTAAAACGCATTCGCTTTATCTCTTCCCCTTTTGCCGAGAGGGTAATATCGTGTTCGAGCGTGCGACTGCGTTGTTTATACGTCGCATCAAACCGCAATGAAAACGGAATAAAATTACTGTACTTATCGATCAGGTGAAAGGGTATATCTTCATTAAGCCCCATTTTCAATCCTGATTCATGCAGGGCATCTTCAAAAAGTGTATGAATGGCAATACCATCATAAATATTTTTCGTCAGGTAAATAAATTTAAAACGTAAGGATGAAGGGTTAAAATTAAGCATAACGTTATCCTTCGCATTAGTAGTTATAGGTATTGACCACGCCATAATCATCAATCCATGAGAGTGTTTTGACTGTGCCCTCCCCTTTTGTGTTTTTGGGTAAAACAACCGTTTTAGTTGACAATGGTGCCCAAAGACCATCATCAGGTAATTGCTTTATTTCTGTACCGTCATTCAACGTAAGATCCATTAATGTTACGTACAAAGGTGAGTTATTCTTTACTAACAGGCAGCGTTTTCCTCCACAATCAGATAAAGAGATGTGTAATTCTTTTATACTTTCCTCAAGGGTGATTGCTGCCAGTGCAGTGGGCCGCCAGAATAACTTCACCCGAGTACGAAAAGCGACCTGTAGCGCGCCCTTCTCCGCTTTACTATCAGCCACAGGAGGGACTTCCAGCGTGTTCAGCCAGAATAAAGACTCTCTGTCAGCAGGTAATGTATGCTGGTCGCCAGTAAACTGTACCCGCACCGCCCGGGATGTTTTTCCTTCAAGCCGAAAAATCGGAGGTAAAATGATAAACGGTGTTTTAATCTCCTCGGGACGATCAAAAATATTGTCTTTTTCAGTCCACAACTGCAATAAAACGGGTTTCAGCCCTTCATTGTAAATAGTAAATGATGTTTCGCGCGCCTTTTCATTAATTATCACTCGCGTGTAATTAATATACGTTGCCGACATAGCCGATGACGGCAATAAAAGTAAAATCAGGAAGTGGTTCAGAACATATTTTAGCCGTTTCGCCATGCCCCCTCCTCTATTTATAGACAAGGGTGAATGTCACTGCACCTCTGACATCGCCAGAAGAGACATTTGCCGCAGTCTGATATAAACCGGCACGCAGTGGCACGGTATAATTCGCATTGTCCTGAGCCGGATCATAATCCGTCAGGAGATATGCCGTATTAAACGACAGAGGGATATTCTGATCGTCCAACAACTGGATACCCACGCCACTCGCCGTTGAGGTGCTCGCCAGCGCAAAAACACCGTTGGCGTTATCAATAATGGCCGTGGTCGGCGTAAACAAATAGCTGATGCTCGATAACCCTGCCGGGCATTTTGTAAAGTTCAGATTAAAATCAGTACGCGCAGCGGTATAACCTATGCCACTAAAATCAGTTCGGCTAACAGCCGGTAAATTAACCGTGACATCCGACGTCGTACAGGTTCCCCCGGTGGTGGATATGATCAGCCCTCCCGCCAGAAAATCAGCGATCATATAGGTGCCGCTGCCAACAGACGTACTGCCCCCGTATGTCTGGTAGTGTCGCATATACATCGGGTCAAAGACGGAAGTGCTGCCTGCGGTTAACGATGTCGAGGTTTTTACAAAACGGATTTGGACATCCACGCCGAGATTCCATGAACTTCCATCGCCTGTCACCGTAAATAACTGCGAAGGCGTCTGCTGCCCTCCGGTCGCAATAGTAAGAGGATACCAGTCGCTGGTTTGCCCTTTTACCGTATAGCGCCAGCGAGCGATATACCCCAACCCGGTTTTTACCGTCGTGTTATAGACAGTATACGTTTGCCCATCGACCTGGGTAGTTCCCCAAACGGTGTAGGGGGGATACCCCTGTACCGCCATCGGGATGGCGTAGCTTTGATAATTGGTACGATGAGAGCAGGTCCATGCCGTCGGGTTGTAAGAGGTCGCCCATGTACCTAATAAATCGCCTACGGCAGCATCTTTACCCACCTGTACGGTCGTAGAGTCAAAGTACTGGTAGTAGCCATTGGTACGCTCACAGTTCACCCACGTCCCGTCCGCTCGCGCCACGCCGCACATCGCCACCAGTGCCAGAAAAGAGAGGGCAACGCCCGTTACGATAGTTTTCATCTTTCACTCCTTAATTACTGGCATACCGCATCAGCCCGACGTAAGTCGGCGACATCTGCGCTTTTCTGCTCTGATAAGCGGTAACTGAACTGGCACTCCTGACCCGATCCACTTCCCCATTTCACGCGCAATTTGCCCGCCAGATTCTTAACGCGCGCAAAACTTTGCCCACCCTGGGCGATGTAACCGACAGTATTGCCGCTCTCATCGACCACATCGGCGCCAAAAGGCAGCACATCACCGGCATGGCGGAGAGTGAAAAGCACGGAATACCCTGTATCCGTGGCGTATTTCATCAACACCACGGCGCCTGCGGTAGGGACGCTGTTCTGGCTGGTGACGTCCAGGGAGATATCATTCGATAGCCCCCGAGGGTCGAGCTCAATCGTGTTCTGGCGATAGGGTGAGAGGTAAGGCACTGCGGCATTGCCATTGCGGTTAAGGCTAAGGCTGCTGTTGTTTGCCACCTTTGCGCCTCCCGCATGTTCCGCTTCAATGACCGCCATGGTGTCCCCCATGATCGGCGTCAGCACAACGCCATTTTGCCAGGCGACAACACCGCCAGAGAGGTTCATGCCGTATTGCTGGTAACCCTGGCCTGCTGAGAAACTGCCGCCCATGCTGGTCCACGGCGAAGTCCAGTTACCACTGACGCCGCCCGTGGTTTTATTGCTGCTATGGTCGTAGTCATCCTGATTGACGAACGCGCCCCAGTTATACTGACGGTTCTCCCCGGAGGTGCCGGCGATTGAGTTTTGCAGCCCCCGATGCCCGCTTTCCTGAACATAGGTGGTACTGAGATAAGCCGAGCGCGCGCTGTTCCCTAACGGCAGGGAAATCCCTATCGCGATTTTGTTATCCCATTTGTCTTTCACTAAATCGCGGGTACGGCTGGCGTTGAGGTTAAAATTGAACCACTTGAACGCATTGGTGTAACCCAACTGATACTCGGTATCACGCCCGCTTTTGTTCCAGTAATCCTGAGTGCTGGCACTGAGATTAATGCTCCCAAGAGTCTCGGAAATAGTTTGCGTTGCGCTGAGTTGCAGACGATTCTTGCGGTTAATGCTGCTGGAATAAGCCCCTTTATTTGTCCGCTCTAAATCACGCATCAACATCGCATCGTCAATATCGTAATAACCGGAGCTGGAATAGCGATAGCTCGCCAGAGTGATATTGGTATCAACGACGGGCAGAATCCTGGCAAATGAAAAGCGGATGCTCTGGCCTTCACGCTTACTGTTATCCGCAAGCGTCGTTCGCGCATGCGTTATGTCAGCAGAAAGCGCGCCAATGAGCGTATTGAGCGCGACGCCACCTGCGACCGATTGATAATCCTCCCCGCCCATCGCACCGGTGTAAGTGGTCAGTAAGTTAGTAAAACCATGACGGAATGTCCCCATCGCAATCTGTGGTTTCTCATTCACGGAGGTATTCCGATAGCGCCCCGCCATCAGCGAATAGCGACTGGTTCCCGGGCGGAGCAGTTCAGCGATGGAAGCATAGGTCACGGTAAAACTGTGCTCACTCCCATCTGCCTCTTTAATCGTTACCAGCAGATCGCCGCCGGTGCCATTGGGGTACAGGTCATCAATACGGAACGCGCCTGGCGGAACCGTCGTTTGATAGATACGCGCGCCGCGCTGACTCACGCTGACGAGTGCGTTGGTGTTCGCAACACCGGTAATGACTGGCGCATAGCCTCGCTGGGAATCCTCATACATACGATCGTCAGAAGTCAGCATTACGCCCCGAAAACCAACGCTGTCGAAGACCTGGCCATCCGTGGTGGAATCACCCATCACCAGTTTGCTGCGCAGCGGAATAATGCCGCGCTCAAGATAAGTGCTGGTTGAGTCATAATGCCAACCCTGATCGTTGTTCCAGTTGAAAACACCGCGATAGCGTAAGCGCCAGGCATCCCAATTGAGCCCTCCCATCAGGCTCAGATACTGAGATGACATAGAGTCCGTTCCAGACATCTCTGCATGCCATGCGTTGTAATCATATTGCAACGTCGCAGCAGGAATACCGTTATCCCATAATTCAGGATTAACATAGCCGCGAACCTGGCGAAGCAGCCATATCTGAGGCGCCTGCACATTGATGCGCTGTGTCGTCACATCGTAATAAGCTGTTAAATCAGAAGATATATCACCGATACGCACACAACTTTCATTATTCTTTAACGACTGGCGCAGCATTGGATCAATTTTATCAATATCGATTCCCAGCGTTGATATCAGCTTCAGCGTAAAACACGGCTTGGCTACTACGGCATTGCTTTTATCATTTTCGAACTTAACTTCACCACGTCCTCGCCATTTGTCGTTCACATACAGATCGACATTATATTGTCCCTGCGGAACCGGGTTTCCCTGAGAATAGTTGCTAACATCAATCGCTGAGCGTAAAAAATCGCTATTAAATTGCACTTCATCATTTTCAGCGAAGGCAACCTGAACAGAAATAAAAGATAAAACAACGAATTGAGCAATGCGGGTTAATCTCAGAGGACAAGAAATAACGTTATGGGCTACTTTGTAATTTTTGCTCATTTGTTGTTTCTCCACCATAATCATTTATTACACTGTAAAAAACTGAAGCACCGCTCAATTGCGTCGATTTTTTATTAGCGAGCGGAAATACTATTTCGCTTTTTGGCTTCACCATACGCTGGGGGAAGTTTTCTACAGCAGCTAATACAGCTGACCCTGTTGTTCGACGAATCTCAACCTTGCTGAAAGTGATGTAATAGGGAGAGTCGTTTACTACTTTTATGTTGTTCCCTTGTTGGAATATTTTTAATTCTTTATAAGACTGTAATGGTGTTGGTTGCAGATTATCCGGGCGGTAGAATAATTTTATTCGGGTACGAAATGCCAACTGCATATGTGTTTTGCCCGACGTTGAATCCTGTGCTTTTGGCGGAATTTCCAGCATGTTGAACCAAAACAAGGACTCCCTGTCCTGCGGCAATGACGGGTTCGTCGCCATGATTCGCACAGCTTGCCCCTTCGCCGGATCAATACGAACAACGGGAGGAGCAATGAGGAACGGAACCGTGATCTCCCCAGGCTTTGCATTTGGGTTACCATCATCCATCCATATTTGTAAAAGATAAGGATTATTCCCCCGGTTTTTTAACTGTACCGTTGATTCCTTGTCTTTTGCATTAAATACAATGCGTGTTCCGTTAATCACAACGTCAGCCATAGCGTTCAGTGAGAACGCCGAAAATAACAATACCAGCCCGGAAGATAATATCTTTAACATCTCATCACCTCATAATCAGGAGTAAAGGACGCCGCCTTTACTCCTGTCTTTATTACTCGTAAACCATGGTGTAATCGACCTGAGTCGTTACAGAACCCGCAGTAGATGCGCCAGTAGCATAATATTGCGCAAAGTAATTCAGCGTACCGTTTCCAGAAGAGATATCGACAGGGATATCATTCTGGCCATTCGCTACTGAAGCCCCTGCAACAATGGCGTCACGATCGGCGTTTAATAATTGAACCTGCACGTTAGTCGCTGCATCTGCCGCTGCTGAATCAATGTTCAGACGACCGGTTGTGCTATCAACATAAGCGCCAGGTTCGAAGTAGGTGCTGGCGGTATTTAAAGATGTTCCTGAGCAGTTACTCAGCGAGATAGTGAACGGCGTAGCACCTGCCGTTGCGCCTGCTGCGCCGAGCGTAGTAGACGAAACGGTTGGCAGCGTTACCGTTGCATCATTACTGCCACCGTCGACAGAAATAGTACAAGTTGTATCAGTAATTTGTCCGTTAATTGTAATAGTTCCATCCACCGCAAATGCTGAAGCAGTAAATGCGGAAGTGATAACCATTGCTAACGCGGATAACGCATAATTATATTTACGCATAATAAATTCCCCTGGTGTTGTTGATATAAATGAACGACGTATTGAATGTGTTATTAAGGCAAAACAAACCTCACCCCATTATCAAAAATGAGTACTGAATAACACCTTCCGGTTCCATTGACATAATATACGCAAAACTTTCATCCGCAATATTAGGATTTTTCAACCAAAAGAAATCAAATCCAAATGCTTACAGGAAAATAAAGTACCGCATAATATCTGCGCTATTCACCATGCAAAATATATCGATAACCAGGTTTTTATAAGACAGTATCAGTTAAAAAAAGATAAAATTTTATAAATCAAATAAATTGATCCAGATCACTGCACAACCCAAAACAGTCGAAATTTAAACATATAAAAAACACAATAAAAACCAAATATCAAACAAACAAAAACAAAACGATCACATTTATTGCTGCATTATTAGCCAGAAAACACCACTTTTAGAATTACGAGAATAATCCTGACAATACGACTAAAGTATTTTATATAATTTATTAATAATTAATGAGTTATTACAAACAAATCATTTTTTTAATTTTTTGCAAGAATAATCCTATTTAGATTCTAAACGTAACTATTGTTAAGCTAAGGTTACAATACATACCATTTCCAGGAATTTTACCGGAACGATCTTTTCTTTTAATCACCTACTATTTCTCAGTATAAAAATCTAAAGATTGCTTACCACAACCTTACAAAAAAGGACAATCCACTATTAGAATCGGCTTTTTTGAGCACAAAAAAGAATGGAAGGGGAAAGTTTGTTGAAAACTCCGAACGGGGAAAAAAGAAGAGAAATTTCGCTATTGTCGTTAAGTGGGAAATACCATGCTGCATGTTATCGCCAGAAAAGAGTCTCTGGCGATAAAGTTCATTTAACTTAAAGCGTTACCGATCACCACCCCGGCACCGCGCCACCGTTAAAGATAGTCTCTGCGGCTTTCGCAACTTCCGACGATTGATAAGACTGCAAAAACGCTTTCACATTTTCAGCATCTTTGTTGTCTTCCCGCGCCACCAGTATGTTCACATACGGCGAGTTTTTATCTTCGATAAAGACGCTGTCATGTACCGGCGAAAGTCCGGTTTGCTGGATGTAGGTGGTGCTAATGATCGCCACATCCACTTTCGCATCGTCCAGTACGCGCGGCAGCTGCGCGCCTTCCAGCTCCATAATATTCAGATGACGTGGGTTGTCGGTGATATCCAGCGCCGTTGGTAACAGACCTTTCCCCTCTTTCAGGGTAATCAACTTCTCTTTTTGCAGCAGCAGGAGCGCACGCCCGAGGTTGGTCGGATCGTTAGGAATGGCGATCGTCGCCCCGTCTTTCAGTTGATCAACCGTTTTAATTTTTTTCGAGTAGCCCGCCATCGGGAAAACAAAGGTGTTGCCTACCGCTACCAGCGTGTAGTTATGGGCTTTGTTATCTTGTTCGAGGAACGGTCGATGCTGGAACACGTTGGCGTCCAGTTCGCCGTGATTGGTCGCATCGTTAGGCAGCAATGAACCGCTGAATCCTACCAGTTCCACATCAAGACCGTACTTCTCTTTGGCAACTTTCTTCGCGACTTCCGCCACATCCTGCTCGGCGCCGTTAATCACGCCGACTTTGATGTGTTTCGCGTCACTGCTTTGCTGATCGCACCCCGCCAGCAATATGCCCGCCAACAGTACCGCCGCCCCTGCCCGTAAATGAGGTATCGTCAATTTCACGTTTTTATCCTTATTAAATAACCATCTGATGGGTAATGAAATGACTATAGCGGGAAGGCCGCTGCGGTTTAAAAAACGAAAAAGCATCAGCAAGAAGAAAAAGGCATATACAAAAAGCCCGGTGGCGCGAACGCTTGCCGGGCCTACGTAAACTACCCATCAAACCAGCGCTTTCACGATCTCCATTAACCTGACGATATCGTCAGGCCGGGTGTTTCCGGTTTGCGGATCGATAATCGAGCTGTAAACATGCGGCATCACGCGCGGCACGCCCGCCTCCAGACAGGTTTGCAAAATAACGCCGAAATTTTCCAGGGAAATGCCGCCGGTCGGTTCGATCAGCGTCATCCCGTTGCGGGCTGCGCTGGTTGCCAGCACATACAGCTCCGGTAACGACGTCTCGCCGCCCATCGGGAAAAACTTCGCCGCCTGCGCCCCCATATCCTGCATCATGCGTACCGCTGCATCGCAGGAAACGCGGGCCGGCGTCCCCTGGCTGCTGCGAACACCAGTAGAGATAAGCACCTCGCCCGGCGTGCCTGTCGGGCTGACCAGCGCGTTGATATGCGTTTTTTCGCCGCCCGTTGCCGCCAGCGCGCCAGCGGCAAAACCACATCCGGTAAAGGTCTGGTTGACGTGCGCCGGGTGTACCTTTGCAGCAATCATCGCCGCCTTATAGTATTGCGCCGGATCGCCCGCTCCCAGCCCCACGGAGATGCACGGCACCTCCGCCATCCAGCGTTTTACCTCCTGAACACCGTCCTCCACTGAGGCAAACTGTGCGGAGAGGACGCCGATCGCCGCATGGCCTTCGGCAGCATCATAAATTTCCCTGGCATTGGCGATATCTTTCGCCAGTACGTTAATCGCCACACGATTACGATAAAAATTAATCTGCTGCATGGTCGGCAATCTCCTTCAGTCGCGCCACGATTAACGCCATTTCCCCTTCTGCGACCGTTCGCGGGTCGAGGCTGAAAACGCCCTGGTGGAGGTTATAGCGACGGGCATAAATGGCGATATCGCCGCCGCGCAGCTGAGCTTCGACTTCGCGGGCATCCAGCCCCAGTTCACGGGCATTCACCCGAATACGAATACGCCAGATCGCGCGCCCGGCCTCATCCTGCTCGATATCCGCACTCAACCCACGAATCGCTGAAATGGCGTCGGCTACCGGCTGAAGCTGTTCGGCGGTGACTATCGTCTGCCCCTGGTGATAATTCTCCAGCGCATACACCAGCCCGACCATATTCTCCTTACCGATCTTCATCGCTCTGGCGATGCCGTGATGCTGCGCTTTGCAGGCGGCGATCCACGTTCTCTTGCCGGTGATAAATCCAGAGGTTGGCGCATTGAAGGCTTTCGCGCCGCTGTAGACAACCATATCCGCGCCGCTCGCCACCCAGACGTGCAAATCCTCCTCGGCAGCGGCATCAACAATTAACGGCAGGTTGTGAATCTTCGCCACCTGGACGAAGTCCTCAATGCCCAACATCCCCTTCTGCACGCAGTGATGTGATTTCACATACAGCAGGGCGGCGGTGTCATCGGTAATCGCACTCTCCAGTTGCCAGCGCGCGGCCAGGTTGCTCGACCCTACTTCCACTACGCGCCCGCCACCCAGACGGATCGCGCTGGTGATCGGCGCGCCGTAATCCACATTATGCCCACGCAGCATCACCACTTCATTGGCCATACCGGAACTGTCCGGCATTAGTGTCACCCTGAACGGGTCGCCACGGGTAATGGCGGCGGCAACGGCAATCGCAATTCCCGCCGAGGCGCATGAGGTAACATAACTGTCTTCAGCGCCGGTATAGTGGGAGACCCGCTCACCGGTTTTTTCCACCAGCTTGTCGATCTCGACAAAAGCGGAGGCCGCACGCGCCGTGGCGTGCATCACCTCCGGCGCGACGCTGGAGACGCCAAGAATCGTCATCTTGCCGCAGGCGTTAATCACCTGCTTCAGCCCCAGCTGTTGATAGATATTCTGTGTCATGGCTTACAACACTCCCAGCAGCGAGCAGACCACGCTAAGCGCCACAATCGACAGCAGAATGGTGGTATAACGCGGCCCTTTCTTCACCAGAAAGATATAGATGGCAAATACTGCCGCCAGCGGCAGCAGGCCAGGCGCAATCGAATCGAGGATCTGCTGAACCACCACTTCAGAACCTTTCAGGGCGCTGATTTTCAGCGGGGTGGTGATCTTGACGTAGCTCGCCGACAGCGCCCCCATCATGATCAGCCCCAGCACGTTAGCGCCGTAGATCAGTTCCTTGATTCGCCCCCCTTGCAACAGCCCGACGATGGAATCACGTCCCAGCGTATAGCCTTTGTGAATCAGGCCGTAGCTGATCGCCAGCGTAATGGCCGGATAGAGAATCAGTGGCGCAATACCCCCGAATGCGCTGCCATTGGCGGCGAACGGAATAAAAATCGCAATCAACAGCGGCATCACCGCCGCCCAGACGATGGAATCACCCATCCCGGCCAGCGGCCCCATCAGGCCGGTTTTAATCCCGGTGATGGAGGCGTCGCTGATCGGTTCGCCACGCGTTTTCTGCTCTTCCATAGCGATGGAGATGCCCTGGATCACCGCGCCAAAGGTCTGTTCTGAGTTAAAGAAGTTCAGATGGCGCTTCAGCGCTTCCACCTGTTCCTCTTTTTGTGGGTAGAGTTTTTTGATGATCGGCGTCATCGAGGCGCAGAAAATCAGGCTCTGTAAACGTTCATAGGAGTTAGAAACCTCCGCGCCCAGCCAGTAGATAAACCACGCCCTGGTGATGTCCGCTTTGGTCAGCGCTCCGGTTTCCCGCGCACGCTCAACCAGTTCATGTTGCATTACGTCGCTGCTCATCATGCTGCTCCTTCATTTTTCGCCAGGCCTTTAATCAGGAAGGCCACACAGGTGCCGAAGATTGCCATCGCCATGATGTCGACCTTGAGGTACAGCACCGCGAAGAATCCACCGATAAACCACGGCAGCAGACTCTTTTTGCCGATCACCATAATGGTGATGGCGAAGCCCAGCGCCGGGAGGATCCCGCCCATGATTTCAAAGGAGTGGGTCAGCCAGTGCGGCATCAGCTTGAGGAAGCTTTCCACTACGTTCTGGCCGAAATAGTTGGCGGCGAACACTACCGGGAAACGCAGCGCCAGACCGAGTAACGCCGGGTAAAGGAAAGCGCAGCGCATAATGCCCGCCATGTTTGCCGTTTCCGCGTGTTTGTCGGCCATATGTACCCAGGCGGCGTTCAGCGTACGGCGTAGCTGGTCGAGGAATACGCCGATCACGCCAAACGGAATCGCCAGCGCAATCGCCAGGTTGGGGTCCATTCCGGCTTTAACCGCAATGGGGATCGAGATACAGGCCGCCAGCGCCGGATCTGACGGCACGTTGCCGCCCGGCGTCGAGGTCACGCCCAGATAGACGAGCTGCATACCCGCCCCGATGATCATCGCCGTCTGCATATTCCCGAGCAGCAGCCCCACAAAGACCGCGACAACCACCGGCTGAAGCAGCATGGCGGAGAAAGTGTAGCCAAGGCGTAATCGGGCAAACCAGTAATACAACCCCATCAGGCTTGCAAAGACTAAAGTATCCATAGTGTTATCCCATTATCAGAGGGTTAGAATTTTTTCAGGATATCGTCCAGCGACTGTGGTTTATCTTCCGGGATAGTCTGGAAGAACACCTGAATCCCACGACTTTTCAGGTCGTTAAGAATGCCAACGTCTTTTTCATCGAGCGTAATGTTCTGGAAAACCGCTTTGCGGTTTGGCCCGCCGCCTAAGCCCCCAACCTGAATGGTGGTGACATCAAATCCCTGCTGCACGGCCTGTTGAATGGCCGCCAGAGACGGGAACAACACCAGCACATTGCCGTCACCGAGTTGGTTTTCTTTCCACGATGCCGCAAAGCTCTGGTTGCTGTAGCAATCCACTTTGATGTTTGGCGGCGCGGCCATCAGGTAGATGTTTTTCATAAACGGATCGGCGTCCAGTTCGTCACTGACCACGGCAATCCGGTTCGCCTGGGATTGTCCGACCCACTTCGTCACGACCTGCCCATGAATCAGACGGCTGTCGATGCGACATAACACGATGTTTGCCATAATGATTTTCCTTATTGTGATTGTTGTAATTGACGAACATGGGCGACGACATCCAGACAACTGCTGCGCCCGGCTTCCACCAGACCGCTCACGCAGGCGGTAAGCGGGCCGTGTTCGCGCCGGTCCAGCGCCTCCAGCAACAGCGAGGCGTTCAGCCCGGAAACCACCGCCACCGGATAATCCGCACTCAGTCGTGCCGCCACGTTGGAGGTCGTGCCGCCAACAAAATCGGTCAGAATAAGTGAGCCTTCCGGCATGGTTTTCACCACGGCTTCGACACGTTGATAAAACTCGCCCAGCGTATCCACGGGCATGAGCGCAATTTCTGTTACGCCTTTAATTTCCCCCATCACCATGCGAAGGCTGTTGCAGAGCTGTTGTCCCCAGCCGCCATGCGTCAGCAGCAGGATCTGGGGCAAGGATTCAGTGGTAGTCAAAATGGCCTCCTGGCTCGATTACATGAGACTGACAATGCCCGATAGCGTCACCGCCGTAGGCCGGATAAGGCGTTTACGCCGCCATCCGGCACACATTGCCCGGTGGCGCTACGCTTACCGGGCCTACGAATAGCAAACGCCATCCGGCAAAACTCATCAGAGTAAGAGCAAAGGCTGTGCCAGGATTTGTGTCACGCGAGGGGAGAAGAGAGGTCTGGCGAGGCGCAGCGCCACGCCAGATAAGGGATCAGCTATAGAGTAATTCGTAGATATAAAAATATTCCGCGTCCGATAAACGGATGGCATAAGCCTCTTCAATCGGCAGGAAAGCCGATTTGATGACACTAAACGCGCGGGCATCCAGATCCGGTTTGTTTTCCAGCGCCATCTGTAACGGTTTTCGGTTAATCACGATACGCTCGACCATACAGCAGCAGTGGATCAGGAAGCGCAGTGTCACCTGGCGGCTTGGTTTCAGCGAAAGCGTGGTGGTCAGATGGTTAAGCACCCCTTCCATTTCTTTCAGAATGCGCTGCGGGTTAAGCACTGAAATATGGTTGATGATGCTCTCCATCGTCAGCGCGCTGATAAAGCGCATTGCGCTGCGTTCCATTTCCAGGCGGCGTTCAGCGCTGGTGAGGTCCGGCGTTAACAGGCTCAACACCAGTTCCGGCCCCTGCTCAGAGAACAATTCCTCCAGCGAAATGAATGGAATATCCGGCAGCCCCGGCTGGAAGGTGCCAACAATACCCGCCAGTCGTTCACTGGCATGCAGCGACTGCTGGACGCGCTCCAGGCTGCGAACATCGTTGTAATCGAGGATCACCATCCGCGTGTCTTGCGACATCAGCTCGCCAAAACTCTCCTCCAGCACCTTTTTGATTTTTTCCGCCGTGCCCATGCCGGTAATACAGGAGATAACCAGCACTTTGCCGCCGTTTTCCTGCTGTGGCGTACAAAGCTGGCAGGGGATGCTTTTACCCTGCATTAACGCCGCCAGCTGCGGCAGGTCGCTGGTTTCATAGCTTAAATCCAGCCCCACCTCCAGCAGGCTGGTCAGGGTTATATTTGGCATCAGCAGAACGTCAATCTGGAATAATTTGCTGATCGTACTGCCAAAATGTACCAGCGAGCCGATGTCCACCATCAGGATCAGCCGCTGATAACGTCGGGTCTGAATCATCTGGGTCAGGGTTTCCAGCGTGTCATGCACCGACTGCTCAAACGGCATATCGATAGCACTGAACAACTCGCGCTCCAGCACCCGATTCACATACTGCGCCATGCTTGTGGCCGTTGTTGCGCCGTGAGCAATCAGGATCACCCCGCAGTCCGGGCTGGCGTCGATACGCTGACGATAATGACGACACTCTTTGAGGAACAGACACAGCCAGACCACTTCCGTCGCCGGACACTGAATATGCAGCAATTCATTGATTTTTCGGCACAACAATGTGGCGTTGTCGTACTCATCTTTGCAACGATCGAGGATCAGGCTGGAAGAATAAAGCTGCGGGATCAGGCCGCGCTGAACGTAGCCAATCAGCGCCAGAAAATGTTTACGCAGCGGATTTACCAGGTTCTCCGGCAGCGTAAACGTAAGCACCTGCTCCACGCAGCCAATAAGCAGCGTCACGCGTTCCTCAATCTGGTCGCCATAACGCGGCGGGTGCGCAATATTGTCGCGACTGTAGAGGCCATATTCAAAAATCGAGCTGAGCTTATTTTTCAGGATTGCCAGCGTTTCCGCCGGAGGCACGTTACTGTTGCGCAGATTGACGTATTCGCGGGTCAGGAAGCTGTAAAAAAGATCGCTCTCTTCAATCTCAGCGCCCGTCGCCAGCGACGTTTTCAAGGCGGGCAACGTGCGCGCGTCAACGTTCAAGCGCTCTTTGCCATCAAACAGCGTGTCCACCAGCAGACGTTGCTCCGGCGTGGCGTTAAACGGCATTTCCGCCAGCCGTTTATCCAGTTGCAGCGTATCGTTATGCTCCGTCATCCCCGACGCCCACGCCTGAGCGCAGAGGAACTGGATATCACTCTTGAGCTGGCCGATGTTGCCTTCCAGCGGCTTATTCAGCAGCCAGAGCAACAGCGTCTTGTCGATACTCACCGTGCGCTCAATTTTGCGACTTTCACGTTGCAGAAAGCCGACAATCAGCTCCACCTGTTCTTCGATTGAACGCTGGCGAATGCCCGGCAGATCGATACAGACCTGAATACGCCGCTGAAAAGTACGCAACAACGCCGAACTTACCGGTTCTGTCGTCGCGCAAATCAGGCGTACCGATATCGAACGCGCCTTGCTGCTTGCCCCCAGCGGACGGTATTCACCTTTATCGAGAATGGAGAACAGCTTTTCCTGCCCTTCATACGGCAGACGGTGTACCTCATCCAGCAGCAGATAGCCGCCGTCCGCCTGCTCCACCAGGCCAGGTTTATTCTCGCTCGCTCCGGTAAACGCCCCCTGTCGATGACCAAACAGGTGCGAAGAGAGCAGTTCCGGGTTATGGGCATATTCCGCACAGTTAAAATAGACCAGCGGCGGCAGGGAGCCTGCGGCGTGCTCGCAGGCAAAGCGGTGCATCAGTTCAGCAAAGAAGGTTTTGCCAACGCCGGAAGGTCCGGTCAGCAACACATGCAACCCGTGGGGGTAAAGCACTGCGGCGCGGCCTTTCTCTACTGCATCGCGCAGGCTACGATCGTAGCCAATCAGACCGGTAAAGGGATCGTCGATTGTGTGCCCTTCCTGACGCGGCAACAGATCGGCAATCGTACGTACTTCACGTTCGGCGTCATCCAGCTTACGCCCCAGCAGCGTCTCCAGCGCCTGACGGTGCAGGAAAAACACCGGGCGGCCCCGGCTTTTGATCGCCAGACCATCATTGCAGAGTTGATTGAGATCTTTACTGACCGAGTTGCGCGCCAGCCCGAGGTTAAAGCCAATGGCTTCCGCCGTAAATGCCGTCTCCTGCGCCAGATCGGCAAGATTCAGCCCGCGCGTCAGTCGTTCGAGTTCCCCCAGTATTACCTCAATCCGTCTCATCTCTTTACCGCTTAAGAAATAAATGATTGTTCAGAACATACACTATTCTGCTACGCAAGAAAGTGAGAGAGCGGGGAGAATCCGCCTACAACTTACAGACGAGACGGTTTTGCGAAGTAATGCGGACCGCTGAGAGAGTCGTGTTCTGTCTATACTTATGCTTAAACTTTGAATACTGGATGATGACGATGAAACAAACCGCTCTGCTGCTCTTTACCGCCCTTCTCGCGCTGCCAGGCATTGCGTTGGCTAACTCGCCTTATAGCTCGCTTCAGACCGCTAACGAAAAAAGCACCGTCCTGAAAGAGCTACGCAAAATGTGTACGCCGCAGGCATCGCTGTCGGATGAGGCATGGGAGAAAATGATCATGTCGAATGAGAGTAATCAACAGCACATCCGCGAGGCCATTGTTGCGATAGAAAGGAACAACCAGAATAACTACTGGGAAGCGCTCGGCAAAGTCGAATGCCCGGATATGTAAAACGTCATGGGTGACCGAATCGTCACCCCTTTTGATGTATTATCGCGTCGTTTGTATGCGAACTTTTACCGTCACCAGCAACGCCGTCAGCAACATCAGGCTGCCGGAGAGCACCAGCGGCGACAGCAGACCAAGGTTATCAAGCGCATAGCCGCCAACAGCCGCACCGCAGGTATTGGCAAGCTGGATCACCGCAACCTGAACAGACCCGGCTTTTTCCGCCTGATCGGCAAGCGTACGGGTGATCCACGTTGACCACCCTACCGGCACCAGCGCAAACGACAGCCCCCAGACAATCGCGATCCCTGCCGCCACCACTTTTTCGCTTCCCCACAACGTCAGCACCAGCGCGCTGACGGCCAGAACCAACGGCGCGCCTGCCAGCGCCAGTTTGACCGAGCGTTTAAGAATAAAAGAGGAAAGCGACGTTCCCACAAAACTGGCGATGCCAAAGCTCAGCAGCACCAGCGTCAGGCCATCGACATCAAAGCCCGCCAGATTCATATACACCGGGCGGATGTAGGTAAAGAACGCGAACTGTCCGGCAAAGGACATAAAGATGGCGATCATCCCCGCCATTACGCCGGGACGTTGCAACAGACTGAAGATATTTTGTTTTTGGTGAGACGGTTCGCCAGGCAGCGAAGGTAACGATTTCACTACCCAAATAACACACAGTACGCCCATCACCGCCGCCGCGTTAAAAACATGACGCCAGCCAATAATCCCACCTAAAAAACTGCCCAGCGGCGCGGCGATCACCAGCGCAATAGAGACCGCGCCAAAAATAACCGACAACGCTTTAGGCACGGTACGCGGCGGCACCAGACGCATCGTCAACGAAGCCGACATCGCCCAGAATCCCCCCAGCGCCAGCCCCAGGCAGGCACGCCCGGCCAACAGCAGCGTGAAGGAATTTGCAAACGAGACCAGCAGACAGGAAAGCGTTAATAAAACGGCAAACAGGATCACCACATAGCGACGATCGGTCGCCTGAATAATTTGGGTGATAAACAGGCTGGCAAACATGGCGACAAACGCCGTTACCGTTACCGACTGCCCGGCGACGCCTTCAGAGATTCCGAGGTCCTGCGCCATCGGCGTCAGCAGGCTGACGGGCAAAAACTCAACGGTGATCAGGCAGGCAACACAGAACGCCACAGCGAAAACAGCCGACCAGTTTGGCCGGATAATCGTCTCAGCATGGGATTGTTCTTCGATTCTTGCACTCATTTCGTTACCTGCGTCTTTCTCTGCCAGAAAAGCCGTGCAGTGTAACATCTAAAGTGTGACGTATTTAACGTTTTAGCAACTTTCCTTTGTTGCAGGGAAATATGCTTACCCGATCGCATGATGAAAAATGCGCCATGATATTCGCGCGCCTTCGCATTCACAGTGGGAAGAAAAGGACATAGTATAGCACTAAGTGCTATACTTACGGTTACAGGATGTCAACCCGATGCGTGTATTTAAAACCAAATGGTTTGCCAGGGAAGCAAAGTCCCATGCAATCAAAGACGAAGAGTTATGTAAGGTTATTGCAGCAGCAATGCAGGGAAAAGTGGAGGATCTCGGTGGTGGGGTTTACAAAAAACGCCTCAATCAGAATCGCGATCGCGCGATCATCCTCGCAAAAGGAGGTATACATTGGTTTTATACATTTTTATATGCCAAACAGGATATGGCAAACATCGACAACGGTGAATTAGCCGGGTTCCGCGAGTTAGCAAAGCATTATGCTGGTCTCGCTGAAGATAAAATGACGGCATTGATTAAAAGTAAAGAATTGGTGGAGATTTGCCATGACTGCAAAAAATAAATTCAAAAGCCCTGCTTTTGAAGCTATTCACAGCGCAGCTTCTGGATTATTCAGCGTTGATGCCATTCCCCAGGAAACGATGCGCAACTTTGACAAAGCATGCCTCAGTAGCGTGGAGGATCTTCAGCCGCTTGAAATCAAAGCACTACGCGAGAAGCTGAACGTCAGCCAGCCCGTTTTCGCGCGCTATCTGAATACCAGCGTTTCTACAGTGCAAAAATGGGAGAGCGGCGCAAAGCGCCCCGGCGGTATAGCATTGAAGCTTCTTACCATTGTGCAAAAGCACGGACTAAAAGTGCTGGCCTGATGAGTCTCGCTGATAAGCAATTAACACCATTCGTTATATGCAAAATGGCACATACCGTTCTCAATGCAACCAGTGCACGCCATCTTCAGGTTGAAAAAGGGCGTTGTAGCGTATCTGGAAGGCGTTAATCTCTTGCATATCCGGTTCTATTTCGCGCAGAAACCCCAGCGCCAGGCGTACCTGCGCGTCAGTAATTGGCGCGGCCAGACGCGTTTTTTGCAGCTGACGATACCACTGTTGCAGGTTCTGATCGCTGCCATCCACAATCACGATCTGCCAGATCAGCAATATCTGGGCGGCATTTTGCAGATGTGATTCATCAGGACGATGCAGGTACTGTAAAAACGCCTCTCCAGGCGCTTTGCCCATCTGGTCGATCATTGATTCCACCGGCACCACGCTGATGCCCAGACGCTCGCTTAACCGACGAATCGCACGCCGGGCCCCCGAGGTGAGCACCCTGAAGCCAACAATAAACACCACGACCAGCGTGGCCAGCATGATCCAAATCATAACCTGCCCTGTTAAACCAACTTTGCAGAAAGCGCCTGACAGGCTTCACGAACCCACTGCGAATATTGTGGAATGCACTCTTTTGGCATTTGCAATTCAACACCGCTGATACTGATCGCAGCAATCACCTCATGATTACGATTAAACACCGGCGCAGCGATACAATAAATACCTGGGGAATCTTCCGCGTTATCAAAGACCCATCCTTGCTCACGGATTCTGGCAAACTCCTTTAGCAAGGCTTTCTTACTGGTGATGGTGGTCTCAGTGTATTGCGGTAACTGCTCATCCGGCAAAAGTTCATCCATTTTGTCCTGCGGTAACCAGGCACAAAGCGCTTTCCCCACGCCGGAACTGTGCATCGGCAGCTTTTTACCGACCCAGGTACGAATACCGATTGGCTGAGTGTTCTCAAGCTTCATCAGGTAAATGGGCGCGACTTCATCCAGGATACCCAGATGGCAGGTCAGATCAGTTTGCTCACGCAATTTCTCCAGAACAGGCAGAGCAACGTTGCGGATATCAAATTGCTCCAGCGAACGATTACCCCATTCGTACAATTTCAGGCCCAGGAAAAAGCGCCCCTTTTCCAGACGCAAAAGGTGATGTTCGACCAATGCGTTTAACAATGATGACGTGCTGCTTTTAGGTAATGCTAAATCTTGTTGGATCTGGCTGAACGTCGCCCCTGGTGTATTGAAGAGGTAATTACAGATTTTTACCGTCTTATCCAGTGCGGGAACAGAGGTAGTAATATCCTGGCTCATACGAAATTAATCTTTTCTATTCATAGACTCCTCTCAGTATACCGCAATCACTTTCCTCAGGAATGCGGCTTTTTTGCGCATAGAGGAAGCACAGGCAATTCCTGAAATGTTAACCACCTAAATCAGATCGCTATCACAATTGTTCATTTGTTCTGCAAAAATCATTGACGAATGATTTGGATATTTGCTGTACTAATTTCAATATACAGAACATTAGTTCCATATACTGAACAAGAGGTAGCAATGTCGAACGTATTTAAAGGTATCTTTCCGCCAGTCCCAACCATTGTTGACAATCATGGCGAATTAGATCGCGCCGGAATGGCCACCATGATTGACCATGTCATTAACAACAGGGCTGACGGAATGCTGATTCTGGGCAGCGGCGGTGAGTTTTCACATTTTTCCACTGAGCAGAGAAAACAGATCGCCGAATTCAGTCTGCAATATGTTGCAGGAAGAGTACCGGTGTTAATTGGTATTGCCTGCGCCAGCACCGCAGAAACCATCCAGTTAGGTGAACACGCACAAAACGCAGGCGCTACGGGCGTACTGGTGGTGAATCCTTACTATGCGAAACTCAGTGATGACGCGCGTTTTACGCATTACAAACGCATTGCCGAAGCACTCAGTATACCTGTCTTTTTGTATAACTTCCCTGAGTTAACTGGCCAGGATATCGGTCTGGACGTGATCACCCGACTCGCCCGTGAAGTGCCTAATATTGTAGGAATTAAAGACACCATTGATAACATCAGCCACACCCGGGAAATTATTAATCGCGTCCACCCATTCCGCCCGGAGTTTATTGTCTTTAGCGGTTATGACGAATATTTGCTTGATACGCTATTGTTGGGCGGTCACGGTGGAATCCCTGCAACATTTAACTTTGCCCCACACATTACCAGAGGCATATATCAGGCATTTATTCGTGAAGACCTCACTACGGCTAAAGCACTACAGCAGCAACTGGCAACGCTTTCTCCTCTGTATGCATTAGAACAGCCTTTTTTTGGCGTCATCAAGACAGCTATCAAATTAACTGGAGTGGATATTTCAACTGCCGTAGTTCCACCAGCCTTACCACTCAATGAGGAAAAAACAGCCCTTGTTCGAAATATTCTGGCCCGTATTACTCTGTAAATCAGCATGAGAGCAATGATAATGAACATCAACCCTGTACTAAAACTCAATCCAAAAGATGATGTGGTTATCGCAAGACAGTGTGTTCCCGCTGGCACCTGGCTTGAAGAAGAACAAATTACAGTTATCAGCGACATTCCCGCAGGACATAAAATTGCCCTACGCTCACTAAACATCGGGGAGGCAGTGAAACGGTATGGGCAGATTATCGGTTTCGCTACCCAACCTATTCAAGCCGGCGAGCATATACATATGCACAACCTGGGCATGGGCGATTTTGAGCGTGATTACGCCTGGGGCGTGGATCGGCATTCCCCCACACCCGCCGAACATCAGGATATATTTCAGGGAATTCGTCGCGCTGACGGGCGTGCCGCCACGCGTAACTATATTGGCATTTTAAGTTCGGTTAACTGTAGCGCGACGGTCGTCAGAGCGATTGAGGATCATTTTCGTCTACACGGTCTGGCCGATTACCCAAATGTCGATGGCGTGGTGTCGCTTCCACAAAGTTTTGGTTGCGCGATTGGCTCTAAAAGTGAGTCCATGGCGGTCATGCGGCGCACGATGGCAGGTTACGCCACACACGCCAACTTTGCTGGCGTCATTATTATTGGGCTGGGTTGTGAGTCCAGCCAAATCAAAGACATGATGAATGCCCATGGGTTGGAAGATGGTCCAATGATGCACAGCTATACTATCCAGGACGTTGGCGGAACACGGCATGCCATCCAGAAAGGGATTGATCTGGTAAATCAAATGCTTCCCCTCGCGAACCAGGTCATCCGCGAACCCATTCCCGCCTCGGAAATTATTCTGGCGCTGGAATGCGGTGGCTCTGACAGCTATTCCGGTATTTCCGCCAATCCAGCGCTCGGCTATGCGGTGGATAAGCTGGTACAGCAGGGTGGCACGGCCATTCTGTCTGAAACATCAGAAATTTATGGCGCAGAACATTTATTGACCCGCCGCGCTGTCTCGCGCGAGGTTGGCGAAAAACTGATTGCGCGGATTCACTGGTGGGAAGACTACTGTCGTCGCAGCGGAAGCGAAATGAATAACAACCCTTCAGCAGGTAATAAGGTTGGCGGACTTACCACGATTCTGGAGAAATCCCTCGGCGGTATTGCCAAAGCCGGAACCACTAATCTGACAGAGGTTTATGAATACGCAGAACCAGTTACAGCAAAAGGGTTCGTCTTTATGGATACCCCCGGCTATGACCCTATTGCCGTTACCGGGCAAATCGCAGGCGGCGCGAATCTGCTTTGCTTCACCACTGGCCGGGGTTCGGCATTTGGATCCAAACCAACGCCCAGCCTGAAACTGGCTACCAACAACGCGCTCTGGCTGCGCCAACAGGAAGATATGGACATTAACTGCGGCACCATTGTCGAAGGTGAAGAGACGATCGCAGAAGTCGGTGAACGTATTTATCAAATGATCCTTGATATGGCATCCGGCAAAAAAACAAAAAGTGAAGAATTTGGCTATGGTAGTCAGGAATTTGTCCCCTGGACAATTGGCTCCATAATGTAACGCTCCACAATATAACAATACCTCGTACCGCCATGCTCACTATGAGCATGGCAAGGAGTTCCTATGTCTATTGTTAACGTAAATACTGAAGAAGAAAAATTAAAGGCTACAACAGTAAGATGGCGAATATTTATTATTATGCTTTTGTTGGGTGCGATTAATTATATTGATCGCACATCGCTTTCTATTGCCATGCCCTATATTACCGATGAATTTGGCATTACTGATACCCGGGTTGTCGGTGTTATCCATAGCGCTTTCTTCTGGGCTTATGCACTGATGCAAATTCCCAGCGGCGTGATTGCAGATAAGTTCAAAGCCAGAAATATTATCGCACTGGCTACCATCTTATGGGGAGCATTCCAGGCCGTTGCCGCCTTATGTCACTCCATTTTCACGCTTTCACTTTCCCGTCTTGGTCTGGGCGTCACAGAATCCCCTATCATGCCCGCAGGCGCAAAATTAATGGGGACATGGTTAACGCCAACTGAGCGTGGGCGCGGCTCAATGTTGCTCGATGGCGGCGCGCCATTAGGAACCGCGCTGGGTGCGGTCATCATCGCCGGGTTGATTGCCTTTTTCGACTCGTGGCGTATGGCGTTTGTTGTCGCGGGGGTTGGCACGATGCTCGTCGGTTTACTGGCATGGTGGTATATCCGTACTTATCCGTCAGAACACCCACGTATTAACCAGGCGGAACTGGACCATATCACCGCGGCAAACGGCCCAGCCACCAACAGTAAAAAATACCGTCTCGCTGATATCAAACCTTACCTCAAGCAGCGCAATGTGCTTGCGTTGATCGGCGGATGGGTATGCTACAGCTTTGTGTTCTATGGCCTGATGACCTGGCTGCCACTCTATTTCCAGGCCACTTATGGCTTTGATATTAAGTCGATGGGTGGCGCGATGGCGCTGATCTTCCTGCTGTGCTTTATTGGTCAGCTCACAGGCGGTTACATCATGGATAAATGGCGCAGTAAAGGCGCAAAAACCAGCCGCGTTATGCATACCATGTTGGCAATTTCCGCCACTACCGCAGGGGTAGGGATTTTTCTGTGCGCCCAAAGTTCAACACCAGCCATTGCGATTACATTGCTGACAATCGCGCTCTTCCCGTTACGTTGGGCCAGTGTCTACTGGTCAATACCGGGTCTGCTGGGAGCACAATCGGTAGCAGGGACTATCTGTGGCACCATGAACTTTACCAGTAACCTGTTCGCTGCCATTTTGCCTATTTTTATCGGCTTCCTGGTGCAATCTACCGGTAATTACTATGCCGCGATGATGTTCTTTGCGCTGGCCGCAGTGGGTTACCTCATCTGCTCGCTGCTCATTAACTTCGATAAAAAAATGGATATTGCTGAAAAGTAATTACCCGTCTCCGGCCCGCTCGCGGGCCATTTTTTATGGCATCAGGAACGAAGTATGTTCAATTCAGATAACTTTATTGCCGTCGACTGGGGCTCCAGCAACCTACGCCTGTGGGTTTACCAGAAGGGGAGCTGTGTCTGGCGTCACGCCAGTCATGATGGGGTGATCAATCACCATGCAGGGCAGTTCAAAGATATTTGGCTGACATTGCTCGAACAGTGCCCACACACTCTGGCAGATAATACGACGGTTATCATGAGCGGCATGATTGGCAGCAATATTGGCTGGGTAGACAGTCACTATTTACTCTGTCCGGTCTCCCTGCAAACCCTGTCGCAGCATCTCACTCAAGTTCATGACGCGGGCCATCTCCCTGTATTTATCATTCCTGGTTTGCAGTTAGCGGGATCTGAAACCTGTAACGTGATGCGCGGTGAAGAAACACAGCTTCTTGGCGCGTTATCAGAAAATAGCTGGTATGCCTTCCCTGGCACCCACAGTAAATGGGTACGCATGGAGAACGATACGGTCCGTGATTTTCAAACCATCATGACCGGCGAATTTTTCCACCTGCTGACCCGACACTCCATCGTGGGAAAACACGCAACGGTACAACAGCACAATGTCGATGCTTTTTTAGCGGGCGCAAAACGTGGTCAACATGAAAACTGCCTTTCTCGCGGCGTCTTTGATCTCAGAGCACGAACACTAAGTCATATCCTTCCTCAGGACGCGCTTTTTGATGCCTTATCCGGTCTGCTGATCGGCCATGAAATCGCACAAATGCTGCAACATTACGCAATCCCTGCACACGAAGAAATTGTACTGGTCGGCAGCGACGAGCTGCTCGTCCGCTACCAGACCGTATTCCAGCTTTTTGGCCAGCGCTGTCGCCTCCTCAACGGTGAAACAGCATTCATTAACGGCATCAGGAGTGTTTTACATGAACATCCGTAATCCTTTAGTCGCAATACTACGAGGTATAACGCCCGATGAAGTTCTGGCGCATATTGATGTACTCGCAACAGCAGGTTTTACCACCGTAGAAATTCCGCTGAATTCCCCCGACTGGCAAACCAGTATCGCCATAGCCGTTGCACACTATGGTCAGACGATACATATCGGCGCAGGAACCGTGACCGCCGTTAGCGAAGTTAACCTGTTATCCGCATTCAAGTGCTCGTTTATTTTGACGCCGAATACCGACCCGTCAGTTATTGACGCGGCACGAGATGCCGGAATGACGACCTGTATCGGCTGTCATACCGCCAGCGAAGCGTTTGTCGCGATCCATCACGGCGCCAGCGCATTAAAAATTTTCCCGGCAGGCGAACTGGGGCCAGGATACATCCGCGCATTAAAAGCCGTTCTACCGACGCATATTCCACTCTATGCCGTCGGTGGCATCCGTCCCGACAATCTGGCTGACTATCTGAATGCAGGATGCATTGGCGCAGGATTAGGCAGCGATCTGTACCGCGCCGGACAAACCGTAAACCAGACGGCAAAAAATGCCCAGGCCTTTATCGAGGCGTGGAACGCCTGTAAGCAGCAATAAAAAAGCCCGGCGCCAGGCCGGGCAAAACGTTACCAATACACACTTAAGCGACTTTCAGTTGCTGTATTTTTTTCTCACGGCGAATTTTACGTTCTTCCAGCACCGCGACCATCGCCATCAGGCAGATGCAGCTAATGGCAGCGGCATCCAGCGCGGCGAAGGTGCCCGCCCAGCCGGTCAGACCAAAGACTGGCGTACCGTCGGCAATCATCCCCAGCCCCAGCTTGGCGAAGCTGTCGCCGATCAGGTAAGCGAAGGTGCCTTTAATGCCGTCCGCCGCGCCGATCGCTTTTTTCGGGACGAAGCCGACTGCCGCCACGCCGATCAGCAACTGCGGGCCAAACACCAGGAAACCGAGCGCGAACAGGGACGCCAGGTAGACGTACTGGTTGCTAGCATGCTGGTAAACGCCGAGGGTGGCGATAATCAGCGCCAGCGCAACGCAGGCCACCAGCGCACGACGACCGTTCGCCAGATCCGACAGCCAGCCCCACAGCAGCGTGCCGACCAGCGCGCCCACTTCAAACAGGGTAAAGCCCTGAATCGCCACTTCTTTTGAGAGTTTCAGTTCCTGGAATGCGTAAACGGTAGACCACTGGTCGATACCAATACGCACCACGTACAGGAAGATGTTGGAGAAGCACAGCAGCCAGATCACTTTGTTTTTCAGGACGTATTCCACAAAGATCTGCCACTTGGTCATCTCATTTTCTTCGGTCTCTTTGTCCTCTTCGCTGATCTCTTCGCCGAACAGCTCTTCCGCCTTACCAAGACCATAAGATTCCGGGGAGTCGCTGCCAAAGCGCAGGCCGATGAAGCCCACAATCAGCGCGATGATCGACGGGAAGATAAACATGCCGATCACATGGCCGTCGAACAGGTAGTTCGCGCCGAACAGCGCCACGCCTGCCGCGCCAGCGCCGCCGAGGTTGTGGGAGATATTCCAGAAGCCGAGGAAGGTGCCGCGCTTACGACGGGGCGTCCATTTGGTGATGGTGGAGTAACTGCACGACCCGCCGGTACTCTGGAAGAAACCGCTCAGCGCGTAGAAGGCGATCATCAGGAACAAGCTAACGGAACCGCTCCCCATGCTGGCGCTGAAGCCCAGCATACAGATAGCGGAAAGAATCAGCATAAACGGCAGGAACTGCTTGGTATTTTTGCCGTCGGCATAGTAGGAAACCAGCGTTTTGCCTACGCCATAGGTGATCGAGAAGCCCAGACCAATCATCCCCAGTTGCGTCATGCTCAGCCCGTAGGTGGAGATCATGTCGTTCTGGGCGATGTTGAAGTTTTTGCGGATCAGGTACATGGTCAGGTAGCCGATAAAGACCACCAGATAGGACTGCATGAACGGTTTGAACCACATTTTGCGCCGTACATCGAGCGGCAGATCCAGGGTCGGCTTACGCACCTGGTTTAAGAAGTTCAGCATGGGACGGGTATCTCCTGATTTTTTAAGCCTGCTTTATTGCAGGCATTGTAAAAATCAGCCGCCCAACCAGCCTGAGACAGCGTCCAGGCGAAACCGGGAAAATTTCTTAGTTTTGCCCCACTCGGGGTAAAAAGGTGAAGTCCGTCACGTAATGCTGGCCTCGCGCGGCGCCTGCGCATTCAAAAACGGCAGCAGCAGCAGGGCGGAAATGCCCGCTGCAATGGCAATCACCACAAAGAACCCGGTCCAGTGCCAGGTTTCCATCACCTGTGCCAGCGGCCAGCCGGAGAGCGATGCGCCAAGATAGGCAAACAGACCGACAAAACCGGTTGCCGCCCCCGCCGCCTCTTTGTGCGAACATTCCGCAGCCGCCATGCCGATCAGCATCTGTGGGCCAAAGACAAAAAAGCCGGTGGTGAAGAAGCACGCCGCCTGCATCACGTAACTGGCGAACGGCATCAGCCATAACGAACCGACAGAGAGCAGTATTCCGGCAGCGAAAATCAGGTTCATTGGCCCACGGTTGCCGTTGAACAGTTTATCTGAGCCCCAGCCCGCCACCAGCGCGCCGATAAACCCGCCCAGCTCGAACATCGTGACCGCCGTGTTGGCGGTGACCAGATCGACACCCAGCGTCTCCGACATATACAGGTTGCCCCAGTCGTTGATCGCCGCGCGTACCACGTACACCAACACATAGCACAGCGAGAGCAGCCAGATATAGGGATTCAACAGCACGTATTTGGTCAGGATCTCTTTGCGGGTCAACCCCGCGCCCTCCTGCTGCTGAGCGATTTCCAGCTCATCATGCCGCCAGTCCCCGACCGCTGGCAAACCGATAGCCTGTGGCCTGTCGCGCAGCCGCCAGCAGAGAAAAATGCCGACGATAATCGCCAGCGTTCCGGCAATCATCATCCCGGCGCGCCAGCCATAATGCAGAGCGGCAGCAGCCATGACGATCGGAATCAGCGCCCCACCGACGTTATGCGCGGTATTCCAGATGGCCCACCACCCGCCACGCTCATTACGCGAGTACCAGGACGTCAGCAAACGGGCGCACACCGGCGCTCCCCAGCCCTGGAAGAAGGCATTCAACGCCCACAGTAATGCAAAGGCCCACAGCGACGTGGAGAAACCGAACAGGATATTCACCACGCCGGTGGCGATCAGCCCAATGCCCATAAAATAACGGGCGTTGGAACGGTCGCTGACGATGCCAGAGACAAACTTCGACAGGCCATAGGTGATGTAAAACAGCGTCGCCAGCAGGCCGATATCACTGCGGGTCAGCACACCGCTGACGAGGATCTCCGGCACGGCGGCATTAAAACTTTTACGGGTGAAATAGAACAGCGCGTAGCCAAGCCAGATGGTAAGTAAGATCTGTCGCCGCCAGTAGCGGTAACGCGCATCGACTTCGTGTTTATCGGTTATCAACGGCGCATTTGCCGGAGCTTTCAGAAACGTCAGCATCACCGCTCCTTAAACGTAACGCAGAGGCAACGACACGCTAACGCGCGTGCCGTGCGTACAGGAGATGGCCAGCACGCCGCCAAGCGCCGTCACGCGCTCGCGCATCCCGGTCAGACCAAAGCCTTGCTGGCCGGAATCCGGCGGCAGGCCGCTGCCATCGTCTTCAATCACCAGCATCAGCCGCTCATCCTGCTGCCAGCCCTGTAGCGTAACCGCGCTGGCATTAGCGTGTTTCACAATGTTGTTCAGCCCTTCCTGACAAACGCGAAACAGCGTTACCCGCTGACTTTCGCTAAGCGCAGACTCGTCTATTCGCCAGTCGAGATGGCTGATAATGCCGCGACTTTCCAGTTCCATTTCCCGCATCAGCGAACGGATAGCCTGTTCCAGCGTCAGGTCATCCAACTGGCGTGGACGCAAGCGCCCCAGCAGGCGACGCACCGCGTCATACACGCCCAGCGACAGTTGCTCAATGTGCGCCCCGCTCTGTTTTACGCCGCCATTATCCGCCGCCAGCCGCTGTACAATTCCCGCCTGAGTGCGAATGGCGGTGATGGTCTGACCGATGTCGTCGTGCAGTTCCCGCGCTACGTCGCGCCGCACGCTCTCTTCCGTTTCCAGCAGGCGTTCCGCCAGACGATGGTTACGCGCCAGTTCATTTTGCAGCGACTGGTTGAGTTCGCGCAGGCGCTGAATCCCCGCGCCAAGCAGCAGCCCGGTCAGGCTTTGCGCCAGCAGAGAAAGCAGTAAATCAACGGGATGATCGTGCCAGGTCTGGCTGGCAATCAGCGCGATGGCGTTCATCAACGTCGCAATCAGCGCCCCTTGCCAGCCGTAATGCCAGGCGAGCGCAATAATCGGCAGCGCAAGGCAGAACGGCGTAAAGCGTGACAGCTCAGCCGGTAGACCCAGCTGTAGCCACAGGCTGACGGTGAACAGCAGCAGATACCAGACCAGATGCCGCCCGCGCCAGTTCACCGGCTGCGAGACCAGCGCCGGGCCGAGCGGTAACCAGGTGGTGCTGGTCAGGTAATGCCAGAACACCAGACAGATGGGCGCCAGCGTCAACCCGCCGGTAAGCGTCAGCAGCAGCGCGTTTAACGTCTCTTCCCCCTGGCCTAACCAGGGCAGAGACTGTAACAATGCCGCCGCCGTCAAGGCCGCGCCCTGTAACAGCAGGGTGCGCCAGTCGCGCTGATGGCGATAGCGGGAGATTAATGCCACAGGCAGCAACGTCAACAGGCCTCCGATCATCAAAAGCGGTAGATGCGCCAGCGCCACTTCCTGCGCCAGCCACCAGACCAGCAGCCATTCCGCGCCCAGCAATACCGGCCAGTAGCTGCGCGGACACTGCAACATCAGCCCCAGGCGTAAACCGAACGGGAACAGCAGTACCGCCAGCTCCGGGCGCTCAACCAGGTGCAGGCTGATGCTCCACAGGCAAAACCACGCGGCGGAGAAGATAAAAAAGCAGGCGATAACGGTAATTAACCGGGAAAGGATGGTTTTCATCACCAGCCATCAAACATGCGGCGCGCCAGTTCAACGTCGTTGCTGACGCCCAGTTTTTCCAGAAGATTGGCGCGATGTACGTGTACCGTTTTTGGCGACAGCCCCAGCTCGGCGGCGATCTCTTTTACCGCCATTCCCTGCGCCAGCTTTTCCGCCACCTGGCGTTCACGTCTGGTCAGCGGGTCCTGCCGTCCGGCCGCCAGTTTAACGGCGATATCCGGCGTCAGGTAACAGCCGCCCGTCGCCACCGTGTGTACCGCGGCAATCAGCTCGTCAGGGCTACAGCGCTTGGAAAGGAAGCCGCGCGCACCGGCGTTCAGCGCCTGTTCCACCAGCGCCGGACTGTCATGTACCGACAGCATTATCGTCGCCATCCCTTTAGGAAGCTGACTTAATAACTCCAGCCCGGAGATATCCGGCATGGAGATATCGCAGATGCAGACCTGCACGCCGCGCCCCGGTAATCCCGCCAGCGCCTCCTGCCCCGAGCCAAACTCGGCCACAACCTGTAAATCAGGTTCCAGCCCCAGCAGCTGCGCAAAGCCGGAGCGGACGATAAGGTGATCGTCAATAAGGGCGATGGTGATCATGGTTCTGTCCTGGTACTTGAAAGTGCCTGATGGCGCTGCGCTTATCAGGCCTACGGGCGGGAGCCGTTGTAGGCCGGCCATCCAACAAAGCGCTTACCTTAACGATAAGCGCATGGCTGTTCAAGCCGTGAGCAGCATTCAATGCGTCTGGCGGGCGTACGACTCCGTTACGGTTCCATACTGTCCAGGTCGCAGATACGCACTTTGTCGCTATCAGAAAAAAGCGCAAAGGAATCCCGAATATCGGGCCGGATCAGGGTGGTTTTTAGCAGTGTGATGTAGACATTCTCTAATTTCATCACATTAAGCTGGCAAGTGCTTGCAAAACCAAAGACATTCACTCGCTGGTAAGCCGAGGATAACTGGCAAATATAATCTTCAGAAATGGCGTTCAGCGTAATTTCCGTCATGCCAAACACCTGCTGGCTGTACTCTCTTGGGTGCCTGAGGTACTGGAGTGAAGGATAGTGCGCTGCGAGCGTCTCTATCTTATGAATCAACGCAATAAGGTTGGAATCATTTTTCACATCAAGGATATCTTTAAATTTCGAGCCCACAAAAACATTGATCTCCCCGGCATAGACAGGCGCACTGCGCTCAGTATGCAAGCGCTGTTTCTCCTCTGAGAGAACATCAATATAAACAATATCGCAGTCTACATTTCTACTTTTGCTTTTATGCTTTACGATAGAGAAATGCAGTTCACTTCTTTTCGCGATATCCCTGATATTATAATGCTGACCAAGCCACATCCGCGTCAACTTACGACCGGGGCCTTTTCGTAGTTTTATTTGTTTATCAAGATAGCCTGCGGAGTTGATACTCAGAATGCCATCATCAAACGTTCTAATCTTAACGTCATCAGACAACATTTTTAGAATGTATTGCACTGAAAGATGGCTGATATTCGCCATATAGACATAATGGATTGTTTTATGAGAAAGAAAGCGATTGATTTTCAGCATGTTAATAAAGCCATAATCCATACTGGCGACTAAGCCAGAAGAGAATTCATTATTAACCGTTTCATATATATAGGATTTTAACTCTACCTTTGTTTTAAGGTAGATGATATGAAAACGTGCGTGTTTATACCTCGCTTTAATCTTAGAAACAATTCTGAGCTGAAGCGGGGAGCAAACAATAAAAAGATGCTCAACGATTTCCATTAGTTATTCGCTCTGAATCACAGCAACCCGGCGCATAATATCATTGCAATATGACATCGTAAAGAAGCGCCCCAGACGCTCAGGCGAGTATTGGTCACTTTGTCCGAAAAGATACTTTCTATACTGCAAATAAGACAGTTCATAAACCGGATAATAAAGACACGTCACGTCCGAAAATATTACTTATAGTTATATAACACTCTCAAATAATTAACCTGAACAAGGGTTTCCCCTTGTTCAGATAGCCATTATTACTCAAAGAAAACCGAGATTTTATTAAACATTGACGGATCGGACTGATTGCGCGCCACTTTCACCACATCTTCCAGTTTATCGATCTGACTAATCATCTGCTCCAGACGCTGATCGTCGTTGACCAGTAGCCAGATGCGGCTCTGGTCGCTGCTCTGGATGGGTAGACAAAGAATCCCTTCCACGTTGAAAGCGCGACGGGCGAACAGCCCACAAACGTGCGTCATGACGCCAGGATGGTTACGGACGGTGAGTTCCAGGATAACGTTCTCATGTGATTGTTTCTGCATGGTTTATTCCCCCACCATCTCAGTATTGGCCGCACCCGGCGGCACCATCGGATAAACTTTTTCGTCTGCATCAATACGTACATGGATCAGCGCCGGTCCTGGGCGGCTGATGATTTCCCGCAGCGCCGCTTGCGGATCGGCTTCATTATTTAAATCACAGGTTTCCAGACCAAAACCAGCGGCAATCTGCATAAAGTTGATCATCCCCGGATAGGTGGCAGCAAACACGCCCTGCTTGTAGAACAGGCTTTGTTGCTGATGCACCAGCCCCAACGCTTCGTTATTCATCAGGATAATTTTTACATCCAGTTGGTTTTCGCTGGCGGTCGCCATCTCCTGAATATTCATCATCAGGCTGCCGTCGCCGGAGAAGCACAACACTTTCTTGTCCGGGTTCGCCAGCGCCGCGCCAATCGCCGCAGGCAAGCCAAAACCCATCGTCCCCAGCCCGCCGGAAGTCAGCCACTGACGTGGACGGTTGAGCGGATAAGCCTGTGCGGCCCACATCTGGTGCTGGCCTACGTCGGTCGTGATAATCGCGCTGTCATCCACGCAGGCGGCAACGGCATTAATCAGCCCGTAATGGCTGAGCGGATCGCTGGCTTCAGGGATCGCGCACGGGAACTCGCGCTGCAAATCCGCCACCAGTTGATGCCACTCTTCGCGTGGCTGAGCCTCAATGTGCGGAATCAACTGCGCCAGAACGTCATCAACATCAGCCTGAATGGCAACGTGCGGTTGTTTAATTTTACCCAGTTCCGCGCGATCGATATCCACATGGATGATTTTGGCATTCGGACAGAACTGTTCGGTTTTGCCAATCGCCCGGTCATCAAAACGCGCCCCCAGAACCACCAGCAGATCCGCCTCTTGCAGAATATAGTTTGTGCTGCGCGCGCCATGCATGCCCAGCATCCCCAGAGAAAGCGGATGCGCCTTCGGCAGTATGCCCAGCGCCATCAGAGTCATAGTGGTGGGCAGTCTGGCTTTTTCCGCCAGTTCACGCACGCGCGCAGGCGCGTTAATCACGCCGCCGCCAAGATACAGCACCGGGCGCTTCGCGGCGTTGATCATCGCCGCCGCATCACGAATGCTCTCAGCGCTGAATTCCGGCGCCGCCATTTTTTCAGCCGGAGCAGGCAACGCTTCAATGTCAAACACCGCCGTCTGTATATCCTTAGGAATGTCTATCCACACCGGCCCAGGGCGCCCGGACTGGGCAAGGCGAAACGCATCGCACATTACCTGTGGCAACTCATTGATATCTCTGACCAGATAGTTATGTTTTGTGATGGGGATAGAGATGCCGTAGGTGTCGACTTCCTGAAACGCATCGGTGCCGATCATCGAGGCCGGAACCTGACCGGTGATGCATACCAACGGAATGGAGTCGAGACGCGCGTCGGCAATGGCGGTGACCAGGTTAGTCGCGCCCGGCCCGCTACAGGCCATACATACCGCGGGTTTACCGTCGGTTCGCGCCATCCCCTGAGCGATAAACCCCGCCCCCTGTTCATGGCGCGCCAGGATGTGGCGGATTTGCGTACTTTGGCTTAAGGCGTCATAAACGGGGAGAATCGAACCGCCCGGAATGCCAGTGACGATGTTAATGCCCTGACGTTCCAGAAAATGAACGATAAATTCTGCGCCCGTAAAGCGCGTACGCGGGGATGTTGATGTTGTGCCCGAACTTGCCATGCTCCAGTCCTTTTATTCTGGGCCGACTTGCCGGGAAGGTGTCTTAAACGAAAAACCCCGCCCGGTTTGCGCCGGCGGGGTTTTGGAATCGTGTGTTGTTCCAGTCCCTACGGCGCATTGCCGACGACCACCACCACACGCACGACGACCACTGCGGCAGGTTGCGCAGTTTTTAGTAGGGTCGCAGTCAGCATGGAAGGGTTCATTAGGGACCTTGTCTGTTTATGGATTAACAGGTTTTATACAAGCACAGCTTTTCAGGCATGACAACGGAAAATTTTTCATCTGCACAAAAATGCGTCGACGATCACGCTTTGCCAGATGCCGACGCAGGCCTGCAAAACAAAAAACCCCGCCGGAGCGAGGTTTTTATCAGCGTTATGCGGTTGGTTGCCGCAAAGCACACTGTGTTATATCAACATCAGAAGTATACGCGTTCCGCGAAGAACACGCAATTTCGGCACGGATTTTGACGCATTTGAGTATGGATCAGAAGTCGCGATCCGTCCACAAAATACTGTTCATTCATACAGTATTTATCTATAATATCACTGTACGCAATGTGTTATAGGGGGCCGCATCGTAACCGGCGCAACAAAGTCCTGGCTGAAACGGGTGGTGCCGTCAGCGCCTTAACCCCCATGTGAGCACACTGTGTTATGTCAACAAAAGGTGCTGACAACAGGCGGCGGAGAGGTACGTCAGCACCGTGCTCCTTTTACCAGAAGGAGAGCGTATGAGCCTCGTGGATATCGCTATTCTTATCCTGAAACTCATTGTTGCTGCACTGCAACTGCTTGATGCCGTTCTGAAATACCTCCGGTAATTCAGATTCAAGCCGCACCGAAGGGGAGCGGGCAACCGCTCCCCTTTCATCATCTGCCTGGTGCTTGTCCATCGTCGATATGTTACGTTTTTATGACAACCACTGACGATACCTGAACCATGACCCTTTCCATTTTCTGCATTTTACTGTTTGCCGCGCTGCTGCATGCCAGCTGGAACGCCATCGTGAAGGCGGGAAATGACAAACTTTACTCCGCAATCAGCGTCAGTGGTTCCGCAGCGTTGATGGCGCTGGCGTGTCTGCCCTTCGCCCCGCCCCTTCCCGCCGCCAGCATCCCTTTTTTAGCCGCCTCCACCGCCTTACAGGTGGTTTATACCGTGCTGGTCGCCAAAACCTATCAGGTTTCGGATATGAGCCAGACCTATCCCCTGATGCGCGGCACCGCACCGCTGCTGGTGGCGATAATTAGCGTCCTGTTTCTTGGCGATAGCCTTTCCACAATGGCCTGGCTCGGCATCGCGGTAATTTGCCTGGCGATTCTCGGCATGGCCTGTAACGGTCGTGCCCGCTCCCGGCGGGGTATCACGCTGGCGCTGATCAACGCCTGCTTTATCGCTGGCTATACGCTGGTGGACGGTACGGGCGTGCGGGTGTCAGAAACCGCGCTGGGTTATACGCTGTGGACCTTCTTGTTGAACGGCACCTGTCTGCTTGGCTGGGCGATGATTGCCCGGCGGCGGGAAGCCTCGCGCTATCTGGCGCAGCACTGGAAGAAAGGCATTTTTGGCGGTATCGGCACGATGGGTTCCTATGGGCTGGCGCTGTGGGCGATGACTCAGGCGCCGCTGGCCGTGGTGGCCGCACTGCGTGAAACATCCATTCTGTTCGGCGCGCTGATTGCCTGGCTGCTGCTCAATGAGAAAGTCGCCGGGCTACGGTTGGTCGCGGCTGGCGGGATTGCCGCCGGGGCGATATTACTGCGTTTATCCTGATTGCCGGATGGCGGCTACGCCTTATCCGGCCTACGGGAGCCGCCGGGCACCATCAAACTGCGGTAAAATAATCTCTCGGCAACAATTGTTGCCGCTTTTTGTTTACATATCCTGCCGTTCGGCTCCCGCGCTATTCCCGCCGTGAATATGGCCTTCTTTTTTTAGTGTGGTAGATTCCACTCGCATTTATGGGAATGCGTAGCACCTTATTCTTATTTTTTTCTTTTTTTAAAAGTAATCAGCGAAATGAAAAGGCAGAGAAGCGTCAATTTGTTGTTGATGTTGGTATTACTGGTGGCCGTCGGGCAGATGGCGCAAACCATTTATATCCCCGCCATTGCCGATATGGCGCGTGAACTGAACGTTCGTGAAGGGGCAGTACAGAGCGTCATGGCCGCTTACCTGCTCACCTACGGCGTATCACAACTGTTTTACGGCCCGCTTTCCGATCGGGTAGGGCGCCGCCCGGTGATCCTCGTCGGGATGTCCATTTTTATGCTGGCTACGCTGGTCGCGATTACCACCCACAGCCTGACGGTATTGATTGCCGCCAGCGCGTTACAGGGCATGGGCACCGGCGTCGGCGGCGTGATGGCGCGTACGCTGCCGCGCGATCTGTATGAAGGTACGCAGTTACGCCACGCTAACAGCCTGCTGAATATGGGGATTCTGGTGAGTCCGTTGCTGGCGCCGCTGATTGGCGGGCTGCTGGATACCGTCTGGAACTGGCGCGCCTGTTACGTTTTCCTGCTGGTTCTCTGCGCAGGCGTCACCTTCAGTATGGCACGCTGGATGCCGGAGACACGCCCCGCAGGCGCACCACGTACCCGCCTGATCGCCAGCTACAAAACATTATTCGGCAACGGCGCATTTACCTGTTATCTGCTGATGCTGATTGGCGGACTGGCGGGAATCGCCGTCTTTGAAGCCTGCTCCGGCGTGCTGATGGGAGCGGTGCTGGGTCTGAGCAGCATGGTGGTGAGCATCCTGTTTATTCTGCCAATTCCGGCGGCGTTTTTCGGCGCGTGGTTTGCTGGTCGCCCGAATAAGCGCTTCGCAACGCTGATGTGGCAGTCGGTATTCAGTTGCCTGTTGGCGGGCGTCATGATGTGGGTCCCAGGTCTGTTTGGCGTGATGAACGTCTGGACGCTGCTGATCCCCGCCGCGCTGTTCTTCTTCGGCGCCGGAATGCTGTTCCCACTGGCGACCAGCGGCGCGATGGAGCCTTTCCCATTCCTCGCCGGAACGGCTGGCGCGCTGGTGGGCGGCCTGCAAAACATCGGCTCCGGCGTGCTGGCGTGGCTCTCCGCAATGCTGCCGCAAACCGGGCAGGGTAGCCTCGGCTTTTTGATGACGCTTATGGGGCTGCTGATTTTACTGTGCTGGCTGCCGCTGGCGTCGCGTGTGCCGCATCAGGGGCAGACGATTTAATCGAATGATGGCCCGGTTTCCCGCCGGGCTTTTCACATACCGGCGAGATCATCGTGGTCAGGAGCGGCTCCAGCGCCGGACGCCACGCCCCTTCTTCTCCGTCATAAAACTGCGTATCCGCGTTAATCGCATACGGAATATTCACCCTTTGCAACTCGCACGCCATAAACCGGGCAAACGCGAGCTGCGAAGCGGAAGGGCTATTTTTGATTGATTCACCCGGCGCCCAGCCGCCAACCCAACTGACATGGCCGGTTTTTTGCTGCCAGCGCACGGCGGCGTTAATTCGCGCGCGAATCGCCGCTTTCTCCGCCGCCGTGCCCGACGTCCACGGGTATTTACCGTTATTTTTCAACGGCCCCCACGGAAAGATATGCCACTCCGCCAGCACGTAATTCTGGCTTTGCGGGGGCAGTTTTAGGGCCGACAACGCTTCCGGCGCGGCGCGCAGACGAGGCGCGACAAAAATCATGCGTTGGGGGTCAATCGCGTGAAGGGTGCGGATGGTTTTGTCATATACCCGGTTCAGGGAAGCCTGGCTGTGGTTGAGTTTCTCCGCCGGTTCATAAATCAGGTCAAACCCCAGCAGCGGCGAACGTTGCGCAAAATAGTGCGCGACGGCTACCCACCAGTTGATCACCTCTTGTTCATTGCCGGGACTGGGGTCGTTTTTATACTCATCGGCCTGATAAGCAATGATCGGAATCACGCCATACTGCTCACACGCCTCCACCAGTTTTCGCAGGTGGATGAGTCGCGCTTCCGTCGGCTCTCCCGCGACGCGTATGCGCACATGCTTAAATCCCTTCGCCTGAAAATCACGCACCACCAGAGGATCAAACTCCCGGATACCCCGTTCGGTGCGCGCCCAGTCAACGTCCATCCCCACACCAAGCTGCTGCGCATAGCGCGAAGCGGTCAACGGCGGCTGAGCCGCGCACACCGTGGCGCTGACGAGCAGGAAGAGAGAAGCAAGCGGCTTTAACACGATTGTCCTTAAGCAAATCATCAGGAGTCATATCACGTATTTAGCACGCTTTCTGGCTTTACATGCAATAAATCTTCGCGTGGCAAACGCTACGTCGCCTGCTCCTGCAACCAGCCGATAAACGCCTCGATTTTCGGCCACTGTCTGCCAGGCAGCGTGGTCACATAATAGTGCTGGTGGCATTTCAGCGTCATCTCGCCGAAAGGCGCAATCAGTTCGCCGCTATCAAGACGCTTTTGCACCAGCCGTTTACGCCCCATCGCCACACCGATATGGTTCATTGCCGCAATAACGGCTAAATCGGAACGATCGAAGCCAATGCCCGACGATGTCGGCAGATTCACGCCAAAATGCTGCGCCCAACTGTGCCATTCATCAGTGCCGGAGTCGTTGCTCCATGCCTGTCGGTCATGCAGGAGCGTACAGTGGCGCAGGTTAACCCGCGCATTCGTTAAGTCATGATGACGGGCATATTCGGGGCTGCACACCGGCAGAATGGCCTCATCCATCAGGAAGTGATGCGTCAGCTGCGCCGAGGGCGCATCATCAAAATAGATCGCTAAATCAATCCCTGCCCGCTGGAGATTCACGTTGTCATTACCGGTCAACATGGTCAGCGAGATGGACGGATAGCGGCGAGTAAAATCTCCCAGCGCAGGCACCAGCCAGCACTGAGCAATCGAAGGCCGCGAATAGACGGTCAGCGTCCCTGACAACTCCTGATTTTTAATATCGAGGATTTCCTGATTCAGCGTATCCAGCGACGATTTCAACGCCCAGAATACCCGCTTGCCCTCATGGGTGAGTTCCACTTTGCGGTGCGAACGGACAAAGAGCTGAATCCCCAGCTCCTCTTCCAGTTGATTAATTCGATGGCTGACCGCGCTGGGACTTAGCGACAGCTCATCCGCCGCCAGCGCAAAAGACTGATGCCTGGCCGCCACTTCAAAGGTGTACAGCTTTGATAATTGCCAGCCGTTGAGTAAACGGTTTCTGCCGTCGCGTAAGGGTTCCATCGCCACCTCTGTGACCTCTTTTTAGCTTTGCAGTGTAAAAAAATGCGCCTGGAAAATCAGCGTAAAGATGAATCAAAGTGAACCATATCGCATAAACAGACCATTATTGGATGCAAATCACCCTTTTGATTCAATCTGGTTCATGCGAAGGGCAATTTATATCGTTTGTCAGCAAGTGCCGTTTTTTCGTCCAATACGCCTATGTTAATCACAGGGCAAGGTGAGATATGCACTCTCAAATTTGGGTTGTGAGCACGCTGCTGGTAAGCATCGTGCTAATCGTGCTGACCATCGTGAAATTCAGGTTCCACCCGTTTCTGGCACTGCTGCTGGCCAGTTTCTTTGTGGGCGCGATGATGGGCATGGGGCCGCTGGAGATGGTCAATGCGATTGAAAGCGGTATTGGCGGCACGTTAGGCTTCCTCGCCGCCGTCATCGGTCTCGGAACCATTCTCGGCAAAATGATGGAAGTGTCCGGCGCGGCAGAACGGATCGGCCTGACGCTCCAGCGTTGCCGCTGGCTTTCCGCTGATGTGATCATGGTGCTGGTGGGGCTGATTTGCGGCATCACGCTGTTTGTGGAAGTGGGTGTGGTACTGCTCATCCCACTGGCATTTTCGATAGCGAAGAAAACCAACACGTCGCTGCTGAAGCTGGCTATTCCGCTGTGTACCGCGCTAATGGCGGTGCATTGCGTGGTGCCGCCGCATCCGGCTGCGCTGTTTGTGGCGAATAAGCTGGGCGCGGATATCGGTTCCGTTATCGTCTACGGTTTGCTGGTTGGGCTGGTGGCGTCGCTGGTCGGCGGGCCGCTATTCCTGAAGTTCCTCGGCAACCGCCTGCCGTTTAAGCCGGTGCCGACGGAGTTTGCGGATCTCGAAGTGCGCGATGAAAATACGCTGCCTTCTTTACGCGCGACGCTGTTTACCGTCCTGCTGCCGATTGGCCTGATGCTGGTAAAAACCGTTGCCGAACTGAATATGACGCAGGGCGGCACGCTGTATACGCTGCTGGAGTTTATCGGCAACCCGATCACCGCAATGTTTATCGCCGTTTTCGTGGCCTATTACATTCTTGGCCTGCGTCAGCATATCGGTATGGGTACGTTGCTGACCCATACCGAAAACGGCTTTGGCTCGATTGCTAACATCCTGCTGATTATCGGTGCAGGCGGCGCGTTCAACGCTATCCTCAAAAGCAGCGGTCTGGCGGATACGCTGGCGGTGATCCTCTCCAATATGCACATGCACCCGATTCTGCTGGCCTGGCTGGTGGCGCTGATTCTGCACGCCGCAGTGGGTTCCGCAACGGTCGCGATGATGGGCGCGACGGCGATTGTCGCGCCGATGCTGCCGCTCTACCCCAACGTCAGCCCGGAGATCATCGCCATTGCCATCGGTTCCGGCGCGATTGGCTGCACGATCGTGACCGACTCCCTCTTCTGGCTGGTGAAGCAATACTGCGGCGCCACCCTGAATGAAACATTTAAGTACTATACAACCGCGACATTTATCGCGTCGGTTGTTGCTCTGGCGGGCACATTCCTGCTTTCCTTTATCATCTAAGCGCAAAGAGACGTATTATGGAAAACGCTAAAATGACTTCACTCATCGCTCAGTATCCTCTGGTAGAGGATCTGATCGCCCTCAAAGAAACGACCTGGTTTAACCCAGGCACCACCTCTCTTGCGGAAGGTTTACCCTATGTTGGTCTGACAGCGCAGGATGTACAGGATGCGCATGCCCGCCTGGCCCGTTTCGCGCCGTATCTGGCAAAAGCCTTCCCGGAAACCGCCGCAACCGGCGGGATTATTGAGTCTGAACTGGCGATCATCCCCGCAATGCAGCAGCGGCTGGAAAAAGAGTACGGACAGAAAATCAGCGGCGAACTTCTGCTGAAAAAAGACAGTCACTTACCGATTTCCGGCTCGATAAAAGCCCGTGGCGGGATTTATGAAGTGCTGGCCCGCGCGGAAAAACTGGCGCTGGAGGCGGGTCTGCTGACGACCGAAGATGACTACAGCGTAATGCTTTCACCGGAGTTCAGGCAGTTCTTCAGCCAGTACAGCATTGCCGTGGGTTCAACCGGTAATCTGGGGCTGTCGATTGGCATTATGAGCGCCTGTATCGGCTTTAAGGTGACGGTGCATATGTCCGCCGACGCCCGCGCCTGGAAGAAAGCTAAACTGCGCAGCCACGGCGTAACGGTAGTGGAATACGAAGAGGATTACGGCGTGGCGGTTGAGCAAGGGCGCAAAGCGGCACAGTCCGATCCAAACTGTTTCTTCATTGACGATGAAAACTCCCGCACGCTGTTTTTGGGCTATGCGGTGGCCGGGCAGCGCCTGAAGGCTCAGTTTGCGCAGCAGGGGCGCGTGGTGGATGCCGACCATCCGCTGTTTGTCTACCTGCCGTGCGGCGTTGGCGGCGGCCCTGGCGGCGTGGCTTTTGGTCTGAAACTGGCATTTGGCGACAACGTCCACTGCTTCTTCGCCGAACCAACCCACTCTCCGTGCATGTTACTGGGCGTGTATACCGGTCTGCATGATGCCATTTCCGTCCAGGAGATTGGCGTCGATAACCTGACGGCGGCAGACGGCCTGGCGGTGGGGCGCGCATCCGGGTTTGTAGGGCGGGCAATGGAACGTCTGCTGGACGGGCTGTACACCCTCGACGATCGGACGATGTACGACATGCTGGGTTGGCTGGCGCAGGAAGAAGGCATTCGCCTGGAGCCGTCCGCACTGGCGGGAATGGCCGGGCCGCAGCGTGTTTGCCGTTCGACGGATTACCAGCAGATGCACGCCTTCAGCGCTGAGCAGCTTAATCACGCCACGCATCTGGTGTGGGCGACCGGCGGCGGTATGGTGCCGGAAGAAGAGATGGCGCAGTACCTGGCGAAAGGGCGCTAAACGTCACTGACCTTAACGCAGCATCGCCATCAACTCCATCGGTGAGCGATGCTGTTTAATCAGATCCCGCATAACGCGCATATGCGGCGACGTGTAGTTAATAAACGCTTTATACCCGCCGCACAGCACGCTTTTCCCGCTTAAATCCCGATGCTTTGGACAATCACCGTTGCAGAATCGCAATAAGGCGCAGTCCAGGCAATCCGCCCCCAACGTTGATTTTTTCTGCTGTCCAAATTCTCTCGCCTGCGGGCTGGCGTTTAGCATATGTAGCGGCGTTTGATGGATATTACCCAGCCGGAACGCCGGGTAGACATAGTGATCGCACTGATAGAGATCGCCGTTTGCTTCCAGGGCGAACGCGTGACCGCAGGTTTCGCTAAGCGCGCACATTTGTGCCGGATGCCCGCTCCACACGCCCAGCATCGAATCAAACAGTTGCACAAAAACGCGCCCAATATCTTCCCGAACCCAGAGATCAAACACATCGTTGAGAAAACGCCCCCAGCCTTCCGACGTCACGGAATCAGCGGTCAGTTTGCCGCTATCGTCACGTTCAACCAACGGAATGAACTGAAGAAAAGGCGTGCCAAGCTGGCGAAGATAGCGATACATACGCGCAGGCTGCTGGCTGTTCAGCCGATTCACCACCACCAGCAGGTTGAAGTCCACGCGATGGGCAACCAGCCTTGCTATCGCTTCCACCACCTTATAATGCGTCGGTTTTCCACTACGGCTAACGCGGTAAGCATCATGTAAATCGGCGGGGCCATCCAGTGAGATACCGACCAGCCAGCCGTTATCACGTAAGAATCGGCACCACTCGTCACTGAGTAAAATGCCGTTGGTCTGGAAGGTATTCTGGATGCGTTTCCCCTCTCCATAGCGTTTTTGCAACGCGACCACGCGGTGAAAAAAATCGAGTCCACACAGCGTCGGCTCTCCGCCCTGCCAGGCAAACAGCACATCATCAACCGGCTGCGCGGCAATATGCTGGCAAATAAAAGCCTCTAAGGTCGCGTTATCCATAACGGGTTGAGAGGGTTTATCGATATAAAAACAGTAATGACAATCAAGGTTACAACGTGAGCTGGCCGGTTTAGCCATGACCTGACATCCTGTCATGCAACATCCCTAATAAAGACGATAAGTTGACGAATATGCGTTACAGCAAACAGTATTGCGAGGGACAACACCGCGAGAGAGATCAAAAATTTGTCACGCACGGCGCGAGATTCGGAAAAATCACTGTGCGCCACATCCATCAGGTTACGGCTGCGGGTATAGCGCCAGAGGATGAGCGCGACAATCGCCAGCACGCCAATAGAAACCCAGAACAGAAACCCCGCCTGATGCCAGTTATGTTTCAGCGCCAGCGCCATCAATGCGCCATAGCCTAACAGGGTACGAAACCAGGCCAGCGACGTGCGCTCCGGCTGTAGACCGGGATCAACCTGACGGCGGGCTTTGCGGCTATCCGGCATACAACACCAGCGCCATGACAATCACCGCAACAATCATCAGCATCAGGCTGATTATCATCAGGCTATGGGTGTACGGCAGGTCTTCTTTCAGACGCATCGCTTTTTCGTTGCGTAGCCAGCGCAGATAGCCATAAATCGCCAGGCCGCCCGCAAAGAGACACAGCAGCAGCGCCAGCAGTTCGCGAATCACCGGCGTGGCGAAGTCCGGCGCGAGTTGATCAAGCCCGACGCCCGACGCCAGAAACCCCAGCGCGGTGCGAATCCACGCCAGAAAGGTACGCTCATTTGCCAGCGAGAAGCGGTAATCCGGCGCTTCTCCGAGGCGGGAAATCTTCATGACGGCTCCTTTAAATTATTGCCGGATGGCGGCGTAAACGCCTTATCCGGCCTACGGTATTGCGCTTTTGTAGGCCCGGTAAGCACAGCGCCACCGGGCATCATTATTGCCGGATGGCGGCGTAAATGCCTTATCCGGCCTACGGTGTTGCGCTTTTGTAGGCCCGGTAAGCGCAGCGCCACCGGGCATTATTATTGCCGGATGGCGGCGTAAGCGCCTTATCCGGCCTACGGTATTGCGTTTTTGTAGCGCCACCGGGCATAACGCATCAAAACTTCTGCTTTTTCTCTTCTACTTTCACGCCTTGCGTGGGCAAACCGGTATCGTAATCACGTACCACCGGAGAATAACCGTCTTGCGGGCGTGGGCGGAATGCCCCCATCCAGCGCGGCCGGGCATCTTTACGCCACGGACGCAGGCTCCACTGGTACGTGCGGAACGGGTCGCGGATTTTATCCATGTAATCCAGCAGCGCGTCGTGCATCTGACTGCGAACACCGGCAAATTCCGGCGCAGCAATCAGATTATGCAGTTCATCCGGGTCATTACGCCTGTCGTACAGCTCATCGCTGGTAAACAGGTTCAGCACCAGCTTCCAGTTATCCGTCACCCAGCAGCGCACCGGAATAAAGCCGCCAAAGCTGTCATGCTCGATCTCATAGCGGTTGAACTCCACCATCACCCCGCGCGGCGCTTCAACGGCCAGGATGTTTTCACCCGGAAGAATATCGGGCTTATCAATCCCCGCCAGCGCCATCATCGTAGGCAGCAGGTCAATATGGCTGACCGGCGTATCGATCTGCTGCGGCGCTCCCTGCGGCGGGCGCATAATCAGCGGGATGCGGGTAATGTCATCATACATTGCCGCCCCTTTGCTGATGAGTTTGTGCGCCCCCATCATTTCACCGTGATCGGAGGTATAAATCACCCAGGTGTTCTCACGTTGTTCCGGGGTTAACGCATTGATCACCCGCCCAATCTGATCATCAACAAAGTCATTGCAAGCAAAGTAGAGCGGATGATGATAACAGCCATCATCGCCCACCGGGGACGGCATCGCCTGCGCCCATAGCCGATGGTGCTCAGGTTTATTGCTCAGCGAATCCTGCGCCTTCGCGCCCAGGTCATAATAAAAATCCTGATACTTCTCCAGATACTCAACCGGACAGGTAAACGGATGATGCGGCTCATCATAAGAGACCACCATCAGGAACGGTTCGTCATCTCTCGCTGGCTGATGGAGAAAATCAACCGCCCGGTTGCTGATGCGATACGCCCAGGTAAAGGTCTCATCAATATTATTGGTCTGCAAATCCTCAATACTGTTCAGTCCGTTACGCCACAGGCTGATTTCATTCTCCGTCAGTTCAGAAAGGTAGTTCGCGCCGTCATACCAGTAGTCGGCATCCCACTCAGGCGGGCACTCGCCGGTGCCAAAGTAATCGTGCCCGTCGAGGTGCCATTTGCCGATATAACAGGTGTGATAGCCTGCATCCTTAAAATAACGCCCCATCGTGGAGATGTTCTTCCCCGGCGCGACGTTGTTCGTCCACGGGCCGGACTGATTGGCATAAATACCGGTAAAAAGCCCCGCGCGGGCTGGCGTACACACCGGCGAGCAGGTATACGCGGAGTTAAAGCGAATCCCTTCAGCGGCCAGACTGTCAATATGCTGCGTGTTCAGCGGCTTACCGCTATAGCAACCCACCATATTGGTCGCCTGTGTATCGGTCATAATGAACAGAAAATTCGGACGGGTCATGCTTTATCCTTAGCGTCAGAAACATAAACCACAGGCGCGGAATGGCGCGTCTGCCATGAGCTGTAAATCAGGTAAACAACCACCGCAGCGGTGATGGCGTAGCTGAGAATGGTCAGCCACCGGGTCTGATAGCCACCGAACTGCGCCAGACCAGAATAGACGCCAATCATCGCGAACAGGACGCCAACGGCGGCGATCTTCACGTTTTTCCACGGTTTCATGTCAACCGCAAACGCATCATGAAATTTAAACGGCGTTGCACGCGGCTTAATCACGCCAATGAGCAGCATCACCACGACGTTGATACAGAAGGTGCAGGCCAGCACATAGAGGAAATGAAAATCAAATTTCACCAGGTAGTTGATGGTGATGTAACTGACAATACCGAGTCCCATTGCGACCTTCGCGGCCAGCGCCGGAATACGCGGGAAGAAGAAGCCCATAATAACAATGGTCACCAACGGCACGTTATAAATCCCGTTGAGTTGTTTCATCCAACTGTAGAGCCCTTGCGGCGCATAGGCGATCCACGGCGCCACCAGCACGGAGATCACGGCCACAATAAAGCCAAAGCGACGACCAACAGTGACCAGTTTATCGGGGCTGGCCTGTTCATTAATCAGTCGGCGATAGATACCGAGGCTAAACAGGGTCGAAGCACTGTTCAAAAAACCGCAGAATGCGCTGATAATCGCGCCAAACAGCACCGCGCTAAAAAAGCCAATCAGCGGCAGCGGCATCACTTTGTTCACCAGCGCCGGATAGGCCATGTCTGCTTTCGGTAGATCCTGAAAGAGATGAAAAGCGATAACGCCCGGCAGCACCAGAATCAGCGGGTCCAGCATCTTCAACACCGCCGTAAGCAGCGCCCCTTTTTGCCCTTCCGATAAACTTTTTGATGCCAGCGTACGCTGAACGATCCCCTGGTTGGTGCACCAGTAGAACGTATTGACCAGGATAAGCCCGGTCAACGCCGCGCCAATCGGCACCGGGTCGTTGCTGCCGCCAATCGAGTTCAGCATCTGGCTGTGATCCTGGGTTAAACGCGTAATACCTTCGCTCAGACTGCCTTTCCCCATCGCCATCAGACCAAACAGCGGCACCATCAGGCCGCCAATCACCAGGCCGATACCGTTAATCACATCGGCAATGGCAATCGCCCGCATCCCGCCGACGACAGCATACAGGATGCCGCTAATCCCCAGCACGACAGCCATCAGCCAGATCGCCGTATGTTGTGAAATACCAAAGGTTTCAGTGACATGAAACATGCTGTTAAAGGCAAGCGCGCCGGAATACAGAATGATGGGTAAAAAACAGATTCCCGTCGCAATCAAAAAACAGCAATCAATAATGATGCGGGTAGTTTTATCATAGCGCTCTTCAATAAAATCCGGGATCGTTGCAATGCCGCGTTGCAGATAGCGTGGCAGAAAGATCAGCGCCAGAAAAATAAGCGGAATTGCGGAGATGACTTCCCATGCCATTACCGACATACCGCTGCGGTAAGCCTGGCCGGTTAATCCCACCAGTTGTTCCGTTGAGAGGTTAGTTAACATCAGCGAGGCGGCAATAACCGGCGCTTTTAACGAACGTCCCGCCAGAAAATATCCCTGCTGCGAACCGGTATCCGCTTTTCGTAACTTCCACCAGGTGATAACCGCCACCAGTAGCGTAAAACCAACAAAGCTCAAAATTTGTAGCGTATTCATCTCATAGCCCTTGTTTTTCATTATGTCCCGGCAGCGATAGGGTCAACACGAGGTAAAGCGTGCCGGGTCAGGCAGTCAGATTTCTTAATTACAAACATCGCCTCCCTGAAGCATTCACTTTCTGTTATGTTCAGGTTGTGGGCATCATTCTCCGGCGAGAAAATAAAATGAATGGAAACTTGCTAAGTTCGCATGTAAAAAACGAAACTACGTACAATATTCCCCTGCTGATTAATGAAAATGTGATCTCCAGCGGAATTTCATTGATCTCGCTGTGGCATACCTACGCTGACGAAAATTACCGTGTTATATGGCCGCGAGATAAGAAAAAGCCGCTAATCGCCAATTCGTGGGTCGCGGTCTATACCGTACAGGGGTGCGGGAAAATCCTGCTGAAAGACGGTGAGCAAATTACATTAAACGGCAACTGCATTATCTTTTTAAAACCCACCGATATACAGTCTTACCATTGCGAAGGTTTATTGTGGGAGCAATACTGGATGGAGTTTACCCCAACCAGTATTATGGATATTCCTATCCGACAACAAAGCATTATTTATAATGGTGATGTTTATAATCAGGAACTGGCCGAAGTTTCACAATTAATTACCCGCCCGGAACCGATTAAAAATAATCTCGCCGTCGCGTTTCTCACGAAAATTATTTATCAGTGGATTTGTCTTATTGACTCAAACGGGAAAAAAGACCCACAACGCATACAGGTTGAAAAGTTAATTGCAGCGTTACATGCCAGCCTGCAACGCCGCTGGAGCGTGGCGGATATGGCAGCCACGATCCCCTGTAGCGAAGCCTGGCTGCGTCGTCTGTTTTTACGCTATACCGGGAAAACACCGAAAGAATATTATCTGGACGCCCGGCTGGAACTGGCATTATCGCTGTTAAAACAGGAAGGGAATTCGGTGGGTCAGGTAGCGGATATGCTCAACTTCTTTGACTCATTTCATTTCAGCAAAGCATTTAAGCATAAATTTGGCTACGCGCCGTCGGCGGTGTTGAAACATCCTGACCGGCACCCGCTGGATGCCAGTCAACAAGATTAGTGCAGTTCAGGCCAGTATTCTTTGTTGGCTTCAATCAGATCATCAAGAATCGCTTTGGCGACAGACGCGCTCGGCACGGTTTTGGAGAGCGTAATCGCCTGCCACAGACGCTGATAGGAGCGATGCTCCCAGGCATCGACCACCAGTTTCTCGACGGCCACCTGCTGGCTCATCAGCCCTTTCTGGAACTGCGGAATATCGCCAACCGTCAGAGGTTCCGGCCCGTTATGCCCCACCAGGCAAGGGATCTCCACCATCGCTTCATCATCAAAGTTATGAATCGCCCCGTTGTTTGGCACAATCAGCAGCATCCGTTCCTGCGTATTAAAGGCGATTGCCGTTGCCAGATCGACGATATAAGACGCGTGTTCATCAATTTCCAGCTCGCCAGCGGAGGAGTGGCCCGCTTCAATAATGGCGCGGCAGGAGCCAAATACCTGTTTTTCACGGTGATCCATCACCTCATTAGCACGCGTGCGCGCCGGGTTCGAGTGCTGCACCACATAGTCCGGGAACAGATAGTATTTCAGATAGGTATTCGGCATGGTGTCCGGGTCCAGCGCCTGCACATCCTTCGCTTTGGCGAACGTATCATTCCAGCTCGCTTCAGTATGCGGATCGTTAGATGGCGGAACATAACCGTGTTTCGCGACGTATTCCCGCAGTTTCGGCATCAGGTCGTTACCCTGCAAGTCCTCAATCGACGTCCACCAGCCAAAGTGGTTCAGCCCGTAATAACGCACGCGCATTTGCTTACGATCTTGCAGGCCGACAATCTGCGCCATCCGCCCTTCAATGCCGATCGGCATATCACAGATATTGAGGATTTTAGCGTTCGGGCGCAGACGGCGCGTCGCCTCGGCCACTATCGCCGCCGGGTTGGAGTAGTTCAGCATCCACGCGTTCGGGGAGTATTTCTCCATGTAATCCACCAGCTCCAGCACGCCGCCAATAGAACGCATCCCATACGCAATCCCGCCCGGGCCACAGGTTTCCTGGCCTAACACGCCGTGGCGCAGCGGGATTTTTTCGTCTTTTTCCCGCATCGGGTATTTGCCCACGCGGATATGCGCCATCACGAAATCAACATCGGTAAACGCTGCTTCGGGATCGGTGGTGTAACTAAACTCAATCTCCGGCGCCTGCTCTTTAAGGATGATTTTGCACGCTTCGGCAATCACTTCCTGGCGAGCGCCGTCGTTGTCATAGAATTTCAGCGCGCGAAGCGGAAAACGGTCCTGGTTTGCCAGCAACATCAATACGATGCCCGGCGTAAATGTGCTGCCGCCGCCTGCGATAACCACTGAGAATTTTTTCATGATACTGCCTCCGTCATGGGGATTTGTTCGGTCGATAAGGGGGATTTCATTAGCGTTTCAAGCTGGTCACGCACCTGGGGCACATGCAGGCCGACAATCACCTGGATGCCATTGCCACGGCGAACCACGCCGTGCGCGCCCAATGCTTTAAAGACGTCATCACTCTGGGTCTGCGCCATATCGTGGAGCGCGATACGTAAGCGCGTGGCGCAGTTATTAATGCTTTCGATATTGCCCGCGCCGCCCAGCGCCTGGAGGAACCCGGCTGCCTGCCCAAGTTTTGCGTCCGGCGCGGGCGCCGTTGTCTGTCCACGCGCGGCCTTGTAATCCGCTTTGCTGTAGAGTCTGATTTCACTCTCTTCACGACCCGGCGTTTTCAGGTTGAAGCGCAGGATCAGGGTGCGGAAAACCACAAAATAGAGGGCGGTGAATGCCAGCCCAATGCCTATCTGGGTAAACATCATTCCGGCATGGTTGTGGAACATCGGGACCCAGTTTTGCGGTAAGAACTGATCCAGCAGTCCGCCGCCCATATTTCCTACCACGCCACAGATATACATCACCGTCGCCATTGAGGCCGCCAGTACCGCGTGTACGGCAAACAGCAGCGGAGAGATAAACAGGAAAGTGAATTCCAGCGGTTCCGTGATGCCCACCAGTACAGCGGTTAACGTGGCGGGGATCAGCAAACCGGCGACCTTCACCCGGTTTTCTGGCGATGCGGTGTAATAGAGCGCCAGCGCAATCCCGACGGAGCCAAAGATTTTTGAGTTACCGTGCAGGGCAAAACCGCCTTCCGGGAATAACGTCTTCAGCGATTCCGTGCTCTGGCTGAACGCCTGCATGTGTTGCGCCCAGTAAACCTGAATGCCACCTTCTACCGCCGCCGGGCCAAAAATGAAGGGGCCATAGACGAAGTGGTGTAACCCTGTCGGGATCAGAATACGTTCGAGGAAGGTGTAGACCCACACGCCCAGCGCGCCCGCTGAACGCAGGAAAGCCTGTAGGGATTCAATGCCCATCTGCACTTTTGGCCAGCCGAGCAGCGTCAGCCAGGCGCAGGGGATCATCACCAGGAACGCGATAATCACCACAAACGACGTGCCCTGAAAAATACCGAGGAACACGGGCAACGGCTTATCGAAATAGCGGTTGTGCAGCGCGGTGACGATGCCCGAAATCATAATGGCGCCGATAATGCTGGTATCGAGCGTTTTTATTCCGGCCATCATCGTCAGACCGCTGCCTGCCGTCGGGTCTACGCTGAAGTCCACGCCGAAGAAATGCCCCCAGGTCATGCCCATGGCATTAATGAAATAGTTCCATGTCAGGAAGCTGACCAGCACCGCCAGACAAGCTCGGCCTTGCGCCTGTTTAGCCAGGCCAATTGGCAAGCCGACGGCGAAAATCAGCGGCATATTACGGAAAACCGTCCAGCCGCCCTCTTCAATAATATGAACGATTTGCGCGAATAAACTGTTGGGATCGGTCAGCGCTTCGCCAACAAAAAGCGGGTTGCGCAGCATGATGGCGATACCCACGACGATACCGGCGAACGGGAACAGCAGTACCGGGGTAAACATAGCGCCGCCAAAGCGTTGTATTTGACTGAGCATTTTTACATCCTCATATAACAACCAGTAGGGAGAGGCCTTTTTTGTAGTGATTGCTGGCCTGATACGAGAATATGTAGTTGCGATTCTGAGAACATGACGCGCCGCTTCGATTCGTGATCGCATTCATGGTTTTAATTCAGTCAATGATATCTACTTTTTACATAAAAGTTAGACATCAAAAGGTTCGTAGCGCGGAAATTAAAGGGAAAAAGAGGTCTGGTAGTGATCTACAAATCGATAGCGGAACGACTAAGAATCCGGCTCAACTCATCTGATTACAACATCGGTAGCCCGTTGCCTGGTGAAAAAAAGCTGGCGGAAGAGTTTGCTGTATCACGAATGACCATCCGCAAAGCCGTCGATATGCTGGTGGGGTGGGGACTGGTGGTGCGGCGGCACGGGAGCGGCACATACGTGGCGCGTAAAGACGTTCATCATGAAACCACCAACCTGACCGGACTGGCGGAAGTGCTGCGGCGTCAGGGAAAAGAGGTCACCAGCCAGGTGCTGGTGTTTGAAGTGATGCCTGCGCCCCCCGCCATTGCCAGCCAGTTGCGGATTCAGATCAACGAACGTATCTACTTTTCCCGCCGCGTGCGCTATGTGGATGGCAAACCGCTGATGCTGGAGGACAGCTATATGCCCGTCAGGCTGTTCCGTAACCTCTCGCTGATCCACCTGGAAGGGTCGAAATTTGATTATATTGAGAAAGAGTGCGGCATCACCATCAGTGGCAACTATGAAAGCCTGACGCCTGTACTGGCCGATAAACAGCTCTCCGCGCAAATGAACGTCCCCGAGCAAACGCCGCTACTGCGGACCACATCGCTTTCTTACAGCGACAGCGGGGAATTTTTGAATTATTCGGTCATGTTCAGAAATGCCAGCGAATACCAGGTGGACTACCATTTACGGCGCGTCCACCCGGATGCAAACCTGACCTAGCCTAACCCCCAGAAAAGCACCGCCAGCAGTTGTGGGGTGATAATCCGCAGGAACATTACCAGTGGATAAACAGTGGCGTAGGAGAGCGCCGCCGCGCCGCTGGTGGCATGCAGGTTGTTAGCGAACGCCAGTGCAGGCGGATCGGTCATTGACCCCGCCAGCATCCCGCATAGCGTCAGGTAGTTCATTTTGGCAAAGATACGTGCCAGAAGACCGACGGTAATCAGCGGAATGGCAGTAATAAAGATGCCGTAACCAATCCAGCTCAGACCATCACCCTGAGTCAACGTATCAATAAAGTCACCGCCAGATTTCAGCCCGACCACCGCGAGAAACAGCACGATCCCCAGCTCACGCAGCGCCAGGTTGGCGCTTGGCGGCATAAACCAGTACAGCTTGCCGATGCTGCCGATACGTCCCAGAATTAGCGCCATGATCAACGGCCCGCCCGCCAGTCCCAGCTTTAACGCTACCGGGAATCCAGGGACAAACAACGGAATCGACCCCAACAGCACGCCCAGACCAATACCGATAAACACCGGTAACATCTGCACCTGTTGCAGTTTTTGCTGGGCGTTACCCACAACATTGGCCACCGCATCAATTGAAGAGGGACGGCCAACCAGATTGAGGATGTCACCGAATTGCAGGCTGGCGTCGCTACTGGCTACCAGCTCTACGCCCGCACGGTTCAGACGGGAGATCACCACGTCATAGCGCTCTTTAAAATGGAGGTCGCGAATGCGTTTTCCGAGCACCTTTTCGTTAGTGACCACGACGCGTTCAACGCGCAAATCCGTCCCTCGCGTTGAGAGCGAGGTGTCCACCTCCTGACCAATGACCAGCTGCGCGTTATGCAGATCGGCGGGCTGTCCCACCAGATGCAGCAGGTCGCCCGACTGGATGATCGTTCCCGGTGAAGGCACCATCAGCGTCTCGTCGCGTTTCAGACGCGAACAGATGATTTTATCGCTGTTCAGGATGGGCACATCCTGGATCGCCATATTGTTGAGATTCGGGTTCTCAACACGGATATTCATGGTCTGGATTAACGAGTGTCCATTGCTAAGCGTGTCTTCATGCTGCTTCGCTTCCGCCTCCACGTTGACGCGAAAAATCATCCGCATCAGCCACATGGTGAGCAAAATACCGCAAATCCCGAAAGGATAGGCCATCGCATAGCTCATCCCCATCTGATCCACCGCTTCCATTGGCGTTCCCAGATCGCGCAGAATTTGCTGCCCGGCCCCCAGCGCTGGCGTATTGGTGACCGCGCCGGAGAAAATCCCCAGCACCACCGGTAGCGGGATAGCGAAGATTTTATGCAGAATGGCGGTAACCAGCCCACCGATAATGACAATCAGGATGGCAAAGAGATTAAGGCGCAGCCCTGAGACGCGCAGAGAGGCAAAGAACCCCGGGCCCACCTGAATACCAATGGTGTAAACGAAGAGTATCAGGCCGAATTCCTGGATAAAATGCAGCATGTCACTGCTCAGCGTCATCCCGGCCTGATCGACAAAGTGGCCGACGATAATCCCGCCGAACAGTACGCCGCCAATGCCAAAACCGACACCCCGCACCTTGATATTGCCGATCCACAACCCGACAACCGCCACCAACGCCAGAACGCTGACCGTCAATGCTATATCACTCATCTTCTTTTCCCTGTGAATAACATTATTAATTAAATGGATTCTCGCAGAGTACAAGCGGTATGTATGGGTGGTAAAGCACAAAAATGCCCCGTCATTGCTGGCGGGGCGGTTTGTTGAAAAGCATGATGCCGGACCTATAGGTTCTGCGTCGCTTTGTAGGCCCGGTAAGCATAGCGCACCGGGCGATTTGCCGGATGGCGGCTACGCTTTATCCGGCCTACAGGTAGTCCTGGATTAGCTATTTAACGCGGGACGTTCGCTAATAGCGATACGCTGCGGAGCGATGGTTTCCGGCTCGTTGCGGGTTAAATCAATGTGCAATAACCCATTGGTGAAGGTCGCGCCGCTGACCTCCATATTTTCTGCCAGAGTAAAACTCAGACTGAATGGCTGTGTCACCAGCCCCTGATGCAACCATTTGGTTTCTTTTTCCGGCTGCGCTGGCGTGCCTTTTACGGTCAGGCGCGTGCCTTCCAGTTGAATATCCAGATCTTCCTGACGGAAACCGGCTAACGCGAGGGTAATGCGGTAGTGGTTGTCATCGCTTTTTTCAATGTTATAGGGCGGGAAGCTCTGGCTTTCACCGGTGTTTTGCAGGGCGTTGGCCAGTTTGTCAAAACCGATCCATTGACGCAGCAGTGGGGATAAATCGTAATTACGCATGATAATCATCTCCTTCTAAGAAGCGAGTAATACCCAGCGAATCCTCAGATTCGCATATGCTCCCTGACGGCGAGCATGGAGATAACAGGCCGCCAACGGCGACCTGACTGAATCAGTTAATTTCGATACGGCGCGGTTTGTTCGCTTCTGGAATCACGCGCTCCAGGTCGATATACAGCAGACCGTTCACCAGGTTAGCGCCGCGAACATGAATGTTCTCTGCTAACTGGAATTTGCGTTCAAAGTTACGCTCTGCGATGCCCTGGTAGAGATAGGTACGTTCTTTTTGCTCATCCGCATGAGCGCCTTTTACCACCAGCAGATTATCCTGAGCAGTAATTTCCAGTTCGCTTTCCGCAAAGCCTGCAACGGCAATCGCAATGCGGTAATGGTTTTCATCCACCAGTTCGACGTTATACGGAGGATAACCGCCATTACTCTGGCTCTGGTTGTTTTCTAAGAGGTTAAACAGACGATCAAAACCAATGGCAGAACGGTACAGCGGGGATAAGTCAAAGTTACGCATAATGAATAGCTCCTGAAATCAGCGAGAATAGTTGACCTTCCATCATGGACAGGTCAGGTAGCCAGAACACCCATCAGGCGTGCTCTTTATTTGTCTACACCCTAAAAATGGGTCTGGAAATGAACTTTTCAAGCGCTTGCAGGGGACTTTTTTTGCAGTTTGTTGTCTATCGCATAGACTGGGTGAACAGCACACATTGTTAAAGTGCGATAAGCGCCACAGTGCGACGTGATGGTGATGTTATTTTTCGCGACGGATCGCTATAACTCATCATGCAAACATCGATAATCAACAGATGAATAAATCATGATAAAAAATGTGTTGTTAACGCTGATGATGTGCAGTGGATTGATTTTACTGGGTGGCTGCTCCAGCGTAATGTCACATACCGGCGGCAAAGAGGGGACCTACCCCGGCACACGCGCCAGCGCTGAAATGATCGGCAGCAGTGATACAAACTGGGGCACCAAATCGCTGGCAATCCTGGATATGCCCTTTACCGCCGTCATGGATACGATACTCTTGCCGTGGGACTTCTTCCGCACAGACAGCTCAGTGAAGTCGCGAGTGGAAAAGAGCGAGGAGAAAACAAAGATGACCAACGCCGTTATCCCCCCGGCAAGAATGCCCGCTCACTGATTTATCGTTCGGTTTCCGTCACCCAAAGCTGGCGGAAACCGTCAACCTCTTCCATCCACGCGATTAACGCTCCATCCGGCGAAAAAACAACGGCGTCCACTGAAGGCGGGCTGTCATGACTCGCCGTTAAAAAGGCGATTGCCCCGCTCTGCGCGTCGCAGCAGGCAATGCGGTTTTCCAGCACAAACCCCAACCACTGGCCTGACGGGTGCCAGTTGAACGCTGACTGAATATCGGTCGCGTTATGCGTAAGCTGGCGCGGCTCTCCCCCCTGCGCCGGGATCAGCCAGAGCTGGACAATACCGCGATCATCGCGCATCAAAAACGCAATGTCCGTGGCTTGCGGGTTACTCCGCACCCAATGTCGCGGAACGTTTACCAGCCCAGGGAAAGCGCGATCGTGCGTAAAGGTCAGACGGCGCTGAACAACGCCCACGGGCGGCGCAGGCAGCGTTGATTCTGTTCCGGTCAGCGGCATATCGCCTGCCTGTTTCCAGCCTTTTTCATCCTGCGGCAACGCCACCAGAAACAGCTCCGGCACTTTTTCACCCTTCGCCGACAAGGTATCGCCAATAAACGCCAGCGCATGATCGCCCACCCACCCCTCTTCGTAGGCGCGGTTAATGTCATCGCTGCCCGGCCGTGGCGCCGGCGTGGTCTGGCTCACTAACACGCACCAGTGGCTGCCGCTGTACTCCCGAGGATGCTGAACCGCTACCGTAACCGGGCCATACGGCACCGCAACGCCGACGTTGCGCAAGTCCAGTGCCGGATCGCGCTCATGCAGTACATGGTCGTTATAGGTGAAGCTGACACGCTCGCCGTTCGGACTGAACACATGCACATGGCTGCCGCCGCGCAGCGCGCCGGGCGTATACGGCACGGTGATGTCCATTGCATCCAGATTCATCACGCGGTTTTGCGCCGCTATCACGCCGCGACGATGGTGGAAATCATAATGCCACGTCTCGTCCGGGTTCTCCGGGCCATGAATGAACACATAGCGATCGTCTTGTGGATGAACAGTCACCACGCCAACGTGCGCGCCCTGCGTAGCGCGATAAATGACCTCAATCTCGCCAGTCCGTACGTTGACGCGCTCAATCGTCTCACCGGTAAACGAGGCACCTGACGGACGCACATCAAAAACCAGCCACTGGCTGTCCGCCGTCCAGGTGTTGGTATTCGTAAGCTGATGATGACGCGAAGCGAAAGTGATTTGTTTCATGGAGATACCCTGATGCGCGGTTTTCGCATCAGGGTATAGCATTGGAAGAAATTAGCCTACCCGTTTAACGTCGCCGACCAGCAGGATATAAGAGAGCGCGCCAATCAGAGCAACAGCGGAGATATAGACCAGCGCCGGGCCAAAGCCATAATCCTGCGCAAGGTAGCCAATCACCAGCGGCACGGTGATGCCACCCAGTCCACCAACAAAGTTAAACACGCCGCCGGTCAGACCAATCAGACGCATCGGTGCGAGTGAAGAGACCAGTGACCAGGTGATAGACGCAAAACCATTGCCGAAGAACGCCAGCGCCATCAGAGTCATAATCCATACGGGATCGTTAGTGTAGTTCGCCCCCATGATGCAGGTAGAAATCAGCAGCCCGCAGATAATAGGCGTTTTACGCGCAACACCCAACGAGAACCCTTTTTTCACCAGCTTATCCGCCAGCCAGCCGGAGAGCAGCACCCCAAAGAAAGCGGCAAGGAACGGTACGGTCGTCATAAAACCCGCCTTCAGGGCGGTGATCCCTTTCTCCTGGGTTAAATAGTTCGGGAACCAGGTCAGGAAGAACCACAGCGTAGAAGTAACCGCAAATTGCCCCAGGTAGACCCCGACAAGTTTGCGGTGAAACACCAGTTTCCAGTCAGCTTTGGTCAGTGGCTGACGCGCCTCTTTTTTGACTGGCGCATCGCCGTCCACCAGACCGCCGCCATCGCGAATATAGTCCAGCTCAGCCTGGCTGATGCTTTTGGTCAGGCGCGGCGGCTGATAAACCTTGAACCAGATTAGCGACCAGATAATCCCGATTCCCCCGGTAACGATGAACACCCAGTGCCAGCTCAGCATCTCCTGAATCCAAATCAGCAGCGGCGTCAGAAACGCCAGGCCGACAAACTGCCCAGAGGTGTAGAAACCGACGGCGGAGGCGCGCTCATGCTCCGGGAACCAGCTGGTAACCATCCGGTTATTGGTCGGAAATGCGGGCGCCTCAAAAATCCCGGTGATGGCGCGAAGACCAATCAGCGACATTAATCCGGTGGCGAACCCCTGAAATAGCGTTGCAACAGACCAGCCCAAAATAGCGATAAAGTAGGTCAGTCGCGATCCCACACGGTCAAGGAACCAGCCGCCAGGAATCTGGCATAGCGTATAAAGCCACGCAAAAGCCGAAAAGACGTAGCCCATTTCCGCTTTGGTGATGCCGAATTCTTCCTGAATATGCGCCGACGCCACGGCGAGGTTCGCGCGGTCAACATAACAAATAACCACGGTAATAAAGATCATAATCAGCGTCAGATAACGACGACGCCCGGGTTTTGCAGCTGTAACTGAAATATCCATCGCAATCTGTCTCCAGATTTTGGGCATAGCGAGACCGCTCACCATGCCCTGTAATTTACAGAGGGTTATATTTTTGTATGTAAGGTTTTTGCCCGGTGGCTTACCGGGTCTACGGGATGGCGATTACCATTCCGCTACGCTGCCATCTTCATGACGCCACAACGGGTTGCGCCAGTCCGGCGCGTTTTTACTCAGTTCAATGACTTTAGCTTCGTCAATGTCCACGCCAAGGCCCGGTTTAGTTAACGGTTTAAAGAAGCCGCCTTCCATACTGAAATCGTCCTTGTTTTTCACGAAGTCGAGCAGCTCCGCGCCTTTGTTGTAGTGAATGCCCATGCTCTGCTCCTGGAATACCGCATTGCGCGATACGAAGTCGATATGCAGACAGGCTGCCAGCGCAATCGGCCCCAGCGGACAGTGCGGCGCCAGCGCCACGTCGTAGGCTTCCGCCATCCCGGCGATTTTGTAGCATTCGGTGATACCGCCAGCGTGCGACAGATCCGGTTGCAGAATCGCCAGCCCGCCCGCTTCCAGCACGCGTTTAAACTCAAAGCGTGAGAACATGCGCTCGCCTGCGGCAATCGGAATATGCGTCTGCGCCGCCAGCTTCGGATAATATTCCGCCTGCTCCGCCAGCACCGGCTCCTCAATAAACAGCGGACGATATTGTTCCAGCTCTTTAATTAATACTTTCGCCATCGGGGCGCTGACACGACCGTGGAAGTCGAGACCAAATTCAATTTCGTTACCAAAAGCCTCACGGATTTGCGCTACGGTATTGACTGCCGCATCCACCGCGCGTGAATTATCAATCACGCCCATCTCTTCACAACCGTTCAGTTTGAAGGTGTCGAAGCCAATAGCGCGCAGTTTCCTAATGCCGTCGATCACTTCCGCCGGACGGTCGCCGCCCACCCAGCTGTAGGCTTTAATTTTGTCGCGAACCAAACCGCCCATCAGTTGCCATACCGGCGCGTTCAGCACTTTGCCTTTGATATCCCACAGCGCCTGGTCGATACCGGCGATGGCGCTCATCATTATTGGGCCGCCGCGATAAAAACCGGCGCGGTACATCACCTGCCACAGATCGTTGATACGCGCCGGGTCCTGACCGATCAGATAGTCGCCAAACTCATGAACCGCCGCTTCGACGGTACGCGCGCGCCCTTCTATAACCGGTTCGCCCCAGCCAACCACGCCTTCATCCGTTTCGATTTTCAGGAACATCCAGCGCGGGGGTAAACGGTACGTGGTGATTTTGGTTATTTTCATTTCACTGCCTCTCGATACGCTTTAACAAATGCCGTCGCCTGCTGCGCGGTACGCTCAACGGACTGCCCGGCGCGATAGAGATCGCTGCCCAGCCCGGCGCCTGCGCAACCCGCGTTAATCCATTGCGCCAGGTTTTCCGGCGTCACGCCCCCCACGGCAAACACCGGGACATCAGCCGGAAGCACCGCTTTCAGCGCTTTGATGTAGTCCGGGCCAAATGCCGATGAGGGGAATATTTTCAGCGCCTGCGCACCCGCATCCAGCGCGGTAAAGGCCTCGCTGGCGGTCGCGCATCCAGGGCATACGGTCATGCCATAACTCACCGCGCGACGAATCACCTCGGGCTGAATATTTGGCGTGACGATCAGCTTGCAGCCCATTTGCGCTAACAGGTCTACCTGATCGGGCTGAAGTACGGTGCCCGCGCCGATCAACGCCTTATCGCCATACGCATCCACTATCGCCGGGATACTTTTTTCCCACTGCGGGGAGTTAAGCGGGATTTCCACCGCATCAAAGCCAGCCTCGATGACCGCGCCAACATGCGCCAGCGCTTCATCGGGCGTCACGCCACGTAATATCGCAATAAGCGGAAGATCAGTTTGCCACTGCATGAGCGATGCTCCTTATTCCTGCCTGAAATGCCTTCTCACCGGAAACGACGGTTGCATGACGGCCAATGGCGCTGAACGCCTGCTGGTAGCGTTCCGCCAGCGCGTCTCCGGCAACAATGGTGATCTGCCGGGCGTCAAAGCTTTCGCTAAGGGTGGCGACTTCAGCGCCAATCAACAGACCGGATAAAAATTCGCTCACCTGCGCGCGCGGGAGTGTTCCCAGGACGTGCGAGGCGCGAACCTCAAAAAGTTGCGGCAGGATGGCGGGGGTAGCGAGACCACGCTCCAGCCCGGCAGTAAAGGCGACAGGCGAGGTTTCCTGTTCAGGCAACCCTGCGCCAACCAGTGAATAACGCAGCAACAGATGGTGTAATTCACCCGTCATCACGGTGCGAAAATCGTGAATTTGCGCGTTATCAGCCCGTACCCATTTACAGTGCGTACCGGGCATCACATAGACAGAAGAAGGAGAAAGCGTGCGGGCGCCAAGCAACTGTGTCTCTTCGCCGCGCATCACATTGTGGTTATCGTCGCGTGAGACACAGAGTCCGGGAATAATCCAGATCTTGTCGCCAACGGAGGTTAACTGCTCGCCTATGGAAGAGAAATGGGCAGGAACCGGCAGATAGGGGGCGATTTTCCAGCCTACATTGCTGCCGACCATTCCCGCCATAACCACGGGAGTGGCGCTGTCGCGCCAGTTTTGCGTCACTTCTGCTAACACCGCTTCAGGAGATTTACCCTTCAGACGCGTTACGCCTGCTTCTGATTGCCTGCTCTCCAGGCATTTGTCGCCCTGGTAAAGCCAGGCGCGCAAATTGGTCGATCCCCAGTCAATTGCGATGTAGCGAGCTGTCATGTGATTTCCTTGAGCCTTCGTGTCGAGCTGGCGATCATCGTTAAGGCCGCCTGCTCTGCCGCATCGCCATCCTGATGCCGTATCGCATCGAATAGCGCCTTATGTTCCTGGAGCGTTTTTGGCATGTTGGCCTCATCACCCATCCAGGTTCGTTCAAACACCGCTCGCTGTAGCGAACTGATCGCCACACTAAGCTGTTGTAAAACCGGGTTATGTACCGACTGCAATACCGCCTCGTGATAGCGAATATCCGCTTCGTTGAAGGCATCCCGGTTCTGGTTGTTGGCGATCATGTCATTGAGCGCCGACTCAATTTCGGCCAGATCGCTCGACGTCGCGCGTTCCGCCGCCCAGCGCGCAATAGCCGGTTCCACCAGGTTACGGACTTCACTCATTGCGCTGATCAGCCGCGGGTCATAATCGTTTTCCAGCACCCATTGCAGCACGTCGGTATCGAGGTAGTTCCACTGGTTTCGTGGTGCGACAAACGCTCCGCGATAACGCTTCATTTCAATGAGCCGCTTCGCCATCAGCGAACGGAACACTTCGCGAATGATGTTGCGCGAGGTTTCAAACTCCTCACACAGATCCGCTTCCGCAGGCAGTGCCGAACCCGGTACGTACTTGCCGCTGACAATCTGTTTTCCCAGCGTGATGACGATACGATCGGTTTTATTGAGGGTCATGGAGAGTCCTTGTGCTCTGTATGTACCGCTCTACTTTACCGTTACCGCTGAAATTCGCCTCAACTTTGTAGTACTAACGTGATGTCATTCATCGTTGCTGTGTTGATAATGTAGTACAACACAAATGTGTTGTACTACAATTTAGATCACAAAAACGACAATCAGTAATGGGAATGTTATGAAGGGAAAATGAGGGCGTAAAAAAACCCGCAGCAGAGGCGGGTTACGGAACGTCTGTTTTGCCGGATTAATCCAGGCCAGCCACTTAATTCAGCACAAATTTCTCAATTGCGTATGCCACACCGTCTTCCAGGTTGGATTTGGTGACAAAATTAGCCACCTCTTTCACCGACGGAATCGCGTTGTCCATCGCCACACCCATGCCTGCATATTCGATCATCGCGATGTCGTTTTCCTGATCGCCAATCGCCATGATTTCTTCCGGCTTGATCCCCAGTGCATCGGCCAGCGACTTCACGCCAGTGCCTTTATTGACGCGTTTATCCAGGATTTCGAGGAAGTACGGCGCACTTTTTAACACAGTATATTTCTCTTTTACTTCCGCCGGAATACGCGCAATGGCCTGATCAAGGATGACGGGTTCATCAATCATCATCACTTTCAGGAACTGCGTTGCCGGGTCCATTTTCTCCGCTTCACAGAACACCAGCGGAATGGTGGCGACATAGGATTCATGTACGGTGTAGTAGCTGATATCACGGTTTGCGGTGTACAGCGTGTTGCGATCCAGCGCGTGGAAGTGTGAGCCGACTTCGCGGGACAACTTCTCCAGAAAGCGGTAATCGTCATAGCTCAGCGCCGTTTGCGCGACGGTACTGCCATCGCCCGCTTTCTGCACCAGCGCGCCATTGTAGGTGATGCAGTAGTCGCCGGGTTGTTCCATGTGAAGCTCTTTCAGATAGCTATGGACACCCGCATACGGACGGCCAGTGGTCAGCACCACGTTAACGCCACGGGCGCGCGCGGCGGCAATCGCCGTTTTTACCGCAGGTGAAATGGTGTGATCGGGCAGCAAAAGGGTGCCATCCATATCGATAGCAATGAGTTTGATAGCCATGAGTTCCCCGGATTAAATGAGTCCGTCCTCATGCTAACGCGATTCCGCTCAAAAAACAGCAATGAAAAGGGGGATAGAAAGGGGAACCGGGATTCCCCTTTTGCAGATCGGTTGTAGGCCGGATAAGGCCTAAGCCGCCATCCGGCAGCTTAGGCTGATGAACTGCCTGATGGCGCTTCGCTTATCAGGCCTACAGGAGAGGCCTACAAGCTGATTAGATATCGATGTTTGCCGCTTTCAGGGCGTTCTCTTCGATAAAGGCGCGACGCGGTTCAACGGCATCGCCCATCAGCGTAGTGAACAGCTGGTCGGCGGCAATCGCATCTTTCACGGTGACGCGCAGCATACGACGGCTTTCCGGGTCCATCGTGGTTTCCCACAGCTGATCCGGGTTCATCTCGCCCAGACCTTTATAGCGCTGAATCGCCAGGCCACGACGGGACTCTTTCACCAGCCACTCCAGCGCCTGCTCGAAGCTCGCAACCGGCTGACGGCGCTCGCCGCGTTCAATGAACGCATCGTCTTCGATCAGACCGCGCAGCTTCTCGCCGAGCGTGCAGATGCGACGGTATTCGCCGCCGGTAACAAACTCGTGATCCAGCGGATAGTCGGTATCCACGCCGTGAGTACGCACGCGAACAATCGGTTCGAACTGCTGCTGTTCGGCGTTCTCGCGAACGTCAAACTTCCACTGGCTGCCGTGCTGCTCTTTCTCGTTCAGCTCGGTAATCAGCGCGTTCACCCAACGGGTGACAGCCTGTTCGTTGCTAAGATCGGCTTCCGTCAGCGTCGGCTGATAAACCAGCTCTTTCAGCAGCGCTTTCGGGAAGCGACGCTCCATGCGGCCAATCATTTTCTGCGTCGCGTTGTAATCAGAAACCAGTTTTTCTAACGCTTCGCCCGCCAGTGCCGGTGCGCTGGCATTGGTGTGCAGCGTTGCGCCATCCAGAGCGATGGAGATCTGGTACTGATCCATCGCCTCATCGTCTTTAATGTACTGTTCCTGCTTGCCTTTCTTCACTTTGTACAGCGGCGGCTGCGCAATGTAGACGTGACCGCGCTCGACGATTTCCGGCATCTGACGATAGAAGAAGGTCAACAGCAGCGTACGGATGTGCGAGCCATCGACGTCCGCATCGGTCATGATGATGATGCTGTGATAGCGCAGTTTATCCGGGTTGTACTCGTCACGACCGATGCCGCAGCCCAGTGCGGTGATCAGCGTCGCCACTTCCTGGGAAGAGAGCATCTTGTCGAAGCGCGCTTTCTCCACGTTGAGGATTTTACCCTTCAGCGGCAGAATCGCCTGGTTCTTGCGGTTACGACCCTGTTTAGCAGAGCCGCCCGCGGAGTCCCCTTCCACAAGGTACAGTTCAGACAGCGCCGGGTCGCGTTCCTGACAATCCGCCAGTTTACCCGGCAGACCCGCCAGATCCAGCGCGCCTTTACGACGCGTCATTTCACGCGCACGACGCGCGGCTTCACGCGCACGCGCCGCATCGATAATTTTGCCGACCACGATTTTGGCGTCGGACGGGTTTTCCAGCAGGTATTCGCTCAGCAGCTCGTTCATCTGCTGTTCCACCGCCGATTTCACCTCGGAAGAGACCAGTTTATCTTTGGTCTGGGAGGAGAATTTCGGGTCCGGCACCTTCACGGAAACCACGGCAATCAGGCCTTCACGCGCATCGTCACCGGTGGCGCTGACTTTGGCTTTCTTGCTGTAGCCTTCTTTATCCATATAGGCGTTCAGGGTACGGGTCATCGCCGCACGGAAGCCTGCAAGGTGCGTACCGCCGTCACGCTGCGGAATGTTGTTGGTAAAGCAGTAGATGTTTTCCTGGAAACCATCGTTCCACTGCAATGCCACTTCCACGCCGATACCGTCTTTTTCGGTGGAGAAGTAGAAGATATTCGGGTGAATCGGCGTTTTGTTCTTGTTGAGGTACTCAACAAACGCTTTGATGCCGCCTTCGTAGTGGAAATGGTCTTCTTTACCGTCGCGCTTGTCTTTCAGACGAATAGAGACGCCGGAGTTCAGGAAGGACAGCTCACGCAGACGCTTCGCCAGAATTTCGTATTCAAATTCGGTGACGTTGGTGAAGGTTTCCAGGCTCGGCCAGAAACGCACCATCGTACCGGTTTTGTCAGTTTCGCCGGTCACCGCCAGCGGCGCCTGCGGTACGCCATGCTCATAGATCTGACGGTGGATTTTGTTATCGCGCTGGATAACCAGTTCCAGTTTCTGGGACAGGGCGTTAACCACGGAAACACCCACGCCGTGCAGACCGCCGGACACTTTATAGGAGTTATCGTCGAATTTACCGCCCGCGTGCAGCACGGTCATGATCACTTCCGCAGCAGAAACGCCCTCTTCCGGGTGAATACCGGTCGGGATGCCACGCCCGTCATCCTGCACGGATACGGAGTTATCGGCATGAATGGTGACGATAATGTCTTTACAGTGACCCGCGAGCGCTTCGTCGATAGCGTTATCTACCACCTCGAATACCATGTGGTGCAGACCGGTGCCGTCATCCGTGTCGCCGATATACATACCCGGGCGCTTACGCACCGCATCCAGCCCTTTCAGGACTTTGATACTGGAGGAGTCATAAGAATTCGACATCAACGTTTCTCGCTCAATTTATCTTGGGTTAATCCGTTATTTTACCCTTTTCCACGGTGAACATCTTCGAATTTTTGTCCGACATGTCCAGAACGTGTTCAGCGCTGATTGCGCTGACAAAGACCTGTGATTGCGTCGCTTTCAAGCGGCTGGCCAGCAGCCCGCGACGCGCATCATCAAGTTCAGAGGCAAAATCATCTATCAGGTAGAGACACCGCCGCCCGCTTTCACGGGTGAGGAACTCCCCTTGCGCCAGTCGTAAAGCGCACATCAGCAGTTTAAGCTGCCCACGCGATAAGGTATCTTCCACCGGCGCACCGTCAGCACGAATGCGGAAATCCGCTTTGTGCGGGCCATGCGCGGTGTAGGTCAACATGCGATCGCGTTCGAAGCTCCGCTCCAGCACCTCGGCATAATCCGTCTCTTTTTCCCAACCGCGCTGAAAAGAGAAGGTGAGGGAGAACTCCGGTAGAAATTGCTGGCAGGTATCCGCCATATCCTGCGCAATACCAGCACTGTACTCAGCACGCCAGGTACTGATTTGTTCCGCGAGAGGAATCAACTCCTTATCCCACGGACGCAATTGTTCATAACGGCTTACCTGGCGCAGCGCCGCGTTGCGCTGCTTGAGCAACCGCTTCAGGTTGCTCCAGGCGGTAAAAAAACCGACTTCGTTGTGAAAGCATCCCCAGTCAAGGAACGCTCTTCTGTATTTGGGGCCGCCGTTGAGTAAAGTAAACCCCTCAGGGGTAATCAACTGCATCGGCATCAGGTGCGCCAGCTCCGCCACTTTGTGGCCGTCGGTGCCGTCGATGCGCACTTTGCTGTCGCCCAGCTTGTCTTTCGTCAGGCCGATAGCGGTTTCGCGCTCTTCCCCTTGCAAACGTCCGTGGAGGACAAACGACTCCTGCTCATGACGAATGACGCGGCCAATCTGCAAACTGCGAAACGCCCGGCCGTGGCCGAGCGTATAGATGGCCTCCAGCACGCTGGTTTTGCCGCTACCGTTTGCGCCAACCAGGAAGTTAAAGCCGGGGGATAAAGCGAGATCCGCATTTTCAATATTGCGAAAGTCGCGGATCAACAGGCGGGTGAGCGACATTACAGTCTCATTGGCATCACAACATACGCAGCACTTTGAGACGCCGCATCTTCAATCTGTACGCTGGAAACGGAGTCTGTCAGCAGAATACGCACGGTTTCACATTTCAGCGCGTTTAGCACATCGAGCACGTAGCTGACGTTAAAGCCGATCTCCATCTCAGTACCGCCGTAGGTGACGTCCAGAATCTCTTCCGCTTCTTCCTGTTCCGGGTTGTTGGCGGTGATTTTGAGTTGGTTTTCGCTCACATACAGGCGTACGCCACGGAATTTCTCGTTGGAGAGAATCGCCGCGCGGGCAAACGCCTGCTTGAGAATATCGCAACCCGCTTCCAGCGTTTTGTCCGGGTTCTTCGGCAATACGCGGCGATAATCCGGGAAACGACCATCAACCAGCTTGGACGTAAAGATAAAATCACCGACGTGGGCACGGATGTTGTTACTGCCGATCTGTACGCGCAGCGGGGTTTCGCCGCCGTCGAGCATACGCATCAGCTCAATCACGCCTTTACGCGGCACAATCACCGAATGGTTAGGCAGAGATTGCCCGACCGGCATAGAGCAGACCGCCAGACGGTGACCGTCGGTCGCGACGGTACGCAACTCTTCACCTTCAGTCTCAAACAGCATGCCGTTTAAGTAGTAACGCACGTCCTGATGCGCCATTGAGAACTGGGTGGCTTCAATCAGGCGCTTCATCGTTGCCTGCGGCAGGGTGAATTCGACTTCGCTCTGCCAGTCATCCAGATTAGGGAAATCGGCGGCAGGCAGCGTGGAAAGCGAGAAACGGCTACGCCCGGAGCGCACCAGCATCCGATCGCCTTCCAGCTGGACGGCAATTTCAGCCCCTTCCGGCAAGCCACGGCAGATATCAAAGAATTTCCGCGCCGGGACGGTAGTTGCGCCTGGTTCATGAGGTTGAATCAACGCAACGCGCGCCACCATTTCCATTTCAAGATCGGTGCCCGTCAGCGACAGCGTACCGTCAGCCACCTGCAACAGCAGGTTACCGAGAATGGGCAGCGTAGGACGACCGCCCAGCGGGCCACTGACCTGCTGAAGCGGTTTTAATAAATGTTCACGTTCAACGGTAAATTTCATAGCGTCACGAAGATAATGTTCTGATTAAGTTTGAGAAATCTTCTTTAATATCATGGCTTTCTTCACGCAGCTGCTCAATTTTACGGCAGGCATGAAGTACGGTAGTGTGGTCACGTCCACCAAACGCGTCGCCAATTTCCGGCAGACTGTGGTTGGTGAGCTCCTTTGCCAGCGCCATAGCCATCTGACGCGGGCGCGCTACCGAGCGAGATCGACGCTTGGAAAGCAGATCCGCGATTTTAATTTTGTAATACTCCGCCACCGTCTTCTGGATATTGTCGATGGTGACCAGCTTTTCCTGCAACGCCAGCAGATCGCGCAGCGCTTCACGCACAAAGTCGATAGTGATAGCGCGTCCGGTAAAGTTAGCGTTAGCGATCACGCGGTTCAGCGCCCCTTCCAGCTCACGCACGTTAGAGCGTAGTCGCTTGGCAATAAAGAACGCCACCTCACCAGGCAAACGAATATCATTTTCGTCCGCTTTTTTCATCAGGATCGCCACGCGGGTTTCCAGCTCAGGCGGTTCGATCGCCACCGTCAACCCCCAACCGAAGCGGGATTTCAGACGATCTTCAACGCCGTTGATCTCTTTTGGATAACGATCCGACGTCAAAATGATCTGCTGATTACCTTCTAACAGGGCGTTAAAGGTGTGGAAAAACTCTTCCTGGGATCGTTCTTTATTGGCGAAGAATTGAATGTCATCAATAAGCAGTGCGTCAACGGAACGGTAGTAGCGTTTAAACTCTTCGATCGCGTTGTTTTGCAAGGCTTTAACCATGTCCTGCACAAAGCGCTCGGAGTGCATATACACCACTTTCGCATTCGGTTTGCGCGCCATAATGCCGTTGCCCACCGCATGCAACAGGTGAGTTTTACCCAGACCGGTGCCGCCGTAGAGGAACAAGGGATTGTAGGCGCCGCCGGGGTTGTCCGCCACCTGACGCGCCGCCGCGCGCGCCAGTTGGTTGGATTTACCTTCGACGAAGTTATCAAACGTGTGTTTCACGTTAACGTTAGAGCGGTAGGTCGGTTCTGCCGGAGCCGGCACGTTATCCCAGCCCGGGCGCGCCGCGGCTGGCGCCGCACGCTGTGGCTGCGCCTGAGCGACCTGCGCAGGCGCAACAACATTGTTGACCGGCGTTTTGAGCGTTTGAGTGACGGGTTTCGTCCCGACCTCAAAACGCAGTTGTGGGGCATCCGCTCCGCAGAAATTATTCAGCAGTCCATTGATATTATTGAGGTACTTGTCTCTTACCCAATCGAGCACAAAACGGTTTGGCGCATACAAAGCCAGCGTGTTATCGCTCAGTTCCGCCTGCAACGGGCGTATCCACATACTGAATTCTGTGGCTGGTAACTCATCCTGCAATCGGGCAAGACACTGCTGCCAAAGCGAAAGTGACACGGCGGACTCCACTCGAACAAAAGTCGATAAATGACAAAGGCTGAAACATTCATGATTGTTGACGCACGTCGAAAAGACCCTGTGCATAAAAGGGTGACGTGCGAATTGCTATCTGCAATTTTACCCGATCAGGATCCGTTGAAACGATCAGGACCGCGGATCATAGCCTAAACTGAGCAAGAGATCTTCTGTTTCTCACAGATTCTTCCCGATTTATCCACAGGATGATCCAGAACCGGGTAAGTGTAAACGATCCAGGCGAAGTGCTGCACGATTTCGCGCGCATATTGAAAAAATTAATGAGTAAAGACATTAAGCGCCTTAAACGATCTAATAAAGATCCCGTGCGATCCTTGCGCTTTGTTCGGCAGTCCGTATAATCCTCCACCCGTTGTACAATGCCCATCGTACGGCGTTAGCGCTGCTTGTTTTTCGCGCGAAAAGGTGCGGAAAAACGCAGGGTTTTAAGGAAAGAGAATTGACTCTGGAGTGTACAATTATTACAATCCGGCCTCTTTAATCACCCACGCTGAGGCGTAAGTCGTTCGATAATCGTTCGGGTATACGCAAAAGTCAGTGAATTTATTCAAGTTTAGGTAGAAATCGCCATGAAACGCACTTTTCAACCGTCTGTACTGAAGCGCAACCGTTCTCACGGCTTCCGTGCTCGTATGGCTACTAAAAATGGTCGTCAGGTTCTGGCACGTCGTCGTGCTAAAGGCCGCGCTCGTCTGACCGTTTCCAAGTAATAAAAGCTAACCCCTGAGTGGTTAAGCTCGCATTTCCCAGGGAGTTACGTTTGTTAACTCCCAGTCATTTCACATTTGTCTTCCAGCAGCCACAACGGGCTGGCACGCCGCAAATCACCATTCTCGGCCGCCTGAATTCGCTGGGGCATCCCCGCATCGGTCTAACCGTCGCCAAGAAAAACGTTCGACGCGCGCATGAACGCAATCGGATTAAACGTCTGACGCGTGAAAGCTTCCGTCTGCGTCAACATGAACTCCCTGCAATGGATTTCGTGGTGGTGGCGAAAAAAGGGGTTGCCGACCTCGATAACCGTGCTCTCTCGGAAGCGTTGGAAAAATTATGGCGCCGCCACTGTCGCCTGGCTCGCGGGTCCTGATAGCCCTTATACGGGTCTATCAACGCCTGATCAGTCCGCTGCTTGGGCCGCATTGCCGTTTCACGCCAACCTGCTCAAGCTACGGAATTGAGGCATTGCGCAGGTTTGGAGTGATAAAAGGCAGTTGGTTGACGGTGAAACGCGTATTAAAATGCCACCCTTTACACCCTGGTGGTGACGATCCCGTCCCGCCCGGACCATTTGATACCAGAGAACACTAACGATGGATTCGCAACGCAATCTTTTAGTCATCGCTTTGCTGTTCGTGTCTTTCATGATCTGGCAAGCCTGGGAGCAGGATAAAAATCCGCAGCCTCAGACCCAACAGACCACGCAGACAACGACCACCGCAGCGGGTAGCGCCGCCGACCAGGGCGTACCGGCCAGTGGCCAGGGGAAACTGATTACGGTTAAGACCGACGTGCTTGATCTGACCATCAACACCCGTGGCGGTGATGTTGAGCAGGCCTTGCTGCCAACTTACCCGAAAGAGCTGGGTTCTAAAGAACCGTTCCAGTTGCTGGAAACGACTCCGCAGTTTATCTACCAGGCGCAAAGCGGCCTGACCGGTCGTGATGGCCCGGATAACCCAGCTAACGGCCCGCGTCCGCTGTACAGCGTCGATAACGACACGTTTGTCCTCGCGGATGGCCAGAACGAACTGCATGTTCCGATGACCTGGACTGACGCCGCTGGCAACACCTTCACCAAAACGTTTGTCCTCAAACGCGGTGAATATGCGGTCAACGTCAACTACAGCGTGCAGAACGCCGGTGAGAAACCGCTGGAGATCTCCACCTTTGGTCAGTTGAAGCAATCCATCAATCTGCCGTCTCATCGCGACACCGGTAGCAGCAACTTTGCACTGCATACCTTCCGTGGCGCGGCGTACTCCACGCCGGATGAGAAGTACGAAAAATACAAATTCGACACTATTGCCGATAACGAAAACCTGAACGTCAGCTCCAACGGCGGTTGGGTCGCCATGTTGCAGCAGTACTTCGCAACGGCATGGATTCCGCGTAACGACGGCACCAATAACTTCTATACCGCTAATCTGGGTAACGGCATTGCCGCTATCGGCTATAAATCTCAGCCGGTTCTGGTACAGCCGGGTCAGACTGGCGCAATGACCAGCACCCTGTGGGTTGGCCCGGAAATTCAGGATAAAATGGCGGCCGTTGCACCGCACCTGGATCTGACCGTTGATTACGGTTGGCTGTGGTTCATCTCTCAGCCGCTGTTCAAACTGCTGAAATGGATTCATAGCTTCCTGGGTAACTGGGGCTTCTCCATCATCGTTATCACCTTTATCGTTCGTGGCATCATGTACCCGCTGACGAAAGCGCAGTACACCTCCATGGCGAAGATGCGTATGCTACAGCCGAAGATTCAGGCTATGCGCGAGCGTCTGGGCGATGACAAACAGCGTCAGAGCCAGGAAATGATGGCCCTGTACAAAGCTGAGAAGGTTAACCCGCTGGGCGGCTGCTTCCCTCTGATCATCCAGATGCCTATCTTCCTGGCGTTGTACTACATGCTGATGGGCTCCATTGAACTGCGTCATGCGCCGTTCGCACTGTGGATCCATGACTTGTCCGCACAGGACCCGTACTACATCCTGCCGATCCTGATGGGCGTGACGATGTTCTTCATCCAGAAGATGTCTCCGACTACCGTGACCGACCCGATGCAGCAGAAGATCATGACCTTTATGCCGGTCATCTTCACGGTATTCTTCCTGTGGTTCCCGTCAGGTCTGGTGCTGTACTATATCGTCAGCAACCTGGTAACCATCATCCAGCAGCAGCTGATTTACCGTGGTCTGGAGAAACGTGGCCTGCATAGCCGCGAGAAGAAAAGCTCCTGATTCCATGTAAGCCGGGTAAGCATAGCGCCACCCGGCAATCAGAACAGCGATGACAGGGCGGTCAATTGACCGCCTTTTTTATTAGCAAAAAAGAGAAGATCATGAGCCATAACGACACTATCGTCGCCCAGGCTACCCCACCGGGACGCGGTGGCGTCGGTATCCTGCGCATTTCCGGCCTCAAGGCGCGCGAGGTGGCCGAAGCCGTATTGGGCAAGCTACCAAAACCGCGTTACGCCGATTACCTGCCGTTTAAAGATGCCGATGACACGGCGCTGGATCAGGGGATCGCGCTGTGGTTTCCCGGCCCGAACTCGTTCACTGGTGAAGACGTACTGGAACTGCAAGGGCATGGCGGCCCGGTCATTCTCGACCTGCTGTTAAAACGTATTCTGACGCTCCCCGGCCTGCGCATTGCCAGACCGGGCGAGTTCTCCGAGCGCGCGTTCCTCAATGACAAGCTCGACTTAGCCCAGGCAGAAGCGATTGCCGACCTGATCGACGCCAGTTCCGAGCAGGCGGCACGCTCGGCGCTGAACTCGCTACAGGGGGCATTTTCCGCGCGTGTAAATCATCTTGTGGAAGCACTTACTCACCTGCGCATCTATGTGGAAGCGGCCATTGACTTCCCGGACGAGGAGATCGACTTTCTCTCCGACGGCAAAATTGAAGCCCAGCTCAACGGCGTGATCGCCGATCTCGATGCGGTACGCGCCGAAGCGCGTCAGGGCAGCCTGCTGCGTGAAGGGATGAAGGTGGTCATTGCCGGACGCCCTAACGCCGGGAAATCGAGCCTGCTGAACGCCCTGGCGGGCCGTGAGGCCGCCATTGTCACCGATATCGCTGGCACCACCCGCGACGTGCTGCGCGAGCATATTCACATCGACGGAATGCCGCTGCACATCATCGATACCGCCGGTCTGCGCGATGCCAGCGATGAAGTGGAACGTATTGGGATTGAGCGCGCCTGGCAGGAGATAGAACAGGCCGACCGCGTGCTGTTTATGGTGGATGGCACAACCACCGATGCCGTTGATCCGGCGGAAATCTGGCCGGACTTTATCGCCCGTTTACCGGCGAAACTGCCGATCACCGTTGTGCGCAACAAAGCTGACATCACTGGCGAGACGCTGGGTATCAGCGAGGTGAATGGTCACTCACTTGTCCGTCTTTCCGCCCGTACCGGCGAAGGCGTGGATGTGTTGCGTAACCATCTCAAACAAAGCATGGGCTTTGACACCAATATGGAAGGCGGCTTCCTTGCCCGCCGTCGCCATCTTCAGGCGCTGGCAGAAGCCGCAGAACATCTCCAGCAGGGCAAATCACAGCTGCTTGGCGCCTGGGCTGGCGAACTGCTGGCGGAGGAGCTGCGTCTGGCGCAGCAGGCGCTGAGTGAGATCACCGGCGAGTTTACCTCCGACGATCTGCTGGGCCGTATTTTCTCCAGCTTCTGTATTGGCAAGTGATGTTGTTTTGCCCGGTGGCGCTACGCTTACCGGGCCGACTAAATCTGTAGGCCGGATAAGGCAAAGCCGCCATCCGGCAATAATAAATTTCCTCACAGGAAATCACCGTTGTCCAAATGGCAACTCGCGTCACTGAAAAGCTCCCCGTATTCTTAGCGCCACGCTTATTGTGAGGACGCTATGACCCGCTTTCTAATCTGTAGTTTTGCCCTTGTTTTACTCTACCCAGCCGGTATCGACATGTATCTGGTCGGTTTACCCCGTATTGCCGCCGATCTGAACGCCAGCGAGGCGCAGCTGCACATCGCGTTTTCGGTATACCTGGCCGGGATGGCTACCGCAATGCTGTTTGCGGGTAAAGTTGCAGACCAGTCAGGGCGCAAACCGGTGGCGATAGCGGGCGCGGTGATATTCATCATCGCCTCCATGCTTTGCTCACGAGCAACGGACGGGTCGCTGTTCCTGACCGGGCGCTTTATTCAGGGCATCGGGGCGGGGTGCTGTTATGTGGTGGCGTTTGCGATTCTGCGCGACACGCTTGACGATCGCCGCCGGGCAAAGGTGTTATCGCTATTAAACGGAATTACCTGCATTGTGCCGGTATTAGCGCCAGTGTTAGGGCATTTGATTATGCTTAAATTCCCGTGGCAAAGTCTGTTTTACACGATGATAGCGATGGGTATCGCGGTATGCCTGCTCTCGGTGTTTATCCTGAAAGAAACGCGCCCGGCAACATGCTCATCGACCTCGCGCCCTCAGCAAAATGCAGAGTCGCTGCTCAACCGCTTTTTCCTCAGCCGTCTGGCGATCACCACGTTGAGCGTGTCGGTGATCCTCACATTTGTAAACACCTCGCCGGTGTTGCTCATGGAAATGATGGGCTTTGATCGCGGTGAATACGCCACCACAATGGCGCTGACGGCAGGCATCAGCATGGTGGTGTCGTTCTCAACGCCCTTTGCGCTGAGCGTATTTAAACCGCGCACGCTGATGCTCACGTCGCAAGGGCTGTTTCTGGCTGCGGGCATCGTACTCAGCCTCTCATCCTCTCACGCCGTCACGCTCTTTGGCCTGACGCTCATCTGCGCGGGTTTTTCAGTTGGCTTTGGCGTGGCGATGAGCCAGGCATTAGGCCCATTCTCACTGCGTGCTGGCGTCGCAAGCTCTGTACTCGGCATTGCACAGGTCTGCGGGTCATCGCTATGGATATGGCTGGCGGCAGTCATTGGCTTTAACGCCCTGAATATGCTGATCGGGATTCTGATTGGCTGTAGCATGGTCTGTATCCTGTTACTGATGACCATACAGCCCGCAGCGCACTATGAAAAAATCCATCACCAGTCTCGATCTTAATCTGTTGTTATGTTTGCAGCTTCTGATGCAGGAGCGCAGCGTCACCAAAGCGGCGAAGCGGATGAACGTCACGCCCTCGGCGGTGAGTAAATCGTTGTCAAAGCTGCGAACATGGTTTGATGACCCGCTGTTTGTGAACACGCCGCTGGGGCTGACGCCGACGCCGCTGATGGTCAATATGGAACAAAGCCTGGCGGACTGGATGCAGATGAGCAATCAGCTGCTTGATAAACCGCATCACGAATCGCCACGCGGCCTGAAATTTGAACTGGCGGCAGAATCGCCGCTGGTAATGATCATGTTCAATTCTCTGTCGCAGCAGATTTATCAGCGCTATCCGCAGGCCACAATCAAGGTGCGTAACTGGGATTACGACTCGCTGGATGCCATCACACGCGGCGAGGTGGATCTCGGCTTTACCGGAAGGGAGAGCCATCCCCGTTCGCGGGAGCTTCTCAGCCTGCTGCCGCTGTCTATCGATTTTGAAGTCCTGTTCAGCGACCTCCCCTGGGTCTGGCTGCGGGAAGATCACCCGGCGCTACAAGAAGAGTGGAATCTGGAAACATTTTTACGCTATCCGCATATCAGCATTTGCTGGGAGCAAAGCGACACCTGGGCGCTGGATGATGTATTGCAGGAGATGGGCCGCAAACGCAATATCGCCTTAAGTTTACCGGGGTTTGAACAATCGCTGTTTATGGCCGCCCAGCCGAACCACTCGCTGCTGGCGACCGCGCCTCTCTACTGCCAGCGTTATAACCAGCTCCACCAGCTACCGTTGGTCGCGCGTCCTCTCCCTTTTGACGCCGCCCAGCGAGAAAAGCTGATGGTGCCTTTTACCCTCCTTTGGCATAAACGTAACAGCCATAACCCTAAAATTATCTGGTTAAAAGAGACCATCAAAACGCTCTATAGCCACCTCTCCTGACGGTAAATTAACCACGACCGCGTCAGAAATGTAAAAGTCGCGTAAGCGCCGCTGTTTTCGTCGAACTTTTGACCAGTAAAACCTGTCCATAATCTACGTAAATGTTACTCTCGTAATAATCACGGACCATTAATCACGGAGCGAAAAATGGCGACACATTTTGCCAGAGGGATTCTTACGGAGGGACACCTGATTTCAGTCCGTCTGCCTTCTCCATGCCACATCGAAGCCAGAAACCTTCCCGCTCACCGCCGGACACGTTTTTTGGCTTCACGCGGCTTACTCGCTGAACTGATGTTTATGCTCTACGGAACCAGCGAGCTGCCAGAAATTGCTATTCAGGCCAAAGGGAAGCCTGTCTTTCGCGATAAAAATCTGCCTGCGTTCTCCATCTCATATGCCGGGAATATGGTAGGCGTGGCGCTGACAACGGAGGGGGAATGCGGCCTGGATATGGAATTACAGCGAGCCATGCGAGGCTTCCATAGCCCACTCTCAGCCGAGAGCCCGGCGTTCTCCAGCAACGAAAATCTGTGGATCAACAATCAGAGCGATCCCAACGAAGCGCGCGCGCAACTGATCACCTTACGCCAGAGCGTGCTAAAGCTAACCGGTGACGTACTGAATGACGATCCGCGTGAACTCCAGCTCCTTCCCGGCGCAGGCCGCCTGAAATGCGCCCACGTTACGCAGGTGGAGGCAATATGCGACGCGGAAGATATTCTGGTCTGGTCGGTGGCGGTTACGCCAGCCATTGAAAAACTGAATGTTTGGGAGTTTGATAGTAAGCAAGGATGGAAAAGCCTGGCCGATATCCAGACCCGGGCGAATGAACCTACCGGTCGCCTGATGCGATTCGCTCAATTATCCACAGCAAAGTCATCTTATACACTTAGCTGATTCGGCCCTGTCCCGGCCGCCATGATGAAAAGGAGTAATCATGTCCGAAACGTTGAATGTTGTTACGTTACTGGGGAGCCTGCGCAAAGGTTCATTTAACGGTATGGTCGCCCGCACGCTGCCGAAAATTGCCCCGGCAGGCATGGAGGTCAGCGCATTACCTTCGATTGGCGATATTCCGCTGTATGACGCTGATGTGCAGCAGGAAGAGGGGTTCCCGGCGAGCGTTGAAGCGCTGGCGGAGCAAATCCGTAAAGCGGACGGCGTCGTCATCGTCACACCGGAATACAACTACTCGGTGCCTGGCGGACTGAAAAACGCGATCGACTGGCTGTCCCGCCTGCCAGAACAGCCGTTAGCCGGGAAACCGGTGCTGATCCAGACCAGCTCAATGGGGGCAATCGGCGGCGCTCGCTGTCAGTATCATCTGCGCCAGATTCTGGTATTCCTTGATGCGATGGTAATGAACAAACCGGAGTTTATGGGCGGCGTGATTCAGAACAAAGTTGACCCGCAAACCGGGGAAGTGGTTGATCAAAGCACGATTGATCATCTTACCGGCCAGCTAACCGCATTTGGCGATTACATTCAGCGCGTTAAAGCGTGATAATAGCGCGCGCGTAGGGCCGCAGGCCGGATAAGGCGTTTGACCGCCATCCGGCTATCAAATTTGCCTGATGACGCTACGCTTATCAGGCCAGGACACCTCGCGCAGCGCCGTATCAGCGGCAATTAGTGCGCGTCGATAAACACAATCTTCAGCACAAACAACAACGCCACGACCACCACGCAAGGACTCAGCTCACGCAGACGTCCGGTGCCGATTTTCATCACACAGTAAGAGATAAAGCCCAGCGCGATACCTTCGGTAATCGAGAAGCTGAACGGCATCATCACGGCAGTAATAAACGCCGGAACAGACTCGGTAAGGTCCTGCCATTTCACGCGCGCCAGACTGGAAGTCATCAGTACGCCAACATAGATCAGCGCCCCGGCAGCGGCATAACCCGGCACCATTCCCGCCAGCGGCGACAGGAAGATAACCAGCAGGAACAGCAGACCGACAACAACGGCGGTCAGGCCCGTGCGCCCGCCGACGGATACGCCGGATGAGGACTCGATATACGCGGTAACCGACGAGGTTCCGATAAACGCCCCGGTCACAGAAGAGACGCTATCGACGAACAGCGCCTGCTTCATCCGCGGGAATTTACCTTTCTCATCAGCCAGACCGGCTTTGTCGGTGACGCCAATCAGCGTACCGGAGGAGTCGAACAGGTTCACCAGCATGAAGGAGAAAATCACGCCAGCCAGACCAATGTTAAACGAGCCCGCCAGATCCACATGCCCGATCACAGAGCTAACGCTTGGCGGCGCAGAGACAATGCCGTTGTAATGCACATCACCCATCATCCAGCCGAGCAGCGTCGTTACAATAATAGAGACCAGCACGGCGGCATGAATGTTACGTGATGCCAGAATAGCGATGATGAAGAAGCCCAGCACGCCGAGCAGTACGCTGTGAGAGGTCAGATTACCGATGCTCACCAGGGTTTCCGGGTTCGCGACGATAACGCCTGCGTTTTTCAGCCCCATCATGCCGATAAACAGGCCGATACCGCTGGTGATGCCCACGCGCAGACTGACCGGAATGTTAGCAATCATCCAGTAACGCACGCGGAAGATGGTCAGCAGCAGCAGGCCGATCGCTCCCCAGAAGATTGCGCCCATACCAACCTGCCAGGACAGCCCCATCGCGCCAACGACCACGAAGGCGAAAAACGCGTTCAGACCCATAGCCGGCGCCAGCGCGACCGGTAAATTAGCAAACAGCCCCATCAGAATGCTGCCGAACGCCGCGATAAGACAGGTGGTAACGAAGACGGCGCTGGTGTCCATGCCAGCAACGCCAAGAATCTGCGGGTTAACAAAAACGATGTAAACCATCGTCAGGAAGGTGGTAAAACCGGCGATCACTTCGGTTCGTGCCGTCGTGCCATGTTCGCGCAGTTTAAACACGCGTTCCAGCATACCCTGACCAGAAGTCTGGGTGGTGTGTTGTTGACTCATTATCTATTTCCGAACAAGGAGGGAAAATTCGTCGCTATCCTATACCAAAATGCGACAATAAGGGCAGTTGTGAGACACTTTTTTCATTGAATTTGCTTATACGGCAACGATTGCGTCGCACAATAAGGCATTACGAAAACGTTAAACTAGCGAGAAAAGAAAGCATGTCCCAGATTCAAGCGGTATTTTTCGACTGCGACGGTACGCTGGTCGACAGTGAAGTCATTTGCTCCCGCGCGTATGTCGCGATGTTCCAGGAATTCGGCATCACGCTCGATCTCGAAGAGGTGTTCAAACGCTTTAAAGGCGTAAAACTCTACGAAATCATCGATATCATTAACGAGGAGCAGGGTGTGTCGTTAGCAAAAGCGGATTTAGAACCCGTTTACCGCGCCGAGGTCGCACGCCTGTTCGACTCAGAACTGGAGGTGATCGCAGGGGCAAATGCGCTGCTGGACAGCATGACGGTGCCGATGTGCGTCGTCTCTAACGGCCCGGTCAGCAAAATGCAGCATTCACTGGGCAAGCTGGGCATGTTGCATCATTTTCCAGAAAAATTGTTCAGCGGCTATGACATTCAACGCTGGAAGCCCGATCCGGCTCTGATGTTCCACGCGGCGAAAGCCATGAACGTTGACGTAGAGAATTGCATTCTGGTGGATGATTCCAGTGCCGGCGCCCGGTCGGGAATCGATGCGGGAATGGAGGTGTTCTACTTCTGCGCCGATCCGCACAACAAACCGATCGATCATCCGAAAGTGACGACGTTTACCGATCTGGCGCAGTTGCCGGAATTGTGGAAAGCGCGGGGTTGGAATATCGTCGATTAAACCGTAGGCCTGATAAGCAAAGCGCCATCAGGCGAATGGCGCAGAATGCCGGATGCGGCGTAACGCCTTATCCGGCCTACAATAGCGACGCCGGGGGATCCCGGCGAACGCAACAAGCCGCTTATTCCTTCGGATCTTTGCCTGCCAGCAGTTTATCCAGCTCGTCACCACCGACGTGGCGGAAATCCTGTCCCTTCACGAAGTAGAAGATGTACTCGCAGATATTCTGGCAACGGTCGCCAATGCGCTCAATGGAGCGTGCGCAGAACAGCGCGGTCAGCACACTTGGAATGGTGCGCGAATCTTCCATCATGTAGGTCATCAGCTGACGCACGATACCTTCGTATTCCTGGTCAACTTTCTTATCTTCACGGTAGATACGCACCGCTTCGTCAATATCCATTCGCGCGAACGCGTCCAGCACGTCATGCAGCATCTGTACGGTGTGACGCCCCAGCGACTCCAGGCTCACCAGTAGCGGCTGGTGCTGGTGGGAGAATTTCTCCAGCGCGGTGCGACAAATTTTGTCCGCCACGTCGCCAATGCGCTCCAGTTCAGCGATGGTTTTGATGATCGCCATCACCAGGCGCAGGTCGCTCGCTGTCGGCTGGCGTTTGGCAATGATGCGCACGCACGCTTCATCGATCGCCACTTCCATCATGTTGACGTGCTTATCGCCGTCAATAACGCGTTTCGCCAGTTCGCTATCCTGATTATGCATCGCGGTGATCGCATCAGAAAGCTGTTGCTCCACCATGCCGCCCATGGTCATCACCTGGGTGCGGATGCTTTCCAGTTCTGCGTTGAACTGGCCGGAAATGTGTTTGTTAAGGTTTAGGTTGTCCATGGTTAGCTCCAAATCAACCGTAGCGGCCAGTAATATAATCTTCGGTTTGCTTTTTAGCGGGCTTAGTGAACAGATCGTCCGTGTTGCTGAACTCAATCAACTCGCCCAGATACATAAACGCCGTGTGGTCGGAACAACGCGCAGCCTGCTGCATGTTGTGCGTCACGATCACCACGGTGTAGTCCTGCTTCAGCTCAGTGATCAGCTCTTCAATACGCCCGGTGGAAATCGGGTCCAGCGCTGAACACGGCTCATCCAACAGCAGAACTTCCGGGCGAATGGCGATACCACGCGCAATGCACAGACGCTGCTGCTGACCACCCGAGAGAGAGTACCCGCTCTGGTGCAATTTATCTTTGGTTTCGTTCCATAATGCGGCTTTGGTCAACGCCCACTGAACGCGTTCGTCCATATCGGCGCGAGACAGTTTCTCAAACAGGCGCACGCCAAAAGCGATGTTGTCATAGATAGACATCGGGAACGGCGTCGGCTTCTGGAACACCATCCCCACTTTGGCACGCAGCAGAGCGATATCCTGGGTGTTGGTGAGGATATTATCGCCATCCAACAGGATCTCGCCTTCCGCGCGCTGCTCTGGATACAACGAATACATTTTGTTAAAGGTACGCAGCAGTGTGGATTTACCACAGCCAGACGGCCCAATAAACGCCGTGACCTGGTTCTTCGCGATATCCAGGTTGATATCCTTCAGGGCATGGAATTTGCCGTAGTAGAAGTTCAAATCACGAACCTGAATCTTACCCGGAGCAGTATCAACCATACTCATTTCAATCTCTTCCTCATTCGGCGTCGCCGTTGGCCGCGCCGTAAAAAATTAACCGCTGTTCACATCTGTAGGCCAGATAAGGCGTTTACGCCGCCATCCGGCACCTGAAATTAACCGTGTTTACTCTTCGCAAAAATGATGCGCGCCAGAATATTCAGCAACAATACGCACAGGGTAATGATCAACACCCCAGCCCAGGCCAGTTGCTGCCACTCCGCGAACGGACTCATCGCAAATTTAAAGATAGTGACCGGCAGGTTAGCGATAGGCTGCATCATGTCGGTGCTCCAGAACTGGTTGGAAAGCGCAGTAAAGAGCAGCGGCGCGGTTTCACCCGCAATACGGGCAACCGCCAGCAGTACGCCGGTGATGATCCCAGAAATAGAGGCTTTCAGGGTAATCGCCGAGATCATTTTCCATTTCGGCGTCCCCAGCGCATAAGCCGCTTCACGCAGGCTATCCGGCACCAGTTTCAGCATGTTCTCTGTGGTACGAATGACGATAGGCACCTGTAGCAGCGCTAGCGCAATCACGCCCGCCCAACCGGAGAAGTGCTCCATTTGCGCCACCACGATGGTGTAAACAAACAGACCGACCACGATAGACGGCGCGGAAAGCAGGATGTCGTTAATGAAACGGATCACTTCCGCAAGCCAGGATTTACGACCATATTCCGCCAGGTAGATCCCCGCCATGATGCCAAGCGGCGTACCAAATACCGTCGCCCACAAAATTAACAGTCCGCTCCCCGCCAGGGCGTTCGCCAGACCACCGCCAGCGGTATTCGGCGGCGGCGTCATTTCGGTAAACAGCGCCAGCGACATGCCGTCGAAACCACGCGTAATGGTGGACATCAGGATCCAGATGAGCCAGAACAGCCCAAACGCCATCGTCGCCATTGAGAGCGTCAATGCGATGCGGTTTCTCGTGCGGCGCTTAGCCTGCATTTTACGGCGGGATTCCGCCAGTTCTGCGGTCGTTTGCATTTCAAGCGTAGCCATTAGCGTGCCCCCTCATTCTTCGCCAGACGCATAATCATCAGCTTAGAAATCGCCAGCACAATGAAGGTAATCACAAACAGAATCAGACCCAGTTCCATCAACGCGGCAACGTGCAGACCAGACTCCGCTTCGGCAAATTCGTTCGCCAGCGCAGAGGTAATACTGTTGCCCGGCATGTACAGCGAAACGCTGTCGAGCTGGTAGGTGTTACCGATGATAAAGGTCACCGCCATGGTTTCTCCCAGCGCACGACCCAGCCCCAGCATAACGCCGCCGATCACCCCATTTTTGGTGAACGGAAGGACGATACGCCAGATAACTTCCCAGGTGGTGCAGCCGATGCCGTAGGCCGACTCTTTCATCATCACCGGGGTTTGTTCGAAGACATCGCGCATAACTGCCGCGATGTAAGGAATGATCATAATGGCGAGAATAACGCCCGCCGCCAGAATACCGATACCAAATGCCGGGCCAGAGAACAGTGCGCCAACAAACGGAATGTTGGAAAGAATATTCCCGACCGGTTCCTGGAACCAGGTAGCAAACAGCGGCGCGAAGATAAACAGGCCCCACATGCCGTAGACGATACTGGGGATAGCCGCCAGCAGTTCGATGGCGATGCCCAGCGGGCGACGCAGCCAGCCCGGCGCCAGTTCCGTCAGAAACAGGGCAATACCGAAGCTCACCGGAACGGCGATCAGCAGAGCGATAAACGAGGTAACCAGCGTGCCATAAATGGGAACCAGTGCGCCGTAGATATCGTTTGGCGCATCCCACTCTTTAGTCCACAGAAACGAGAAGCCAAACTTCTCAATGCTTGGCCAGGAGGAGATAATCAGCGAGACAATAATGCCACCCAACATCAATAGCACAATCAGCGCAGCCAGTTTTACCAGCGCGCTGAATATCATGTCACCCTTTTTACCCGGCGGGTTAAAAGCAGGCTTGGTTGCAGCCATAAATTACTCTTTCCATTAAACGCGTTTACGAAGTTGCCCATGCCGGATGGCGCTACGCTTATCCGGCCTACAAATCGGGCCTACAGTCGGAACTGTAGGGCGGATAAGCGTAGCGCCATCCGCCAGTTCGTTAAAGATATTCTATTAGTACAGCGCTTTACCGCTGCTATCCTTCACATTAGTCTTCCATGCTGCACGAACCTGCTCAACAACGCTGTCCGGCAGGCTGGCGTAATCCAGGTCATTCGCCTGTTTGCCGCCATTTTTGTACGCCCAGTCGAAGAACTTCAGCACTTCAGCGCCCTGCTCAGGTTTCTTCTGCTCTTTGTGGACCAGGATGAAGGTGGTGGAAGTGATTGGCCACGCATCGTCACCTTGCTGGTTCGTCAGATCCTGAGCGAAAGAGGTGCTCCAGTCAGCGCCTTTCGCGGCGTTAGCAAAGCTCTCTTCGGTCGGGCTTACGGGTTTACCATCCGCTGAAATCAGTTTGGTGTAAGCCAGGTTGTTCTGCTTCGCATAAGCGTATTCAACATAGCCGATAGAGCCCGGCAGACGCTGTACGAATGCGGCAATACCGTCGTTACCTTTACCGCCCAGACCGGTCGGCCAGTTAACGGTAGAGCCAGCGCCGACTTTAGATTTCCACTCTTCGTTCACTTTCGCCAGGTAGCTGGTGAAAACGAAGGAGGTGCCGGAACCATCTGCACGACGCACAACGGCGATGTTCTGAGAAGGCAGTTTCAGACCCGGATTCAGTTTGGTGATGGCTTCATCATCCCACTTCTTAATTTTACCCAGGTAGATGTCACCCAGGGTTTTCCCATCCAGCACCAGTTCGCCAGACTTCAGACCCGGGATATTCACCGCCAGCACTACGCCGCCAATGACGGTCGGGAACTGGAACAGACCTTCCTGCTCCAGTTTTTCGTCAGACAGCGGAGCGTCGGATGCACCGAAATCAACGGTGTTAGCCGTAATTTGTTTTACACCACCGGAGGAGCCGATACCCTGGTAGTTTACTTTGCTACCGGTCTCTTTCTGATAGGTATCAGCCCATTTGGCATACACCGGCGCAGGGAAAGTTGCACCTGCACCTGTCAGGCTCGCTGCTGCGAAAGCAGAGAACGCGCTCATGGATAAGGTCGCGGCGACAACAGTTGCGACAGTGGTACGCATGACTTTCATAATGTCTCCTGCAAGATTTTCGTAAATCATTGTTAAGTGGCTACGATGAGCAAAATAGGACAAACAGGTGACAGTTAAATGTACGAAATATGACAGTTTTATGACAACGAAAACTGATGAAATAAATCACAGAAAAAACAATTTATAAACAATCAGTTAATTCACTTCATGACAATGCGATTTCATGAAAATTTTCTTTTTATGACACTGAAAACAGTAGCTGAAGATGACGGTTTGTCACATTAAAACGACGGGAGAATTGATTAAAAACAGAACAGCGCAGAAAAAAATGCCCCGCTTTCGCAGGGCATCGTCACGATTACTCAACGGTAACAGATTTCGCCAGGTTACGCGGCTGGTCCACATCGGTGCCTTTGATCAGCGCAACGTGATACGCCAGCAGTTGCAGTGGAACGGTGTAGAAGATCGGTGCAATCACCTCTTCCACATGCGGCATCTCAATGATGTGCATGTTGTCGCTGCTGACAAAACCGGCATCCTGGTCGGCGAAGACGTACAGCTGGCCGCCACGGGCGCGGACTTCTTCGATGTTGGATTTCAGTTTTTCCAGCAGTTCGTTGTTCGGCGCCACCACGATAACCGGCATATCTGCGTCGATCAGCGCCAGCGGGCCGTGTTTCAGCTCACCTGCCGCATACGCTTCTGCGTGAATATAAGAGATCTCTTTCAGCTTCAGCGCGCCTTCCAGCGCGATCGGATACTGATCGCCACGGCCCAGGAACAGGGCATGGTGTTTGTCAGAGAAATCTTCCGCCAGCGCTTCGATACGCTTGTCCTGAGACAGCATCTGTTCGATACGGCTCGGCAGCGCCTGCAAACCGTGAACAATATCGTGCTCGATAGACGCATCCAGACCTTTCAGACGCGCCAGCTTCGCCACCAGCATCAGCAGAACGGTCAGCTGAGTGGTAAACGCTTTGGTGGAGGCCACGCCGATTTCCGTCCCGGCGTTGGTCATCATCGCCAGATCGGATTCACGCACCAGGGAAGAACCCGGAACGTTACAGATGGCGAGAGAACCCAGATAGCCCAGCTCTTTCGACAGGCGCAGACCGGCAAGGGTATCCGCCGTTTCGCCAGACTGAGACAGAGTGATCATCAGGCTGTTACGACGCACGGCGGATTTGCGATAGCGGAATTCAGAGGCGATTTCGACGTCGCACGGAATACCGGCCAGCGATTCAAACCAGTAGCGAGAGACCATACCGGAGTTATACGACGTGCCGCAGGCGATAATCTGAATATGTTCAACCTGAGACAGCAGTTCGTTCGCTTTTGGCCCCAGCTCGCTTAAATCCACTTCACCGTGGCTGATACGCCCGGTCAGCGTATTTTTAATCGCATTCGGCTGTTCGTAGATCTCTTTCTGCATGTAGTGACGGTAAATACCTTTATCGCCCGCATCATATTGCAGACTGGATTCGATATCCTGACGTTTCACTTCCGCGCCGGATTTATCGAAAATGGAGACCGAACGACGGGTCACTTCCGCAATATCGCCTTCTTCCAGGAAGATGAAGCGACGGGTTACCGGCAGCAGTGCCAGCTGGTCGGAAGCGATAAAGTTTTCGCCCATACCCAGACCGATAACCAGCGGGCTGCCAGAGCGCGCCGCCAGCAGCGTATCCGGGTGACGGGTATCCATGATTACCGTGCCGTACGCGCCGCGCAGTTGCGGAATCGCACGCATAACCGCTTCACGCAGCGTCCCGCCCTGTTCCAGCTCCCAGTGTACTAAGTGAGCAATCACTTCGGTGTCGGTCTCAGAAACGAAGGTATAACCACGCGCTTTCAGTTCTTCACGCAGTGGTTCATGGTTTTCGATGATGCCGTTATGCACCACCACAATGTGGTCAGAAACATGCGGATGCGCGTTTGCTTCCGAAGGTTCGCCGTGGGTCGCCCAGCGGGTGTGAGCAATCCCGGTGCCGCCAGACAGAGGATGGTCTTCCGCTGCCTGGGCCAGCATCTGTACTTTACCAAGGCGACGCAGACGGGTCATGTGACCTTCCGCATCAACCACGGCCAGACCGGCAGAGTCATAACCACGGTATTCCAGACGACGTAAACCTTCGAGAAGGATTTCAGCTACATCACGTTGCGCGATAGCGCCAACAATTCCACACATAGTATTTAATTCCGATTTTGGCATTAAGCCTGTCGTTGTCGCTGACCTGTTAATACCCGTATTCCGGGCGCCCCGAGCCTTGTAGAGAGTGGGGTTATTTTTATAGGTACTGCTTTTGGGCGAGCGATATATCTTTATCGCCTCATCCCTCATCTGCCGGATGGCGCTTACGCTTATCCGGCCTACAGAACGTCATCGAACGTAGGCCGGATAAGGCAAAGCCGCCATCCGGCAAAAAAACTTACTTCTTCTTCACCGGACGCTGCCAGCCTTGCTTATGCACCTGCGGCACGCGGCTTAACACCAGTTCGTTATCCGCGACATTGCGGGTAACGGTTGTGCCGGCGGCGATGGTCGCACCTTTACCCACGGTAACTGGCGCCACCAGCTGAGTATCGGAACCGACAAACACATCATCGCCAATAATCGTTTTGAATTTATTTGCGCCATCGTAGTTGCAGGTAATGGTGCCCGCGCCGATATTCACGTTGTCGCCAATTTCCGCATCACCCAGATAGCTCAGGTGGCCCGCTTTCGAACCTTTCCCCAGACGCGCTTTTTTCATTTCAACGAAGTTGCCGACATGAGCGCCTTCCCGCAGTTCCGCGCCGGGGCGCAGACGGGCAAACGGACCAATAGTACAGGCCGCTTCCAGGTGCGCATCTTCCACCACGCTGTACGGGCTGATGTCACAGTCATCGCCAATTACGCTGTTTTTAATAACGCAACCCGCGCCAATCTTCACGCGGTGACCCAGCGTGACGTTGCCTTCGATGATAACGTTAGTATCAATTTCAACATCGCGCCCGTGGGTGAGAGCGCCGCGCAGGTCAAAACGCGCGGGATCGCGCAGCATCACACCGGCCAGCAGCAGCTTTTCGGCCTGCTCGGACTGATAAACGCGTTCCAGACGAGAGAGTTGCAGACGGTTGTTTACGCCTTCCACTTCGCTTAAACGATCCGGGTGTACAGCAGCGATTTCGCGGCCTTCCTGATACGCCAGCGCAATGATGTCGGTAATGTAATATTCACCCTGAGCATTATTGTTGGTCAGTTTCGCCAGCCAGCGCTTCATGTCCGCACCATTAGCGATCAGGATACCGGTATTGATTTCCTGGATCTGACGCTGTTCGTCGGTGGCATCTTTATGCTCAACGATGCCGGTCACTTTACCGTTCTCACGCGTAATACGACCGTAACCGCTCGGATCGTCCAGCTTCACGGTTAATAAACCAATGCCGCCCTGCGGTTTGGCGTCACGCAGACGCTGTAAGGTTTCCACAGAGATCAGCGGCACATCGCCATAGAGCATTAAAATGTCTTCGTCATCGCTAAAGAACGGCGCCGCCTGCTGCATCGCATGACCCGTCCCCAGCTGCTCTGCCTGCAAAACCCAGTTCAGGTTGTCATTTTTAAGGGTGTTTTTAAGCAGATCGCCGCCGTGACCATAGACCAGATGCACCTGAGATGCGCCTAATTCATTAGCGGCATCAATGACATGCTGAACCATCGCTTTTCCCGCAAGGGTATGCAGCACTTTAGGAAGATCGGAATACATACGCGTGCCTTTGCCTGCGGCAAGGATCACTACGCTCATAGCACTATTCAACATACGCGTCCTGACTGTAATTTGAGAACGAATTTATACCGTTTCACATTGAAAATACTACATTTTTTTCATCGTGAAATGGGTAGAAGAGAAAACGCTCAACGCGGGGTTTTCACCGCTTGTTAATGGGATATTTTCGTTCATCGCCCTGCCTTTTGTCTTCAGAAAAGTCAGACTTACCTTTCATTAAAGGCTTAGGTTAATGTTTTTGCTATTTTTTTGACCCATGAATAAAGATGAAACAGCACGGAATAACATTCAGGCAAAAAAAAACCAGCCTGATTTCAGACTGGTTTTTATGCTTTCAAGCCGGTGTTACATCGCTTTTTTGGTCAACTCGATAACGCGCAGTTTGGCGATCGCTTTGGCCAGTTCCGCAGATGCCTGAGCGTAATCCACGTCACCATGAGAGCTCTTAATGCGCTCTTCAGCCTTACGTTTCGCTTCCAGAGCTCGCGCTTCGTCGAGATCCTGGCCGCGAATCGCGGTATCAGCCAGTACGGTCACGCTGCCAGGCTGCACTTCAAGAATGCCGCCAGACAGGTAGATAAACTCTTCATGACCGAACTGTTTAACGATGCGGATCATACCAGGCTTAATGGCGGTGAGCAGCGGCGCGTGGCCCGGGTAAATACCCAGTTCACCTTCACTACCCGTTACCTGGATTTTTTCGACCAGACCAGAGAACATTTGTTGCTCTGCGCTGACGACGTCCAGGTGGTAAGTCATTGCCATATCACCCTCCGATTAAGGCGTTAAAGTTTTTTGGCTTTTTCCACGGCTTCGTCGATGGAACCGACCATATAGAACGCCTGCTCCGGCAGGTGATCGTATTCGCCTTCCATGATGCCTTTAAAGCCACGGATGGTGTCTTTCAGGGAGACGTATTTACCCGGAGAACCGGTAAATACTTCTGCCACGAAGAACGGCTGGGACAGGAAGCGCTGAATCTTACGTGCGCGAGCTACCACCAGTTTGTCTTCTTCAGACAGTTCATCCATACCCAGGATGGCGATGATGTCTTTCAGTTCCTGGTAACGTTGCAGGATAGACTGTACGCCACGCGCGGTGTCGTAGTGCTCCTGACCAACAACCAGCGGGTCCAGCTGACGGCTGGTGGAATCCAGCGGGTCAACGGCCGGGTAGATACCCAGAGACGCGATCTGACGGCTCAGTACCACGGTTGCGTCAAGGTGCGCAAAGGTGGTGGCTGGAGACGGGTCAGTCAAGTCATCCGCAGGTACGTATACCGCCTGTACGGAGGTGATAGAACCGGTTTTAGTGGAGGTGATACGTTCTTGCAGAACACCCATCTCTTCCGCCAGGGTCGGCTGGTAGCCTACCGCTGAAGGCATACGACCCAGCAGTGCGGATACTTCCGTACCGGCCAGGGTGTAACGGTAGATGTTGTCGACGAACAGCAGAACGTCACGACCTTCGTCACGGAATTTCTCCGCCATGGTCAGGCCGGTCAGCGCAACGCGCAGACGGTTTCCCGGCGGCTCGTTCATCTGGCCGTAAACCAGGGATACTTTGTCGATAACGTTGGAGTCGGTCATTTCGTGGTAGAAGTCGTTACCCTCACGAGTACGTTCACCTACGCCCGCAAACACGGAGTAACCGGAGTGTTCGATCGCGATGTTACGGATCAGCTCCATCATGTTTACGGTTTTACCTACACCCGCACCACCGAACAGACCCACTTTACCGCCCTTCGCGAACGGACACATCAGGTCGATAACTTTGATACCGGTTTCCAGCAGTTCCTGAGAGTTTGACAACTCTTCGTAGGACGGTGCCGCACGGTGGATAGCCCAACGCTCTTCTTCACCGATCTCGCCTTTCATGTCTACTGGTTCGCCCAGTACGTTCATGATACGACCCAGCGTTGCTTTACCTACCGGGACTTCGATCGGGTGCTCAAGGTCTTTCACATCCAGACCACGACGCAGGCCGTCGGAAGAACCCATGGCGATGGTACGTACGATACCGCCACCGAGCTGCTGCTGAACTTCCAGCACCAGATGTTCATTACCATTCTGCACCTCAAGGGCGTCGTACACGCGCGGTACGGCATCCTGAGGGAACTCGACGTCAACTACGGCGCCGATTACCTGGACAATTTTTCCAGTAGCCATCTTGAATCCTCTACGAATTAACCTGGTTATACCGCGGATGCACCACCGACGATTTCGGTGAGTTCCTGAGTAATGCTGGCCTGACGAGCTTTGTTGTATACCAACTGCAACTCTTTAATCAGGCTGCCGCCATTGTCGGTCGCGGCTTTCATCGCCACCATACGTGCGGCCTGCTCGCTGGCCAGGTTTTCTACCACGCCCTGATAAACCTGAGATTCCACATAGCGACGCAGGAGGGTATCCAGCAGCGCTTTCGGATCGGGTTCGTACAGGTAATCCCAGGTTTTACGTTTCAGTTCATCATCTTCTGAAGCCGGTAACGGCAGCAGCTGAGTGATAGTCGGAACCTGAGACATGGTGTTAATAAATTTGTTGCTGACAATGTAAAGCTTGTCCAGACGGCCTTCATCATAGGCCTGCAACATCACTTTTACCGGGCCGATCAGTTCGGACAGGGATGGGTTATCCCCCATACCCGTCACCTGGGCGACAACATTGCCACCTACGGAACTAAAGAAAGACACGCCTTTAGAGCCGATCATTGCGAGGTCGCACTGAACGCCTTTATCGGACCATGCTTTCATATCCGCCAGCAGTTTCTTGAACAGGTTAATGTTCAAGCCACCGCACAGACCACGGTCGGTCGACACCACCAGGTAGCCCACGCGCTTAACGTCGCGTTCTTCCAGATAGGGGTGCTTATATTCCAGATTACCGTTCGCAAGGTGACCAATCACTTTGCGCATGGTATCTGCATAAGGACGGCTGGCCGCCATGCGATCCTGCGATTTACGCATTTTGGAAGCGGCGACCATCTCCATCGCTTTAGTGATCTTTTGCGTGTTCTGGACGCTTGCGATCTTACTACGTATCTCTTTTGCGCCGGCCATGAGCTTCTCCTCAATGCCTTGCGGCCTGCCTTAAGGCAGGCCACCAGACGTTACCAGGACTGGGTTGCTTTGAAGGAATCGAGGATGCCTTTCAGCTTGCCTTCGATTTCGTCGTTATAGCCACCGGACTGGTTGATCTCTTGCATCAACGGAGCGTGATCACGGTCGACGTAAGCCAGCAGAGCGGCTTCGAAGCTACCGATTTTCGCCAGTTCTACATCCGCCAGATAACCACGTTCTGCCGCGAACAGAACCAGAGACTGCTGCGCAACGGACATCGGCGCATACTGTTTCTGTTTCAGCAGTTCAGTCACTTTCTGACCGTGGTCAAGCTGTTTACGGGTTGCATCGTCAAGGTCAGATGCAAACTGGGAGAACGCCGCCAGTTCACGATACTGCGCCAGCGCGGTACGGATACCACCGGACAGTTTCTTCATGATCTTGGTCTGCGCTGCACCACCAACACGGGATACGGAGATACCCGGGTTAACCGCAGGACGAATACCAGAGTTAAACAGGTTGGTTTCCAGGAAGATCTGACCATCGGTAATAGAAATTACGTTGGTCGGAACGAACGCAGAAACGTCACCCGCCTGGGTTTCGATAATCGGCAGCGCAGTCAGAGAACCGGTTTTCCCTTTCACTTCACCTTTCGTGAAGGCTTCAACGTATTCAACGTTAACACGCGCAGCACGCTCCAGCAGACGAGAGTGGAGGTAGAATACGTCGCCCGGGAATGCTTCACGTCCTGGCGGACGACGGAGCAGCAGGGAGATCTGACGATAAGCAACAGCCTGTTTGGACAGGTCATCGTAGATGATCAGCGCATCTTCGCCGCGGTCGCGGAAGTATTCGCCCATTGCGCAACCGGCATACGGCGCCAGGTATTGCAGTGCGGCAGATTCAGATGCGGTAGCAACCACAACGATGGTATTTTGCAGTGCGCCGTGTTCTTCCAGCTTGCGAACCACGTTAGAGATGGTGGACGCTTTCTGGCCGATAGCCACGTAGACGCACTTGATGCCGGAATCACGCTGGTTGATGATGGCGTCGATTGCCAGAGCGGTTTTACCGGTCTGACGGTCACCGATGATCAATTCACGCTGGCCACGACCGATTGGGATCATGGAGTCAACGGCTTTATAACCCGTCTGAACAGGCTGATCAACGGACTGACGTTCGATTACGCCCGGCGCGATAGCTTCAACAGCAGAGAAGCCATCATGCTCAACCGGACCTTTACCGTCGATTGGCGCGCCCAGGGTGTTAACCACACGGCCCAGCAGGCCACGGCCAACCGGAACTTCCAGGATACGGCCAGTACATTTAACCTTCATGCCTTCGGCAAGGTCAGCGTACGGACCCATCACAACCGCACCTACAGAGTCGCGCTCCAGGTTCAGTGCGATAGCGTAACGGTTACCCGGCAGGGAGATCATTTCACCCTGCATACAATCGGCCAGGCCGTGAATGCGGATAACACCGTCACTTACAGAAACAATAGTACCTTCGTTGTGAGCTTCACTCACAACATTGAACTGAGCAATGCGCTGCTTGATCAGTTCGCTGATTTCGGTGGAATTCAGTTGCATGCTCCAGTCCCCTTAAGACTGCAAGACGTCTGCAAGGCGTTCAAGACGGCCGCGTACGCTGCCATCAATGACCATATCACCCGCTCGGATGATAACGCCTGCCATTACAGACTTATCGATTTTGCAATTCAGCTTAACTTTGCGTGACAGACGTTTTTCCATCGCAGCGCTAATTTTCGCAAGCTGTTCTTCACTCAATGCGGTGGCGGAAGTTACCTCAACTTCAGAGGTGGACTCACTCGCGGCGCGCAGGTGAATAAACTGCTCCAGAACATCCGGGAGCGCGTTCAGACGATTATTTTCAGCCATCACCCGAATCAGGTTCTGACCGTTTTCGTCCAGCTGCTCACCGCAGACTGCGATAAACGACTCAGCGAGCGTTTCCGGCGCCAGCGCACCAGAGAGAAGCTCTGCCATTTGTTCGTTCTTGGTTACCTCGGCGGCAAACGCCAGCATGTCCTGCCAGCGCTCTACACTTTGGTGTTCGACGGCAAAGTCAAAAGCTGCTTTGGCGTAGGGGCGAGCTACCGTAACAAATTCAGACATCAGCCCCTCCCTCCTTACAGTTCAGCGACAAGTTTGTCCACGATGTCGCTGTTAGCAGCTTCATCCACGGAACGTTCGATGATCTTCTCGGCGCCAGCAACAGCCAGGATAGCAACTTGCTTACGCAGCTCTTCACGGGCACGTTTACGCTCGGCGTCAATTTCCGCCTGCGCCTGGGCCACGATTTTAGTACGTTCCTGCTCTGCTTCAGTTTTGGCTTCATCCAGGATCTGAGCGCGACGTTTGTTCGCCTGCTCAATGATTACCTGAGCTTCCGCCTTCGCTTTTTTCAGCTGGTCGGTCGCGCTGGCCTTTGCAAGGTCAAGGTCCTTATGTGCTCGTTCTGCGGAAGCAAGACCGTCAGCAATTTCTTTTTGACGTTTTTCGATGGCAGCCATTAACGGCGGCCATACGTACTTCATGCAGAACAGAACGAACAGGACAAACGCGATGGCCTGGCCGAGGATTGTTGCGTTAAGATTCACAGCACAATGCCTCTATCTAGTTAACGTTCTGATATTGCTCTTAATTCAAGCAACGCTTACTACGCGACAGCGAACATCACGTACAGACCCAGACCTACAGCGATCATCGGGATAGCATCCACCAGACCCATAACGATAAAGAACTGAGTACGCAGCAGAGGAATCAGATCAGGTTGACGCGCTGCGCCTTCCAGGAATTTACCCCCGAGGATGCCGATACCGATCGCAGCACCGATTGCCGCCAGACCCATCATCACAGCGGCAGCCATGTACAGCAGATCCATATTCAGGTTTTCCATGACAGTCTCCAGTTTGTTTCAGTTAAAACGTAGTAGTGTTGGTAAAATTAATGCTCTTCAGACGCCATCGACAGATAGACAATCGTCAGAACCATGAAGATGAAGGCTTGCAGCGTAATGATCAGGATGTGGAAAATGGCCCACGGCACATTCAGAATCCACTGTGACCACCACGGCAACAGACCAGCAATCAGAATGAAAATCAGCTCACCGGCATACATGTTGCCGAACAGTCGCAGACCGAGTGATACCGGTTTGGACAGCAGACTTACCCCTTCAAGGATTAAGTTGACAGGGATGAACGCCCAGTGATTGAACGGCTGTAGCGTCAACTCTTTCGTGAAGCCGCCGATGCCTTTCATTTTGATGCTGTAGAACAGAATGAGGATAAATACGCCCAGCGCCATCGACAGGGTGATGTTCACGTCAGCGGACGGAACGACACGCAGTGCCGGCAGACCGAAGATATGCTCGCCGATATACGGCAGCAGATCGATAGGCAGTAAGTCCATCAGGTTCATCAGGAATACCCAGACGAAGATCGTCAGGGCCAGCGGCGCAATCAGCTTGCTTTTGCCATGGTACATGTCTTTCACGCTACCATGCACAAAGCCGATGACCAGCTCAATCGCGGTCTGAAATTTACCTGGTACGCCGCTGGTCGCCTTTTTGGCTACGCTGCGGAACATAAGCAGGAACAACAGACCCAGCACCACCGAGAAGAACATGGAGTCAATATTGAGCGTCCAGAAGGTGGCTGGGGGGTTATGCGGATCCACCAGCGAGAATGTACGCAGGTCCAACTGAAGGTTGTTCAGATGGTGTCCTATGTAATCCTGCGGCGTCATATTTTCTGAAGCCATGATGCCTTTTACCCTTTGTTGTTAATTACAGCCGGCGCCAGTATCTGAACCACCAGCACCAAAACCCACGTAACGATCAGCGGCAAAAATACCGCCTTAAAAACCGCCAACGCCACCACCAGTAGAACCAGCATCGCTAACACCTTGAAGGCTTCGCCGAAGGCGAATGACCAGGCCACGCGGCCTTTCGCAGGTGTATGCGCCTGGTGACGCCAGGCAAATATCATAAACAACATGTTAGGCAGCAACACTGCCAAGCCTCCGCATAAGGCGGAAGCGCCCCAGAAGGGGTCTTTGAGGCTAAACAGCAATCCACTTGCTATTACCGCCAGAAGCTGAATGAACAGAAGCTTACGAGCAACGTTTCGACTCAAGAGCGACACAGACATCACGTTTTTACTCCTGCTCCCTTCGAGGTATGCCGCGTGTCGTATAAAACGTTCTTTAAGGCTTAGAGTCAAGCATCAAAAAGCGGTCAAATTATACGGTGCGCCCTCGTGATTTCAAACAATAAGTAGCTAAAAGGTGAATAAATGTTTAAATATTTTTCCCTGGTGCACATTTATCACTTTTCATCAAACTGTGAACGATCATGCAAAACTGCAAATGGCGCGTAAATACTGGTGATAAAGCGTGCTTCGGATCACATATTGAGCATATTCGCCCCGGCAGTATTTATTTACTTGGCAAATGATGCCTTTTCATCTTTCTGATATTTAAGCCTAAAATCACTCACTATTTAAAAAACACCCGGTTACAAGCTAAAAACCATTCATTGACATTTATAATAAAAATTCAACATACCTGAGTGATTCTTAGGTTCAATTTTTAGCAACCTGATATTTTCAATGTTGATTAATTCATTTTTTAATAAAAAGAGCTACGTTGTAGCAATGATACAAAACGGTGAACTCATGGTTAACAGTAACAAGGTATAACTATTCGTTACCTCGCGATTGTTAACACGCGAGCGCCCGTTTTTTTTCTATTTTTTTTGATAAAAATTAAATTTTGTTTGGCTTAATGACCACCAAATGACGTTCGCCTTCCAGCTGCGGGACACGCAGTTTAACCACGGACTCGACGCTGAACGCCGCAGGCAGCGAGGCGATTTCCTCTTCCGGCAGTTGACCTTTTAACGCATAAAAGCGGCCATTTTCCCCCGGCAGGTGGCGACACCAGCTCAACATGTCATCGAGAGAGGCGAATGCACGGCTGATCACGCCATCAAACGGCGGCTCAGAAGGGAACTCTTCAACGCGGCTCTGCACTGGCGTAATATTTTCCAGCTTGAGTTCGTGCTGAACCTGGCGCAGAAAGCGTACCCGCTTGCCCAGGCTATCCAGCAGCGTGAAATGCGATTCAGGACGGACAATGGAGAGCGGGATCCCCGGCAGCCCCGGTCCCGTACCGACGTCAATAAAACGCTCCCCTTGCAGGTGCGGCGCCACAACGATGCTGTCCAGAATATGGCGTACCAGCATCTCGTTAGGATCCCGCACCGACGTCAGGTTGTAGGCTTTGTTCCATTTGTGCAGCATATCGACATACGCAATCAGCTGATTTTTCTGGTGATCGGTAAGCGAAATGCCTGCTTCATCCAGCAGACGGGAGAGTTTGTTAAGCACGGTCGTTACCTGTTAATAATCAAATGCCCGATGCGCTTTCGCTTATCGGGCCTACAAATTTGTAGGGCGGGCAAGCGAAGCGCCCCCGCCAAATTAGTGTTATCAAGCGCTGCGACGCAGCATTCCCTGTTTCTTCAGCCACACCAGCAAAATTGAAATCGCCGCGGGTGTAACGCCGGAAATGCGCGACGCCTGACCGATAGAGACCGGTTTGTGATCGTTCAGCTTAGCGATAACTTCATTCGACAGACCAGAAACCTGGCGATAATCCAGCGTTGCAGGCAGCAATGTGTTCTCGTTACGCAGCTGTTTTTCGATCTCATCCTGCTGACGGGCGATATAGCCTTCGTATTTTACCTGAATCTCAACCTGCTCAGCGGCCTGCGCATCATCAAGACCCGGAGCGAACGGCGTCAGCGAAGTCAGCTGCGCGTAGGTCATTTCCGGGCGACGCAGCAGGTCTTCACCGCTGGCTTCACGCGACAGCGGCGCAGTCAGGTGAGCGTTCACTTCACCGGCCGATTCCGCCGACGGCGTTACCCAGGTGGATTTCAGACGCTGACGTTCGCGTTCGATATTCTCCAGCTTCTCGTTGAAGCGCGCCCAGCGCTCATCATCCACCAGGCCCAGCTCGCGGCCCATTTCGGTCAGACGCAGGTCGGCGTTATCTTCACGCAACATCAGGCGGTATTCCGCGCGGGAGGTAAACATGCGGTACGGTTCTTTGGTGCCCAGCGTGCAAAGATCGTCCACCAGCACGCCGAGGTAAGCCTGAGAACGCGCAGGCGCCCAGCCTTCTTTGTCCGCAGACAGACGGGCGGCGTTCAGACCGGCGAGCAAACCTTGCGCGGCCGCTTCTTCGTAACCTGTTGTCCCGTTGATTTGCCCGGCGAAGAACAACCCCTGGATAAATTTGCTCTCCAGCGTTGGTTTCAGGTCGCGCGGATCGAAGAAATCGTACTCAATGGCATAACCAGGACGCACGATTTTCGCGTTTTCCATCCCCTGCATTGAGCGAACGATCTGCATCTGCACATCGAACGGCAGACTGGTGGAGATACCGTTCGGGTAAATTTCGTTAGAGGTCAGTCCTTCCGGTTCCAGGAAGATCTGATGCTGGTTGCGATCGGCAAAGCGCATGACTTTATCTTCGATCGACGGGCAGTAACGCGGGCCGATCCCTTCGATCACACCGGCATACATTGGGCTGCGATCGAGATTGTTGCGGATCACATCATGGGTTTTTTCGTTGGTATGCGTGATGTAGCACGGCACCTGCTGCGGATGCTGGGACGCGTTGCCCATGAACGAGAACACAGGTATTGGGTTATCGCCGTGCTGCTGCGCCAGTACGCTAAAATCAATGGTGCGCGCATCAATACGCGGCGGCGTACCGGTTTTCAGGCGGCTGACGCGCAGCGGAAGTTCACGCAGGCGACGAGACAGTGGAATGGATGGCGGATCGCCAGCACGGCCGCCGCTGTAGTTATCCAGACCAATATGAATTTTGCCGTCAAGGAAAGTCCCGACGGTGAGAACCACCGCTTTAGCTCGGAATTTCAGGCCCATCTGGGTAACAGCGCCCACGACGCGATCGTTTTCAACAATCAGATCTTCAACCGCCTGCTGGAAGATCATCAGATTGGGCTGATTCTCCAGCGCAGTACGCACCGCCTGGCGATATAGCACGCGATCCGCCTGTGCGCGAGTTGCACGAACGGCCGGACCTTTGCTTGCGTTTAGTATCCTAAACTGGATACCCGCCTGGTCGATCGCTTTCGCCATCAGCCCGCCGAGCGCATCCACTTCTTTTACCAGGTGTCCCTTCCCAATACCGCCAATGGCCGGGTTGCAGCTCATTTGCCCCAGCGTGTCGATATTGTGTGTCAAAAGCAGGGTCTGTTGCCCCATACGCGCTGCGGCCATTGCGGCCTCAGTGCCTGCATGACCCCCGCCAATGATGATGACGTCAAAAGGATCCGGATAAAACATGGTAATTGCCTCGCATACGGCGGTGTGAAAGTGGATTGAAGCCCGGGTCGTGGATTCTACTCAACTTTAGCCGCTGGAGAAAGTCCCGGGATCTTGGGTATTAAAAAGAAGATCTTTTTATTTAGAGATCTGTTTTATTGTGATCTCTTATTAGGATCGCGATTGTCTGTGGATAACCAGGATCCGCTGAATAAGATCAACAAGTTGTTGAGGATCATTAGCTGTGAATGATCGGTGATCCTGGCCCGTATAAGCTGGGATCAGAATGAAGGGTTATGCACAACTCAAAAACTGAACACCGGTTGTTCTTTGGATAACTACTGGTTGATCCAAGCTTCTTACCAGAGTTATCCACACTCGATCGCACGATCTTTACACTATTTTGAGTAAATTAATCCAGGATCCCAGCCAAACCTCTGCCGGATCTTCAGGAATATCGTGTTCAAGGATGTTGATCTTGAGGGTTTCCCCGATCGGTTTTGCGCCTGATGTCTTGAGCGCGGCCTCTATTTTATCGATGGCGCCGCAGAATGTGTCATATTCACGACTTCCGATGCCGATGGCGCCGAAACGAACCTGAGAAAGATCGGGGTTCTGCGACTGAAGCGCTTCATAGAAAGGAGCAAGGTTATCCGGGATATCGCCCGCGCCATGCGTGGAGCTGATAATCAGCCAGATTCCTGACGCTGACAGATCCTCTAATAGCGGACCGTGCAAGGTTTCGGTTGAAAAACCTGCATCTTCCAGCTTTTCAGCCAGATGTTCTGCAACATATTCGGCACCGCCAAGGGTGCTGCCGCTGATAAGAGTAATGTCTGCCATACGAGCCCATCCTTATAAAGAGGGGCTATTGTACGCTGTGAGCGAGCTGGGATCTACCTGTGGAAAAATGTGGGATTAAAAAAGCCGATCACGGCCGGATAGTACGCATGATCGGGTTTTGCAGGGAGATCAATGTCTCGGTGGACTGAATTTCATCAATTGTTTGGATCTTGTTGATAAGTACCTGTTGCAGGGCGTCGATGGATCGACACATAACCTTAATAAAGATGCTGTAGTGGCCGGTGGTGTAATACGCTTCGGTCACTTCGTCCAGGCTTTCGAGCTTCGCCAGCGCGGATGGGTAGTCTTTCGCGCTTTTTAAAATAATGCCGATAAAACAGCAGACGTCGTATCCGAGCTGTTTTGGACTGACGTCAATCCGCGCGCCGGTAATGATCCCCGCCTGCTTCATTTTTTCTACGCGAACGTGAATCGTCCCCGGGCTGACGCTAAATTGTTTGGCCAGTTCAGCGTATGCCGTACGCGCATTTGCCATTAACGCTTCCAGGATGCCGCGATCCAGATTGTCGATCTGATAATTTTCCATAGGTTTTTCTTATGTAGATTAGTGATTCACTCTATTTTAGCGTCTTATTTTATCGAATCAAAAGTGAAGTCGGCTTTTTGTTTGTGGATTATTGAATATCACCCTCAATCTGTTGCTTAATCATAGGCAACAGGACGCAGGAGTATACAAAATGAAAACCGCTTACATCGCCAAACAACGTCAAATTAGCTTCGTGAAATCTCACTTCTCTCGTCAACTGGAGGAGCGTCTGGGTCTGATTGAAGTTCAGGCGCCGATCCTTAGCCGCGTAGGAGATGGCACGCAGGATAACTTGTCGGGCTGTGAAAAAGCGGTACAGGTAAAAGTGAAAGCGTTGCCGGATGCCCAGTTTGAAGTGGTGCATTCACTGGCAAAGTGGAAACGCCAGACGCTGGGACAACACGACTTCAGCGCGGGTGAAGGGCTGTACACGCACATGAAAGCCCTTCGCCCTGACGAAGACCGCCTCTCCCCGCTCCACTCCGTCTATGTCGACCAGTGGGACTGGGAACGCGTTATGGGCGACGGTGAGCGTCAATTCGCCACCCTGAAAAGCACGGTAGAGGCTATCTGGGAAGGCATTAAGGCAACCGAAGCCGCGGTAAGCAAAGAATTTGGTCTGGCGCCGTTCCTGCCGGAGCAGATCCACTTTGTTCACAGCCAGGAGTTGCTGGCCCGTTACCCGGATCTGGATGCGAAAGGGCGCGAACGCGCGATCGCGAAAGAGCTTGGCGCCGTTTTCCTGGTCGGTATCGGCGGGAAACTGAGTGACGGTAAACGCCACGACGTGCGTGCGCCGGATTATGATGACTGGAGCTCTGCTTCTGATCTGGGCCATGCTGGTCTGAACGGCGATATCCTGGTCTGGAACCCGGTACTGGAAGATGCGTTTGAGCTTTCCTCAATGGGGATCCGTGTCGACGCCGATGCGCTGAAACGCCAGCTTGCTCTGACCGGAGATGAAGATCGCCTGAGTCTGGAGTGGCACCAGGCGCTGCTGCGCGGCGAGATGCCGCAAACGATCGGCGGCGGTATTGGTCAGTCTCGCCTGACGATGCTGTTGCTGCAACTGCCGCACATTGGTCAGGTTCAGTGCGGCGTGTGGCCTGCGCAGGTTCGTGAAAGCGTCGCTTCCCTGCTGTAATTCTTTAACGCCGCCAGCGTCGTAGCAGGCGGCTTCGCATCCCGGTATCAAAGCGCCAGATATGGTCGAAAATACGCATGATGCCGGGTTTGCCGTGTGCTGACATCGCCACTGCATGAAAACGGTGCTGGTGTACCCGCTGTAACTCCCCTACTTTATTCACAACATCGTCAGGTAAGCGCTGGGCGATAAAATCTGAAATGACTACCGCATCCGCATCAAACCACTCTCGCCCCTGCATCCGTTCAATAATGGCGCGAAAACAGCTGGCGATATCCGTGCCGCCGCGAAAGCGCTGGCTCAAAAAGCGGATGGCCTGCTCGATGCCTTCTGGGCCAGACAGTTCATAGCGCACGACCTCTGTGGAAAACAGCATGATGAAGCAGCGACGGTTATCCGCCAGCGCGACGCGCATCAGCGCCAGGCAAAAGGCTTTCGCGCACTGCTCGTTAAATCCGCCCATTGAGCCGGAGGTGTCCACGCAAACAATGAATGGCCCGCGCGGCTGTTCGTCAAAATCCTGATGAACGACCGGGCGCTCAGTCACTTTCTCACGCCACGCTTCGCCGTGCAGACGGTACGTGAGCAGCTGTTTTTCCACCAGCCGTCGGTAGAATTCATATTCCAGTTCGGTAATGCCGAGCGTTGCCAGCTCAGGCGGCAGCAGGCGCAGAATGTCGTCGCTTTGCTGAATGCCGTCAACCTGTTCTGGAACGGTCGCCGGTTCGCGCACCAGCGTACGAAACGTCTCCATCGGCGCATCTTTGCGCGGCACCGATTTGGCTTCCCGGGAGCGGCCTAACTGTTCCGCCAGGCGTTTCAGTTCGGGTTGTTCTGCCAGGAAGTCGCCATATTTTACGATCAGCTGATAATCGCCGCGTTTGAGCTGCCCTGCGCTCATGTCCCACAGGCGGCCGGCTGCATGGTCATTTTCCGCCAGGACCGGCTCCAGTTGCCCGCTGAGCGTCATGCGTTCCTGCACTTCACTCAGCAACTGCTCGCGCTCCTCTTCCAGCAACTGATGATTTAAGGCCGTGGTTTGCACGATCAGGCTTAAACGCCAGCGTTGCAGAAAAAGCGTGTGTAGCGCTGGCGTAAAAGTGGCGTTACTGTCCACCAGTTGCTGGGCTTGCCCGGCATAGGGCGAATGTAGCCGGTGCAGCAACGCTAATATCTGCGGCAATTGCACAATAAACTGCGTTGTTCCGAGAAGCTGGCTTTGTTGATAGCACATCACCTCTTCCGTGAGTTCCGGCGGCACGCGCGCGTCTTTAAGACGGCTGCGCAGCGCTTCGCGCCAGCGGGGAAGATCGTCGGAAATGGCTCTCTTTAATCGGGGGAATTTCTCGAAGAAGATAGCCAGCTGCGGGGAGGCCAGCAAAGTGAGGATAATCTCTTCGATAATCCCCTCTTCACTGACCGCCAGCATGACATTCAGCGTGTCCAGTGTCAGCATTGCTGCGCCTGGCGGATCTGCGCACCAACATCCTGTAGGCTGGCTTCAATACGACCTAACCAGTCGCTATGGATAAACAGACATTTTTGCTGTTCGCTGAACCGGCTGTGTTGCTGGTGCCATTCGCTGTCCAGCGCCTCAAGCTGCTGTTTGATTTCGCCGGGCATTCCCTCTTCTGAACTGCCCGGTAGCGCCAGACGGCTGCCCTGTAGGCTGACGTCGCGCACCACCAGATGCTGAGCGCTATCAACTTCCATATTCAGCGTCTGGGCAAAACCGATCCCGTTGAGTTTGCCGCGGATCTCTCCGCCTTTTGCCAGCCACTGCTCAAGGGCGCTGCGTTCAAAAGCGATATGAATGACTTCCATATCATGCAGTTTAAGCGGTTGTTGCAAAAGCAAGGTTAGCACTGGCGCGCTCGCCTCTGGCGGCAGATCGTAATGGGGACGGCGGCTGAACATTCCACCCTGACGAACAACGGTAAAGGCTGTTTTATCGCTTTGTTGCTGTTGCAACTGGAGGCGACGTTGCACAATGCCGCCGAGGCGCGTCAGCATTGCCTGTTGCTGCCAGGCGTGCCCGGTCATCAATATTTCAAGCTGTTGCTGCATCAGATTCAGGCTTTGCGCGTCATACCACAGGCAATCTTTCAGCAGGATAAGATCGATTGGCGCAACGGCGTCGCGTCCGCTAAAGAACGCGCTGGCCTGTAACAGACGAATGGCTTTTTTCCAGCGACGGTCGGAAACATAGGGGGCGTCCGGCAGCGCATCAAGCTGCTGGCGCAGCGTGAAAATCAGTTCAAATACATGATCGGGCAGCGTAATGGCGGAAATATCCTTCTGCCACTGATAATACTCTTCATCAGTCACCTGTAATGAGGCTGGCACCGGGTTGTCGCTTTCGTCCTGCTGGCTTACCAGCATGGAGCGGAAATTCGCCTTATCCTGTACTTTATCCAGCCACAGACGAATGAGCATACGGTCGTATAACGCCTCCAGACTGCTGTCTGCTTCGGGAAGCTCGTTTGAGGCCGCCACCAGCAGGCGCATCGGAATTTTTTCTTCGTGCGCGCCGTTACGGAAATGGCGTTCGTTAATGGCGGTCAGCAGAGTGTTCAGGATTGCCGGACCCGCTTTCCAGATCTCATCCAGAAAGACGATTTCCGCTTCAGGAAGATAACCCGTGGTCAGGCGCTCATAGCGACCTTCATCTTTTAGTGCCTGAATGGAGAGAGGACCAAAAACCTCCTCTGGCGTGGAAAAACGCGTCATCAGATACTCAAAGGCGCGGGCGTGCTGAAAGGCGAACTTCAGACGACGGGCTATCAGGCTTTTGGCAATGCCTGGCGGTCCAAGTAAAAAGACGCTCTCACCGCTCAACGCTGCCAGCAGGCAAAGGCGAATGGCGTGGCTACGTTCATAAAGTCCCTTTTCCAGGGCGCTGCTCAGACGGGAAATTCTTTCCGCTAATAAATGTGGGTGAGCCATAATAAGGTGGCGTCCTTCCGCCAGATGTATCATGTTAACAGCGAGTATAGACGTTTCGCCACGAAGCAATAATAGACTGAAGCATCGTTTCTTTTTCTTTGCGCCAGGTTAATCTGACGTCGATTAGGGGTACGATTTTGCGATTAATCGTGCATACTGTGCGCCTTTTTTGTGGGCCAAGGGACTACGCACACATTTCATATATATACACTAAATCATTCAAACTGCATCAAGGTGGCAAAGGAGTGGATCCCCGGGAGCCTTGTCGTTTGAAAGATGCCATGTATAAACGAAAGACGAGTCTATGAGCACTGATAATAAACAATCATTGTCTGCGATCACTCTCGCAGCGATTGGGGTTGTCTATGGTGATATTGGTACCAGCCCACTTTATACACTTCGTGAATGCTTGTCCGGTCAGTTTGGTTTTGGTGTTGAACGTGATGCCGTATTTGGCTTTCTGTCGCTGATTTTCTGGCTGCTGATCTTTGTTGTTTCTATCAAGTATCTGACTTTTGTCATGCGCGCAGATAACGCCGGTGAGGGCGGGATTCTGACCTTAATGTCGCTAGCCGGGCGTAATACATCGGCGAGAATGACGTCCACGCTGGTCATTATGGGGTTAATTGGCGGTAGCTTCTTCTACGGTGAAGTGGTGATTACACCCGCGATATCAGTCATGTCGGCTATTGAAGGTCTGGAAATTGTGGCGCCGGAACTGGATACCTGGGTCGTCCCGCTTTCTATTATTGTGCTTACTCTGCTGTTTATGATTCAGAAACACGGGACGGGGATGGTCGGTAAGCTGTTTGCGCCGATTATGCTGACGTGGTTTTTGATTCTGGCTGGACTCGGCCTGCGCAGTATCATCGCTAACCCGGATGTGCTTCATGCCCTCAATCCCATGTGGGCGGCGAAGTTCTTCCTTGAGTACAAAACGGTGTCGTTTATTGCGCTGGGCGCCGTGGTGCTTTCGATCACCGGAGTTGAGGCGCTGTATGCGGATATGGGGCATTTCGGCAAGCTGCCGATTCGTCTGGCCTGGTTCTCGGTTGTTCTTCCTTCATTAACGTTAAACTACTTTGGTCAGGGTGCATTGCTGCTCAAACACCCGGAAGCGATTAAGAACCCGTTTTTCCTGCTGGCGCCGGAGTGGGCGCTGATCCCGCTGCTGATTCTTGCCGCGCTGGCGACGGTTATCGCCTCTCAGGCGGTGATTTCCGGCGTCTTCTCGCTGACGCGCCAGGCGGTGCGGCTGGGATATTTGTCGCCCATGCGCATTATCCACACCTCCGAAATGGAGTCCGGGCAGATCTATATTCCGTTCGTGAACTGGATGCTCTATTTTGCGGTGGTTATTGTTATTGTCAGCTTTGAGCGTTCCAGCAACCTGGCGGCGGCATACGGTATTGCCGTTACCGGTACGATGGTGCTGACCTCGATTCTTTCTACCACCGTGGCGCGTAAAAACTGGCACTGGAATAAGTATTTTGTCGCGCTGATCCTGGTGGCGTTCCTGTGCGTTGATGTTCCTCTGTTCTCGGCAAACCTCGACAAGCTGCTGTCGGGCGGCTGGTTGCCGCTGACGCTGGGGATCGTGATGTTCATCATTATGACGACCTGGAAGAGCGAGCGTTTCCGTCTGCTGCGTCGTATGCATGAGCACGGTAACTCCCTGGAAGCCCTGATCGCCTCGCTGGAGAAATCGCCTCCGGTACGCGTCCCCGGTACGGCGGTGTATATGTCCCGCGCGCTGAACGTCATTCCGTTTGCGTTGCTGCATAACCTCAAGCATAACAAGGTGCTGCATGAACGCGTGATTCTGCTGACGCTACGCACGGAAGACGCGCCATACGTACACAATGTTCGCCGGGTGCAGATTGAGCAACTGTCGCCAACCTTCTGGCGCGTGGTGGCCAGCTACGGTTGGCGCGAAACGCCGAACGTTGAGGAAGTGTTCCACCGCTGCGGGCTGGAAGGGCTGAGCTGCCGGATGATGGAAACCTCTTTCTTTATGTCGCATGAATCGCTGATCCTCGGCAAACGCCCGTGGTATTTGCGTTTACGCGGCAAGCTCTATCTGCTGTTGCAGCGTAATGCGTTGCGTGCGCCGGATCAGTTTGAAATCCCGCCGAACCGGGTTATCGAACTGGGAACGCAGGTCGAGATTTAAGCCTTTTAAAATGCCGGGCGGCGTAGCGCCGCCCGGCAATTATCCCCGTCGCATTTCACTTAGCGAAACGTTTCGACCCCGATCACAATTCCGTTACGTCATGATGGTTTTCTGCTCACTTCCGGGAGTAAACTTATTACCAGCGAAACGTTTCGCTAGTGGGGAAAGAAAATGAAGAAAGGCGCGGTACTTAATTCTGATATTTCATCGGTCATCTCCCGTCTGGGGCATACTGATACGCTGGTAGTGTGTGACGCAGGTTTACCTGTTCCATCCAGTACAACGCGTATCGATATGGCGTTAACCCAGGGCGTACCTTCTTTTATGCAGGTACTGGATGTCGTTACCCATGAAATGCAGGTTGAGGCGGCTATTCTCGCGACGGAAATCAAAGAACATAATCCGCAACTCCACGAAACGTTGCTCAGCCATATTGAGCAACTGCAACAACACCAGGGAAACACCATAGAAATTCGTTACACCACGCATGAACATTTTAAAAAACTAACCGCAGACAGTCAGGCGGTGATTCGCAGCGGGGAGTGCTCCCCGTATGCGAATATTATTCTCTGTGCCGGCGTCACGTTCTGAGGCCATCATGGACGCATTACTGCAACTCAAAGGGATCGATAAAGCGTTCCCGGGCGTGAAAGCGCTATCTGGCGCCGCGTTAAATGTCTATCCAGGCCGCGTAATGGCGCTGGTGGGCGAAAATGGCGCGGGCAAATCCACCATGATGAAAGTCCTGACCGGTATCTATACCCGTGATGCGGGATCGTTATTGTGGCTGGGTAAAGAAACGACCTTCAATGGCCCAAAATCCTCGCAGGAAGCCGGGATCGGCATCATTCACCAGGAACTGAACCTGATCCCACAGCTCACGATTGCCGAGAATATCTTTCTGGGGCGTGAGTTTGTAAATCGCTTTGGCAAAATCGACTGGAAAAAGATGTATGCCGAAGCGGATGTTCTGCTTGCCAGACTCAACCTGCGCTTCAAAAGCGACAGGCTGGTGGGCGAACTCTCTATCGGCGATCAGCAGATGGTCGAAATCGCCAAGGTACTGAGCTTCGAATCCCGAGTCATCATTATGGATGAACCCACGGATGCGCTCACTGATACCGAAACGGAATCGTTGTTCCGCGTCATCCGCGAGTTGAAATCGCAGGGACGCGGCATTGTCTATATCTCCCACCGCATGAAAGAGATCTTCGAGATTTGCGATGACGTGACGGTTTTCCGCGACGGGCAGTTTATTGCCGAACGTGAAGTGGCATCGCTGACCGAAGATTCGCTGATTGAAATGATGGTAGGACGTAAGCTTGAAGATCAGTACCCGCGTCTGGATAAAGGGCCAGGCGAGGTACGCCTGAAAGTCGATAACCTGTGCGGTCCCGGCGTTAATAATGTCTCCTTTACTCTGCGCAAAGGGGAAATTCTGGGGATCTCCGGTTTGATGGGCGCCGGGCGTACGGAACTGATGAAAGTGCTGTACGGCGCGCTGCCGCGCACCAGCGGTTACGTCACGCTCGACGGGCATGAAGTGATTACCCGTTCACCGCAGGATGGCCTGGCTAACGGTATTGTTTATATCTCTGAAGACCGTAAACGTGACGGCTTAGTGCTCGGCATGTCGGTAAAAGAGAATATGTCGCTCACCGCGCTGCGTTATTTCAGCCGCGCTGGCGGCAACCTGAAACATAAAGATGAACAGCAGGCGGTGAGTGACTTTATCCGTCTGTTCAATGTGAAAACGCCGTCGATGGAGCAGGCTATCGGGTTGCTCTCTGGCGGCAATCAGCAGAAAGTCGCCATTGCGCGTGGACTGATGACCCGCCCCAAAGTGCTGATCCTCGATGAGCCAACCCGCGGTGTGGACGTTGGCGCGAAAAAAGAAATTTATCAGCTTATCAACCAGTTTAAGGCCGATGGCCTGAGCATCATTCTGGTCTCATCTGAGATGCCAGAAGTATTGGGTATGAGCGATCGCATTATCGTCATGCATGAAGGGCATCTCGGCGGTGAATTCACTCGCGAGCAGGCCACCCAGGAAGTGTTAATGGCTGCCGCTGTGGGCAAGCTTAATCGCGTGAATCAGGAGTAAAAAAGATGACTATCCAGGCTGTTTCTGGTCGCCGTTATTTCACTAAAGCGTGGCTGATGGAGCAGAAATCGCTCATCGCTCTGCTGGTGCTGATCGCGATTGTTTCTACCATGAGTCCCAACTTTTTTACCGTTAATAACCTGTTTAACATTCTCCAGCAAACGTCCGTCAACGCCATCATGGCCGTTGGGATGACGCTGGTTATCCTGACGTCAGGCATCGATCTGTCCGTTGGTTCCCTGCTAGCGCTTACCGGCGCGGTTGCCGCTTCAATTGTAGGGATTGAAGTGAATGCGCTGGTGGCCGTTGCGGCGGCGCTGGCGTTAGGTGCCGCCATTGGCGCGGTGACCGGCGTGATCGTGGCGAAAGGTCGCGTGCAGGCGTTTATCGCCACGCTGGTAATGATGCTTCTGCTGCGCGGCGTCACGATGGTGTACACCAACGGAAGCCCGGTGAATACCGGCTTTACGGATAACGCCGACCTCTTCGGCTGGTTCGGGATTGGCCGCCCGCTGGGCGTTCCGACGCCGGTCTGGATTATGGGCATCGTCTTCCTGGCGGCGTGGTACATGCTGCATCATACTCGCCTGGGCCGCTATATCTATGCGCTGGGCGGCAACGAAGCGGCAACGCGTCTGTCGGGTATCAGCGTCAGTAAAGTCAAAATCATCGTCTATTCGCTTTGTGGTCTGCTGGCCTCGCTGGCGGGCATCATCGAAGTGGCTCGTCTCTCCTCCGCGCAGCCAACGGCGGGTACGGGTTATGAGCTGGATGCCATCGCAGCGGTCGTGTTAGGCGGCACCAGCCTGGCGGGCGGTAAAGGGCGCATTGTTGGGACATTGATCGGCGCATTGATTCTCGGTTTCCTTAATAATGGTTTGAATTTGTTAGGTGTTTCCTCCTATTACCAGATGATCGTCAAAGCGGTGGTGATTTTGCTGGCGGTACTGGTAGACAACAAAAAGCAGTAACAACGACTACAGGACATCTTAAATATGAACATGAAAAAACTGGCTACCCTGGTTTCTGCTGTTGCGCTGAGCGCCACCGTGAGCGCGAATGCGATGGCGAAAGACACCATTGCTCTGGTGATCTCCACGCTCAACAACCCGTTCTTTGTCACCCTGAAAGAGGGGGCGCAGAAAGAAGCGGATAAACTGGGCTATAACCTGGTCGTGCTGGACTCCCAGAACAACCCGGCGAAAGAGCTGGCTAACGTTCAGGATTTAACCGTTCGCGGCACTAAAATTCTGCTGATCAACCCAACCGATTCCGACGCGGTAGGCAACGCGGTTAAGATGGCTAACCAGGCGAATATTCCGGTTATCACCCTTGATCGCCAGGCAACCAAAGGCGACGTTGTCAGCCACATTGCTTCCGATAACGTGCTGGGCGGCAAAATCGCCGGTGATTACATCGCGAAGAAAGCAGGTGAAGGCGCGAAAGTGATTGAACTGCAAGGCATCGCCGGAACATCCGCAGCGCGTGAGCGTGGCGAAGGCTTCCAGCAGGCCGTTGCGGCACACAAATTTAATGTACTGGCCAGCCAGCCTGCTGACTTTGACCGCACCAAAGGTCTGAACGTCATGCAGAACCTGCTGACTGCGCATCCTGATGTGCAGGCGGTATTCGCACAGAACGACGAAATGGCGCTGGGTGCGCTGCGCGCTCTGCAAACCGCAGGTAAATCTGATGTGATGGTGGTTGGATTTGATGGTACGCCGGATGGCGAGAAGGCGGTAAATGATGGCAAACTGGCTGCGACTATCGCTCAGTTGCCGGATCAGATTGGCGCTAAAGGCGTTGAAACCGCTGATAAAGTACTGAAAGGCGAGAAAGTTCAGGCCAAATATCCGGTTGACCTGAAACTTGTCATCAAGCAGTAATAACGGCTCAGGCCGTTCGCGGTCTGATGGCGACATAAATACGCCATCCTCAGAGAGTTGTTTGAAGATGAAAGCGTAAAAAGAAAAGCAGGGCACGCGCCACCCTAACCCGGTGGCGCACTTTACTGGACATCCCGAACATGAAAACCGCAGGCAACCTTGTCGTCCTTGGCAGTATTAATGCCGATCACATCCTCAACCTCGAATCTTTTCCTGCGCCAGGCGAAACCGTAACGGGCACCCAATATCAGGTGGCATTCGGCGGTAAAGGCGCGAATCAGGCGGTGGCCGCAGGGCGCAGCGGCGCAAATATCGCGTTTATTGCCTGTACTGGCGATGACGATATTGGCGAGAGCGTGCGTAAACAGTTAGCCAGCGATAACATTGATATTGTTCCGGTCAGCGTGATTAACGGGGAATCTACCGGAGTCGCGCTGATTTTTGTTAATGGCGAAGGGGAAAATGTCATCGGCATTCATGCTGGCGCCAATGCCGCATTGTCGCCTGCGCTGGTGGAAGCGCAACGCGAGCGTATCGCCGGGGCTTCTGCGCTATTGATGCAGCTCGAGTCGCCGATTGAAAGTGTGCTGGCGGCGGCAAAAATTGCGCATCAGAACAACACTACCGTTGCGCTTAACCCGGCTCCGGCGCGTGAACTGTCTGATGAGCTGCTGGCGCTGGTGGACATCATTACGCCAAATGAAACCGAAGCGGAAAAGCTCACGGGAATTCGCGTCGAAAGTGATGAAGATGCCGCTAAAGCAGCGCAGGTGCTGCATGATAAAGGCATTCATACCGTACTGATTACGTTAGGCAGCCGCGGCGTGTGGGCCAGCGTGAAGGGCGAAGGTCGTCGTGTGCCGGGGTTTAAAGTGAACGCCGTTGATACGATAGCCGCCGGGGATACTTTTAATGGTGCGTTAGTTACCGCCTTACTGGAAGAGACGCCGCTGCCGGAGGCCATTCGCTTTGCCCATGCCGCTGCTGCGATTGCGGTGACACGCAAAGGTGCGCAACCTTCTGTTCCGTGGCGTGAAGAGATAGAGGCGTTTTTAGGTCAGCAGAGGTAACGTTTGGCTACAATGAAGGATGTTGCCCGTCTGGCGGGCGTTTCCACTTCAACTGTTTCGCACGTTATTAATAAAGATCGCTTTGTCAGTGAAGCTATCACCGGGAAAGTGGAAGCGGCGATTAAAGAGTTAAACTACGCGCCTTCAGCGTTGGCGCGTAGCCTGAAATTAAATCAGACCCGCACAATCGGCATGCTGATCACCGCCAGTACCAATCCTTTTTATTCAGAACTGGTGCGCGGCGTTGAACGTAGCTGCTTCGAGCGGGGCTACAGCCTGGTATTGTGTAATACCGAAGGCGATGAGCAGCGAATGAACCGCAATCTGGAAACGTTGATGCAAAAGCGGGTCGATGGCTTATTGCTGCTCTGTACGGAGACGCATCAACCCTCCCGGGAGATCATGCAGCGTTATCCCTCTATTCCTACTGTGATGATGGACTGGTCGCCCTTTGATGACGAAGGGGATTGCGATCTGATCCAGGACAACTCCCTTCTGGGCGGCGATTTAGCGACGCAATACCTGATTGATAAAGGTTTTACCCGAATAGCCTGCATTACCGGCCCACTGGATAAAACGCCCGCGCGTTTGCGGCTGGAAGGGTATCGGGAGGCGATGAAACGCGCGGGGCTGGAAATTCCTGAAGGGTATGAGATCACAGGAGATTTCGAGTTTGGCGGCGGATTTGAAACCATGCAAATGCTGCTGTCCCATAAACAACGCCCACAGGCGGTATTTGCCGGCAATGATGCAATGGCAGTCGGTGCGTATCAGGCGCTTTATCAGGCAGGGTTGCGCATCCCGCAGGATATGGCGGTGATTGGCTATGATGATATTGAACTGGCGCGCTACATGACGCCGCCGCTGACGACGATTCATCAACCGAAAGATGAACTGGGTGAGTTGGCCATCGACGTGTTGATTCACCGTATGGCACAACCCACGCTACAACAGCAGCGTTTGCAACTTACTCCTGTTCTGATGGCGCGGGGGTCGGTTTAGGTTTGTGCCGTTCTTTGATCAGATTGCGGCCATCTTTGGCTTTCAGCAACATGAACATCAGCGCGGATACCACCGTAATAGCGCCCATCGTAATAAAGGTATAGTGGAACTGTTCAACCGTATTGGTTCCCTCAATCCCTTCATAGAGACGCAATACGGCAGCGCTGATCGCTACCCCTAAACTGATGGAAAGCTGCTGCGTGACGGCCAGCAGACTGTTGCCGCTGCTGGCGTTATCATCGGTCAGGTCCGCAAGGGTGATGGTGTTCATGGCGGTAAACTGCGTGGACATCGCCATACCCAGAACAAACAGCGGCAGAATCAACATCCATACCGGCATGGCGGGGGATTGCAAAGAGAACTGCGCAATCATCAGGCCAATAAATACCGTAATGCCGACCAGCGTCGTCTTGTACCCCAGTTTGCGCAGCACCTGAGTGACCGCTGATTTCGCCAGAATAGAACCCAGCGCCGTCGGGGCCATCATGCAGCCGGCTATCAGCGCCGGGTATCCAAATCCTACCTGTATCATCAGCGGCATCAGGAAGGGAACGCATCCCGTTCCCAGACGCGTGGCGAGGTTTCCTGCTATCCCAACGGAGAACGTGCGCGTTCTGAACAGCGAAAGTGAAATCAACGGCGTTGGGTGTCGACGCGCATGGCGAATATAGGCCAGCAGCAGCACGATACTGCTCAGAATAATGGTTAATGCTATCCAGGTTGCGACGATCTTCTCGCCGAAAAGCTCCATTCCGCTGGAGAACAGCACCAGACTCAAACCAAAGAGGAAGAAGCCGGTCATGTCGAAACGGCGTCGCGGCGTGGTGAAGTTTGGCATGTACTTACGGGCATACAGGATACCGACAATGCCAATGGGAATATTAATCAGGAAGATCCAGTGCCAGCTTGCCCATGTCACCAGTATGCCCCCCAATACCGGGCCGAGGATGGGGCCGACCAGGCCTGGCATCGTCACGAAATTCAGAACCGGAAGCAGTTCACTTCGGGGGTAAGCGCGTAATAATGCCAGACGGGCGACCGGCATCATCATTGCGCCGCCGATCCCCTGCACCACGCGGAAGACAACCAATTCAGCTAATGAGCCAGAAAGCGCGCATGCCAGCGAGCCGAGCGTAAACAGACTGACGGCAATAATAAAGACGCGACGGGTGCCAAAGCGATCGGCCAGCCATCCGCTTACCGGAATCAGCATCGCGACCGTCAGGGTATAACTGATAATAGCGGACTGCATGGCAAGAGGAGAACGGTTGAGGCTGTGCGCGATAGCGGGTAGAGCGGTATTAAGAATGGTAGCATCCAGCGCCTGCATAAAAAAAGCCATAGCCGCTATCCACGGCAACCCGGCCATACTGCGCGCTTTTTTCTCTGACATTCGGTATCCCGTTACTTGTCCGGTTGTTCGTTCGGCGCTATCAACAATGCCTGGCACGCTTTAAAGGCGCGATCGCCATCACTGTCGGCTATGGCATCTACAATAGCCTGGTGTAAATCCAGCTTCACCACATCGTTATAGGTAATAGAGGTGAAGTAGGTGTGATAGACCGAATGGAACAGCGAGGCAAAAGAGATTAAGAACGGATTCGCGCTCATTTCATAAATATGCTCATGCCACGCCATATCGACTTCAATCCAGCGTTCGCGTCTGAAGTTCTTCTTCAACGCCACCATCTCTTCCATTAAGGTATTCAGATGCGCTTTCTGTTCCGCTGATCCGATCGTTGCCGCCAATGAACATGCCTGCGGTTCGAGACTGATACGCATCACCAGAAAATGATTAATAACCTGATGGAAGTTTTCTTCTGTCATCCACCAGGTGAGCAGTTCCTGATCGAGGAAGTTCCAGTTTGCCTGCGGCATAACCCGCGTACCAATACGAGGACGGGGCAACACCATGCCTTTTGCTGTTAGCGTCTTCACTGCCTCACGTACCGCCGTGCGACTCACGCCAAATTGCTCGCCCAGTTCGATTTCTCCGGGAAGAATGGTGCCGGGCGCGTATTCACCCTTTAAGATTCGCTGCGCCAGCTTCTCAGCCAGAACGTAGGAAAGATTTTTCTGTGCAGCTAACTGTTGTGCGCTTAAAGGCATAAATGTTTGTCCTTTCTCTTTTCTTATTCATTAGTATGCCATCAGGAAGTGTGATTAAGGTTGTAAAAACGGCAAATTGCTTATTTTATGGCATGTTAATAGTGGTTTTGCTTAAAAAGAAAGCAGTCGGAAAATAATTTTAAATTTCCCCTTGTCAGGCCGGAATAACTCCCTATAATGC